>NZ_BCVQ01000053.1 GCF_001591825.1 Rossellomorea vietnamensis NBRC 101237
GTGTGAGTGCTTCTGTTTGAAGCGACTTTATTAATTTATCACAATTCATCATGTGATGTCAACTGTTTTTTAAAATTATTTATTGGTGTTTCTTCTAAATAATTCATTGTGTTTCAGCGACGTTTATTACTATATCAAGATTTCAAATACGGGTCAATACATTTTGTGAACTTTTTTAAAAAATTATTTCATTCCCATTACCTCTGTTTCATCTATGTTCCCTCGCATTTATGATAATGAAAGCTCTCCCTTGTAATAAAAGGAGAGCCCGATGTCATTAATTTGTTTCTTTCTTTGGTGCTGTCTTCATATATTTCAAACATTCCTTGTGACTTGCAAACCGTTTAAAAAGGGAAAATAAGATTTTATACCGTTCATCCATTGCTCTCTTAACGATATGATCAATTCGAGAATCCTTAAGATCGAACAGTATTTCATCCATCTCTCTTTTCAACAGATATTCTATTTCTTGTTTCTCTCTATCATTAATCATTAACCCCAGCAAGTATGTCACCCCTTTATGTTGGTATTTGTAGTTTTTTCCATTAAAAGATATTTATAATCATTTTTTTGTCAGATAGATATTTTTTTGAAGGACATGCATATCTTTAGTAAAGACAGACGGTTGAACGGAGGGATGACTTTGAATACGTTTCACACAGTAAACGCTAAGAAATTAAAGCAAATTAGTTTGATTATCGTGATTTCTTTCTTTACTGCTTTGTTTGTATATAGCAGTAACCTGTCGACACTCTCGGTTTTCAGTACGAAGGATGGTCCGAAGGCGATTTACAAAGGGGAAAAGGGAGTGGCGATCACCTTCAACATCGGTTGGGGTGATGAAAAGGCAAAGCCGATCCTTGAAGAATTAAAGAAAATGAATGTGACATCCGCTACCTTCTTTCTTTCCGGAGCCTGGGCCGAGCGACATCCCGATTTAGTGGAACAAATCGTGAAGCAGGGTTATGAGATCGGAAATCTCGGCTATGCCTATTCCGACTATACGGAGATGGAACCGAACAAAATAAAGCAGGACATTATGAAGGCGGATGAGGTCTTTAAGAAATTGAATGTGAAAGATGTGAAATTATTACGCGTTCCAACGGGACATTTCGATAAAGCAACGTTGAAGGTCGCTGATTCCCTCGGCTTAACGGTCGTCCACTGGAGTGTGGACTCGAAGGATTGGACCAACCCCGGTGTAGAAGAAATCCTGAATAACGTTAGCAAAGCAAAAAAAGGGGATATCGTTCTTCTTCACGCATCAGATTCAGCTAAACAGACGAAGGACGCCTTGCCGTCCATAGTGAAAGAGCTTAAAGGGAAAGGGAAATTCATTACGGTATCCGACATGATTTCAAACGGTGATGCCAAGTCATCGCTTATACAGTAATAAAAATCCCGCAAGGTGAACGACGTTCACCTTGCGGGATTTTTTATTCAACCCTTAGCCGATTTCCTGTGTTCTCTTTCCGTCTGGGACTTCTCTATGTACTTAGGAAGGCGCAATAGTTGGAATGCGTTACAGGCAAGAAGGGCGAGCAGCATAAGATACAACCATTTCACGGAATTCACCAGTAATACCGGAAGCCATTCGAGTGTCGTCACGACAATCATAAAGAATAGGGCTGATACAAATGTGTTGGTTTTAGCTTCTGATTGTTGATTCTTGACGTAAGCCACGACAAGACCCACCACAAAGATCCCGATGCCGAGAAGGATATAAGGTGTATACGACTCCCCTTCTACAGCGAAAGCTCTGAACCTGAAGTAAATCAAATCAAACAGCACAAGGGCGATCAACACCACTTGAACGGGGTTCCATAAGCTCTTGAACATCCCCATCCCGAATTGATGGATGGTTAAATAAGCGAAATAGCCCATTTGACTGATGACACTAAAAGTAAATCCTACAAATATGAACCAGAGTAAACTCGATAATATACCAATCACGTCACCGTCCTGAAAGTATGGCCCGAACTGATCCCATCTTATGATCAGGGCGGCGACACCTGTTATGGCTCCACCGATGACTAACGTATGAATAAATAAACGAATCCAATTGCGGATGGTCACTTCTATTTTCCTCCAAATAAAAAAATATACACTCACTTGATTGTACCAACGCATGTTTAAAAAATCCAGGTTCCAATTTTACCTGTGCATATTTTTTTCGATATTTCTCATATTAAGGGTAAGGGAATTTGTATGGAAGGAGCCTACCCATGAAAAGATATTCCTTTCTTTTTCTATTGCCCCTTCTTCTTCTATCCGCTTGTGGCGGTGGCGGGGATACGGGCAGTGGCAAAATGGATTATGAAGAGACCAAGAAGATGGTTGTTGATATATTAAAGACGGATGATGGTAAAAAAGCCATCCAGCAAGTCATGTCTGATGAAAAAATGAAGTCAGAGCTTATTATGGATCAGGGTGTTGTGACTGATACGATATCCAAAACCCTCACATCCGAAAAGGGAACAGAATTCTGGAAGAAATCCTTTGAAGATCCGAAGTTTGCTGAAGCCATGGCAAAAAGCATGAAAGATGGCAATGAAAAATTGCTCAAAGACCTCATGAAGGATCCTGAGTACCAAGGAATGATGATGGACCTTTTAAAGGATCCGGAATTCAAGAAAGAGCTTACCGAGGTATTAAAGAGCCAGGAATACAAAGAGCATCTGCAAAAGGTGATCACAGAAACCTTCCAAAGTCCGTTATTCAAGGCGAAGCTGCAGGACGTTTTATTGAAGGCTGCAGGGGAAATCAAAGATGGCGGAAAAAGTGAAGGCAGCAGCAGTCAATCATCCGGCAGTGACCAGGGTGGTTCTGGAGACTCGGGTGGTACAGGCAGCGGAGGGCAATAGAGACCTTCCTCCTGTCAATGTAACAAACATAAAAAGGGACCAAATGCATATATCAGCATTGGTCCCTTTTTTGCTTATTTAAGACAGTTTTTCAATTACTTTGTGAGCGATCTCCCCATATATCTGACCGAGTCGGTGATCCTCTGCATAAATGGAAGGGGCGAAATCCGCTTCATCCCAGTCCGGCTGCTGGAGTGGAAGCTTGCCAAGTAAATCGGTACGGAGCTCTTCTGTAAGCTTCTCTCCACCGCCTTGACCGAAGACGAATTCCTTTTCACCTGTCAGTTTGCTTTCGAAGTAAGACATGTTTTCTACCACACCAAGGATGTCATGGTCGGTTTGAAGGGCCATGGCGCCTGCACGGGCTGCAACGAATGCTGCTGTCGGATGAGGTGTAGTGACGATAATTTCCTTACAATGTGGAAGCATCGTATGTAGATCAAGAGCAACGTCTCCTGTGCCAGGTGGAAGGTCCAGCAGTAAATAATCCAGGTCGCCCCACTCGACTTCAGAGAAGAAGTTATTCAGCATTTTACCAAGCATCGGCCCTCTCCAAATAACAGGGGCATTATCCTCTACGAAGAACCCCATGGAGATGACCTTCACGCCGAATCGTTCTACTGGAATAATTCTTTCCCCGCGTACGACCGGCCTTTTCACGATCCCCATCATATCAGGAACGCTAAATCCGTAAATATCGGCATCCACAAGACCGACCTTTTTGCCTTGTCGGGCAAGTGAGACGGCAAGGTTAACCGAAACCGTTGATTTTCCTACGCCGCCTTTTCCGCTGGCAATCGCAATGAAAGTCGTCTTACTTGCAGGGGATAACAGGTCCGTCCCTTCCCCACCTGCGCCTCTATGCTTTTCTAGCTCCTCTTCCGGCAGCTCGGTGAAACGGATCCCGACGGAGTCCGCTCCATTCTCCTTTAATACTTGTACAATTTGCTGCTGGAATTGCATTTGCTCCCCGGTACCCGTTTTGGCAATGGCGATTTTCACACTGACATGGTTCTTTTCTTCTTTAACGGAGATGTCTACAACACCATTTGTTTCTTGTAAGGTTTTATTTAAAAAAGGATCTTTCAATCCAAATAAAAGTTCGCGTGTTTGTTGTTCCGATAACATGAATAACCACCCTTTTCTATGTATTCGTTTTCAATCATCTGTTTTCAGTATAACATATTCTCAGTTGAATGAATGCTCAAAAGGTTTTGAATGCTTTTGTCGAATAATAAAAAAAGCTGAGAGGTTATTCCTCGTCAGCTTTTTCTTTGTCTTCATTGTCTGCGGTCAGGTAGTTGAGTACCCCTTGGTAGACGGAGGCAGCAATCTTTTGCTGGTAATCCTCTTTAAGGAGGTTGGCACGTTCTCCAGGGTTGGAGAGGAAACCGATTTCCACGAGGGCACCTGATTTTTTAGCATGCTTCAGGATATAGACATTTTGCAGACCCTTTGCTTCCCGGGTCGTATTTTCCAGATTTCTTGTCAGTTCTGCTTGGATCGCTTTGGCGAGTGCTTTATTTTCTTCAAACTTTGGATTGTAAAAAGTTTGAGCACCACTCCATTTCGCAGATGGAATGGAATTCAAGTGGATACTAAGAAACAGATCTGCTTGGGATTCATTGATCAAGTTCAGCCTTTTCTTAAGATCTTCCACTTTTCTTCGGCTGTATCCTCTCGTCCCTTCGTCTGCAAGATCTTCATCCTTCTCACGTGTCAGGATCACGAGGGCCCCTTGCTCCTGAAGATAATCCCTTATCATCAGTGAGACATTCAATGCGATGTCCTTCTCAAGAGCATTCTGATCCCCGGCGCCCCCGTCCGGTCCACCATGTCCCGGATCTATATAGATGATCTTTCCTGATAAGGGGAGATTCCACGAATCCCATGTATCTTTGTCTAATATTTTATATTGAATGATGAATAATAAAATAGCCAGTGCAGAAATTATCCCGATAACCTTCAGTTTCTGAACCATTCCAGTCCTCCTATTTCAAGTCTTGGCGACGGAAGAAGCCCCGATGCCTTTACTAAAAAATATGGGACAAGAATGGGTTTTAGAACTGAAATTAATGCAACCGTAATTTGTGACGCTTGATGCCTTTTTCGTATCCTTCTGACCACCATGTTTCCACAAAGTGCTCACAGCAGAAATAAAAGGACTCATCTACTTCATTCGATACACCCATCTCAGACCAGTACAGCCAGAAATTATAAAGTGTATCAATAAAATGCTTTATTTCTTCCTCACAACGCTTTTTCACTAATGTGGTATCTTCACCTGAGTATCCGAATTTGCTGATTTTCCCTCCAAGGAGATATGCTTCTATGGCAACATCAAAACATGCCTCATCAAATCCTTGCTGCATGAACACGCCGCCTTGAACCTTTATATATCCAAAATGCCGCCGGACACTCTCCTGCAGCATCTTAATTGAAATTTCTTTCAGTAACGTTCTTTCCGTCTTGATCTGCTTCTCTCTTCTCTTTGTATTGAAAGTTGTAATAACGTTCAAAAATCATTCACCCCTTTGAACGTATTTTCCTACTTAACCCACCACTTCATTCGAGTAACTGTTACCAATTTTCTTGGAGGGACGGACCTCCATATCGACCCTTCTGGGAGTTGTCATTTCCTGATATAAAGGGATTCTGCAGCTGAATGATAGGCAAAATGGAGGTCCGTCCCTCAAACCCATATAAAAAAAGCCCAGCCGACAGAATCGGCTGAGCTTTTGTGTGAAATAATAATTAACGCTTAGAGAATTGTGGCGCGCGACGTGCACCTTTAAGACCGTATTTTTTACGCTCTTTCATACGAGAGTCACGAGTTAATAATCCAGCGCGTTTTAGAGTTCCACGGTATTCAGGGTCTGCTTGTAGTAAAGCACGAGCGATTCCGTGACGGATCGCACCAGCTTGACCAGCATAGCCTCCACCATTAACGTTTACTAAAACGTCATAGTTACCAAGAGTTTCAGTTGCAACTAGTGGTTGCTTAATTACTTCTCTTAGTGCTGCGAATGGGATATAAACTTCTACTTCACGATCATTGATAACAATGTTTCCGTTACCTGGTACTAAACGTACACGAGCTACTGAGCTCTTACGACGACCAGTTCCGTAATATTGAACTTGAGCCAAGATAATAACCTCCTCTTATTAATTATCCACGAAGTTCGTAAACTTCAGGTTGTTGTGCTTGATGTGGATGCTCTGCTCCAGCATATACATGTAATTTCTTGAACATTTGACGACCTAGAGAACCTTTTGGAAGCATACCTTTGATAGTAAGCTCAAGCATTTTCTCTGAGTAGTTTGTACGCATTTCTAATGCTGTACGTTGTTTTAAACCACCAGGGTGATTAGTGTGACGGTAGTAGATCTTGTCCGTTAACTTCTTCCCAGTAAGTTCAATTTTTGAAGCATTAAGAATGATTACATGATCACCAGTGTCAACATGTGGTGTGAATGTTGGTTTGTGTTTTCCGCGTAGAATTGAAGCAACTTCACTGGATAGACGTCCAAGAGTTTTACCTTCAGCATCTACAACGAACCATTTACGATCGATTTGGTTGGCTTTTGCCATATACGTTGTACGCATGATTTAACCTCCTATTTAATGAATCCGTAGTATTTATTTTCTAATCACAATAAGTTTCCGGGGCTTATCGTGGGGTTAATAACATACCATATGCTATATTATCTTGTTCCCAGTCTATTGTCAAGAGAATGTTACACCAGGATTAGTTGTTTTAGTATTTTTTAAATAAATTCCATAACATCTTATTTCTCATCAGAACCATAATCCACTTTCCACAAATACAATCCATGTGGCGGCGCAGTCTTTCCTGCCTGATTACGATCTCGTGCTTCCAGTATTCCAGGTATCTCATCTGCAGATCTATTCCCAGAACCTACCTCTAACAAAGTACCGACCAATATCCTCACCATATTATATAGAAAACCGTTCCCCACAAAAGAAAAAATGATTTCTTCTTCATGTTCCTGAATGTCAATACGGTGAATGGTTCTTACTTTGTCTTCGACTTCCGTTTTTGCTGAACAAAAACTTGTGAAGTCATGCTCCCCGATCAGGTGCCGGGCAGCACGCTCCATATCAGGTACGGAAAGTGTATGGGGATAGTGAAGGGCAAAATGCCGGTTGAACGGACTTCTTGCTTCCCCTGTATAGATTCGGTAACGGTATTCTTTCTTCTCCACGGAAAACCGCGAGTGGAAGTCCGTTGAAACAAACACGGCTTCTTTCACGGTCACTTCATCCGGTAACCTTGTATTCAGCACGATCGGCCATTTCTCTTCAGGAATGGATAAAGGTGTGTCAAAATGAAAGACCTGACCGTTAGCATGGACACCTGCGTCGGTCCGGCCAGACCCGCTGATCCGGACCGAAACGCCTTTATGGATAGTGGACAGGATGCCTTCTATCAGTCCCTGGACGGTACGCTCTCTAGGTTGTACCTGATAACCATGAAAATATGTTCCATCATATGCGATGGTACACTTCACTCTCTGCATACGTGACACTCCCATTATCCTCTAAAAATAATTAATGCCGTTGTGAGGAGGGCAAGGACGATTAACGCTCCCGTATCCTTCTTATGCCAGGATAACAGGCGGTATTTCGTCCGGCCCTCCCCTCCTTGATACCCTCTTGCTTCCATGGCCGTTGCCAGGTCTTCGGCGCGTTTAAATGCACTGACGAAGAGAGGAATCAATAGAGGGATGATCGCTTTGATCCGATCTTTGATGGGACCTGATGAAAACTCTGCCCCCCTGGCAATCTGTGCCTTCATGATTTTATCCGTTTCCTCCATCAGCGTTGGTATGAACCGCAGGGAAATCGACATCATGAGTGCGAGTTCATGTACAGGAAATTTCACTTTCTTCAATGGATTCAGAAGCGTTTCAAGCCCGTCTGTTATCGTGATGGGTGAAGTCGTAAGCGTTAATAATGAAGTAACAAGGATTAGATAAAAGAATCGTAATGATATAAAGATCCCCTGTCTTAGCCCTTCTTCATGCACCGACAAGATACCCAGGTCCAACATGACGGGACCTTCCTTTGTGAAAAACACATGTAAGAAAAACGTAAACAAAATCAGCCAAAGAATGGGCTTCAGTCCTCCGATGATAAAACGGATGGAAAGGTTGGATAGTATGAGTGCGCTAAACGTAAAAAGACCGAGCAGTGCGTATGTGATAGCATTATTGGCCAAAAAGACGACACCTATAAAACCAAAAATAAATAGAAGCTTTGCCCTCGGATCCATTTGGTGAAGAATGGATTTAGCCGGTACATAACGACCGAAGATCATTTTTTCCATCATAGTTCTTCACCTCCGTCCTGGATTGCACGGATGGCTGAAGCCAATTCGTCTATTGTCAGACACGTCTTCGGAAGTTTCTTTCCGGTCTTTTTTTCAAACCGGTATTGAAAACGGACCACATCCGGTACGTCCAGTCCCATCTCGAACAGTTCGTCCGTCTGGGAGAAGATTTCTTCAGGGGTTCCTTTCCGTTTTAAACGACCCTTTTGCATGATGACGATCTCTTCTGCATAGTGAGCGGCGTCTTCCATGCTATGAGTTACGAGAATGGTGGTCAGCCCTTTTTCCTTATGAAGGGCATAGAACATGTCCATGATCTCTCTCTGTCCTCTTGGATCAAGTCCTGCCGTCGGCTCGTCCAGGACAATGACGTCTGGATCCATAGCCAATACACCAGCAATGGCAACCCGTCTCATTTGTCCACCTGAAAGATCGAATGGGGATTTCTGTAGTACATCGTGAGACAAACCAACCTTTAGAATCAAGTCTTTCGCTCTTTGTATCGCTTCTTCTTCGGATACACCAAAGTTCATCGGACCATAACAAATATCCTTAAGGACGGTTTCTTCAAACAGTTGATGTTCAGGAAATTGAAAGACAATCCCTACCTTCTGTCTGACAGGCTTTAAATTCTTTGCCTTTTCCTTTGCCTTAATCTGGTGCTCCCCTACTTGCACAAGCCCTTCAGTAGGCTTTAATAATCCATTGAGATGCTGCAACAGTGTAGACTTGCCTGAACCGGTGTGACCGATCACCGCGAGAAACTGACCGGTTGGAATTGAAAGGTTGATATCTTGAAGGGCAAGTTTTTCGAATGGAGTGTTGAATGAATATCGGTATTCTACCTGTTGAAATGTGATTTGCATAATTCATCCACCAACTCTTCTTCTGTAAAGTATGTTTTAGACAGGGGAATCCCTGCTTCCTTCAGTGCCCCGGCAAGCTTGATCGTGAAAGGAGAATCCAGTCCAAGCTTTATGAGCTCATCCTCTAATAGGAAAATCTCTTCCGGTATCCCTTCCTTAAAGACACTGCCTTGATTCAAGACGATCATACGATCTGCCTTCGTTGCTTCCTCCAGGTCATGGGTGATGGAGATCACCGTCAGGTTCTCTTCTTCTTTCAGCTTCCTGACTGTTTCAAGAACTTCCAGTCTTCCCTTAGGGTCTAGCATCGAAGTGGCTTCATCCAATATGATGACAGATGGCTGCAGTGCTACTACCCCTGCAATCGCCACACGCTGCTTTTGACCCCCTGATAAATGGTGCGGCTCTTGATCAAGAAAATCTTCCATATGGACACTTTTTAAAGCATCATTGACTCTCTGTACCATCGATTCATAAGGTACCCCATGGTTTTCTAACCCAAAAGCCACATCATCCTCTACTGTAGCACCAACAAATTGATTATCGGGATTCTGAAAAACCATACCCAGCTTTGAACGGATGTCCCAGATAGAACTTTCCTCAAGAGTGATCCCGTCCACCGTCACTAGTCCCTTCTCGGGGAAATGAAGCCCATTCAGCATCTTGGCAAGGGTGGATTTACCGGATCCGTTATGTCCGACAATCGCGAGCCACTCACCTTGATTGACCGTCAGGCTGATGCCTTTTAAGGCATACGTATTCTGATCAGGGTATCTGAAGTGCACATCGTCCACTTTAATGATTTCCTTCAATTCTGTAACCTCCTCTACGCTATCCTTACTCAGCTCTGCTAAAACCTTTGCATATAAAAAAAAGCCTGCACCCCGACCAAAGAAAAGAACATCTTTTCTTGTTCATCCATTGAACAGCTTCTATGAACATAGAAGTTGGAAGGGGTGCACGAGCTAGACGAGTCAGACAGCGCTGCTCATCGTAACGCTCTGCTTTTCATCACATGCACTTATACAAAAAGGGCAAAGAAGCAGTTAAGGATTAACTGTCCCGCCCTTAATGTTAGAAGTCACGAATTATTAAACTAATTCGATGATTGCCATTGGAGCACCGTCACCACGGCGAGGACCAACCTTCATAATGCGAGTATATCCGCCTTGACGCTCTGTGTAACGTGGAGCGATGTCAGAGAATAACTTTTGTAAAGCATCTTGGTTGTTTTCAGCGTTTGCAACTTCTTTACGAATGAATGCACCAGCTTGACGACGCGCGTGAATGTCACCACGTTTACCTAGTGTGATCATTTTTTCCACAACTGAACGAAGCTCTTTCGCACGAGTTTCAGTTGTTTCGATGCGCTCGTTAATGATTAGGTCTGTAGCTAAATCACGTAGCATTGCTTTACGTTGAGCACTGGTACGTCCTAACTTTCTGTAAGCCATTAAGGGTTCCCTCCTTTGTTGAATCTATATATGAAAGAAGATGTTATCAGTCGTCTTTACGTAATCCAAGTCCAAGGTCTTCAAGTTTAACTTTAACCTCTTCAAGGGATTTACGTCCTAGGTTACGCACTTTCATCATATCTTCTTCAGTCTTGTTAGCAAGCTCTTGAACAGTATTGATTCCAGCACGCTTCAGGCAGTTATAAGAACGAACAGAAAGATCTAGTTCTTCGATAGTCATCTCAAGAACTTTTTCTTTTTGGTCTTCTTCTTTTTCTACCATGATTTCAGCATTCTGCGCTTCATCTGTAAGGCCAACGAAAATATTTAAGTGTTCTGTTAGAATCTTAGCACCTAAAGAAATCGCTTCTTTCGGTCCAATACTTCCATCAGTCCATACATCAAGAGAAAGTTTATCGTAGTTCGTCATTTGACCAACACGAGTATTTTCTATTTGATAGTTAACGCGTGAAACTGGAGTGTAAATAGAATCGATTGGGATCACGCCAATAGGAAGATCCTCACGTTTGTTTTGGTCTGCTGGTCTGTACCCACGACCACGGGATGCACTTAAACGCACACGGAAATGACCACTCTTAGATAACGTTGCGATGTGTAAATCAGGATTTAACACTTCAACATCACTATCATGAGTAATATCCGCAGCCGTTACGACTCCTTCACCCTGTACATCAATTTCTAGCGTTTTTTCTTCATCAGAGTAGATCTTCAACGCCAGCTTCTTGATATTCAAAATGATGGATGTAACATCCTCTACGACGCCTTCAATTGTTGAAAACTCATGCAGTACTCCATCTATTTGAATAGATGTGACAGCAGCACCTGGGAGTGACGATAATAGGATACGACGTAAGGAGTTACCCAAAGTTGTACCATATCCACGCTCAAGTGGTTCTACGACGAACTTTCCATATGTGGCATCATCGCTGATCTCAACCGTTTCAATTTTTGGCTTTTCAATTTCGATCATTAATATTTACCCTCCTTCAAAACGTCGAAACTCCGGGCTAAATAAGATAAAGTCCGAAATTCCCCATGTTTACGTTCCCTATTGTGCACCAACAACTGGTTACTTTTCTGAATGAACGTATCTTGTATCATATCCCATTATAGACAACGATACAAAATTTATACAGAAAATTAAACGCGGCGACGTTTTGGTGGACGGCATCCATTATGAGGAACTGGAGTAACGTCTCTGATTGCAGTAACTTCTAGACCTGCTGCTTGAAGAGCACGGATAGCTGCTTCACGACCAGCACCAGGACCTTTAACTGTTACTTCAAGAGTTTTTAAACCGTGTTCCTGAGAAGCTTTAGCTGCTGTTTCAGCTGCCATTTGCGCTGCGAATGGAGTGGATTTACGAGAACCTCTGAATCCTAGTGAACCTGCACTTGACCATGCAACAGCATTTCCGTGAACATCAGTAATAGTTACGATTGTGTTATTGAATGTAGAACGAATGTGTGCAATACCAGCTTCGATATTCTTTTTCACACGACGTTTACGAGTATTAGTTTTACGTGCCATACTAAGAAGTAACCTCCTTTACCTATTATTTTTTCTTGTTAGCTACAGTCTTACGAGGACCTTTACGTGTACGAGCATTGTTCTTCGTATGTTGTCCACGAACAGGTAGTCCACGACGGTGACGAAGACCGCGGTATGAACCGATTTCCATAAGACGTTTGATGTTTAGTGATACTTCACGACGAAGATCACCTTCTACTTTTAATTTATCAACGATATCACGAATCTTTCCTAGTTCGTCGTCAGTTAGATCGCGAACGCGAGTATCCTCAGATACACCAGCTTCAGATAAGATTTTCGCTGCAGTATTTTTACCAATACCGTAGATGTATGTTAATGAAATGACAACACGTTTGTCACGTGGAATGTCTACACCAGCAATACGTGCCATAGTGATAGCGCACCTCCTTTAAGATTAGCCTTGTTTTTGTTTGTGTTTAGGGTTTTCACAGATAACCATGACTTTACCTTTTCTACGAATAACTTTACATTTTTCGCAGATTGGTTTAACAGATGGTCTAACTTTCATCTTATTCTAACCTCCTTAATAGTACGGAGTGCAATAGATTATTTATAACGATAAGTGATTCTACCACGAGTTAAGTCATACGGTGATAATTCCACTGTTACCTTGTCACCAGGTAGGATACGAATGAAATGCATACGGATCTTTCCTGAAACATGTGCCAGTACTGTATGACCATTTTCTAATTCTACCTTAAACATCGCATTGGGCAAAGTCTCGGCGACCTTACCTTCAACTTCAATTACATCATCCTTAGCCATCGAACATGTCTCCCTTCTTCTCATCATTTAATACTTCGTTAACAAACTTTGAAACAGCATAACGCAGTTTACCGTTCGTTACTCTGCCTGATTCTATAATACTGTTTTGAACTTCTGGAGAAACATAGTCACACAAGTGAAGATGAGCGATGTTCTTTCGCTTGGCGCGATCGAACTTTCGTCTATCCCCATCTGCTATCAGTACAAAACGTTCATCCAACTGCTGAATAACGACCGAGTAGCTTCCAGTCTCTCTCCCTTTGAGGGTTTGAACAATCTGGCCTATCCTCGGAACCGTTGATTCTGACTCGATCAATCCAATCACCTTCACTTAGGCTTTCGTCAATATCTCATAGCCGTCTTCAGTAATTGCTATGGTGTGTTCAAAGTGCGCACACATTTTATCATCTACTGTGACGACTGTCCAGTTATCTGATAACGTCCTAACATATCGACTTCCTGCATTAACCATTGGTTCAATAGCCAGTACCATGCCAGGCTTTAAACGCGGACCTTTGTTGGGTGGTCCATAATGAGGGATTTGCGGGTCCTCATGTAAGTCTTGACCAACTCCGTGTCCCACATACTCCCGAACGATTGAAAAGCCATTAGCTTCAACAAAAGTTTGTATACTATGAGAGATATTCGACAGACGCTCGCCTGGTTTCGCTTCTTTAAGGCCCAGAAATAATGATTCTTCCGTTACATCAAGAAGCTTCCGGGTTTCATCATCTATTGTTCCAACTGGATATGTCCAAGCCGAGTCACCGTGATAACCATTATATTTAGCACCGATATCGATGCTGATTATATCGCCATCTTTCAATACCCGATCGCCTGGAATTCCATGTACCAACTCATTGTTGACTGAAGCACAGATGCTGCCACGAAACCCATTATACCCTTTAAAAGATGGAATTGCATCATGTTTACGAATGAATTTTTCAGCAATTGCATCCAGTTCCTTCGTCGATATTCCCGGAGAAATATACTTTTGCAATTCCGCATGAGTCAATGCAACAATCTTACCAGCATGCCGCATAATCTCAATCTCTCTCGGAGTTTTAGAAATGATCATTATGAAAGGCCTCCAAGTAGTTCATCAATGTCATCAAACACTCTATGGATGTCTTGTTGACCGTCAATGTTTTTCAGATAGCCTTTATCTTCGTAGTAAGCCAATAGTGGTTGGGTTTGTTTGATGTTTACGTCCAAACGGTTTTGAACCGTTTCTTCGTTATCATCTGCGCGTTGATATAACTCGCCGCCGCAGCGATCACAAACGCCCTCTTCTGTTGGCGGATTAAAGACAAGATGATAAGTAGCGCCGCACTCTTTACAGATCCTGCGACCTGTCAAGCGCTCCATCAGGATGTCCTTATCTACATTTATATTAATGACATAATTCATTTTTTTACCAAGATCAGCTAGGATGTTTTCAAGTGCTTCTGCCTGAGCAACCGTTCTTGGAAACCCATCCAGTAAGAAGCCTTTTTCACAGTCCTCTTTGCTTAATCGTTCACGGACGATACCGATTGTCACTTCATCAGGAACAAGGTCGCCATTATCCATGAATGATTTAGCCTTCAAGCCTAGTTCAGTACCTTCTTTGATAGCTGAACGGAACATATCACCAGTAGAGATATGGGGGATACCATATTTATCTACGATTTTTTCAGCTTGAGTGCCTTTTCCTGCGCCTGGTAAGCCCATAAGAACTATATTCACTCGTACTCCCCCTAATTGTCTATAAAATGGTTTCAGGAACAAGATGTTCCCGAAAACCCTCTTATTTAATAAATCCTTTGTAGTGACGTTTCACTAACTGTGCCTCTAGTTGCTTCATTGTCTCAAGTGCAACCCCTACTACGATCAGTAAGCTTGTTCCACCGATTTGAGCTGCAGGAGGTAATCCCGCAAAGTTAATGAAGAAAACTGGAAGGACTGCGATAACAGCTAAGAAAATGGCCCCAACAAATGTTAGACGATACAGAACGCGAGTGAGATACTCTTGTGTGGTTTTACCTGGACGAATACCAGGGATATATCCACCTTGCTTCTTCAAGTTTTCAGCCATTTGTTCCGGATTCACTTGAATGAAAGCATAGAAATACGTAAAGGCAATGATCAGAGCTACATAGATGATCATACCAACTGGCTTGGTGTAATCAAAGATGTACTGAATGGTACTGGTCACATCATTGTCTCCAAAGAATGATGAAATGGTCTGTGGCGTGATAATGAAAGAAATCGCAAAGATAACTGGAATAACACCCGCAGCATTCACCTTTAATGGTAGATGTGTTGATTGTCCACCAACCGGACTACGCCCCACTAAACGTTTTGCATATTGAATCGGAATCTTACGAAGTGCTTGTTGGATAAACACGACACCAACCACGATTGCAATAACTGCTAAAACAAGAAGTGCAAGAACCACAATACGAAGGAAGAGCTGTTCGCCTGCTCCCTCGATTTGTTGAGCATAGATTTGGTTTACAGTGTTGGGGATTGCAGCAACGATACCTGCAAAGATCAGGATCGAAATACCATTCCCAACGCCTTTAGCCGTGATTTGTTCACCCAACCACATAAGAAAAGCCGTACCAGCTGTTAGAACTAAAGCTATTAGTAGGTACGTACTGACTCCGGGGCTTTGGATAAGCATTCCACCGTAAATTCTATTGAAGCCGTAGGACATTCCTAAAGCCTGGATGAATCCAAGAATGATAGTGAAATAACGTGTGAACTGAGCTAATTTACGGCGCCCGACTTCACCCTGCTTAGACCACTCAGTAAACTTCGGTACAACATCCATTTGCAGGAGCTGCACGATGATCGAAGCCGTGATATAAGGCATGATTCCCATCGCGAAGATGGAGAAGTTCTTTAACGCACCGCCACCAAATGTATTCAGGAATCCAAGGATCCCTGCCTGGTCTTGCATTTTCAATACATTAGCGTCTACGTTTGGTACCGGAATGAAGGTACCAAGACGAAAGACTATTAACATTAGAAGGGTGAAGATAATTTTGTTTCTTATATCACCCACGCGCATAAAATTGGAGACAGTTTGAAACATTAGATCACCTCGGATGTACCGCCAGCAGCTTCGATAGCTTCTTTAGCAGTGGTTGAGAATTTTTGTGCTTTTACTGTAAGCTTTTTCTCGATTTTACCTTTACCAAGAATCTTAATTCCTGCTTTTTCGTTACTCACTACACCAGATTCTACAAGTAGAGCTGGAGTAACTTCTGTACCATCTTCGAAGCGATTCAATGCGTCAAGGTTGACGATTGCATATTCTTTACGATTGATGTTCGTGAATCCACGTTTAGGTAGACGTTGGAACAATGGTGTTTGACCACCCTCGAAGCCAGGACGAGTTCCGCCACCTGAACGGGCGTTTTGTCCTTTATGACCTTTACCAGCAGTCTTTCCATTACCTGAACCAATACCACGTCCTACACGATTGCGGACTTTACGTGAACCTTCTGTAGGCTTTAACTCATGTAATTTCATGTCGGCACCTCCTTCTTTTTAAGCGTTAAGAATTATTTTTCAGTTACAGTTACAAGGTGAGCGACTTTGTTGATCATACCGCGGATAGCAGCATTATCTTGTTGCTCAACCGTTTGGTGCATTTTGCGAAGTCCTAAAGCTTCAACCGTTTTGCGTTGATCTTGAGGACGGCCAATGATGCTGCGAGTGAGGGTAATTTCTAGTTTGTTAGCCATCGTTATCCCTCCCTTAACCTAAGATCTCTTCTACTGATTTACCACGTAGTTTAGCTACGTCTTCAGCACGCTTTAATTGTTTTAAACCTTCGATAGTAGCGCGAACCATGTTGATTGGAGTGTTAGATCCTAATGATTTAGATAGGATATCTTGAACACCAGCTAATTCAAGTACGGCACGAACAGGTCCACCGGCGATGATTCCTGTACCCGCAGAAGCAGGTTTGATCAGGATCTGACCAGCACCAAATCGTCCAGTTACTAGGTGAGGTGTAGTACCTTCAACCATAGGAACTTCAATTAGATTCTTTTTCGCATCTTCAATCGCTTTACGGATCGCATCAGGTACTTCCTGTGCTTTCCCAGTTCCGAAACCAACGTGACCGTTTTTATCGCCCACTACTACAAGAGCAGCGAAACGGAAACGACGTCCACCTTTAACTACTTTCGCAACACGATTGATTGTAACTACGCGTTCTTCAAATTCTAGTTTGCTTGAGTCAATACGACGCATCTGGATTGTCCCTCCTTTTTTTATTAAAATTCTAAGCCGTTTTCACGAGCTGCTTCAGCCAAAGCTTTGATACGGCCATGATATAAATATCCACCACGGTCAAATACTACAGATTTTAATCCTTTTTCTACTGCACGTTTCGCAACTAGTTCTCCAACTTTTGCTGCTGCATCAGTTGTTGCAGAAGAATCTAGGTTGAAATCTTTATCTTGAGAAGATGCACTAACTAGAGTAACACCATTCATATCATCGATAAGTTGAGCGTAGATATTTTTGTTAGAACGGAAAACGTTCAAACGAGGACGAGTTTCAGTTCCAGTAATCTTTGAACGGACACGAGCATGTCTTTTCTTACGTGTTTTGTTCTTATCTGGCTTAGTAATCACCTACGGTCACTCCTTTCTTTTGCCTACGCGGCATTATTTACCTGTTTTACCTTCTTTACGACGAACATATTCACCTTCGTAGCGAATACCTTTTCCTTTGTAAGGCTCAGGAGAGCGTACAGCACGAATGTTAGCAGCTAATGCTCCAACACGTTCTTTGTCGATACCTTTGATAGATATCTTTGTATTAGCCGGTACTTCGATCTCGATACCTTGTTCTGGTTCGATCTCAACTGGGTGAGAGTAACCAACGTTAAGGACAAGCTTAGTACCTTGCTTTTGAGCACGGTAACCTACACCGACTAGCTCAAGATTTCTTTGGAATCCTTTAGATACACCTTCAACCATGTTCGCGATTAGGGCACGAGTTGTACCGTGTAACGCGCGGTGTTCTTTTGCATCAGAAGGACGAGTAACTGTCGCTACGTTTCCTTCTAATTCAACTTTAATATCAGAATTGAATGTACGAGAAAGTTCCCCTTTAGGTCCTTTTACAGTTACAGTGTTATCTTCACCTACTGTTAGAGTAACGTCAGATGGAATTTCTACTGGTAGTTTTCCTACACGTGACATCCTGTTGCACCTCCATTCATATAAAAAATATTACCAAACGTAAGCTAGAACTTCTCCGCCTACTTGTTGAGCACGAGCTTCTTTATCAGTTAAAACACCTGTAGAAGTAGAAACAAGTGCGATACCTAAACCGTTTAGTACTTTAGGTACCTCTGTTGATTTTGCATATACACGTAAACCAGGTTTAGAGATACGCTTTAATCCAGTAATTACTCGTTCGTTGTTTGCTCCATATTTTAAGAAAATGCGGATAACACCTTGCTTGTTATCTTCTACATATTCAACGTCACGTACGAAACCTTCACGTTTAAGGATTTCTGCAATTTCTTTCTTGATGTTAGAAGCAGGAACTTCTAATCTTTCGTGACGAACCATGTTCGCATTACGGATGCGAGTTAGCAAATCTGCAATTGGATCTGTCATTGTCATAATAATTTACCTCCTTCCCAATATAGGGTATTACCAACTAGCTTTCTTAACGCCAGGAATCTGACCCTTGTATGCAAGTTCACGGAAACAAATACGGCAAAGCTTGAATTTACGGATAACTGAATGAGGACGTCCGCAACGTTCGCAACGAGTATACGCTTGAACATTATGCTTTGGCGTGCGTTTTTGTTTCGCAATCATAGATTTTTTAGCCACATTTTCGCCTCCCTTATATAGCGATTACTTTTGGAATGGCATTCCGATTTGTGTCAACAATTCACGAGCTTCTTCGTCTGTGTTCGCAGTTGTTACGATTACGATATCCATACCACGTACTTTAGACACTTTATCATAGTCAATCTCAGGGAAAATCAATTGCTCTTTAACTCCTAATGTGTAGTTACCGCGACCGTCGAATGCTTTTTTAGAAACACCACGGAAGTCACGTACACGTGGAAGTGAAACAGAAATTAATTTATCTAAGAATTGGTACATACGCTCTCCGCGTAGAGTAACTTTTGCACCGATTGGCATACCTTCACGAAGACGGAAGCCTGCGATTGATTTCTTAGCTTTTGTTACAACTGGCTTTTGACCAGTGATTTGAGTTAATTCATCAACAGCTACATCAAGAGCTTTTGAGTTTTGAACAGCATCACCGATACCCATGTTGACAACGATCTTTTCAACTTTAGGTACTTCCATTACTGATTTGTAATTGAATTTGCTAACTAGAGCTGGACTGATTTCTTGTTGGAATTTTTCTTTTAGGCGGTTCATTCAGAATACCTCCCTTCTTAATCGTACTATTTATCTAGAACTTCACCTGATTTTTTTGCTACACGTACTTTTTTGCCGTCTTCTGTCTTATAACCTACACGAGTTGGCTCGTTAGATTTCGGATCTAGAAGCATAACATTTGATACATGGATAGATGCTTCCTGGCTGATGATTCCACCTTGCGGGTTCATCTGTGAAGGCTTAGCGTGTTTTTTCACAACGTTGATACCTTCAACTAGCACTCGGTCTTTTTTAGGGAATGAAGCAAGAACAACACCTGTTTTGCCTTTGTCTTTCCCAGTAATGACCATTACTTTATCGCCTTTTTTTACATGCATTTCATCGCACCTCCTTGAATGGCCCAATGCTAAATATCTATTAAAGAACTTCTGGAGCTAAAGATACAATTTTCATAAAGTTGCTGTCACGTAGTTCACGGGCAACAGGTCCGAAGATACGAGTTCCACGTGGTCCCTTATCGTCACGGATAATGACACAAGCATTCTCGTCGAACTTGATGTAAGTACCGTCTTGACGACGTACACCAGACTTAGTACGAACAACAACTGCTTTCACTACGTCACCTTTTTTAACAACGCCACCTGGTGTTGCTTGTTTTACTGTACACACGATAACATCACCGATGTTAGCCGTCTTGCGTCCAGAACCACCAAGTACTTTGATAGTTAATACTTCACGAGCACCAGAGTTGTCAGCAACTTTTAAACGTGATTCTTGTTGAATCATGTAGGTAACCTCCCTTCGGAATATAAAATATCCGAACAAATATATTAGATAATAACTGCTTTTTCAACAACTTCTACTAAACGGAAACGTTTTGTAGCAGATAGTGGACGAGTCTCCATGATACGTACGATATCGCCTACTTTTGCTTCGTTGTTCTCATCATGAGTTTTAAACTTCTTAGAGTACTTAACGCGCTTGCCGTATAGAGAATGCTTTTTATAAGTTTCTACCATAACCGTTACTGTTTTATCCATTTTGTCGGAAACAACACGGCCAGTGTATACCTTACGTTGGTTGCGGTCACTCATTTAAGCAAACCTCCTCTCATTTATCGATTGTTAACCCCGATCTCTCTTTCACGGATTACAGTTTTCATACGAGCGATCCCTTTGCGGACTTCACGGATGCGAGCTGTGTTTTCTAATTGCCCAGTCGCAAGTTGGAAGCGAAGGTTAAATAACTCTTCTTTCAGAGTCTTTACTTTTTGTTCTATTTCAGCAGTGGTTAGGTCACGAATTTCATTAGTTTTCATTTGATTCACCACCAATTTCCTCACGTTTTACAAACTTCGTTTTGATCGGAAGTTTATGTGATGCCAGACGAAGTGCTTCACGAGCAACCTCTTCAGAAACACCAGCGATTTCAAACATGATTTTTCCAGGCTTAACTACTGCTACCCAACCTTCTGGAGCACCTTTACCTGAACCCATACGTACTTCTAAAGGTTTTGCAGTGTAAGGTTTATGAGGGAAGATTTTAATCCATACTTTACCGCCACGTTTCATGTAACGAGTCATAGCGATACGAGCTGATTCGATTTGACGGTTTGTGATCCAAGAAGCCTCAACTGCTTGTAAACCGTATTCACCGAACGCTACTTCTTGACCGCCTTTAGCACGTCCACGCATTTTTCCGCGGTGTTCGCGACGATGTTTAACGCGTTTAGGTAATAACATAATTATTTGCCTCCTTCCTCAGATTTCTTTCTTGTAGGAAGAACTTCTCCACGATAGATCCATACTTTAACGCCTAGCTTACCATAAGTTGTGTCAGCTTCTGCATGAGCATAGTCAATGTCAGCGCGTAGAGTATGAAGTGGAACAGTACCTTCACTGTAATGTTCTGCACGAGCGATATCTGCTCCGCCTAAACGACCAGATACTTGTGTTTTGATTCCTTTTGCACCAGCACGCATCGCACGTTGGATTGATTGCTTCTGAGCACGACGGAAAGAAACACGGTTTTCTAATTGACGAGCGATGTTTTCAGCTACTAATTTCGCATCAACGTCAGCTCTTTTGATTTCAACGATGTTGATGTGTACACGTTTTGAAGTAAGTTCGTTCAATGCTTTACGAAGTGCTTCAACTTCTGTACCACCTTTACCGATAACCATACCAGGCTTAGCTGTATGAACGGTAATGTTAATACGGTTTGCTGCGCGTTCGATTTCTACTTTAGAAACAGATGCGTCAACTAAACGTTTTGCAATATATTCACGTACTTTAATGTCTTCGTGTAATAGATTAGCGTAATCTTTATCTGCGTACCATTTAGATTCCCAATCACGGATTATACCGACACGAAGTCCGACCGGATGTACTTTTTGACCCACAGCTTATCCCTCCTTCTTTTCTGATACGACAAGTGTAATGTGACTTGTACGTTTGTTGATTTGACTTGCACGTCCCATCGCACGAGGACGGAAACGTTTAAGTGTTGGTCCTTCATTTACATAAGCCTCAGTTACCACTAGGCTATTAATATCCATGTCAAAGTTGTGCTCTGCGTTCGCAATAGCAGACTTAAGTACTTTTTCGATTACTGGTGAAGCAGCTTTAGGTGTGTGCTTTAAGATAGCAACCGCTTCTCCAACTTGCTTACCTCGGATTAGATCAACGACTAAACGTACTTTACGAGGAGCAATACGTACTGTTCTTGCAACAGCTTTTGCTTGCATTAGGATACCCTCCTCTCAATTAGCGTCTTGTTTTCTTATCATCACTTGCGTGACCTTTGTAAGTACGAGATGGTGCAAATTCACCAAGCTTGTGTCCTACCATGTCTTCAGTGACGTATACAGGTACATGTTTACGACCATCGTAAACTGCGATCGTGTGACCGATGAATGCTGGGAAGATCGTTGAGCGACGAGACCAAGTTTTCACAACTTGTTTGCCTTCAGTTTCGTTCAATTTTTCGATCTTAGTCATTAAATGATCATCAACAAAAGGTCCTTTTTTTAAGCTACGACCCATGTTTGAACCTCCCTTCGTGATTGACCTACGGCTCTTTTCAGGAACCGTAGCACAATCCCGTTATTTTTTGCGACGACGCACAATAAATTTATCAGATTTGTTGTTTTTCTTACGTGTCTTGTATCCAAGAGTAGGTTTACCCCATGGAGACATTGGTGATTTACGTCCGATTGGAGCACGTCCTTCACCACCACCGTGTGGGTGATCGTTAGGGTTCATGACAGAACCACGAACTGTTGGGCGTTTACCTAACCAACGAGAACGTCCGGCTTTACCGATGTTGATTAGTTCGTGTTGTTCATTTCCAACTTGACCTACAGTAGCACGACAAGCAGAAAGGATCATACGAGTTTCACCAGAGTTCAAACGTACAAGTACATATTTACCTTCTTTACCAAGTACTTGAGCAGATGTCCCAGCAGAACGAACTAGCTGACCACCTTTACCAGGTTTAAGTTCAATATTGTGTACGATTGTACCAACTGGGATGTTGATAAGTGGTAATGCATTACCTACTTTAATATCTGCTTCTGGTCCAGACATTACTTCCATACCTACAACAAGTGTTTTAGGTGCAAGGATGTAACGTTTTTCCCCATCAGCGTAGTTGATTAGTGCAATATTAGCTGAGCGGTTTGGATCGTATTCGATCGTAGCAACGCGTCCAGGTATACCATCTTTTTCACGTTTGAAATCGATGATACGGTATTGGCGCTTATGGCCGCCACCTTGATGACGAACTGTTAACTTACCTTGGTTGTTACGGCCACCCTTTTTGTGTAGGGGTGCTAAAAGTGACTTTTCCGGAGAATCAGTAGTGATTTCAGCGAAATCAGAACTAGTCATGCCGCGACGACCATTAGAGGTAGGTTTATACTTTTTAATCGCCATGTTTTTCCCTCCTCTTCTTAATTAAAGAATTTTATACTTCAAAGAATTCGATTTCTTTACTGTCAGCAGTAAGCTTAACGATAGCTTTACGACGCTTGTTAGTGTAACCAGCGTGTTTACCCATGCGCTTGAACTTACCTTTGTAGTTCATGATGTTTACTTTATCTACTTTCACGTCAAAGATTGCTTGAACGGCGTCTTTTACTTGAGTTTTGTTAGCTCTAGTATCAACTTCGAAAGTATACTTTTTCTCAGACATAAGATCAGTTGAAGCCTCTGTAATTACGGGGCGCTTAATGATTTCACGTACATCCATTATGCGAGCACCTCCTCTACTTTTTCAACAGCTGATTTAGTCATCACTAGTTTGTCATGTCCTAATACATCCAGAACGCTAATTCCTTCTGCAGTAACAACAGTTACACCAGGGATGTTACGAGCTGAAAGTGCTACGTTTTCGTCAAGACCGTCAGTGATTACTAATGTTTTAGAATCAACAGAAAGACCTTTTAGAACGCTAGCAAATTCTTTTGTTTTAGGAGCATCGAATGATAATGCTTCTAATACTAAGATGTTTTCTTCTACAACTTTAGAAGAAAGTGCAGATTTAATCGCTAAGCGACGAACTTTCTTAGGAAGTTTGTAGCCGTAGCTGCGTGGAACTGGTCCAAATACAGTACCACCACCGCGCCATTGTGGAGAACGGATTGACCCTTGACGAGCACGACCTGTTCCTTTTTGACGCCAAGGCTTACGCCCACCGCCACGTACTTCAGAACGATTTTTTACTTTATGATTACCTTGGCGTAAAGACGCTCTTTGCATCAATACTGCTTCAGTCATCACGTGTGTGTTTGGTTCAATACCAAAAACAGTGTCATTAAGTTCGATATCACCAACTTTAGAACCGCTTTGGTTAAATAATGCTACTTTCGGCATTCTTGTTTCCTCCTTTCTTGAAAAGTTCTATTAGTTTGCTTTAATAGCTGACTTTACTTTGATCAGTTGTTTCTTAGGTCCAGGTACATTACCTTTAACTAAGATAAGGTTACGCTCAGCATCAACTTTTACAATTTCAAGGTTTTGAATTGTAATTTGTTCTCCGCCCATACGTCCAGGTAGTAATTTACCTTTGAATACACGGTTTGGATCAACAGGACCCATTGAACCGGGACGACGGTGGTAACGAGAACCATGGGACATAGGTCCGCGTGATTGGTTGTGACGCTTGATAGCACCTTGGAAACCTTTACCTTTTGAAACTCCTGTTACATCTACGATTTCGCCTGCAGCGAAAATATCAACTTTGACTTCTTGACCAACTTCGTACTCTTCTACGTTTACACCGCGGATTTCACGGATGAAGCGCTTAGGAGCAGTTTCAGCTTTAGCAACGTGGCCTCTCTCTGGTTTGTTAGAAAGCTTTTCACGTTTGTCTTCAAAACCTACTTGGATAGCTTCGTAGCCATCAACGTCTGTAGATTTCTTTTGAAGTACCACGTTTTGAGCAGCCTCGATAACAGTTACAGGGATAAGATCACCGTTTTCAGCGAAAACTTGAGTCATACCAATCTTTCTTCCTAAGATTCCTTTGGTCATTAGTCACACCTCCTGATTATTATGGTTTTTATGAATTAAAGTTTGATTTCGATATCTACACCTGATGGTAAGTCTAAACGCATAAGCGCATCAACTGTTTGTGGTGTCGGATTTACAATGTCGATTAAGCGTTTGTGAGTACGCATTTCGAATTGCTCACGAGAATCTTTGTATTTGTGCACAGCACGTAGGATTGTGTAAACAGACTTTTCAGTCGGTAGTGGGATCGGTCCAGAAACCGCCGCACCAGAACGTTTTGCTGTTTCAACAATTTTCTCAGCTGATTGATCAAGGATTCTGTGATCATAAGCCTTTAAACGGATACGAATCTTTTGTTTTGCCATTATTTTCCCTCCTTTATCGCCTATTTTTGAATAGACATTCTCCACAGAAATTTCCCACACACTCGCCATGGCAAAGCGGCCGTGTGTGTCAGCAACCTTCTGTTTCATCGCAGTCAAAGACCAACATTGTCTATTATAACTAAAACACCCAGAAGAAGCAAGGGTTTCTTGCAATTTCTTTATGTTTTGCACACTTTCTCTATTATACAAACGAACCGTTATATTTTCAAGGTTATGTGGTATTTTCACAATATTTAATATAACGATCATTTTTAATTACTATGAGCATTTTGTAAAAGTAAATATTATTTGTATAAGAGCGACTGCATGTTGATTTCCACTGCAGGCAGCTCGCTTTCCGCGGGGCTGGCGGTGAGCCTCCTCGGGCTTCGCCCTGTGGGGTCTCACCTGTCCAACACTTCCCGCAGGAGTCGAGCTGCCTTCCGTTGCAATCAACAATGAGTTCAATAAGTTATTGCTATAGAGATGACATTTCCTAAGATCCGATTTGAAAGTTGAAAGCTTAAAGACAATCCTTATCTTTAATCACGTTTTATTTAGAATGGAGTTAGCACATTATATATAGAAGAAAGTCGCAAATATATTGATTCATCTATGAGGGAACTATCAATCTGTGTTCTTTAATTGATATAGAAATGGTCGGGTATTATAAAAAGCAATAAATACAAATTATGCAGTCTCTAGCTGTTGATTGGAGTGCAAGACGGAGACTCCTTCGGGAAAAGCGAAATGGGTGAGACCCCGCAGGAGCGATAG
>NZ_BCVQ01000054.1 GCF_001591825.1 Rossellomorea vietnamensis NBRC 101237
GCTACATCTAAAAGTGAAAGTATTAATGTAAACAGCTAAATGATTAATCCGAACGATTTCGAGTGATCGTTCAGATATTCTTTTAACAAAACACTTCGAAGCTAATGCTCCGAAGTGTTTCCTTTTATAACTCCAACACATGTCCTCCATCGAAGAAATACAGATACTTTTCTGCTACCGGTTCCTTCCATATGGATTCCAGTGCCCGGGTGTATAATTCGATTTGTACTTTATACCTTTCTTCAAGGACTGGCCTCGCTTCAGTGAACCCGCCCTGATAGCGGTCATGGATACCGTCTGTCTTGTAATCCAACAGGACGATCCCCGACTCATCCCTGAATACACAGTCGATGACCCCTTGAACAAGTATGGTTTCTTCAGGTGCTTCTTCACCCGTTTCCGATATTTCACTAAGGGGGACGCTCATACTGAATGGGATTTCCCGCTCTATATCCCGGGCGTTTGCCATCCTCTGACCAAGTCCACTCTTGAAGAAGCCTGCGATGTGTTCGACTGACACCGCCAGTTTCTGTTCTTCCGTCAGGATTTCTTTCTGGACAAGCCTTGATAAAAGATCTTCAACCTTTTCCTCTGTCGGCACCCCATCGTCAAAAGAAATATGCTGCATGACTGTGTGCATGGCTGTTCCCTTTTCCGCAGGGGACAGTTCCTTCGATTGCATGAACTGAGGTCGATTATACACAGGCTTATGGTGCTGCCTCAGGATATCAATACTTGAGGCTTCATCCCGTACTTCAACCATCCGTTTCAGCTCTGAAACCGACTGTTTTGAACGTAGGTTTGTAGCACGTATATGAGGGTATTCCCACGACAGACGCTCTAATACCTCTTCTTGATGGGAAGACACAATATCCACCACTTCACCATTCTTTACTTTCTCCTGCCATGTTTTTTCTTCATTCATTTCCTCATCCTCGTCCGCGATCAACTCGGATTGATGAATTTTCGAGATCTGAAAGCAGGAAGGGTGATTGAGAATCTCTTCATTCATCAAGCCGATTCCTGAGGCGCTAAGCTCCCCACACTGTGGATGACGCATGAGGGACGGACCTATCCAATCAAGATAAGAACTCGCCCCGGCCCGGTCATAATCAGATAATAACCAATCTGTCTGGCTTAAAGCCCCCCGCCATTTCTTCAGCGATTTCTCCAGGCTTTTCACGGTGCCGACCAGATATAACTTCTCCTTGGCCCGGGTCAAGGCCACATACAGCACCCGCATTTCCTCCGAGATCGCCTCCATCCGCTTCTTCCGCTTGAACGCCAATTGGGGAAGGGACGGGTAGCTGATCCGTTTGGCCGGATCGGTATATTTCACAGCCAATCCAAGGTCTTTATCCAATAAGTATGCTGCATTCAGATCCATCAGGTTGAATTGTTTAGAGGTCCCGGCTACAAATACGACGGGGAACTCAAGGCCTTTACTGGAGTGGATCGTCATTAACCGTACCACATCTTCCTGTTCACTCAGGGCTCTCGCCACTCCGAGGTCATCTCCCCTTTCCCTCATCCTGTCAATGAATCGCAGGAACCGGAATAATCCCCTGAAGGAAGTTTCTTCGTATTGCCGGGCACGGTCATAAAGAGCCCTGAGATTAGCCTGACGCTGCTTCCCACCGGCCATCCCTCCTACATAGTCATAGAATCGGGTATCCCGGTACAATTGCCAGATCAATTCTGTCACAGATCCCTGCCTTGCCTTCGTCCGCCAGTTCCCAAGATGATAAAGGAACACTTTGACCTTTTCAAATGTTTCTTCTTCACGGGGATTGCCCGGCTTTTCACTGGCAAATATCTTCAACGCTTCGTAATACGTCCCTGCCCTGGAATGGATCCGGATACTGGCAAGACCCTGCTCATCGAGTCCGACAATCGGAGATCTTAGAACGGAAGCAAGGGGGATATCCTGGTATGGATTATCGATCACTTTCAGCAGGGAAAGCATAATGGCAATCTCGGTTGCCTCGAAATATCCTGTAGATAAATTTGCATAAATCGGTATTCCCTGGCGCTTGAATTCTTCCATGATTTCTGCCGCCCAAGGCATGGAGCGAAGCAGGATGACGACGTCACGGTACTGTATCGGACGCTCGGTATTCGTTTTGGCATCATAGACCGGTGTCCGCTCTTCGATCATCCTTTTCACTTTGTTAGCCATATAACGGGCTTCAAGGACCGATTTCTCGATATCCCCTTCATCAAAGATGGACAACCCCTCTTCATCTCCACCACCTGACGGTTCCTCCGTTTCCTGATCGATGATGGCCACTTCAATCGGATATTCCGTTTCTTCCGGATACGGAGCACCCTTTACAAGTTCGGCTTCCTTGTTGTATTCCATTTCACCGACCGATGGACCCATGATCTGTTTAAATAAGAAGTTCGTCCCTTCTAGCACTTCTTTACGGCTTCGGAAGTTTTGGGAAAGGTCGATCTTTAATCCGGCTTCCCCTCTTTCCGGCAGGAAACGGGTATACTTTCCTAAAAATAGATTCGGTTCCGCTAATCTGAAACGGTAGATGGATTGCTTTACATCCCCCACCATGAACCGGTTTCCAACTTCTTCACGTTCCTCGGTAATGAGAAGGAGAATGGATTCCTGAACCATATTCGTATCCTGGTATTCATCCACCAGTACTTCTTTGAACTTATTCTTGTAAAGATTCGCTGCTTCTGATGGGACCAACACATCAGATGCAGGGTCCCTTAAAATGTCGAGACAAAAATGTTCCAAATCGGCAAAATCGACGAGTCCCTTTTCTTCTTTCACTGCCCTGAAACGGTTACCGAATTCGATCACCACTTCCGCCAGGGTATGGATCACGTCCTTCATTTTCCGCATATCTTCAAGGAATGAACCGGGTCTTCTTGAAAAGAAATCCTCCTGAAGCTTTTCCAGAGTTTTCTTTCCTTGATCCCGGAGTTTCTTCGCTTCATCCACTATTTCTTTATCATAATCGTCCCCCCTGCATGCTTTCAGCTTCGTAAAGGGCAGGGTTTGTATCGTTTCAAATAAAGTGTTCCAGGAAGTTGCGAGACTTTCCTCCAGGCTCTCGACGATCTCGATATCGCTTAAGAAATTCTCAGCTCTCGGACCAGGCCCCCCCGGCACACGGGTGAGTTCCAGAGCACGCTGAAATAAGCCTTTTGCACCATGAAGCTGTAATCGGATATCTGTCAGAAGAGGCTCAATAAAGGAGAGTTGATCGATTTCCTTCCCTTCCTCCACCTCATACAGATCTTTGAGACTTCTCAACCACTCATCGGGGTTCGGATGGGAGCGGGAGAAATCATACAGCTTCCTGATCATATCCTGCAGGGCCCCGTCACTCCGGTCGTTCGTAAATGTATCGACGAGCCTAAAGAAGTCCTGATTATCTTCTTTGCCGTATTCCTCTTCAAAAAGTTCGTCAAGGACCTCATCCCGAAGCAGGTCGCCTTCTGTCTCATCTGCGATCCTGAATCCAGGATCGATATCAATGAGATAATAGTATTTTCTTATCACTTCTAGGCAAAAGGAGTGCAGGGTCGAAATCGAGGCCCGGTTCAGTAAACTGAGCTGCTTCCTTAAATGACGGGAATGGGGATCCTCATCGATTGCCTTCTCCAGCGCCACGCCGATCCTATGTCTCATTTCAGCCGCTGAAGCATTGGTAAAGGTAACAACCAATAATTCATCCACGTCCATCCTGTCTTCTTCTGAGAGAATCTTCTGAATGATCCTCTCTACCAGGACAGCCGTCTTACCCGACCCTGCCGCTGCAGCGACCAGGATATCCTGGCCTTTTGCCCAGATGGCCTTCCACTGATCATCCGTCCATGTAACATGATCCGGTTTGACTGGAATACTGTCTTTATTCATTGGATTCTGCCTCCTCTCTCACTTTCCGTAATAAATCTTCCGGTTTCGCTGTCGGCAGCACCCTGTACTCGTTTTCCTCCAACGACTGATCAAATTGACAGACAGAACGGAACGAACAAAATTGACACGGAGTCCTGTCTTTCAGCTTATATGGAGCTATATCCGTCTCTCCTGAGATGATCCGGTTCCCGGAGGCTTCATAAAGCTTTCTGACATGTTGACGCATATAATGGAAGTCTTCACCTGAAGCCGCCTTCGAACGGGAAGATAACGTACCATCCTTCTTAATCCCTGCTGAAATGATATCGGAATTCCCCGTATCGAGCGTCTGGTCCATTAATCTGACAACGTCGGAATCTCCAAGGACGAGTCCCTTCATCTTAAAGCTCTTAAAAATCTCGTTCTCGATTTGATCCATCGTCAGGATCTTCTTGCTGTTGATCATCGGGTTGTGAACATGGAAATAAAGTACACCGGCAGGCTTCGCTTCCTTTCCGACGAACTGTTTTGAGTTGGTTAACACAATGTCCAAATACGTCAGCATTTGCAGGGCCAAACCGTAATAAACTTCCGTCATATCCAAATCCCTTGCGCTCGATTTGTAATCGACGATTCTGAGATACACCCCGTTTGCATCCTCCGCTTTATCCACCCGGTCAATCCTTCCCTGCAGCTCCATCTTCGTCCCATTTCTCAATTGGAACTGGAACGGCGGCAGAGTCGCCTGTGGACCGAATCCAAGTTCCACCCCGACAGGCACAAACCCGCTGGCCTTTGCATGTTCACTTAAGATGAGGCTCGCCCTGCCTATGATTTGCTCAAGCTTCTGAGCGATATAATAATGCCGGTTCGAGCTTAATAAGATCTGATGCTGCAGCTTCGGTGCGAGCATCAGGACCGCTTCTTTCGCCAACTGCAAACACTGGGATTTCGAGAGTGATGCCCAAGTGAGTCCATGACGTTCGACTTCTTCTGAGATCCACTTTAAAGCCGAGTGGAACATCTCACCGATATCCGGTGCCTCTAATTTGAAGAAATCCCGTTCCCTGAGCTTCAATCCGTGACTGGCAAAATGTGAAAATGGGCAGCTGTGAAAGAGCTCCATCCGGGAAACACTGGCAAGGATGTGGTCTCCGTACAAATCTTTGCTCGTATCCTCTGACAGTTGCTTTCCGCGATTTTCATAAAAAAGGCTCGACAGGATATGCCCGGCATGCCATTTCCATTCATTGGACTCAGTATAAAAATTGTACACATCCCACCAGAAGTCATGGATCGGATACTCCCTCTTCTTTAACTGAAGCTGCGACGTCAAATGGGAAATCGTCACATTCGGATGACAGACGTAATGAAGCTGATCTTCTTCGGTTAGTTCTGACGGTTCATTGATGAGAAGCTTTGTATGTGCATCCGGGAACATTTCATTCAATCTCTTAATGAACGAAGAAGGCAAGAGTGCCTTTCCTTCTTCATTGGCGATGGGATAGCTGATGAAAAGGCGTTCGGCCGGAGTCGTGAACGCTTTATACGCCACAAACTCTTCATCCAACAGCTTCGTCCTGTTACTCGGTGCGATCTTGAATCCCCTTGTGATCAATGACTCACGATCTTCATCGGACAGGACTCCGTCTTCATTCATTTTCGCAGGGAGGACCCCGTCATTCACTCCAATGATGAACGCGGCTCTGATATCCCCAAGCCTGGATTTCTCGAGATCTGCAATAATGACCTGATCAATGGCAGGGGGGACTAAGGAGAATTCCATCGTTTCAATCCCTGCATCAAGGATGGATGAGAATTTCTTCATGGTCGTGTCTTCATCACCAAGCATCTCTACATATTGATCAAGCAAATCCATCACTGCCGACCACGCCTGGTCATGTTCCCTTGCTGCGATCAAATTCCCTTTTTCCTCTGCTTCCATGCGCATCCGTTCAAGCTTTGCCGGAATATCCAGCTCTTCCAGATAAAGATAAAGGGCCTCACAGTATTCCCGTCCCGTAGCGCGTTTCTTTAATCGTTTCCCCAGTCGGATGATCGGTGCCGAGATAAATAACCGTAATTCATTGATCTCGTGCTCAAGCTCCCTCTCCCGGTCGGTCTGCGGGGCGTCCACATGTTCAAGGCCCCTGAAGCGACGATATTTCCAGCGGTCTTTCTTCGTCCACCGGTCTCCCTTTATTCCATAAGCGAGCACATAATTCTCCAGCCGGTCCATTTTTTCACGCAAATCAGTGGGATTTTTCTGATATGGAAATAAAAGGTCTGTTTTCACTGCCCGAAAAACCGGCTCATACCTCCAGTTCGTGTTCATGATCTCAAGTGTGGAGCGAATGAGCTCGATGAGAGGATGGTTCAGCATCGTCCGCTTCTGATCAAGGAAAAAGGGAATCGCATAATCTTGAAAAATCGTTTCGACCTTATCACGATAATCCTGACTGTTCCGAACCAATACGGCGATATCCTTGTAACGGTACCCTTCTTCCCGGGCAAGCTTTCTGATCTCCCTTGCGATTCCTTCAACCTCAGCACGACGGTTGGACGCTTCGAGGAATTCAATGGCACTCTTTCCTCCCTCATAGGGAATCGTTGGCCGATCTTCAAAATGACGCTCTAAATGAAGCATCGTTTCACTTCTGTAGCGGATCGGTTTATGGAGCACCTCTTCATTTACCGATACCCCTGCGACCCTGCATATATCCTGAAGGGTATGATAGGTTTCGTTTGTCATCCGATACAGGCTTAGCTCGTTCATGGCATCAATTGGCTGCCCGGGATCCGTTGTAAGGGCAACCGTCACTTTTTTTGTATATTGTATGAGCTGATCGATTATGAGGTATTCCTGTGGAGTGAAACTATGAAAGCCGTCTATGTAGATCTCTGCCTCTTTCAGAAGGTCGGAGTTTTTCACATGATCAGCCAGCAGTTGAAAATAATCTTCCGAATCAATGTACTTTCCGAAAAGCTTTTCCTCAAATTTCTCATAAATCAGTTCAAGGTCATGAAGCTTATCCTTCAGTACCTTGGAGCGATCATTGTCTCCCTCGAATCCCTGGAGGTCCGCGGGCGTTATGCAATAGCGTTTGAACTCCTTGACAATCGTTTCAACATGATGAATGAATCCCGGCTTGTCCGATGCCTTGGTGAAAATATGGAGATTCTCCTTGTTTTCGTCTATGATCTTCCGGATCATCATATTCAAACCGACATCAGATAGGTGATAACGGCTCATTCCACCGGTTTCCTGGAGGATCTTCCACGCAAGGCGGGTGAAGCTGAACACCTGTCCGCGGATCATACCATTCAATCCCGGCGTGTTTACGAGCTCGTATTCAGATATAAAGGACATTTGATCCGGTACGATATAGATGATTGGATCTCCATTCGGGGCTTCCAACAAACTCTTCTTCATCTCATCCAATATGTGATGGGTTTTTCCCGTACCGGAGCGTCCGAGAATAAAACGTACAGACATCCTCTCACTCCTTTTCTTATATTCTCTCTATTCTACCCAAGAGGGTTTATGAATTTTTGTATAGGTTCATTATAGTACACAACCACGAATCTTTCCCGTCTCAATTTTGATTGAAAATATTTGAAACATCCGCATACAGTAAAGATAGGTAGGTGATATCATCATGAATCCACATTTCAACAGAATTGCTGCTGTCCTGGTTGTGATGGCCGTGATGGTGGCTTGTAATATTTACACCTTCATCCCCATTTATGGAAGCATCTCTGCCACTCTTTCCATTCCGCAAAGTGAAGTCGTCATGGCCGGAACTTCATTTATCTTTCTCTACGCATGCGGATTATTAACCTTTGCCAATGCCGCAGACCACTTCGGCAAAAAAAAGATCCTCGTCTGGGGGATGCTTGCATCTGCCGTTTCTTCAGGACTCGTTGGGCTATCTGCAGACTTTTGGAGTTTATTTATCACGAGGGGATTGCAGGGATTTTGTCTGGGGAGCTTTGCACCTGTCGCGTTTGCCTATACGTATGATTTGTTTTCAGGAAAACATCGGACCCTGCTTCTGGCCTTCATCAATTCAGGATTTCTCTTTGCCGGCATCCTCGGTCAGTTGCTCAGCGAAGGAATCACACACTTCTCCGGCTGGGCTGCAGTGTTCTTCTTTTTCGCGGTGGTGTACGCTTCCCTTTTTCTAATCGGAAACGAGGCGCTTCCACCAACAAACACTTTATCGGTTTCACCCTCACAACAACTCGCCACCATCGTGAAGCTGCTTAAGAGAAAAGAACTCCTTTACTGTTACGGAATCGTCTTCACCCTTCTCGCTACATTCATCGCCTATTATGACAGCTTGACCCGCTACATGTCAGATGAGCCTGGCCTGCTTTTCCTCACCAGGGCAGTAGGTCTGATCGGAGCCGGTTTATCCCTTTTCACCGGCCGTCTTATGGAGGCACTCGGAATCTACAAAACTCTGTTTATCGGAGTCGCTCTATCGCTGATAAGTGTGGCGGCTGCTTTCATGTTTGCATATGATCACGAACCCATCATCATCATTTTTTCCTCCATTCTTTTTGTCTCGGCCATCTCCTTATTGATCCCCACCGTCATCACCCTGATCGGAAATATGAGCGGAAAGGGACGAAGCCAGGCACTCAGCCTCTACTCCTTCCTATTATTAGGAGGGACCAGCGTGGCACCGTTGGTCATTATGCATCTGACTTATGTACAATCGCTGTTTCTGTTAGTGGGATGCTTTTTATTTCATGCATGGATGGGGGTCTTGTTATATGAGGGGCGGAAGAGGTGGGGGACGGGTGATTAGCGCCACTCCTCACCCCATAAAAAAAAAGAAGGACACCCTCATCCTTCTTTCCATTCATCCACCAATAACCCGTACAGGATCATGTCATAACGTTTCCCGTCTCTCTGCAGGAACTGACGGAAGCTTCCTTCTTTCACGAATCCCATTGATTCATATAAACGGATCGCTCTCTCATTATACGAAAATACCGTTAACTGAAGACGGTGTAAATTCAACTCATGGAAGGCGTATGCCAGGAGGCACTGCATGGCTTCCCTGCCGTATCCATTTCCCCATGACTGCTCGTCACCGATGGAAATCGAGACCCATCCCACTCGATGTGACCACAGAATTCCGTCCAACTCAACAAATCCGATGATCCTGCCGGCATCCTTCAGACGGACGGCAAAACGATAGGCTTTGTCACCGGATTCACCCATCCATTTCTTGATTTCCTCTTCTGATTTCGGTTTATGGGGGAGGGCATCCAATAGTCTTTGCACTTCTTCATTTGCATTCCATTCCCTTATAGCCGAAACGTCTTCTTCCTGAAATCCTGATAGATATATTCTTGTACCGGATAATAACCGTTTCATCATTTTCACCTCGTCATATGTCATTCGAGATGTGCCGTCATTTTTCCTTTATTGCCCCTGTAAAAGCTTTGTCAACGCCTGTTTATTGACTTTGCCCACATCGGTTTTCGGTAATTCTTTCACAAAGTGATAGTCCTTGGGGATCTTATACTTGCCGAACTTCTGCAAGCAAAATGACTTCACATCCTCCGTTGTTATACCAGCACCTCTTTGTAACGAAATAAAGGCCGTGACGACTTCTCCCCATTTTTCATGCGGCAAACCGATCACCGCACACTCGGAAACGTCAGGATGTTCGCTTATCCAGTGTTCGAGCTCCTGAGGGTAAATATTCTCACCGCCTGAAATGATCATGTCTTTTTTCCGGCCGACAATGTAGTAATCTTCATCCTCATCAAATTTCGCCAGGTCCCCGGTATGAAGCCATCCGTCTTGTATCACTTTTTGTGTTTGTTCAGGGTTCTTCCAATATTCTTTGAATAAATGATCGCCTCCTAATAAAAGCTCCCCGACTTCCCCCTGGCCGACAGGATTCCCCTCGTCATCGATGACCTTCACCCGGTTCAACATCATCGCTTTCCCCACCGAACCCTTTTTCATACGGGAAGGGTCAATGTAGAAATTATTCGGCCCAGCTTCTGTCAAACCATACCCTTCCTTAAAGGGAATCCCTTTTTCTTTAAAAAATTCATATACTTTCCCTGGACAAGGGGCTCCCCCGGATAAAAACACCTTCATCTTCGGGAAAAGGGTAGACTTGAATTCGTCCTTTTCCATCAGCAGATGATACATGGTCGGTACAAGGAGAACAATGCTGCATCCATATTCATTTATAGCAAGAATGACCTGTTCCGGATCGAACCTCTCAGCGACCACGACCCTTCCCCCTATCATTAAAAGGGGAATCGATAAAGCATTTAATCCACCCGTATGAAAAGTAGGCAAATACGTCACGGTGCAATCTTCTTCGATTAAATTCCAGCTCACCACTGTATTCAGGGCATTTGACGTCACTGATTTGTGTGAAAGGACGACCCCCTTTGGACTCCCGGTCGTGCCTCCTGTATAAATCATCAGCCAGGGATCAGAGAGTGAGAGAATAGGAGAGTATGACATACCTTTGTCCACTGAGTAAACTTCCCCTGCAACATCATCTATACAGAGTTGCGGGCAACATTTAGAAATTGAAGAAACGAGGAGTTGAAGTTCTTTTTTATAAAATAGGAGACTCGGGGTACAATTCTTTGTAATCGATTCAATCTCAGCTGGCGCTAACCTCCAATTGAGTGGAACAAACACAGCCCCAATCTTTCCACAAGCAAACAAAATCTCAAAGCAGATCGTATGATTCGTGGATATGAAAACTACACGGTCCCCTTTCACAATCCCGTGATCACACATATATCTAGCCCACTTAGACGCCCTGTCATCTAAAGTACGGTAATCAATCCTATCGTCCGTGGCAGCATTCAGTAACGCAATCCGATCAGGAGAGATCATTGATCGCTTATGCAACCAATCTGTGACTCCTTCCATACTCATCTCCTCCTTTTGGTAGTTGTATCCATCATAAGGATCAGAGGTTACAAATGAGTTACAGGCCGTGCCTCCTTCAACGAAAAAAAAGACCCGGAAGACTCCGGGCCCAAACGCTTTACCAGATCATTTCTGCCCACTCGGGGTGATCGATGAATGGATTTCGATTTCCTTGATACTGTTCATAGATAATGTTATTCCTGCGGATTTCCCTTTCATCAACGGGATCTTCTTCGTTCCATTCAAGAAGTACAGACATTTTGCCCATATAAGGGGCACTTCCGTTGTTGACATTATTGTTCATTTCCAAATCCACTTCACCACTGTCCCCTTCATAGCGGACATCCATGTAGAAAATCATCCGTGCCACGTCGCCTTTCACTTCATCACGAGGCTCCCATGAATCGCTATCATAATAGTTTCCAGGAGCTTCACTCTGCTCGTTTCCACCATTATCGAAGTCAAGGTTTCCTCTTGTAGAGTTGACCGTCACATCCGTGGGTCTTAAATGATGAAGGTCCGTCCCCGGCCCCTGAGCCGTTCCGAAATCACCATGGGATTTAGCCCACACGTGTTCACGGTTCCAATCGTTCACTCCGCCGCCGTTTGTTGTTTTCGATTGTGATCGTCCCGAGTAAAGGAGAATGACATTATTGGGATTGTTGGGGTCTTCATCCGTATTCCGCAACGCCCCCCACACAGCATCGTATGAAAGGGTTTGATGGTCATCGATGATGTTATGTAGTGCGGTTTTCAGTGCTTCACCCGTTTTCCCTTCAGCTGTGTTGTAATATTCTTCATAAGCCGGTGGGTCGGTTGGTTCCGTTGGAGGATCGGTTGGATCGGCTTCCCCGCCTTCCATCGATTCAAACGCCGATGTCGACTTCACTCCCGGGTGGGAAAAATAGGCCGTCAAGCTGCCCGTCACCTTGATTTTTTCACCCATGAGTCCCGGGTTGCTCTGAAGACCAAAGCTTGAACGGTAAGAAGATGGAATTTGGACATACACCATTTGATTTGTATCGGCTTCTGACGGGGAATCCGCTAATGCCAATGCATAATCGTTCGGAAATTGATTTGTGACAACCGATGATTCAGATGTCGGCTGCCCGACCACATACCCTTCTACGGACTGTGTGGATCCATTTTGATTTGAAATGGCCTGGTCCACCGTATAAGGGGAATTCCACGTCCCATTTCCTGCAGCACTCATTTGACTCGGGGATACCTGACTGCACGCAATCGTAAAAATAAATACAATGGCAAAAATACCGATGACTTTGTTGTGTATAGATTTCAAATTGCTTCGCCTCCTTTGAATGCATTACACATTTAGCGTACAATATCGATTGTCATTATAGGGTAAATTTTATGTAAATAAGGGAAAATGAGTCAAATTTCACAAGGTGCAGCTGGTGATTTTGGTACATTTCAGCAACGCAAAAAGTGCCGGCCCACTCATGGACCGGCACTTTCCCTGCTACATTCCTTCCACGAAAACCGAAGCACCCATGCCTCCGCCCACGCAAAGTGACGCAATTCCTTTTTTCAATTCACGGCGCTTCATTTCATGGAGCAATGATACGACTAGTCGGGCGCCTGTGCAACCGACGGGATGACCGATGCTGATCCCGCTTCCATTCACATTCACCTTTTCCCGGTCCAGTCCAAGTTCCTTCTCCACGGCTAAATACTGGGCAGCAAACGCCTCGTTGATTTCGAATAGATCGACTTCATTCATGGACCAGTTTTTCGTAGTATGTAATCCTTTTTGAATGGCAGGTACCGGACCGATTCCCATCACTTTGGGATCGACGCCTGCCACTGAATAACCGACGATTCTTCCGAGTGGCTGTAATCCTCTCCTGTCGGCTTCTTCTTCACTCATTAAGATTAAAGCCGCTCCACCGTCATTCAGGCTGGACGAGTTCCCTGCTGTAACAGATCCCCCTTCTCGGAACGCCGGTTTCAATTTCTCCAGTTTACCGAAATCCAGTCCTGCACGGGGACTTTCATCTTTCTCAATGATTTTATCCCCTCTTCGCTCCTTCACCGTAATCGGTACGATCTGCGTATCGAAGTACCCCTTTTCCATTGCGTTCACTGCCCGCTCATGACTCAGCACCGCATATCGATCCTGCTCTTCGCGGGAAATGGAATGGATCTCCGCAAGGTTTTCAGCGGTTTCCCCCATCATGATGCCATGAATGGGATCTTCAAGCACCTCCCAAACCGAATCGCGGATTTCTCCGTGTTGCAGTCTTTGTCCGAATCGGTGCTGCTTTAATATATAGGGGCTCGAGCTCATCGCCTCCACTCCGCCAGCCAGGACGATATCGGATAAGCCCGTTTGGATTTGCATGGCTGCCGATATGATAGCCTGCATGCCGCTTGCGCACTGACGTTGGATTGTAAAGCCCGTCGTTGAGTCATCAAAACCGGCAAGCAGGGAAGCCGTTCTGGCCGTATTAGGCTGATCGGTCCTTTGGATGCAATGCCCAAGGATCACTTCATCAATGTCACTTGCCGATAACCCGCTTTCCTTTGCGGCTTCTTTCATTACGGGTACGATCAAGTCTGTCGGTAGCAGGTCCTTGAACGCTCCCCCAAATGCGCCAACCGGCGTACGAAGAGCCGATGTGATTACTACGTTTCTCATATTGTCACTTCCCTTTCGTGTCTGATTACATCATGATTCCGCCATCAACATGGAGGACGGTGCCATTCACATAGTCACTATCGTCCGATGCAAGGTACAAATAGGCCTTTGCGATATCTTCCGGCTTCCCTAATCTGCCGAGTGGAATCATCGCTTTCATTTGATCGATGACCTTTTCCGGTACGGCAGCCACCATGTTCGTCTCGGTAAAGCCCGGTGCGACGGCATTGACGTTGATCCCTTTGCGACCTAACTCCTTTGCCCATGTTTTCGTCATCCCAACGACCGCGGCCTTCGTTGCAGCATAGTTGGTCTGACCGACGTTTCCGTAAACCCCGCTGACAGAAGACGTATTGATGATTTTCCCTTTGCCATTTTCGATCAGATGCGGCAGGACTGCCTGAGTGCAGTTGAATACACCTGTTAAATTGACATCCAGGACCTTCTGGAAATCTTCTGATGAAAGCTTATGAACCATAGCGTCCCTCGTGATTCCCGCGTTATTGATTAAAATATCGATCTTTCCGAATTGCTCTTTTACCCCTTGCACGAATGAATCCACCGAAGAGCGGTCGGCCACATCCCCTTGGAAGAAGACGGCTTTTCCCTTCCCCAATTCGTTCAGCTGGCGAGCTTTTTCTTCCCCGCTTTCCTGATTGAAGTCCACCAGGGCCACATGACATCCTTCGTTTACAAATGTTTCAGCTGCAGCAAATCCGATCCCGTTGGCTGCACCAGTGATGATTGCGACTTTCCCGAGAAGCCTCATGCCATTTCCTCCTTCGTATGCAAAAACGAATGGATCGTGTCGAGCAATTGATCCAAATCGTCTATGAGCGGTGAATGCCCACTATTCTTTAATTCGACAAATATAGCGTTTTCTCCTATATCCTCGATGATTTCCTCTGTCATTTCCTTCGTGATGACATAATCCCGCTCTCCCCTGATGACAAGGACGGGTATGGAAATCGCGCTTGCCTTACCTGTTCCTTCCACCAGACCATTGTATACACCACTTATATTGAACGTATTAAGCGCTTGATAAATATGAGCGAGATTCCGTTGGGTTCTCATGTCATCGATATATTCTTCATAGCGTCTTGCCTCAGGCTGGTTATGGGAATAGATCAGGGCATTCCAAAGACCACGGAGGAAATCCCTGTCATTTCCGTCATATGCGGCTTGAACGGGAATCGTCTTTCCTTTGTCCGATTTCACTTCTTCCATCGTACGAAGGCGTTTTCCCAAATCAGGTGTGCCATCTTCTTTCGTCCCCATAAATGGATAACCTCTGGTAGATGCAGACGCGAGTAAGATTAGATTCTTGCAATCATCGGGATGATCAATGACATATTGCATCGCGACCACCCCTCCTGTGGACCATCCCATCATTGAAAATCCGTTGAGACCAAGCACGTCCACCCAATCCTTCAGATCATCAGACAAATCTTTGATACTTGCAATCTCCCAATGATAGCTGGATTCTCCAAATCCTCTCATATCAACCGCATAAATCTTATAACGCCCATCCATATTTTCCAGGACGATATCCCAGTGTTTGGATGACGTCATATTCCCATGCACTAGAACGAGGGGAATATGTCCCCCGCTTCGCTCCCGATAAGCGAGAGTTTCTCCATTTCCAAGCAATACTTTCTTTAATAGAACGATTGTCATAACGTAGATCCCCCTTTTAAGAATTCCCCCAGACCATGGTGGTCGCTCCCCATGCGTATCCAATACCGGCACTGACGAGGACGACCACATCGCCATCCTTCAGCTTGCCTCTTTCTTCTGCCAATCGTAGTGATAGAATTTGATCGAATTGCCCGATATGGCCGTATTCCTCCAGATAGATGGATTGCTCTTCCGTGAGCCCCAATTCCTTTAATACATAGAGGTGGGCGGACCTCTTCATGTGCAGCATGGCGACATAAGAGATATCTTTTTCTTCGTAGCCACTCTTATATACCGATTCACGTATGACCTTCAGGAAGTGATCCATGGACTTCTGTTCCAATCTTCTTTTCATTCCATCAGGATCGGTCACATCGAGCTTATAACGGTGGAGGGACTCCCCTGTCAGAGGCTCCTTCGTTCCTCCAACGGGAACAATGACGTCTTCTGAAAACGAGCCGTCGGTGATGATGGATGTTTCCAATACCCTGTTTTTCTTCAGGTTATGTTGTAGAATCATTGCCCCGCCTCCTGCTGACAGGTTGAACATAAAGCGTGTCCTGCTATTTTCATAGTCAATGAAATCGCTGTTGCGATAGCCTCCTGCCATAAGAATTGTTCTAATGGCGGGGTCGGTTTCCAGTAGGCTTTTTGCCAGTTTCATGGCCATGATGGTGGTTCCGCATCTCAGTGCAACATCGAATGCCCAGGCATGGTACGCTCCGATTTCTTCCTGAAGCTTGATACCAGCGGTCCAGAGTGGATATTCTTTATGCTCTTCACCAATGTAGATGACTACATCGATATCCTTGGGATCGATGGCGGCCTTTGAAATGGCTTCTCTTGCCGCCAGAATGCCCATGGCACATGTATGGTCTTCAGGATGTGGAACCGTTTTCCTTTTAATCCCCATTTTGCTTTCTACAACCTCAATCGGAAGTCCTGCTTTTTCTGCGATTTCTTTACTTGTCATAGTGGATGAGGGTAAATACATCCCTGTACTGAGCATACCGACTGTCATGAAGATCCTCCCTTTTAGCTTGCGATGTTTTTCTCTTCTCTGTTTTCTTCTTTTGCCCGTCTTCTCCTACTGATTTTCCTGAATGAGCCGACGATCCCGGCCGGGAAGAACATCACGGCCAGGATATAAAGAATACCGAAAAAAATGATCCATCGTTCAAAGATCGGATACGTTTTCGCGAGCTCAGTCAGATAGTGATGGGCAAATTCAATCAACCCTGCACCGACGATCGGTCCGATCAGGGTCCCCACCCCGCCGATAATGGTCATCAATAATGCATCCAGGGTCACATCCATGGTGAATACACTGGTATTCACGAAGCGTAAGGACAAGCCGTACAAAGAACCTGCAAATCCTGCTATCACTCCGGCTATCACACTGGCTAAAATCTTGTAATGAAGGACCTGGAAGCCGATCGATTCCGCTCTCTGCTCATTTTCACGGATCGCCTGGAGAACGGATCCCGCCGGAGAGTGGGTGAACCTTTTTAATAACAGAAAAATGAGGACCATGACACCGAGACAAACGAAGTAAAAGACAAGACGATCCTTCAATACATCCGGTGTCCGGAACGTAAATCCATCATTCCCGAAGGTCAGGCTTCTCCACTTTTCCGCACCGACAAGGAACAAACCTGCGAAGGCCAGGGTCAGCATGGCATAGAAATGACTCTTAAGGCGTAACGTCAAGAGTCCAACGACATAGCTGACGATTCCCGCTATGAAGGATGCCGCAAGGATTGAGATCACGAGCCAAAACATGGTCGGCTCCATCCGGTCGAGAAAGATCCCTGTGGAATACGCACCGATCCCGAAGAACATGGCGTGCCCAAAGGAGACGATTCCTGTATAGCCAAGCAGGAGATCGTAACTCATGGCGAAAATGCCGAATATGAATACCTGCGTCAGAAGAATCATCATACTTCTTGAATCGTTGAAAAATGGGTAAACGATCAAGATGATCAATGCCATCCCTAAAAATACGTTCGATCTGTCTTTGAGAATCTTCACTTCCTCACCCCTTTACTGTAAATAACCCTTGTGGACGGAATATGAGTACGAGAGCCATTAAGATCATATTGACGGCGAGGGACAGTTCCGGGACATAATAGGTCATGAACGAGCCTGACAATCCAACTAAGATGGCTGCGAACAATGAACCTGGAAAGCTCCCCATCCCTCCAATCACCACGACGATGAAGGCGAGGATCGCGAATTCCATGCCCATTTCGGCATAAATGACACCCGAATAGGGCGCAAGGAGAATCCCGCCGAGGGCAGCAAGCGCAGACCCGACCAAGAATACATACATAAACACTCTCTTGATATTGATCCCGAACGCTTCAACCATTTCTTTATTCATGACCCCTGCCCGGACGATCAAACCGATTCTTGTTTTATTCAAAACCAACTGCACAATCGTGAAAATGAAGAGGCCGATTAGGATAATGAAGACACGGTATTTAATGACAATAATATCCCCGATCGAAAAGCTTCCCGCTAAATAGTCAGGCGCAGTGGCCGATAGCTGATTCGGTCCCCATACCACTTTCAATAATTCTGACAGGACGAGCATGAAGCCCAGAGTAATGAGGATTTGCTGCACATGGTTTCCATACACAGGCTGTATAATGAATTTCTCCGTCACAAAACCTAATACCAATCCCGTTGCAACCGCTCCGATGATGCCGATCACAAAGCTTCCTGTCACGGTGTAGATCCATACTCCGCTATAAGCGCCCCATGCGAACAAACCGCCGTGGGCAAAATTCAATACATCCATCAACCCGAATATGAGTGTCAAGCCTGCTGCAAGCAAAAAGATCAGCATCCCTGTCGCCAACCCATTCAGTGCCAGGGTAATGATGAGGTCCATCCTATTCACTCCTCACGCGATTCCTAAGTATTTCCGTTTCATTTCTTCATCTTTCACCAATGACTTCATCTGCCCATGATGGACAGTGGTTCCATCGTCGATAATATAGAAACGGTCCCCAATCCCGCTCGCCATCAAAAAATTCTGTTCTACAAGGAGGATCGTCGTTCTTTCCTTCATTTCTTCAATGGAACGCATGACTTTCTCTACGACGATCGGAGCGAGCCCCTTACTCGGTTCATCAATTAAAATGAGGTCATTATTATTTAGGTACGCCCTTGCGATGGAAAGCATCTGCTTCTGACCGCCGCTTAAATTCCCTCCGGCTTTCTTCCAGAATGTCTTTAAATCCGGAAACAGATCAATGATCCAATTCATGCGATCCTCCGTCTCCTGGTCCTGGACCTTCATCGCCACCTTCATATTTTCTTCCACTGTCAGGTCCCCGAATATCCCTTGATCCTCAGGTACATAACCGATGCCTCTACCCGCCACTTTAAAGGTTGGGAGCCCCTGGATTTCTTCTCCTTTATAGATGATTTTTCCCTGTGACGGTGGTGTAAGCCCCATGATGCTCCTGAGACTGGTCGTCTTCCCCGCACCGTTTCGTCCAAGAAGCACCGTTACTTCACCCTGCTTCACTTCAAAAGACACTCCCTGGAGGATATGGTACTGCCCGATATACGTTTCAATATGATCTACTTTAAGCAGTGTGCTCATCATATAAGCCCCCTAAATAGGCTGATTGCACCTGCTCATTTTTCATGATTTCCTTCGGATGATCATCAGCAAGCAATCTCCCATTGAATAACACCATGATGCTGTCTGATAAATCCATGATCATATCCATTTTGTGCTCGATGAGGACAATCGTTTTTGTTCCCTGGGATTTGATGGCACGAATCACTTCCAGAATCTGTGGTACCTCCTCCAGTGACATCCCTGCCGTCGGTTCATCCAATAGTAAGATTTCCGTATCCAGTGCAAGGAGCATGGCAATTTCAAGTTTCCTTTTTTCCCCATGAGCAAGATTTACGGCAAGGGAGTCGGCTTTATTTGAAAGCATGACGAGTTTCAGTAATTCATGGGATTCGCTCATCACGTCGCTGAATGAGGCTATATTTCTGTGCATCACATACCGGATTCCTTGTTTGGACTGTACGGCCAATCTCACATTCTCCAGCACCGTTAAGTTTGGAAACACATTCGTCATTTGAAAGGAACGGCCGATGCCGAGACGGGCACGTTTTGTCGGGGACAGCCTGGTGATTTTCTGCCCTTTCAGATACACATCACCACTCGACGGCTTTAATTGTCCGCTTAATAGATTGAAAAGTGTCGTTTTACCGGCACCATTCGGCCCTATGATGGATTTGAATTCCTTTTCCGGTACAGAAAATGTCACATTGTCCACGGCTGTATGGCCCCCGAATGTGATACTTAAGTTCTTGGTTTCTAAAATACTCAACTCTTTCACCCCGCTTGGATTTTCATGAAAGGGGCTGACTGTAAACAAAGTGCCATAACACCATGTCAGTCACCCCCCATTCATTCGTTTACGTTCAATTTAGTTTCGGATTGGCGGTGCTGTTTCTTCAGGTGAAAGTTCCCTGATCAATACCGGTACAGGATATGGAACTCCTTCCTTCTTTTCAAGCTTAATGGCGTACAGTGTTTGAAGTGCCTGATGATCTTCTTCACGGAACGTCATCGTCCCTTTCGGCGTCTCAAAGCTCATGCCTTCCATCGTGTCGATAAGTGTATCGGCATCCAGATCCCCTTCCGTTTTCTTGATTGCCTCGACAATGGAAATTGCCGAGCTCATCCCTCCAGGAGTGAAGAGATCCGGTACTTCATCATATTTCTTCTGATGCTCTTCCACCAGCCAGTCATTGATCTCATTGTCAGGCAGTTCATGGTAATAAACACTGAAGCCTTCCATCCCGACAAGGGGTTCCATAGCGGAAAGGGCGGCAATATCAGGTGCTCCCGTTGATATTTTGATCCCTTTTTCCTGAAGCTTCATATCCGCTATCTGATTCCATGGAGAATTGGCTCCCGCCCAGATGACAAAAAGATAATCCGGTTTACTATCGATGACCTTCTGGATGTTGGAGGTGAAATCCGTCGCTGCCGGGTCGGCATATTCTTCCAGGACGATGTCCGCTCCGAGTTTTTCGGCTGCTTCCTTAAAGGCGGCCACCCCGTCGCGTCCAAAAGAGTAATCCGGTGCCAGAGTGGCAATCTTCACCCCATCCTTCGCGATCGCCGCAGCACCTGCAACGGCATCTTGTGAAGAGTTACGTGCGGTCCGGAAGATATATGGATTAAACTCCGATCCTGTGATGCTGTCCGCAACGGCAGGTTCGACAATCATGATTTTTTCATATTCCTCTGCAAGAGGGAGCACGGCCAGGGTGTCACCTGAGCTTGAAGATCCCACCAGGAAATCGACTTCATCCTCTTCTAATAGTTTCGTTGCTTTCTGAACCGCTACCTCCGGCTTTGTTTCTGTATCTTCATATACTACTTCTATCTTCTTTCCTGCCACCTCCATCTTTCCATCCGTCGCATACTCAAGACCCAATTCAAATCCCTGCTTCGTCTGCTTACCGTATGACTCCAGCGCCCCTGTCAGGGAGGCAAGCACCCCGATTTTCACCGTCTCCTGTTCCTTCCCATCCCCGTCCCCTGATCCACTGCTGCTTTCCGAACTGCAGGCACTTGCCGTTACCAACAGGCAGGACAACATCAGGATGAAAGCCGTCCATCTAAATGATCGTTTCATTCTTTTTCCCCCTTAAGATTGAACTAAAGCGATAATAGCTTTGATTTCATCTTAGTGGAGGGGAGTTACAAATGAGTTACAGGGCGGGTAGGCTGTCTAGTAGTGCGTGATGGTGATGGTTGTTTATGTTGGGATGATAAAAACCATGTTCCCCCCTCCCTTTTTCCTATATAATGAATCTACTAAATGTTAGTGAAATTGGAGGATTCATCCTTGGAGATATTTCAGCGATTTCAGCGTACCATCATCAAAAATTATCTTTTAGGCAGTTTCATAGCCGTGTTCGGTGTCGGCTCTGTGTTCATTTTTCAAACCCTTTCTCTTAAGGAGGATGAGTTCCTTGCAATGGGCAGCATCATCTTCCTTTCGGTTGTCACGATGTTCGGATTTGAATTTCTCGTCTACAGGAAGCATATTCGTCCAATGAAAGACGTTTATATCGGGAAAGACCATTCCATCGATTTGGAATTCCTCGTTACCGCTTATAAACAAGCAGAAAGATTTCCGCTATTAACCGTAAAACGGATCTTGTTGCCACACTTCCTGGGGCTTTCAGTGCCGTCGACTTTGCTGACAGTCGTGTTCATCCATGAAGGCACTCTTTCCATTCCGTACTCGTATATCCTTTACGCATGGTGTGGGGCTTTTCTAGTGGCGATCCTTCATGCGCTGATCGAATTTTTCTTAACATTCAAAGCTTGTCACCATCTGCAAGTAGATCTGATCCGGAAGGCGAGGGTACGGTATGGAGTGGATCCTTCCAATGAGTCCACTTTATTTATCAGTTTAAAACAAAAGATCCTGGCCGCATCGCTATTCCTTGCCCTGTTCCCGATCCTGCTGTTTTCACTCGCGTCACAGATCCGCTTATCCATCGCGGACTCTGCTCTTTTAGTGGACTACTGGAAATGGGCTGGCATCCTTGTCCTCATCATTACGGTTCTTGCCTTCTACGGGGCGATCCTTATTTTTAAAAATATTGAAGGACCTGTAATGGAATTGGTCAACCGTTTTGAAAAGGTGGAACAAGGGCATGTTGCACCCTCTCTCAATACGTATACGGACGAGTTCTCTCACCTCTTTTCGGGATTTAACCATATGGTGGAAGCCATCAATCTCCGGGATCAGAAGAACCAGCAGCTTCTCGACCAATTTTTCGCAGTGGTGGCAGGCACATTGGATGCACGAGATCCTTATACCGCAGGTCATAGTAAACGTGTGGCGGAATATTCCGTTCTGATTGCCAGACAGTGTAAATGGTCCCTGGAGGAAATCGATTTACTCAATAAGTCGGCACTGCTTCATGACATCGGAAAGATCGGGGTCAGGGATGACGTGCTTTTAAAAGAAGGTCGATTGACCGATGAAGAATTTGATCAGATCAAACGTCACCCTGCAATCGGTGAAGAAATCGTCAAAGGGGTCCAGTTGACGGAAGAACTCCAGCCCATCTTACCCGGGATTAAGCATCACCACGAGAGGATCGATGGCTTCGGTTATCCGGACCGGTTAAAAGGCGACGAAATACCCGTATTCGGACGATTGATCGCTGTCGCCGATGCCTTTGACGCCATGACGTCTGATCGCCCTTACCGTAAAGGGATGCCTTATGAGAAGGCATTTTCCATCTTGAAAGAAGGAAGGGGGACACAGTGGGACAAGGAATTTGTGGATGCTTTCCTGAAGAGGATGGAATTTGATGCCGGGAATAAAAGGCAGACAGGGTGATACATGCCTCTCCACGCAAAAAAAGGATCCAATCGCAAACCGACCGGATCCTTTTCCTTTCTAAAGTGCTTTTCCGCCACTCTCTATTCCCATCACCATTTCATACATTTGAATGGTCGCCGTCATCGGTTCTACACCAAGTTCAGACTGAAGGAGGGATTTGCACCGCCTGAACCATTTAACGGCCTGTGGACGGTTATTTTTTTGATAATAGCCGTACATAAGGATTCTGTAAGCTTCCTCCCAGAGGGGATCATGGTCGATGATGGTGAAGCAGTAATCGAGAGCTTCGTCTACCTTTTCCTCTCTGACAGCAAGCTGTGCCCGTTTTTCCAATCCCCTCAAGTACAGCAGCTGCAATCTTTCCCTTTCCTTTCCGGTCCACCACATGCCTTTTCGGTCGGGCAGGAACTCACCTTTATAGTAGTGAAAGCCCCTTTCAAGATATTGTATGGACTTTTCCACATCATTCTCCTTTAACCCTTCCATGATCCAATCCGTAAATTGTTCGGCATCGTATTCGATATTTGCTGATGAATTCAATCCGTAGCCTTCCTGGTGCCTCCCGATAAAGAAAGCTTTTCCCCTTGCTTGCCGGTTCGGCTCCAATACATTGTTCAAGGCATTGAGTGCCACTTTGAAGTCACGGTCGGAACCACTCCCTTCCGGCCACAGCTCTTCGATGATTTCTTCCTTCCTCTTTAATTGCTTTCCATGGATGAGCAGATATTGAAATAATTCCTTTGCCTTCTCCCTTTGCCACTGCTTCTCAATGACCCTTTGATCCCCTAACTGGATTTCAAATCGGCCAAGGGTTTGAACCTTTATGGAATAACCCGGGTGAGAGGGGATCGAATCATACCCCAACCTTGTTAGCAGTTGATGACAATACGGAGCATGGATTCCTTCCTGATAAGCTTTCACGATTAACGGAACCAGGCTTTGCAGGTCTTTTGGCCCGAATGTCGTCGGCTTAAAAAAGATAAATTCATATTCCCCTGTCTGTACTTCATTCAAACAGGAGATCATGCTCTCCAAGAACAAGGCAGTATCATCGGTTTTATAAGCGACTGCGCTTTTCCACAGCTTTGTCATCGTTTTGCCGTATCGGTCACCGCAGGAATCAAATTGCCTCTCCGCCCGGTCAAAGCATGTTCTTGCCTCTCCCCATTCTTCACGGTAGAAATTCGTCATTCCCATACTGAGCAGGATAAGGGAATAGAGCCACATGTCCTCTACCTTTTCCGTTTCATGCAACGCTTCTTCGGCCAGTTCCTTCGCCCTTTGAAACTCACCCATCCGGGCATAAAGAATGCTCAATCCCATATACGGTTCTGCTTTTCCCCTGGAGACATTGATTTGACTCATTAATTCTAGCGAGGTTTCATAACAGTTTTTTGCCAGGGATGTATCATAGTCGCTGATCAGCTGGACCGCATGTCCCATCCTGATCCACCCGCAGGCTTCCACAAATGGAGATTTCCCTTTTATCCCCTGACTGATTCCATGCTGTGCCAATGATTTGGCTTCATTCCCGTTCCCCATGAACGATTGAATGAGAGAGAGTAGCAATTCTTTCTCACGGTGTGATTGAGGAAGCTGATTTTCCCCTTCTTTGTATAGCAGGACCTGCTTGGCTTCTTGAAGCTTGCCTGTCCTGAGCAGCATCCTTGCTTCGAGGTTGCCTTCTTCTTTCATGAATCCGTTCCTTTTTCCTTTGTCATACCAAAGTTTTGCCTGTATCGCCTTTCCTGAGTTTACAAGGTTCTCGGCTGTTAACACGTACAGGTGATTCTTTTCTTCCACATATTCTTGCTCCCCGGCTTCAAGGCATTTAATGGCCTTAAGTAAAAACCGCTGCGCTTTTCCCGGCTGAATCGTATCTAAATAAATCCGTCCAATTCCTTCATATGCTTTACTCAACATAATCGGGTCATTTTCTGTCAGCTGCACTCCCCTCGTATAGGCTTTTTCTGCTTTTTCATAAAATGAGCGATAGCGAAAAAATTCTCCTTGATAAAACCACAGGGAATGATGGTGATCCTTTACATGATCAGGTATCCCTTTTAAATAATCCCCCAATGTCTCGAGCTGCCCGCCCTTCATCATCCCTTCAGCTTCTTTGACGAGGATCGTGGACACTGCCTCGATATTCCCCATTTTCAAATAATGGAAGATGGCTTTCTCCCAATTCCCGTTCCCTTCGAAGAATCGGGCGCACTTCAAATGAAGTTCCTGATAGAGCCTTGGGCTTTCTTCTTTCAATCTTCGTTCTAAAAATGTTTGGAACAAGGCATGCAGACGAAAATGATGAGAGCCTTTCATTTCCTGTAGGAGAGCATTCTTTTCGGATAGCTGCTTCAGCATCTGTTCGGATCCCGGCAGTTCAAAGATCACTTCGCACGTACTTCCGTTGATTTCATCAAGGATCGAAATCTGCTTAAGGAACTGTTGCACGATGGGTGTTTGTTTGGAGAGCACTTCCTGGGCCAGGTAATGAAAGAGTTCTTCCAGGGAGGAATGCTGCTTTTCCACCGTAAGGATATCCGGATTTTCCTTAAGCTGCGAGTGGATCATACTGACTGCGATGACCCAGCCTTCGGTCAAATCATAAATGGCATCGAGCTGGGATACAGGGATGATGGTTTCATGAAACCCCGTTAAAAGCAACTCCACCTCTTCTTTCTTGAGGCACAAATCACTTTCTGATATCTCCATCAGTTGACCGGATATCTTAAGCTGTATAAATGAGGACCAGGCAGGTTTGGTGCGTGTAGAAAGAAAGAAATGAATATTACCGGGTAAATGTTCGATGACTTTCTCCATCCATTGATTGATGAGAAAGGAATGATCCACAAGATGATAGTCATCTACAATGATGGTGAAGGAGTGGGGGATTTTCATACATTCATTAATAAACAGGGCACTTAACCGGTGGATATCATCTTCCTTCATATATTGTCCCATAGACCGGAGCATCTCTCTTAGTTCTTCTCCAAAATGTGGCATCTGCTTTTGGATTCCATAGACGATATTGGTGACAAAAGGGATCAGACCATCATCGGTCTGAGTGATGGAGTACCAGCAATATTCTGGTTGTACATCCTGTAAAAATTGGCTGATGGCCGTACTTTTCCCATAGCCTGCTCCCGAATGGACGATCACTAATTTGTAATCTGTAACCGTTCTCATCTTTTTCATTAAGCTTGGACGCCTAATGTAGGAATCCTTTACAACAGGCGGCACAAATTTGGTTTCAATGATTGGAATTTCCGCTGTCACATAACCACCCTCAAAACGAACGAATTTTCTTACTATTCTACCATATTTATATTGGTCAAAGGTGGATAACTAGTACTTAATCGGC
>NZ_BCVQ01000055.1 GCF_001591825.1 Rossellomorea vietnamensis NBRC 101237
GAGAGGTTCCTGAAAGAACCTCTCTTACCTTATTCATAAAATTACTTAGCAGCTGAATAACGCTTCGCTACTTCATCCCAGTTTACAACGTTCCAGAATGAACTGATGTAATCAGGACGACGGTTTTGATAGTTCAGGTAGTAAGCATGCTCCCAAACATCAAGACCTAAAACAGGCGTTTTCCCTTCCATTAAAGGACTGTCCTGGTTTGGTGTGCTTGTTACTTCCAATTCACCGTTATTCACTACAAGCCAAGCCCAGCCTGAGCCGAAGCGTGTTGCAGCAGCATTAGCGAATTCTTCTTTGAATGAATCGAAGCTTCCGAATTTGGAAGAGATGGCATCTGCTAACTCTCCAGATGGAGCGCCTCCACCATTCGGAGATAATACCGTCCAGAATAGAGAGTGGTTAGCGTGACCGCCACCATTATTGCGAACTGCCGTACGAGCACCTTCAGGAACAGCGTCTAAGTTAGAAACAAGATCTTCAATGGATTTGCTTAATAAATCGTCGTGTCCTTGAAGTGCATCATTTACTTTCGTCACATATGCGTTATGGTGTTTAGTGTGGTGGATGTTCATTGTTTCCTTGTCGATATGAGGTTCTAATGCATCATATGCGTAAGGTAATTGCGGTAATTCGTAAGCCATTATAAATTCCTCCCTATGTATAGTTTCCTGAATAGCTATATTCAGGCCGTTTCAGTATAAGATTACCAAAACTACTATATCTGTTCAAATATTTTGCCTTCAATCTCTCACTTTTTTCTTACAAGAATAAAATGCCCAATAAACATAAAATATATTTCATGTTATGTAGGCTGTCATAAATAGTGGTGAGTCCCTTTACACGACCATAAAGAAATAAACGGCCATGACGATTTGAATGAATCCTTTTGTGAATACGCTTGAGATGAAGCCTATGACGGATCCTATTCCCACTTTAAATGCTGTCTTGAGGTTGGACCGATGAACGATCCATTCCCCTATGACGGCTCCGAGGAAAGGTCCGATCAATATTCCTATGACAGGGATGACGAATGGACCAATGAGCAGTCCGATCGTGCTTCCCCATATTCCTGCCTTCGAGCCTCCGAACTTTTTGACACCGATCAGGTTCGCCATATAATCGGCACCGAACAAGAGGGCGACAAACAGAATCTGTATCGTCCAGAACAACCAGCTGAATGGTTCAAAGCTGAAAAACACCCCATACAGCAGAAAGCTGCCCATTAAGAAAACGACACTTGGCAAAATCGGATACACAAGCCCGACAAACGATAAAATCATGAGTATGATAATGATGCTCCAGTAAACGATGTCCACGTTTCAACACCCCCTTTTGAGTATAAAAAAAACTGACCCCTTTGACAAATGTCAAAGAGGTCAGGAAAGAAACTTATTCTACTCCCAATACTGCTTCAGCAATATTGACGGCATGATCTCCAATGCGTTCCAGATTACTGATGATATCAACGTATACGATACCAGCTTGACCCGAACATTTCCCTTCGTTCAGACGCAGGATATGCTGTTTGCGGAGCTTACGTTCCATTTTATCGATCTGGTCTTCCTTCTCCGCCACTTCTCTTGCAATTTCAGTGTCGTTCAAATCCAGAGACTTGATCGCTTTTTCAACTGTTTCAATCGTCAAATTGAACATGACTTCAAGATCGGACATGGCATCTTCGGTGATTTTCACTTTGTTGGCTTGTTGATATTCAACTAACTCAACGATGTTTTCAAAATGATCACCCACGCGTTCAATATCCCGAACCGTATCCATCAGGATTGAATGACGCTCGGATTCAGATTCCGATAGGGAAGAAGATGATAGATCAACAAGATAGTTCGTGATTTTCTTATCTAGATTATTGATGGCACCTTCTATTTGATATGCTGCTTCTGAATTTTTCGAGCTCTTTGTCTTCAGGAACTCATTTGTTTCCTGTAATCCTTTAACGGCAAATGTCCCCATGCGGAGAACTTCTTCTTTGGCCTGTCCCAACGCAATGGAAGGAGATTGTTCGATGAATACAGGATCCAGGTGTTTCGAGTTATAATCCACGATAGAGTCCTGACCCGGAATCAACTTCGTTACGATCAGCGCCAATACGGCGATGAACGGAAATTGAATGATAGTATTCGTTATATTGAAAGTACCATGAGCGAATGCAATGGTCATTGGCTCATTCAGGTTGAATGTAGTTTGTAGAAATACGACAAACTTTGAGAATAACGGCAATATGATCAAGAATATGGTTGTTCCGATTAAGTTAAAGAGTACATGCACCGCCGCAGCTCGTCTGGCAGCGACTGACGCACCCAGTGCAGCTAATACCGCTGTGATGGTTGTCCCGATGTTATCCCCGAATAAGATAGGCAGTCCTGCCTGTAAATCAACCAGGTTTGAGCTGTACAGCTCCTGAAGGATACCGATCGTTGCAGATGAACTTTGTACAACCACGGTGAACAACGTACCGACTACCACTCCAAGAATCGGATTATCACTCATGCTGACGGTCAAATCATGGAATGCTTCCAATGAGCGTAAAGGTTTCATTCCTCCACCCATTAATTCGAGCCCATAGAATAAGGCACCGAAACCAAAGATCATTTGTCCAACGTTGTGGACTTTTTTATTCTTGAAGAAGAATAACAAGATGGTACCTACGGCAATGATCGGAAGGGCATACTCCCCAACGTCCACACCAATGATGAAAGCTGTCACTGTCGTACCGATATTCGCACCCATGATGACTCCGATTGCTTGTCTTAGGGTCATGAAACCGGCACTTACAAGCCCGACAACGATAACCGTCGTACCACTACTCGACTGGATCAGGACGGTAACAAAAACCCCTGCCAGCACTCCCATGAACGGATTGGTCGTGAACTTATCAAGAATTTCCTTGAGGCGTTCACCCGCTGACTTCTGAAGGCCGTCCCCCATATACTTTATCCCAAAGAGGAAAATACCGAGTCCTCCAAAGAACTGAAACAACATTTCCTGCCAATTTAATTCCATTTTTTCAACCCCTACATATATTTTCGACATTAAACAACAAAAACCCCATATCATTTTTAATATATAACGGGGCTTACGTAAATACTTTTCACCCCAAATTTACAATAGGTTAATAAAACTCGACTTTTATTACATTTATGTTACAGATGATACTCATTATAAATGCTTCCGAAGACTTACTTGATGAAAGTATGAAGACAAGCTTAAAATAGATAGGGTATGCACGAAAGGAGAAAAAAACGAAATGAATGTATTTCAGCAATTGTATAAAAGTATCTATTCCCCAAAAGATATTGCAAAATTCCGTTTCCAGGGAATTGGCAAGACGATCCGTTTCATTTTTTTACTTGCTCTTATATCCATCATTCCTGTGGCCGTACAATTTGTATCGTTCGCAACCAATGCCCTGGATACATTAAAGGATTCTCTGGATAAAGAATTGCCAGCATTTTCGATTGAGAACGGCACCTTGACTTCTGATCATTCCGGGCCCGTGACCCTCGAGAAAGAAGGAATGACCATCATCTTGGATGATACGGGTCAAATGAAGGAAGGAAACCTTGACAGGAATGAAGACACGGTCGCCTTCCTCAAGAATGACTTTGTGGTCATCAGCCAGGGACATGTCCAATCCTCGTCTTATACATTGTTTGGTGATAGCACTGTAACAGAAGATGGATTACTCGACATCCTGAATTCTCTCAAGGACCTGAAATGGATTTTGATTCCTGTGGCATTAAGCATTCTTTACGTGTTCACCTCCGGAATGACATTCTTGAAAATAACCATTTTCGCCATCATCGGTGTTACATTTGCTAATGTCCTGAAACGAAATGTACCATACCGCCAAAGCTTTCGCATCACCGCCTATTCGGCTACGGTTTCTACCGTATTTTTTACCCTAATGGAATTATTACAAACCAGGATTCCCGCTGCTCCAATATTGGACTGGTTTGTCATCACCGTCATCCTGTATTTAGTAGTGAAAGAAATACCCCAAAGAAAAAAACGCCAATAAATAAAGTCCCCGTTTCCACTTAACGGGGACTTTTTCCAAAGGTCTTTTGGATTTCAGTACGAGCCCCTCCTTTTGTCCGTATAGCCAATAGGGCAAACAGGAGGATATTCATCAATGTGAATCCAAATGTGATAATATACATTTGTGTTGGATCCTGCTTCCATACCCCAAAGGCGACAGGACCCAAAGCCACCCCGCCGAATCTTACAGCACCATAAAGGCTGACAACCATTCCCCTTTCTTGTTCAGATACGCTTCCCGTTATGAAGGTATTGATGACAGGAAGCATCAATCCCAATCCCCCAAAGCTTATGGTGAGAAAAAACATCAAAGATCCCAATGAAGAAAAAAAGATCAGTAATCCTAATGGGAGGCTCATGGTGATTAGTCCGCATTTCAAATAGGTCCAACCCAATTCCTCATCAGTCTTCAGTCTTTTCCCGCACCAATACGAACAGATCGTCATCGCCCCAAGGGGAAAAATGAACGAAAATCCTTTAAAAAACCCATCAATATGAAAAGTATTTTCAATATGGTAGGAAAGATAGAAGAGAATGCCGAATAATAAAAATAAACCGGTTCCCCCGATGACATAGAGAGGGATCAGCAGCCTGCCCTTTGATAAAAAAACGGCAGAGAATTCCTTCACATCCAATTTCCGAACACCTTTAGTTGATTCGACTGTTTGTCGCAGACCGACTAAGATCAAGAAAGAAATCACGGGGAATACCCAAAAAGACTGATCCCAAAGAACGAGTTGGGCGAGGGTGGCACCAATAAGTGGAGCTGCCACTTTGCCGATACCATTGAATACCTCCAATGAACCAAGCATCCTTGAGCGCTCCTCCCCTTGATAAAGATCACCGATCAATGCCATTGCGAGAGGCATCGTTCCTGCTGCACCGACACCTTGCAGTCCTCTTCCGAGCATAAAGAGGCTAATGAGCCCTCCGTTGAAGATACACAATATACTCCCGAGAATCATGATCCATAACGAAATGCTGATCAACCGTTTACGCCCATAGCGATCAGACAATATCCCTGTAAAGGGTATCACCAAAGCTGCAGGGATTGTAAATGAACTTAAAATGAATCCCGACCATCTGCTCCCTAAATGCAAGTCTTCTTCAATGTCAGGAAGAATGGGAATCAGCATTGAATTCCCCAGTACCATCAGTATGGGCAGTAAACCGATCACAAATGGGAGAAGCTTCTCTCTCATATCATACAACTCCTTCATTGTTCCATTCAGACATCACACTAATCGGGAGGAAATATAGATGAAAAGAATGGCAATTTTCTTTGGTATTATCATTCTTCTATACAGTGTTTATTATGACTTAAATAAGGGGACGTTACGTCTGCTGTATAAAGAAGCGACCGTCGCCTCCTCCGAGCCCCTGGTGAATGGAAATCAAGGGAAACTCCCACAGGAACCTGTTCAAAGGGGTGAAGGTCCCTCCTCCCTTCCATATGTGGAAATGGAAGTGAAGCCGGGCGATACGGTATTGAGCCTTGTGGAAGATCTTCTTGATGGAGCCATTCCCGTTTCGATCGACCGGGTGATCACCGACTTTGAAGAATTGAATGATGTCCCACCTGACAAGATCCAAATAGGGAAAACCTATAAAATACCCAATTATCAATAGCTTGAACATGTCTTAAACACCTATTTCTTGTCATTTTACACAAAACACTGTTACAATAGCTTCGTATTACTTATAATGAAACTTTGAGAACCTTTCTAAAGGAGCGAATTACACTTGAGTGAAATTATACATCGTACAAAAACACGTCCTGTCAAAGTAGGTAATTTAACGATCGGCGGTAATAACGAAGTGGTCATCCAAAGTATGACCACGACCAAAACCCATGATGTTGAAGCAACGGTTAAAGAAATTCACCGTCTGGAAGAAGCAGGATGCCAGGTCGTACGTGTCGCTTGCCCGGATGAGCGTGCAGCCGACGCCATTGCTGATATTAAGAAGCAAATCAATATCCCACTTGTTGTCGATATACATTTTGACTATAAATTAGCCCTGAAAGCCATTGAAGGCGGAGCAGATAAAATCCGGATCAATCCAGGGAATATCGGCCGCCGCGAAAAGGTGGAGGCTGTAGTCAAGGCAGCAAAAGAAAAAGGCATCCCGATTCGAATCGGAGTGAACGCCGGGAGCCTGGAAAGAAAAATCCTTGAGAAATACGGATACCCGACAGCTGATGGAATGGTGGAAAGTGCCCTTCACCATATTAAAATCCTTGAAGACCTCGATTTCCATGACATCATCGTATCCATGAAGGCTTCTGATGTGAACTTAGCCATCGAGGCTTACACGAAAGCTGCAAAAGCCTTCGACTACCCGCTTCACCTTGGGATCACAGAATCAGGCACTCTATTTGCAGGTACCGTTAAAAGTGCCGCTGGTCTTGGAGCCATCCTAAGTCTTGGGATCGGTAACACAGTCCGGATTTCCTTGAGTGCGGATCCCGTCGAAGAAGTGAAAGTGGCAAGGGAATTATTGAAATCATTTGGACTCTCTGCAAATGCAGCTACATTGATTTCGTGTCCGACTTGCGGTCGTATTGAAATAGACTTGATTTCAATCGCCAATGAGGTGGAAGAATACATTTCCACGATTAAAGCACCGATCAAGGTTGCTGTGCTGGGATGTGCAGTGAATGGACCTGGTGAAGCCAGAGAGGCTGATATCGGGATTGCCGGTGCCCGAGGGGAAGGACTCCTATTCCGTAAGGGGAAAACGGTCCGTAAAGTACCTGAAGAGACCATGGTGGAAGAATTAAAGAAAGAAATTGACAAGATTGCTGAAGAGTACTTTGCAAAGCAGGAAGCTGAAAAGAAAGAGCAGGAGCAAGTCTGACCCTGTGCATGAAAGAGGGCTGATCCATGATCAGCCCTCTTTTTTTGGTTTCCTGAAACGCTCCCAATTTCAAGAAAAACGATTTAGCTTAAAAGAACGGCAGTACAAATAATCCTACGATTATCGATACGGCCCCAATTCCGATTGCCCAGGCACCGAGCATCTCTGCCCCCCTGCGCCTTGCCACAAACCCAAGGACAATCCCCGCTGCCCCCATGATGACCGGGAGAATAAATAAGGATAGAATGGATAGTGCAAGTGCAGAGTATCCTAACACACGCCCTGATGTTGTCGCATCTTCGGCGGCATCATCTTCAAAGTCGCGGCTCACATTCATTGGAGCAGCAATTTCTGCTGCTGTTTCTTCACGGTAATCATCTCTACTCACATCTGTTTCCGGATTGTCGTAATACACGTCGATATCTTGAAGATTTCGATCAACGCTGTTTAATTCGCGTCGTTCATCACTCATACAGCAATCCCTCACTTTCTGTGTTTGGGAGCCTTCTTATTGTGTGTCAGTTCAGCCATTTTACTATGCTAATCTTTGTCATTTTTGTTATCTGTGCGATCGCGCTTAGGCCGTTCTCATGAATAATTGTTTTTCGAGGTTATTTCAATACGGGGAATGTGATAAACTTGAAGGAGTTTTTATAAAGGGGAGTATGATAAAGAATGAAACGTTTTGGAATCGATATTGATGGGACAGTTACTTCACCTGAATCTTTACTGCCTCACATAAATGATCACTTTCAATTAAATTTAACCTTACAGGACATCACCCAATACGAATTGACAAAGGTTTTGGACATATCACCTCAAACCTTTGGAAAATGGTTTAAAGAAGCAGAACCGCTCATCTACAAAGAGTCTCCCCTTGCTCCCGGCGCAAAAACGATCCTGGATCAATGGAAAGAGAAGCACGAACTTTATTTTATCAGTGCAAGACGAACCGACCTCATCGATATTACGAAGAAATGGTTCGATGCACAGGACCTTATGTATCATCATATCGAATTAATCGGATCTCACGATAAAATATCCACTGCTAAAAAACACGCAGTCGACATTTTCTTCGAGGATAAACACGATAATGCAGTGGCCATCTCCGAAGAATTATCCATCCCTGTTGTGTTATTCAACACGCCTTATAATCAAAAACCGATCCCTGATGGGGTCATTCGCGTGAATGACTGGAAGGAAGCGGATTCCTGGGTACAGAACTGGCTGCAGCAACAACGTTGACCATAGAAAAAAGCCTCGTTTGAGGCTTTTTTCTATGCGTTATTAAATATGGATTTAAATCGTTCCACGCGCTTCCGATTCACTTTGAAATCATAATACCCTAAGCGTGAAGCCGACTTGAAATGCAAAAGATGGGTACTTTCATCAACAAAAAGCTCCAGGTCATCCTTGAATTTCATCCACTTGGATGTGAAGACGGCATGCACATAATGCGTCCCTTCTTCCTTGATTTCTACATGATCGAATTGATTCAGCGTCTGGTGTATCCTTGCTTTCGTATCTGCCACTTCCCCGCTTACGGGAAGTGGTGCGATTCTGTGGTAAGACGTAAGGTCTATCGTACTGACGCAATTTTTTTTACTGGTGGGGCAGTGTGTGAAAGGGACCGATTCCATGGCTACATCTCCTCTATATTCCTTCTATATACCTATTTTTCCCCTCCTTTACACAAGGTTAAACACGTAAAGATGTTCCGAAGAAAAAAGAGACCCCGAAGGATCCCTATTGACATTGTGGACATTTACCGTAAATTTCAAATTTATGCCCTGATATATCATAGCCGGTTTCAGCTAAATTTTCTTTCAACACTTCCATGGGACAGGTATGGATTTCTTTCGTTTTCCCACAATCCATACAGATGAAGTGATGATGGTGATGATGACTTTCACACGTAATCCGGAAATGCCTTTCACTGGATAACTCCGTTTCTTCCAGTATGCCCAGCTCTACGAAAAGGCTTAAATTACGATAAATGGTATCGAAGCTCAGGCCGGGATAATCGGCTTTCATATACTCCAAGACGTCCCTCGCGGTTAAATATTTATTCGAGCTTGAAAACAATTCAAGTAATTGCTGCCGTTTCCCTGTATGCTTATATCCTTTTGCTTTTAATAGATCCATGGCTTCCGTTACATTCATTTCCTACACCTCACCTTTTGAAGAATGACCAGACGACCTCAATTTCTTGATGAGGATCGTCAAGAGGAGAATCAAGATGGCCGTCATGACAATCGTTCCACCCGGAGCAAGATTCAAATAGAAGGCGCTGACTAGTCCGACGATGACGGAAATTTCCCCGAATAAAAGGGAATATCCGATCGTCTGTTTAAAGCCGTTCGCAACCCTTATACTTGCTGCAACCGGAAGTGTCATGAGAGATGATACCAGAAGGATTCCCACAATGCGCATGGAGGCGGCAATCACAAGGGCGACCATGATCATAAAGATAAAGTGGATCGCTTTCGCAGGAATCCCAGATGCCTTTGCATGATCCTCATCAAAGGATAAAAGGAATAATTCCTTATACAATAAGAAAATCACACCGATGACAAGGATACTGATCCCTCCAATCAGATACAGGTCCCCCCTGCTGACCGCGCTGACACTCCCAAATAAATAACTGAATAAATCCGTGTTGAAACCGTCTGCAAGTGAAATGAATATGACCCCGATCCCGATTCCACCGGACAGGATGATCGGGATTGCAAGCTCCTGGTAATGCTTATATACCATTCTTAATCGTTCTATGAATAAGGAACCCATCACGGAGAAAGCCATTCCAAAGTAAAGGGGATTCAACCCTGAAAACCCAGGCACGGTTTTGCTTAAGTACAGACTTGCCGCAATGCCTGAGAGCGTCACGTGGCTCAGTGCGTCGGCAATCAGGGACAATCTCCTTACCACGATGAAGGCACCCAGTAACGGAGCGATGATCCCGATAAGGATTCCTGTCAGAAATGCATTTTGTAAAAATTCATATTGAAAAATAGCTTGAAGCATTTTCTTCCCTCCGATCGATCATGAATGATGATGTTCATGTTCATGATTCAAAAAATGTACATCATGACCATAAAAAGAGGAAAGCTGATTTTCTTTGAGCTTTTCAAACTCTTCTGTTTTGCCATGGAAATGTAAATGTTTATTTAAGCAGGCAACATGTGTGACCTTATTTGAAATCGATCCGATGTCATGGGTGACCAGCACAAGCGTGATACCTAAATCCTTGTTCAACCTTTCTAACATATCGTAGAAGTTTTGAACGTTACGGCTGTCGACTCCAACTGTCGGTTCATCAAGGATCAATACATCAGGCTGACTCACGAGGGCCCTTGCGATGAAGACCCTTTGTTGCTGACCGCCTGATAATTCCCCGATATTCCGTTTGGCGAACTCTCCCATGCCGACTGATTCAATTGCTTGAATCACGTCTTGCTTATATGCTGCTGAAACCCGCTTGAACAAACCTGCCTTTTTCGCCAGTCCGCTGGCCACCACTTCATAAACAGTAGCCGGAAATCCTGTGTTGAAGCTGTTGGCCTTCTGGGATACAAAGCCGATGCGGTCCCATTGTTTAAATTTATGCTGCGGGATCCCGAACAGCTCAATATTCCCCTGTTTCACCCGAAGCAGACCTAGGACAAGCTTAAGTAATGTGGATTTCCCCGAACCGTTCGGACCAACGATTCCGAGAAAAGCACCTCTTGGTATGCTCAAATTAATATCTTCGAGCACTCTTTCACGCTCATAGCGGAAATTCACATCTTCTATTTTTATCACTGGATTTGTCATATCCATCTTTATCATCTCTCTTTATAAGAATCATTCCGATTTAAAAGTACATAGGGTAGTATACAGGATGTATCATCAATTGTAAATGATTCCGTTCGTCATCAAAAAAAGGACCGCCATCTTGTTTGGGCGGTCCTTTCATTCCATAAAGGGATGATATTAATACATCAATGGATGGCAGATTTGAAACGTGCCCCTTTTGTTTCTTGCGTGCTCATGATCGTGATGAAAGCATTTGGATCAACATCCGAAACGATGGATTTCAATTTCGTCACTTCAAGTCTCGTGACCACGACGTAAATGACTTCTTTATCATTATCCGTATAGCCGCCACGCCCCTTCAACATGGTTGTACCTCTTCCAAGCCGTTGTAAGATGGCATCCGATACTTCTAGATAATAATCCGAAACGATGATGACCGCTTTCGTTTCATCCATTCCCTGAATGACCGTGTCAATCGTCTTGAAGGCGATATAATAGGTCATGACAGAATACATGGCTTCTTCGATTCCAAAGACAAATGCCGCCCATCCGAAGATGAAAATATTCATAAACATCACAAACTCACCGACGGAGAATGGCAATTTCTTAGTCAAAAGGATCCCTAAGATTTCAGTTCCATCCAACGAACCTCCATGACGGATGACCAGTCCTACACCCACCCCAAGAATCAATCCGCCGAAGACGGTTGCAAGGATTTCTTCTGTTACAAATGGATCCATATGGTGAAGGAGGCTTTCAATGATCGCCAACGCGACGATGGCAAACAAAGAAGATACGACAAACGTCTTTCCTATTTGTTTGTACCCCGAATACATAAAAGGAAGGTTGAGTAAGACCAACAGGGTTGAAAAATTAAGGAAAGGGATAGAATCAGAAACCAAATAATTCAGGATCAGTGAGACACCAATGATCCCCCCATCAATAATATTATTCGGTACAAGGAACAGTTCGATCGAAACGGCTGCCAACCCTGCTCCGATAGTAATAAAGAATAGACGGTAAATGAAATGAAGGGGACTTTCTTTCTTATGTACTCTTTGAGTCATCGCCAATTCCTTTCCTTTCAGTTTATTTTCTAATAAAATTGTCACTTTCTTGATGGATACTACATATGTATCTGTTGAGGAGTGATAAACATGAAGCTATTACAAAATGTGATCAATCACAAAATCAACCATATTACAAATGATGAACTGCTAAAGTATGCCAAACAATATAATATTTCACTGACCCCCGATCAGGCTACAAGCATTGTTGCCAAGGTGAAAGGAAAAAACATCAACATTTTTGATGATACGAAAAGAAGCAGACTAGTGAAAGATCTTGCCAGGGTCATTGGACCAACAAAAGCAAAGGAAATCAACCAGCTTTTTTTGCAGCTCATCAGATAGTATAGAAAAAGGAGGCTTCCTCAAATCTTGAGAGATGACCTCCTCCACTCTTACTGATTTACTATTTTCGTTAAAACATCTTCATCAAAGGTTTGATTACGCAACATGTCAATTTCGAATTTGTAAGGAGGTTTTTTATTTTTCTTATCTTCCCCTACATACGGAGTTTCCAGAATCTTTGGAACTGCCTCCAGCTGCGGATGATGCACGATATAATTCAGTGCCTTGAATCCAATATGACCGAAGCCCAGGTTTTCATGACGGTCCTTAGCGGCTCCCCGTTCATTCTTGCTATCATTTATATGAAGCACCTTCAAGCGATCGATTCCAACGATTTTATCGAATTCCTCCAATACACCATCGAAATCTTCTACAATATTATATCCTGCATCATGGGTATGACAGGTGTCAAAGCAGACAGATAATCGATCATTCAACTTTACTCCATTGATGATCTGAGCTAATTCCTCAAATGACCTGCCGCATTCGGAACCTTTTCCAGCCATTGTTTCCAAGGCGATCTGAACTTTATGATCCTTGGTCAATACTTCATTCAGACCTTCGATGATCTTCTCGATTCCTTTATCTGCCCCTGCCCCTACATGAGCACCGGGATGAAGCACGATTTGCCCTGCACCGAGGGCTTCAGTGCGTTCCATTTCAGATCGAAGGAAATTGACACCCAACTCGAATGTAGATGGGTTGGTCGTATTTCCTATGTTAATGATATAAGGGGCATGCACGACGATGTCCTCTATTCCATTTTCTTTCATATGAGCAAGACCCGCTTCGATATTCAGGTCTTCGATTTTTTTCCTTCTCGTGTTCTGTGGTGCACCTGTATAAATCATGAAGGTATTCGCACCATATGAAACGGCTTCTTCACTTGAAGCGAGTAACATATTCTTTCCACTCATGGAAACATGGGATCCAATCTTAACCATTCTTCTCAACTCCTAAGAAAATCTCTCTTTATTGTATCGAATGTGTACAAATGAATCACGTTCAAACACTTATTTGTTTCTGTTTTTTATTCTTCTTTCCCGCTTCTTGATTTGATCCATTTTGTATTTCATTTTCTTCTTATAGCCCGGTTTAACCGACTTCGGTTTACGGACTAATGATTTCGCCTTTTCATCGATTTCATCGACGTTCGATTTTTGACGGTTCTTACGTTTGTTCAGAGGAGGCAGCTCGGACCATTCGCCTTTTTTAATATCCCGATGTGAAAAGCTGATTCCAAGCTTCTCCAAGCGATTCAATGCATCTTCGTCTGAAGGCGTATAAATGGTGAAGGCAATACCGCTATTCCCGGCACGTGCTGTACGGCCTGAACGATGAACATAGAAATCCAGATCTTGAGGCAGTTCATAGTTGATGATATGACTGACCCCTTCGATATCGATCCCTCTTGCAGCAAGGTCTGTCGCCACAATATATTGATAATCAAGGTTTCTGATTTGTTTCATCATTTTCTTACGCTCACGTGGAGAAAGATCACCGTGAATACGGCCGACCTTCAGTCCTTTGGCAATCAGGGCATCGGCTACTTCATCCGCCTTTTGCTTCGTGTTGGTGAACACAATCCCTAGATAAGGATTGATCTCCACTAAAATATTGTAAAGCATATTGGTTTTATCACGGCTTTTCAAAGGGACGATCACGTGTTCAATATTTTTTGCCGACAGCTGTTCCGGTTCCACATGGGCATACTGTGGATTTTCCATATACTTCTTCAGGAACGGCTTCAGTTTCTCTGGGATCGTGGCAGAAAACACCAACATTTGTAGTTTTTCAGGCATCTTCGCAGCGATTTGATCCACATCTTCAATGAATCCCATATCAAGCATCAAATCAGCTTCATCGATTACAAGAAGCTTCGCTGTATGGACAAATAGTGCCTGGTCCTTCACCAGGTCATTGATCCGTCCCGGCGTACCGACAACGATATGAGGCTGATGCTTTAACTTTTCGATCGTCCTCTGTTTGTCCGTTCCCCCGATATAGCAACGGGAAACGATTTCTGTATCCTTCGTTATCTTAAGTACTTCCTGATAAATCTGTTGTGCCAACTCACGGGTAGGTGCAGTGATGACAGCTTGTACCTGCTCAGAAGCTGCATCCACCTTTTCGATGATCGGTAATAGATACGAGTGGGTTTTCCCCGTTCCCGTCTGAGACTGGCCGATCGCACTTTGTCCCTTTAAGATCAGAGGGATCATTTTTTTCTGAATTTCAGTTGGTTCATAGAAACCCAGTTCTTCTACAGCTTCATTGATGAAAGACTGAAATCCAAATTGCAGAAATAAATTCTTTTTCATTGAGTACATCTCCTTTTATCGTCATATCCTTTTATTTACGCTGTCATCGGGATAGATGTCTATGCCGTTCACATCATCACCCACAGATTTATATAAAATGTACGGATCACTTTTCAGTTGTCAGTGATTTTATTTTAACGTTTAGAAGCGTGATATTTAAAGAACATCTAACCATTATAATCAATTTTCAGCAAAACATCTAGGTCAACTTGATATTATTTCAGATGATATTGTCACAATACCCTTTTTTAACCTGTTGCATACTCTATAGTGACAACGAATTTATTGAAATGAAAGGAGGCTGTCATTATGCCGCCTAGAAGAATGAGAAATCAGGGTCAGGATATGAGAAATCCTTTCGGAATGAGACAGCGCCAGGGGAACGGATTCGGGTTACAGCAACCCGGGATGAATACTTTCGGATTGGGACAAAGGCAAGGCAACGGGTTCGGGTTGCAGCAGTCTGGCAGGAATCCTTTTGGGTTGGGACAGACACAGCAAACGCCTTTTCAATTTGGAAGGCAAAATCCTAATCAAGGCTTTAATATGGGAATGAATCAAAGAGGAAGCGGAAGCGGAAGAGGCAGAGGGCAAGGCAAAGGGTTACTGTCGAAGTTCTTGAAAAAAGGGGAAAACCGCAATGCAGGCGGTGGCGGACTTCTGGAACAATTTACGAGGTCTTCTGGCGGTGAAACCGGATTCGAGCGATCACCTCAGGCAGCTGGGGGAATCATGCAAACCCTCTTGAATCCCGGCAATGTCAATTCCTTTCTGTCTAACACTCAACAAATGTTGCAGACTGCCCAACAATTGGGTCCGATGTTTCAACAATACGGTCCGATGGTCAAAAATATCCCTTCTCTGTGGAAGCTGTACCGAGGGTTTAAGGATATGTCTGCTGATACGCCTGATGAACCATCGACAGAGGTTCAAAATGTGGAAAGTGAAGAAATTCCTGAAGCAGATATCCCCGTAAAGAAAAAAAAGAAAAAGAAACCTTCTGTAAAAATCAATGATGAAGAAGATTGGGATGATAAGGCACCGGCAAAATCACATCCAAAACCAAAACTCTATATATAAATGTCGCATCCCTAAAGGTATTCCATCACCTGACAGGGATTATTTTTTTGTATATTAGTAAAAAACACGAATCACTTTTTCATGTGAAAATGGCCTTTTACTTCGTTCTCTTTGTCAGACGGACCATTCTCCTTTATAATGAAGACAAAAGACTCTCTCATGTAGGAGGATATTTATAGATGGATATTATTAAGATTACTCCGAGAGGCTATTGTTATGGTGTGGTAGATGCAATGGTCATTGCAAGAAACGCCGCATTAGACAAATCGCTTCCTCGTCCAATTTATATTCTGGGGATGATCGTCCATAACAAACATGTAACGGATGCGTTTGAAGAAGACGGGATCATCACCCTCGATGGCAGCAATAGAAAAGAAATCATTGAACAGGTGAATGAAGGAACGGTGATCTTCACCGCCCACGGAGTCTCTCCTGAGGTGAAAGAAATCGCCAAGCAAAAAGGGTTAGTCACACTGGATGCTACCTGTCCTGACGTCACAAAGACACATGACTTGATCCGGGCCAAAGAAGCCGAGGGCTATGATGTGATTTATATCGGGAAAAAGGGGCACCCCGAGCCTGAAGGCGCAGTCGGTGTCGCACCCGAAATCGTTCACCTCGTCGAAACAGCCGACGACGTTGAACAGCTATCCATAGACAACGATAAGATCATTGTGACGAACCAAACGACCATGAGTCAATGGGATGTACTCGATACAATGGATAAAGTGAAGGAAATGTATCCTCATGTCGAGCTGCACAAAGAAATCTGCCTGGCTACCCAAGTACGGCAGGAAGCAGTGGCAGAGCAGGCAGGGGATGCCGATGTCCTTATCGTCGTCGGCGATCCGAAGAGCAATAACTCCAATCGCCTTGCGCAAGTGTCGATGGATATCGCAGGTACGCCTGCCCACCGCATCTCAGACATCAGCGAGCTCGATATCGAATGGATCAAAGATGCGGGTGTCGTCGCTGTCACTGCCGGTGCGTCCACTCCCACACCAATTGTGAAGGAAGTCATTAAATTCCTGGAAGCATTTGATCCAAATGACGAGTCCACATGGACAAGAGAGCGCAATGTTCCATTAAATAAGATACTCCCTAAAGTCCGGAAAGCGAAAATGGGAACGAAATAAGAATGCCGAAAGGCCCCTTGCCATCGCAAGGGGCCTTTCTTTTTTACATATACGTAAATGGGTTCGTTTCTGCTTTCGAAGCGAATATATTGACAATAAACCCTTTTTCCGAGCATCTTTTGGCTAAATGAGCGGCTACTCCCTCTTTCATCACCTTTTCAATGTGATGACCTGCATCCACAATATTGAGCCCCATCATCATGGCGTCATGAGCCGTGTGATAATAGATATCACCGGAAACGAACACATCGGCACCCTGTCTCTTGGCTTTTCCGATGAACTTATTTCCATCTCCGCCGAGTACTGCCACTTTCTTCACCTTCGCGTCCCCGTCCCCTATCAACCGGATGCCATCCATGCCTAAAGTTTTCTTCACGAATAGGGCAAAGTCCTTCAGGCTCATCTCCTCTGCCAAATAGCCGATCCTGCCCAGCCCAAGGGCTTTAGAACCGTTTTCCAGGGAGTAGATATCATAGGCAATCTCTTCGTATGGATGGTGGGTGAACATCGCTTTCAATACTTTTTTCTCCAGTGAAACAGGATAAACCGTCTCCACCTTTTCTTCTGAAACCTCTTCAAGTGCACCTTGCTTTCCTATATGAGGATGGGTTCCCTCCCCGGGCAGAAATCTTCCCTGTCCTTCAGAGGAGAAGCTGCAATGGGAATAATTCCCGATATGTCCGGCGCCGACTTTCCCTAAAGCTTCCCTCAGTTCCCCTGCATGTTCTTTTGGCACATAAACCGCCAATTTGCGAAGTTCTTCCTGATAGGTAGGGACAAGTACAGAAGGCTCCTGTAACTGAAGCTTACTGGCGAGTAGATCATTCACACCGCCTACCGCCACATCCAGATTGGTATGGGCAGCATATACGCTAATATCATGTTTGATCAGCTTTTCAATCATTCTTCCCTGATAGGAATCTGTTTGCAAGGATTTCAGTGGACGAAATAGTGGCGGATGATGGGCAATGATCAATTTGACATTATTCTTGATCGCTTCATCCACGACATTTTCCAGCACGTCCAGTGTGATCATGACATTTTCGACCTTTTCATTCAACTTACCGATTTGAAGTCCGATGGGATCTCCGCTTTCAGCCAGATATTTCGGGGAGAATTCTTCAAAAAGCTGAATGATTTCATGGCCGTTTACTGTTTTCATGAGATAAGGACCTCCTCAACCATTTTGATTTTGTGCAGAAGCTCATTTTTACGTGCTTCCAACGCTTCGGTCTTCTCTGCCTTTTCCATGTTATTCACAATATTTTTCCATTGCCTGAGTTCCTGATTCCATTTTTTCATGAAGGCATCATTTCGATCCTTCATCAAGAACGGTCCGAGCAGCAGTTCTTTTTCGAGTTCCTTGGAATAGTGGGAGTTTGGATCCCCTTTTTCTGCTATTAAAATTTCATATAGCTTATCATCTTCTTCAAGGATTTCCTCACCGATGAGATCCCATTCATTTTCCATCAGCCACGTCCTGATCGATTTCGCACTCACATTGGGCTGGAGGATCAATCTCGGTCCGTCGGTCAGCTTGTCCTTGCCTTCCTCCAAAATCGATGCGATCAATGCACCACCCATCCCCGCAATCGTAATACAATTGACTTCTCCGGGTGATATGACTTCCAGGCCATTGCCTAACCTGACTTCAACTTCCCGTGTAAGTCCTGCATCTTCCACTTGTTTTTTCGCAGAAAGATATGGCCCCTTTACCACCTCACCGGCAATCGCAGAAGAAGCGATGCCTTTATTGACTGCATAGCAAGGGAGGTATGCATGATCTGAACCGATATCGGCAATTTTTGATTGTTCTGGTATGTATGAAACAACGGTTTCAAGTCGTTTTGATAATTGTTGAATATTCATTCGTTCACCTTTACTCATTATTATTGGTCCTGCTTATCTGATACTCATTCTAACCAACTTTTCCATATAAAAAAAGCCCTTTGCCCAAAGACAAAGAACCTTTTTCAACCATTCATTATTTTAGTGATTTGATCCAGTCTGCCATTGCATCAAGATTTTCATCTGCTACAAGACCGGCCGGCATGATGCCTCCACCATTTTTAATTCTATCTTTGATCTCGTCTTTTGATAGCTTCGTCCCTTTAAGAGCAGGACCCGCGCCACCTTCATAGTTCCCACCATGACAAGATACACAAGACTCCTTGTACTTAGCTTCCGGATCGAACTCCCCGCTTGAAGCTTCTTCGCCTTCTTTGCCAGCAGTCTCACCATGCTTTTCGTCCTTCGCTTTTTCATCGGCATTGTTAAGGCCTTCAATCGACAAGAAGAAAACAAGACCAATTCCAAGGGCCATGATCAATACGAATGGAATGATTGGATTACGATTCATGATTTTAACCTCCTTTATGTACAACATCCAAAAAATAGTGCTCTTTTCAACACTTTATATTTTACTGTAAAAACCGACAAAGTAAAAGTACTATCAATTAACTTTTCCATCTTTCTCACAAATTAGACACATTTCCTTCTTTTTTCCTGTTTTTCATCTTTCGTTTCTTCTCACATCCCCCTTAAGTAAGAAAACAGATGAGCTCTATCTGCCTCCATTGGACCGATAGAGCTCATTTATCCTTCTAGATGATCCTACCCCTTATTGGCAGCCGATCAACCTTGAAATCACCATTCTCTGTACCTCTGATGTCCCTTCTCCGATTTCAAGGAGTTTCGCGTCACGCAAGTAGCGCTCAACATGGTATTCTTTCATGTAACCGTATCCGCCATGGATTTGAATGGCTTCGTCGGCCACTTCCATACTGATCTCCGACGCGTACAGCTTACACATTGACGCCTCTTTGGAAAATGGCCTTCCCTGATCCTTCAACCATGCTGCTTTATGAACCATGTTCCTTGCGAGCTCGATTTTCATTGCCATGTCAGCCAGCTTAAATTGGGTAACCTGAAATTGAGATAACGTTTTACCGAACTGCTTTCTCTCTTTCGAATATTGAAGAGCCTTGTCAAAAGCAGCCTGTGCCACACCGACAGCCATTGCCCCGATTCCGATCCTGCCCCCGTCAAGGGTGACAAGGAACTGCTTGAATCCTTCCCCCTGCTTCCCTAACAGGTTTTCCTTAGGGACTTCCACGTCCTCAAGGACCAGCTCAGTTGTATTGGAGGAATGAAGACCCATTTTTTCATAATTATCAATGACCGTAAATCCTTTGGCTTTTGTGGGTACGATGATGGCACTGATCTCTTTATTCCCGTTGTTCCTGCCTGTGATCGCCGTTAACGCGAGATGATTCGCATAACTTGCATTGGTGATATAACACTTATTCCCATTGATAATCCATTTATCCCCTTTATCTTCAGCAGTGGTCTGGGTCCCCCCCGCATCTGAACCGGCATTGGGTTCAGTCAGGCCGAAAGCTCCAAATGATTCCCCTGTACAAATCGGCGTTAAGTATTCCTGTTTCTGTTCATGTGTACCAAATAAATTGATCGGGGCACCTCCCAGTGAAATATGGGCAGAGTACGTGATCCCTGTAGAGGCACATGCACGGCTGAGCTCTTCTGTAACGATGGCAAAGCTTACTGTATCCGCTCCTGCACCACCATATTCCTCAGGAAAGGGAAGCCCCATCATTCCCAGGTCAGAAAGTTTCTTGAAAATTTCTTTAGGAAATTCCTTAGTGCGGTCACGATCCAACGCACCAGGTGCCACTTCTTCTTCAGCGAATTCCCTGATCGTTTTCTTAATCATTGCTTGCTCTTGTGTTAAGTCGAAATTCATCTTTATCCCCCTTGTCTAACTTTGATGACTGAAAGCCACAGACTTATACAGTATATAAAGCGCTTTCAAGCATAGTCATCCGACTCTATGAATACGCTCTCATTCCTATTATAAAAGGGAATCGTGAATTTTCTCAACTTTAAAAAACTTTTAAATTTTCAGAAGTTATAGTAATATATAAATTCCTACAAGGACCGCTCCCACCGATCCCGCCAGCGTGAAATAATTCACCTTCCATTTCACCCCTGCACCAATCCATATAAAACAGTTCAGGAATAAGGTTACGTACAGTGGAAAAGAGTTCCCTTCAAAGATCCTTTCCGTCAGCTCCATGGATGAAAGAAGGAGAATGCATGCAGCTGACGCAAAGAGAAGTAACTGCGAGAATTGTTTCTTAGTATAATAAATTCCTACACCCATTAATAATCCGACAAAACTTGCCAAAATCGCTGTTTGCAAAACGATTGACAATTCAGTAAAATAAATGACAAATAATGAAATTACGATCGAGGAAATGGATATCAGGAAATCTTTCAGGAAGTGATTTTTCTGAGATCCCGCTGATTCTCTGTCATCGATTCCTGCACCTTCCGTATACAATGCAAGAAGATAATCACAATATTGTTCAGGCAGCATCTTCGTTCGCTTCCAAAGTAGGATTTCATGGATGATGGTTTCTTTTTTTGAATTCTTTATTCTGGTCACTTTGTCACACCTTTTATCGTTGCATCCTTTAACTCTATTCGGCAACGATCAGGGTAAACCCTTTAATTTGGACAAAAAAAACCACCTCTATGCGCGATAGAGGCAGTAAAGGGCGGTTCTATTCCAAAAAGTCTTTCAATCGTTTGCTTCTGCTTGGATGGCGAAGTTTCCGAAGGGCTTTCGCTTCGATTTGACGAATACGTTCCCGGGTAACACCAAACACTTTACCCACTTCTTCCAGTGTACGTGTTCTGCCGTCATCCAGACCAAAACGTAACCGTAGAACATTTTCTTCCCGGTCTGTAAGAGTATCCAGGACATCTTCAAGTTGTTCTTTCAACAATTCGTAAGCTGCATGTTCCGAAGGAGATTGAGCTTCTGCATCCTCGATGAAGTCCCCAAGGTGAGAATCGTCTTCTTCACCAATTGGTGTTTCAAGGGATACAGGTTCTTGAGCGATCTTAAGAATTTCACGAACCTTTTCAGGAGTCAGATCCATTTCTTCAGCAATTTCTTCCGGTGCAGGTTCACGACCCAAATCTTGAAGTAATTGTCTTTGTACGCGAATCAACTTATTAATGGTCTCAACCATATGAACCGGGATACGTATCGTTCTTGCCTGGTCCGCGATGGCACGGGTGATGGCTTGTCGAATCCACCAAGTCGCATACGTACTGAATTTGTACCCTTTCCGGTAATCAAACTTTTCTACTGCTTTAATCAGACCCATGTTACCTTCCTGGATCAGATCCAAGAATAGCATCCCGCGGCCTACATAGCGTTTTGCGATACTGACAACGAGTCTCAGGTTCGCTTCTGCCAGACGTCGCTTGGCTTCCTCATCACCATCTTCAATTCGCTTGGCAAGATTGATCTCTTCCTCTGCAGAAAGTAAATCGACTCTCCCAATTTCTTTCAGGTACATACGTACAGGATCATTTATCTTAACCCCGGGAGGAACGCTTAAATCATTCAGATTAAATTCTTCTTCCTCTTCCTTCTCTAACTCTGTGGCACCTGGATCATCATCTTCGTCACTTTCATTAACGATTTCTACACCCTGCTCACCTAAGTGTTCATAGAATTCATCCATTTGATCGGAATCCAATTCGAAGCCGGATAATTTATCTGCAATATCTTCGTATGTGAGGACTCCTCTTTTCTTACCTTGGTTAACTAAAAATTCTTTCACCTGATCAACTGTTAATTCTGACGCTATTTGTTTGGAACGCGCTGACTTTTCAGCCATTTGTTCCCCTCCTTCCAACTTCCTTACAAAACTTTATAGAGACTTACGCAGCTGTAAGATTTCCATTGCTATTTGTGCTTCCTGCCTATAATCCTTTAGTCTTTCCGCTTCTTTTCTTTCCACTTCTTTTTCTTTTATTCTCAACATCTTTTGATGTTTTAACACCTGGTTTACGTAATCTGTCAATTCCTGATCCGTACTTTCTTCGCTTATGGACATCATTTCAATTTCCGTCACGATCCTTCTGAGCCTTTCATCGGGAAGGTACCCGATAAACGAACTGGCACTTGGAGGCAGACCTTCTTCGTAATAACCCAATAAATAAGTAATAATAGCTTGATGCTCATCAATATTGAGGTTCGTGCCTGCAAGCCACTCCTGAATCTTATAAGCAGTATTCGGATCCTTCAGCATGTAAGCAATCAACCTTCGCTCAGCGGTTTGATATGCAGGCAATAGCCTGGACTGGGTGGATTGTTTGAAATTCCCTTGCATACCGACCTGTTTAGGCGGTTTAGGAACGCGGTTTTCCGGCCCTTGCAATTCAGATAGCTGTTGTTGAAGAGCCTCTAACGATAGTTCAAACTCATCAGCCAAGTATCTTACATAATAATCCTTTTCAACCGCTTTACTTAATTGAGTAATTTCCTTTAGTATGTCTTCTATATACTTAAGGCGATCTCCTTCATCATTTAAGTTTTTATTCAGTTTATAATACCGAAGCTTAAACGCCATGAACGTCAAACTTGCCCCTATTACATCCTGTTGGAATCGTTCTGAACCATATTTGGCAATGTAGTCATCAGGGTCTAATTGTTCGGGCATCACGGCTACGCGTATGTCCAACCCATGCTTATGAAGAAGCTTTCCGGCCCTGAATGCGGCTTCCACTCCGGCAGAATCACCATCGTAACAAATGATGATGGAATCCGTTAATCGCTTTAACAGGCCTATTTGCTGTTCCGTCAACGAAGTACCCATGGTGGCTACCCCGTTTTCAACACCGGCTTCGCTCGCTGAAATAACATCTGCGAATCCTTCAAATAATATCGCCTGCTGCTTTCTTCTTATCATGGATCGTGCATCATGATAATGATAAAGGATGCTGCTTTTATTAAAGATCTTCGTTTCAGGGCTGTTTAAGTATTTCGGCTGATCCTCCGCATTGATCGTCCTGCCTGAAAATGCGACGGTATTTCCTTTTGTATCCACAATGGGGAACATGATTCTTCCCCTGAAGCGATCAAGGAAGGAATCGTCCTTTTCCCTTCTGACGAGTAACCCCGCGGCTTCCATCAGGTCAAGGGAGTAACCCCTCTTCTCCAGGAACTTGACCGTAAAATCCCAACTTGGGAGTGACCATCCAATCTGAAATTTCGTGATGCTTTCCGTTGTAAAGCCCCTTGCAAGCAGATATTCCAGTGCTTCCTGACCTTCCTTTGTATTTAGAAGGAGATGATGGTAAAATTTACTTAATAAGCTGTGAGCTTCCAACATTTGCTTCTCGTCCTCTTGAGGAGGAAGCGGTTGATCCGATGATGGTGTTTGGATGGAAATTTCTTCGCCCACTCTTGCTCCGAGCTTCTGAGCCGCCTCAAGAAAGCTGAGGCCGTCTACATCCATGAGAAACGTAAATGCGTTTCCTCCTGCACCACATCCAAAGCAATGAAAAATTTGTTTGTCGGGAGAAACAGAAAAAGATGGAGTATTTTCTCCATGGAACGGACATAAACCAAAGTAATTTCTGCCCTGCTTTTTCAGTTGTACATAATCACTGACCACATCGACGATATCGGTTGACGATAAAATTTTATTTAACTTATCTTCAGGGATTCTTTCAGACATACTCTATCACCTGTTTTTATTTACCCTCTTAATCCATTCTGTACTTATTGCGATTCTCCTGCAATTTCCGACAAGATTTTATCGAAGGACGTACAAAATGTTTCTCTGTCTTCATTTGTAAAAGGCTTGGGACCTTTTCCATAGTTGCCTCTCCTGCGTTCTTTGGCAGCGACATACCGATAATCGAGTGCCGTGACAATACTCTCTTCCCTGTAGGCTTTTCCCCTGGGAGAGATGGCATAAACTTTTTTCGGCAATACCAAACTTGCAAGCCCTATGTCCTGTGTGACCAAAACATCTCCTGCCTTTACATGATTCATGATGTATAAGTCTGCCGCTTCTTTCGAACTATCCACATACACCCATTCACCTTCATCAGGTGTGTTCTTCCTGTGGGCATGGGAAGCAACAAAAATGATTTTAAAGCCATACCCTCTTGTTATTTTAATGATTTCCTGTTTTACCGGGCAAGCATCCGCGTCTACATATACGGTAAGGTTATGTTCGCTAATACTAACTATTCTACATCACTCCGTATTATCCTTCTCTCTTTTTAGAACTTTCCCAGAGATTTGATTAAAATTGTCGAATTTTAATTCAGACGAGACTTGACATATCACAATAATTAGTTTATTCCTTAAGAGTTTAGTCTAAACCTATTTTAAATATTTTTATCACAATTTTTTATTATAGTATAATCGGACAAGTTTGACCACTATAAAAACTTAATTCCTTTAAGGTTTTTGTTCATGGTTTGAAATTCTTGAAACTTTTTATTTGGAAGATGTAGAGAGTGCTGGTTGATTTCCGCTTCAGGTGCTCGCTTTCCGCGGGGCTGGCGGT
>NZ_BCVQ01000056.1 GCF_001591825.1 Rossellomorea vietnamensis NBRC 101237
TTTTGTATATTTCAGTGTAAAATGGACATCCTATAAATGTCCCTTTTTTATGCCATTCACGTAATTATTGGGCTATAGCCAAGCGGTAAGGCATCGCACTTTGACTGCGACATGCGTTGGTTCGAATCCAGCTAGCCCAGCCATTACGAGCCATTAGCTCAGTTGGTAGAGCATCTGACTTTTAATCAGAGGGTCGAAGGTTCGAATCCTTCATGGCTCATCACACATTTTCTCACATCTCTTGGTGTGAGAATTTCTCTATATGGGGCCTTAGCTCAGCTGGGAGAGCGCCTGCTTTGCACGCAGGAGGTCAGCGGTTCGATCCCGCTAGGCTCCACCAAAGATATTTTGCAGATGCAAAAATATCCATCCGCTTATGAAGCAAAAAAATCAACATACATACGACATGATTGACCTCAAATCTTTTAAGAGATTTGAGGTTTTTTTGTGTGCTTACATAATACGTTTAATGGCTGAATACATAAACTTACACTCCATCCCCCCGAACCCCTCTGCCCACGCATATATATACACAATCTTGTCCAGTTGAGTCACCGGTCCTACTAGGGATACAATAGGTATAGAACGTAAATTTTGAATAGGGGGAATTTTTGATGAAAAGAAATATTTCAATTATTGGTGTACCGATGGATTTAGGTCAAATGCGCAGAGGTGTGGATATGGGACCGAGTGCGATTCGTTATGCCGGTATCGTTGAGCGACTTGAGAATCTCGGATATGACATCAAGGACCTGGGGGATATTGAGATCGGTCAAGCTGAGCGTGTACATAATAATCCTGATACAAATTTACGAAATTTGAAAGCGGTTGCTGAAGCAAGCGAAACGCTTGCCGGTAAGGTGAATGATGTCATCGGCAGCGGGGATTTCCCATTGATCTTTGGTGGAGATCACAGTATTGCGATTGGAACATTGGCAGGGGTTTCTCCTCATTATGAGAACTTAGGGGTGATCTGGTATGATGCCCACGGTGACTTGAATACGGGAGATACGTCTCCGTCCGGAAATATACACGGGATGCCCCTGGCAGTGAGTCTCGGGATCGGTCACGAGGATTTAACGGGTATCGGGCAAAGTTCACCAAAGATCAAGCCTGAGAACATCGTCATCATCGGTGCACGTTCTTTAGATGAAGGAGAAAGAGAGTTAATTAAGGAAAAAGGCATCAAAGTGTATACGATGCATGAAATCGACCGCCTGGGAATGACAAGGGTAATGGAAGAATCCATTGATTACTTGAAGGGAAGAACGGATGGGGTTCATCTATCACTTGATTTAGACGGCCTGGATCCAAGTGATGCCCCTGGAGTTGGGACGCCTGTCCTTGGAGGGATCAGCTACCGCGAGAGTCATTTGGCGATGGAGATGCTTGAGGAGTCTGGATTGATTACGTCTGCTGAATTCGTGGAAGTAAATCCCATCCTGGATGAGAAGAATAAGACGGCTACGGTTGCCGTTGCACTGATGGGATCTCTTTTTGGAGAGAAGTTACTATAATAAATATCAAAAAAGGCTGGAACCCTCTCAGGATTCCAGCCTTCATCTATTTCTCTTTAATGGTGCTTAACCACTTGATATTGATTTAACAGATCGTCAAGACGAGTACTCAAATCAACTACTTGCTCATCGGCAAAGGAAGACTTTAATGCTAGTTCGACCATTTGGCGACGGCAGTCTTCAATTTGAAATAATAAATCATTCATTCTTCTCCTCATTTCGAGATCCTCCCGCAATAGAAATATTAGTTCCTTTATACCCCTTTTCTAATAAATGTAAACACATTTCCCTAAAAATTTGTTAGGATAATAATATAAAAAAATTGAAACCTTTTGATAGGGTACTACGTATATAAATATAGCCGCATAGAGCGGAGGTTGTGAAATGGAAGCGTTAGTGAATAAACGGATAAAACAAGTATTGAAAGGTGATCAAAATGCCTTTGCAGAATTGGTCGAGCTTTACAAAGATAAAGTGTTCCAAATTTGCTTCCGCATGCTTGGGAATCGTCATGAAGCAGAGGATATCGCCCAAGAGGCATTTATTAGGGCATATGTAAATATCGAGACTTTTAATCAAAAGAGAAAGTTTTCGACCTGGCTGTTCAGGATTGCTACAAATCTTTGCATCGACCGGATCCGTAAGAAAAAGCCGGATTACTTCCTGGATGCAGAGGTGGCAGGAACAGAAGGATTGACCATGTACTCTCAGGTGGCTGCTGATGTTCAGCTCCCGGAAGATGAAGTGGAGAATATGGAGTTGCAGGAGACCATACAGAAAGAAATTTCCAAGTTGCCGGAGAAATATCGATCGGTCATCGTTTTAAAATACATTGAAGAGCTCCCGCTTCAGGAAATCAGCGAAATACTGGATTTACCGTTAGGAACGGTTAAAACGAGAGTACATAGAGGGCGGGAAGCTCTGAGAAAACAATTACGATCACTGTAGAGAGGGTGAGTGAACATGAAGCCTTGTCCTGAAGAAATCATCGACTATATGCACGATTATTTAGATGGAGACTTAAATAGGGAAAAAGAAGAAACGCTGAAACATCATTTGCAGGAATGCAGTGAGTGTCAGCACCATTTCCATGAATTGAAAAAAGCGATTGCGTTTGTACAAAGCACATCTCATATCAGTGCTTCTGCAGACTTTACAGATAAAGTCATGGCGGGATTACCGAAAGAGAAGAAGAAGATAGGGGTACAGAGATGGTTCCGTCACCACCCGCTATTGACGGCTGCGGCCCTGTTCCTGTTCTTTATGACAGGAAGTTTCCTTACCTCGTGGAATGATGAAGACTTCTCATTTACGAAAAATACTAAATTAGTCGTTCAGGATCATACGGTTGTCGTACCTGAGGGGGAAGTCGTCAATGGTGACCTGACCGTCCGGAATGGTGATGTGAAAATAGAAGGAAAGGTCACAGGGAACGTGACCGTCATCAACGGTAATCAATATTTGGCTTCTGCAGGCAGTGTGACAGGAGAAATCCATGAAATCGATGAGGCGTTTGAGTGGCTTTGGTACCAGATCAAAAAAGGGGCTAAAGACACGTTGGATTGGGGAAATTCGCAACTTGAAGAAAAGTAGGATAAAATAGAGGGGATGGAATGTCAGGTCCGTCCCTAAAGGGCTGACACTTATGATGTTCGTGTCAGTTTTTTTATGCAAAAACGTGAGTTCATGAAGAGAATAGAAAGAATCATGAAGCCGTGGGTGTCTTTCATTTGACAGTGATAAAATGTGCTATAATAGGAACGTTACGAAAATGGAGAAGCCACACATGGCGGCTTACGCTTTCGATTAAGCTATTGGAGGATGTAATATGCCGTTTATCGATATTTTTTCGGATTACTCCGCGCTGGATTATGTCTCTGATATTGTAGATATACTCGTTGTATGGTTTGTAATCTATAAACTGATCATGCTGATAAAAGGAACGAAAGCAGTACAATTATTAAAAGGTATTTTTGTCATCATCATTGTAAGGGGCCTGAGTAGTATCTTTGGTCTCGATACACTGGGATGGATGATGGAACAAGCCCTCACATGGGGGTTCCTTGCGATCATCATCATCTTCCAGCCTGAACTCCGCCGGGCCCTTGAACAGCTTGGTCGTGGCCGTTTGTTCTCTAGGACCGGGCTTCAGGAGGAAGAAGAGCAGGAACAGATGATTGAATCCATGACAAAAGCCGTAAGCTATATGGCAAAGCGGCGGATCGGGGCACTCCTTACTCTTGAGAGGGAGACGGGGATGAGTGATTATATTGAAACAGGTATACCCCTTGATGCGAAAATTTCGTCCCAGCTGCTCATTAATATCTTCATCCCGAATACACCACTTCATGATGGAGCGGTGATTGTACAGAAGAATCAAATCGCAGCAGCTGCATGCTATCTACCGTTATCAGAAAGTCCTTTCATCTCAAAGGAACTGGGAACAAGGCACAGAGCTGCACTTGGTGTCAGTGAAGTGACGGATAGTATCACCATCGTTGTGTCAGAAGAAACGGGAGCTATCTCCATTACGAAAAATGGGGAGTTGCATCGCGATCTCTCTCTGGAGCGCTTCAGGGAAATTCTTACGTTAGAGCTCATTGGCGATAAAACGAATGCTTCCTCGACAAAATGGAGCTTTAGGGGGAAGAAAGAAAATGGATAAATTCATGGAAAGCCGTTGGTTCATGCGTATCGTCGGACTCATGCTAGCTTTCATTCTTTATCTATCCGTGAACTTTGACGATATTCAGAAGACGGCCAACAATAGTAACGGTACGTCCCAGAATGCGATTGAAACGATCCAGGATGTCCCGCTTGAAGTGTTCTACGATAGTGAGAACCTGGAAGTGTCAGGCTTGCCGGATACCGTGAACGTGACCGTGGAAGGCCCAAAGGCCGTTGTACAGCAAACTAAAACGTTGAAGGACTTTCAAGTATATGTGGATCTAAATAATATCGGAATTGGTGAACATAAAGTCGAAATCCAGATTCAAAATATTTCTGATAAATTAAAAGTGAAGTTTGATCCTCAATTCGCCAATATTTCCGTACAGGAAAAGGTCACGGAAGAATTCACCATTGAACCTAAATTCAATGAGAGTATACTATCCAATGGATATGAGGCAGAAGGTCTTGCCGTCGATCCGAAATCCGTGAAGGTGACAGGCTCGAAGGATGAGGTAGAGCGGATTGCCTACGTCATTGCCACACTCGATGTAGACGAAGAAATCAATGAAAATGTGACTAGGGAAGCCAGGGTACAGGTGCTCGACCGGGAATATAACAAACTGGATGTCCAAGTGGATCCTGAAGTTGTGGATGTGACCGTGTCGGTCGTGAATCCGAGTAAGGCCGTACCAGTCACCATTAAACAAAAAGGAAGTCTTCCGAAGGGTACCACCCTTGAGTCGATTTCAGTGGAACCTAAAGAAGCAACGGTCTTTGGAAGGCAGGATGTACTCGACACAGTCGAAGAACTCCTGGCAGAAGTCGATCTTTCCAAGATCACGAAGGATTCGACTATTACTGTGCCACTCGCCCTACAGGATGGATTGAATAAAGTGGCTCCTGAAGAAGTGAAAGTCACAGTTAATGTGAACACAACCGAAGAGAAAAGCTTATCCGGGATCGAAATCAAACCTGAAGGATTGGCTGACGAATATGAGTACACCATCATGGAACCTGAAAACGGAGTAGTGGACGTGTCACTGAAAGGTGAGAACGAAGAAGTGAGTAGTGTGAAGAAAGAAGATTTCTCTCTTGCTCTCGATCTTACAGGGCTCGAACCCGGGGAACATGAGGTAGAAATAGAAGCGGAAGGGCCGGAGAATGTTGAATGGACCCTTTCGCAAGAAAAGGTAAAAGTAGAAATTAAAGAAAAGAACACATCAGCATAGAGCTGTAAAAAGGAGAGAATGACAATGGGTAAGTATTTTGGAACGGATGGAGTAAGAGGTGTAGCGAATACCGAATTGACACCGGAATTAGCATTTAAGCTCGGCCGATTTGGTGGATATGTTCTGACAAAGGATGCTACACGTCCCAAAATATTAATTGGACGGGATACCCGGATTTCCGGACATATGCTGGAAGGGGCTCTTGTAGCGGGACTTCTTTCAATAGGTGCTGAAGTGATGCGCTTAGGCGTGATTTCAACTCCTGGTGTCGCTTATCTGACAAAGGCGCTCGGAGCTCAGGCGGGTGTCATGATTTCCGCTTCTCATAACCCGGTAGCAGATAACGGAATTAAATTCTTCGGACCGGATGGCTTCAAGCTTTCCGATGACCAGGAAAGTGAAATTGAAGATCTGTTGGACCAAACCGTTGACGGGCTTCCTCGTCCGACAGGCGCGGACCTTGGGCAGGTAAGTGACTATTTCGAAGGCGGTCAGAAGTATCTGCAGTATTTAAAACAATCAGTAGACGAAGATTTCGATGGTTTACATATTGCGTTAGATTGTGCACACGGTGCTACATCCGCTCTTGCCACTCACCTGTTTGCTGATCTGGATGCCGATATTTCCACAATGGGAGCATCCCCGAATGGTTTGAACATCAATGAAGGTGTCGGGTCCACTCACCCGGAAACATTGGCTGAAATGGTGAAAGAAAAAGGCGCGGATCTGGGTCTTGCCTTTGATGGAGATGGAGATCGGATCATCGCCATTGATGAGCACGGACAGATTGTCGACGGTGATCAAATCATGTATATCTGCGGTAAGTACTTGAAATCACAAGGGCAGTTAAAACAGTCTACCGTCGTGTCTACTGTAATGAGTAATCTAGGGTTCCATAAAGGACTTGAAGAGAATGGCATCCAGAGCATCCAGACAGCCGTCGGGGACCGCTATGTGGTGGAAGAGATGAAGAAAAACGGCTACACACTCGGTGGAGAGCAGTCAGGTCATATCATCTTCCTGGATTACAATACGACTGGGGACGGACTATTAACGGGAATTCAGCTGGTGAACATCATGAAGGTGACGGGTAAATCACTTTCTGAACTTGCCGGAGAGATGCAGAAGTTCCCTCAGAAGCTTGTGAATGTACGCGTGACGGATAAGCACCATGTCACGGATAACGACACGGTGAAAAACGTCATTCAAAAGGTGGAAGAAGAAATGAACGGAAATGGCCGTATTCTTGTACGTCCTTCCGGAACAGAGCCTTTGGTGCGTGTAATGGCGGAAGCACCTACGGAAGAACTTTGTGAGCGATATGTGAATGAAATCGTACAGGTCGTCGACCAGGAAATGGGTCTAAACGAATAGTTGATTTTTCATGCACAAGGGGTCAATATGAGCCTCTTGTGCATATTTAATGAGTAGAGTCCTTTTGAAAGGGTTTATCACTATTCTGTGTCGGGAACATGACAAAGGGATAACAACTTCTTGATGTCATGAGATTTATATTGACGAAGGGAAACCTGCTGGTGTATGATGATTTTGTTTTCGTTTTTCAAATAAAATGGGAATGTGATTCAAGAAGGAAAGGTGGATTGTAAGGAATAATCCTATAAAGCGCCAGGGCTAAGCGATGGATACGTAAAGGATCGTTTAGTTGACGAGGTGGAGGTTTATCGAGTATTCGGCGGATGCCTCCCGGTTCGCATATGTCACCGAACCGAAAGTTTCGTCCTTAAAACGTTAAGGCAACTTAATGCACAAAGGGAAGAAAAAAGTGACCTAAAAAACTAATGACAAACAGAGATAAGGGGGCAAGTTGTCCCCAAAAGAATTCTTGCCCCCTTGCATGTTCAGGGAGGAAATATAAATTATGTGTGGTATTGTTGGATATATTGGAAGTTCAGATACAAAGGAAATTCTTTTAAAAGGTCTTGAGAAGCTTGAGTACCGCGGTTATGATTCTGCAGGAATCGCCGTTCAAAACGAAGAAGGCATCCATGTGTTCAAGGAGAAAGGTCGTATTGCAGACCTTCGCGGCATCGTTGATGAGAACGTATCAAGCAACACTGGAATCGGACACACACGCTGGGCTACCCACGGTGTACCAAGCCAGGTGAATGCCCACCCTCATCAAAGTAACTCAGGCCGATTCACGATCGTTCATAACGGAGTAATCGAAAACTACTCCCAACTGAAGCGCGAATACCTGACAGACGTAACGTTCAAGAGTGATACGGATACTGAAGTCATCGTACAGCTGATCGAAAAGATCGTGGAAGAAGGAAATACGGTTGAGGAAGCGTTCCGTCAAACGCTGATGCTTCTTAAAGGTTCTTATGCGATTGCCCTTTTAGATTCTGAGAACGACGAAACCATCTATGTAGCGAAAAACAAAAGTCCACTTCTTGTCGGTCTTGGAGAAGACTTCAACGTTGTAGCAAGTGATGCTATGGCGATGATTCAAGTAACGGATCAATATGTTGAGCTGATGGATAAAGAAATGGTCATCGTAACGAAGGAAAAGGTCGAAATTCAAAACCTGATCGGTGAAGTAATGGAACGTGCTCCTTACACGGCTGAAATCGATGCCAGTGATATTGAAAAAGGAACATACCCTCACTATATGCTGAAAGAAATCGACGAGCAGCCTCTAGTGTTGCGTAAAATCATCCAGGCTTACCAAAACGAGAACAACGAGCTTCACATCGATGAGCCTATTGTCGGAGCGATGAAAGAAGCGGATCGTGTCTACATCATTGCATGTGGAACGAGCTACCACGCTGGCCTTGTTGGAAAGCAATTTATCGAGAAGAGTGCAGGGATCCCTGTAGAAGTTCATGTAGCAAGCGAATTCAGCTACAACATGCCTTTACTTTCTAAGAAACCATTGTTCGTATTTATCTCACAAAGTGGTGAAACGGCAGACAGTCGTGCCGTACTTGTCCAGATCAAAGAGCTTGGACATAAATCATTGACGATCACAAACGTAGCGGGTTCTACCCTGTCACGTGAAGCGGATTACACATTGCTTCTTCATGCAGGACCTGAGATTGCGGTTGCTTCAACGAAAGCGTACACAGCTCAGCTTGCAGTGCTTGCGATCCTTGCACACGTTGCCGGGCAGGCATGCGGAAACAACCAGGACTTTGACCTCGTTCAGGAACTGGGTATCGTGGCTACTGCGATGGAAGCACTTTGCGATACGAAAGAAGAGTTTGAAGATATCGCCCGCGAATATCTGTCAACTACTCGCAACTGTTTCTTCATCGGCCGTTCACTCGACTTCTATGTAGGCCTTGAAGGTGCATTGAAGCTGAAAGAAATCTCTTACATCCAGGCAGAAGGATTTGCCGGAGGAGAGCTTAAGCACGGTACTATCGCCCTAATCGAAGAAGGAACACCGATCGTTGCCCTTGCAACACAGGAAGAAGTAAACCTAGGCATCAGAGGAAATGTGAAAGAGGTAGTCGCTCGTGGAGCAAACCCTTGTATCATTTCCATGAAAGGCTTAGAAGACGAAGAAGATCGCTTCGTCATCCCGGAGGTTAACCCATTGTTAACACCTCTTATCTCTGTCATCCCATTACAATTAATCTCTTACTATGCTGCCCTGCACCGCGATTGCGATGTAGATAAGCCGCGTAACCTGGCTAAGTCTGTTACGGTCGAGTAAGGATTAAATAGAAGAAACCCGGTCAGTCCATGAGGATGACCGGGTTTCTTTTTATTCCTGATCTGAAAGTAACACCCGATGATCCCTGAAGAACGGCATTAAATCTCTGCCCGTAGATTTTTCCATGGAAACGATAAAATCCCTTGTGGTGGAAATACCAAATTTCTGCTGCTTGAAATAGGTTTGCATGGCGGAATAAAACACTTCGTCACCCAGCAATTCCCTTAAGTCATTGATGGTGCTGGATCCGTAATTGTAAATCATATAATAATAGGCACCGATGCCCCCTTCATCTTCTCTTGCAGTGAAATCGGAAATTTGGCTTGAGAGGTGATAGTACGTTTCTTCGGTAGGTTCGACTTGAAGTGAATCGAGTTCCCCATCATATAAAGCGGCGGCAAAACTGGCAAACGATTCGTCGAGCCAAGGCTCATCGTATTCGTTATTGCCGATGATGCCGTAGAACCATTGGTGACCGATTTCATGAGCGTTGACGGACTTGGCCCAATCAAGTGGACGGTCGCCTGCAAGGCTGATCATGACGAGCTGTGGATACTCCATCCCGCCGAACCAGCCTTCCATCGTCACGATATCCAGTTCTGGCCAAGGGTATTGGCCGAATTTTTCACTGAAGAGCTTGATGCTGTCTTCTCCTGATTCAAGGAGGGCGGCAGCATATTTGGAATGTTCTTCAGAATAATAGACATTGACTTTAATATTGTTGACTTCGGTAGAGATCACCCGGTAATTCGGATTCATTTCCAAGGCGAAATCACGGACATCCTTTGCTTTGTAGCGGTGGGTGGCTTTATCGCCTGTAATCTTTGCTTTGCCTACTTCTTCTCCGGTAGCCGCAATCACCTGATTTTTGTCGGTTGTAACGGTCACGTCAAATTTCCCTGATAAAGAGTAGAAGGATTCGCCATAGGGATAGTAAGGATCCACGTTCCACCCTTCGTCATCATACACGGCCAGGATCGGGAACCAGTTCCCCATGGAAACTGTCTCGCCGTACCATCCGAATCGATCCTGTTGTTCAGGTAAGCTCACCTCGAAATCCATGCTGACGGTCGCTTTCTTATTTTTGCTCAAAGAAAGATCCTTGATATGTAGTGCTGTCTCATTTATTTCAAAAGCCGCGTTTTTCCCGTTTACTTTTACATCGGAAACATTCATTCCGCCGCCGTTCTCTTTAAAAACCTCGGCATTTCCCCAAAGGTTGAAATACAGTTCGCTTAAGTTGTTTTTAATATTATTTTTAAACGTCACTTCCAAGGTTCCTGCAACTTTATGAGTGGAAGAGTTATAGTCTACATCGATGGTATAAGAAGGGTTAGCAGGACCAAGAGCTTGCTGGTTCTTCTTATTGCCTTTGCCTTTCATGCTGCTTTTCATTGAGAATGGGGAATTGAGTGTTGACAGGTCAGGTGTTCCGGATGGGACATAAGCTCCTTTTGGTTCTTGTTTCATAGAATCCGGTCCGATTGCGGAAGCCGGCAAAGCGACTCCGATCGAACATACAAGTGCAATGGCTCCCATTGATATTCGTTTCGTTAGACGACTTATCTTCATGATTAACCCTCCTATAAGTTGAAAAATCCCATCACTCACTTAATGTGATTTTTCGGTTACTTAATGGATTCTGTAAAGCGGAGTATCTTCCCTTGATACTATTTTCTCAATTTTTGGAAATCTACAATTGGCATAGAAAGGGTGGCCTATGTGTATTGGCCTAGGAGAGTTGATGAGAGCACTTTCCTTTACCCACCAGCCCAAAACCCTTATAATCATAAAAATAGATTCCGTTCTCTTCGTGCACCAGCGAATGTGAGTAACCTGCTGCTTCTTGCAGTACAGGTTACTTTTTTATTGGAAAGGGTACGATAAAAGAGAATGAAAAACGGTGCGTAGATAAGGGTTTGATGAGATATGAAACATTTACATAGACAACATATATGGCTGGGGAGGCTCCTTGCGTCCGATCCCGGAAGAAAAAGATTTCAGCAGGCGGGTAAAGCTACGATCAGCTTGATATCGGCTGTATTTACGATGCTTTTCTTATTGAAACATTTCGACCATCCTTCCATCACCCCGGCCATTGTGTCAGGTATGGTGGGGATGCTTGGGATTTTTGTGGTCATGGATGATACGACGGTGAAAAAGAAGATAACGACCTTGCTGGTTGGTGTTTCAGTTGCCACCGGGATCACACTGGGTTCGGCCTTTGCCCACTACAGTCTTGTGGTGAACGCTTTATTGGTAGGCGTCATTTTTAGCGCTTTTTACTTCTCACGATTTGCCATCCGCTATTTTTCCATGGGAATGGCAGGGTTTATGTCGATCTATATATCGTCGATTTTACAGCTGGATGTGGCCCATCTTGAATGGTTTTACCTCGGGATCGTCATTGGGCTCGTGTTCGCATTTCTTTATAACTTCATCATTTTTAAGGATTCTGTCCATATGTTAAGAAGGAGTATGCGTTCGTTTCATATTCAATCCAACTTGACGTTTACCATCTTAATGAAGATGATAGAGGATCCGAATACGAGCAGTAAGCGGAGAAAGCAATTGGATCAGAATGTGAGAAGGCTGAATGAGTATGCGAGAAGCGTAGCGGGTGACATTAATGAGAATGATTTAAAGAAGCTTTGGCCCGGCATTGAAGCGTCACAACTCCGTTTATATGTCTTTGACACTGAAATGCTCATTCAGACTCTCACGGATTCATTGAAAAAGCTGAAGGACCTGGAAGCTTTGGAGGTCAGGGAACTCAGGCGCCTGCTCGTATGGGTTATCCGTTCTCTCCGTGATGCCGAGGTACTGGCCCAGGATTATGATCCCCGCTCACTTGAAGAGGCGGAAAAAGCCATCCAGGCCCTGCGTCTGATATTGTCGGAGGTTCTGAATCAAGAAGAGAAACCTGAAGGCTGGGTATATCTCCTGAGACGGATCGAGTCCATTGCGAACCATGTCCTGGAAGCGGCCATTACGATTCAGGAATCACTGAATGTGTCTGAGTATAAGGGGTCTACTGTAGAGGGCGATACTGAACCGGAGGAAGAAGACAAGGAAGATGAGTCTGAAGAGGACAAGAGTTTAAAACCGTCTACTCGTAAAGCGATACAAGCCTTGGTAGCGGGAACGATTGCGATCATCGTCGGGGTTATGATCGCACCTGCACAGCCGTACTGGGTCCTGCTTACGACCTTTATTGTTCAAATTGGTACTGAAACGGTAGGCAGAACGTATATGAAGGCTTTCCAACGATCGATTGGAACGGTGATCGGCGCCATCATCGGATTCGGAGCGGCAAACCTTGTATCCGGAAATTCACAGCTGGAGGTTGTTCTCCTCTTTGCAGTCCTGTTCCTCGCCTTTTATCTTTTCCCGGTTTCCTATACATTGATGAGCCTATTCATTACAATGCTCATAGCCTTTATGTATGACCTTCTCCTTGGTGGAATCAGCATTCAGCTGATGGGGGCACGTGTCATCGATACGATTGCAGGTGCTATTATTGCCCTGCTTGTCTCAGCGTTTGTATTTCCAAAAAGAACAAAGGACAAAGTCGCTGATAGCTTTGATGATTTCTTTGGGGATCTGGAGGGGTATGTATCTTCCTATATTAACACCTTTACGGTCCCGGAAGATAAAGCATTGACAGATCAGGCGTTTGATCTGGATCAGAAGCTTCAGGCGATCAAGGATGAGGCGCAATCCCTCTTGCAAAGACCCGGATCTTTGACGAGGTCGGGAGTCGGGCGCTGGATTACAGTGGTGACGGCCATTAACTATTACGCAAAGCACCTGCTTGCTTCCTCCCATCGAAAGGTGCCGGCAACGGTTTCAGAGGAGCTCAGCAGTGCGTTTTCAGAAACGGAAGAAAAAATCTCTCAAAACATCGAGACGCTTCGGCAATTGTTAAAAGAACAGGGAAGTGCCCCCGTCATGTGGGATTTAAGCCCGGAGCGGGAAAGAATTGAAACTCAGGCTCCAAGCTGGCGTAAGTCCCAGGTGGACCTTATTCACCATTTCTATTACGTGTGGAGGATCAATCAATCGATCGTGGCACTTGGAGTGGAATTAGGGGCAGAGGTAAAGAAAGGGTAAAGCGGATTTCGCTTTCCCTTTTTTTATTTGGCCATGAGGTGTTTTTTGTCAGTAATTGTTTTAACCTGTCACAATTCGGGAAGAGCATACCATCGACATAAAGTAGAGGTGGAAGAATTGACAGCGAACAGTTTACTACTGACAAAAGAAGATATGACAAACCCTGAGATTGTCCCTCAATGGGTTATAGAAGAATATAAGAACTTTCATGAGGTTGTAACTGACCGCACTTTCCCTTGTTACTTCGGGATGACCGGAGAGAAAAAGGGGGAGCTCCGGTATTCCTATATCAGTCATGACAATTGGGAGCATCTTCCCCAAACGATTCAGGAGTTCATCGACTTGTTTGATGTACCAGAAGGAAAACGCCTGATCCGTCACGGTTTCTTTTTATTCGTGGAGCCTGAAAGGGAGGAGAGGTCCGTCCCTCATTACAGGGATTATTTCTGGCGAATCCTGCAGTTTCTCCATGGTGAGGATAAGGAGGATTGGCCGGAAGATTATCCAGAGGATCCGGATCATCATTTGTGGGCTTTTTCCTTTGCGGGGGAACCTTTCTTCGTGTTTGGGAATGCCCCTGCCTACAAGCAGCGTAAGACGAGGGATCTGGGGAATAGCTTAGTACTGGGATTTCAGCCAAGAAGGATTTTTGAAGGCTTGGAGGGTACGTCCAAGGGGGGAATCATGTCCAGGGAAAAAGTAAGAGAGCGGGTCGAAAAATGGGACGGCTTACCGAAGCATCCTAATATCAGTCATTATGGGGATCCCGAACACCGTGAGTGGAAGCAGTATTTTATTGGGGACGATGTGGAACCAATTGAAGGGAAATGTCCATTCCATCATAAATAATGTAAAAGAGTGCCGGGGTGTTCCCGGCACTCTTCTTTAGTAGATATCCACATTTCCACTGGAAACTGAAACATCAATGGCATATTTCCCGGAGCCTGAGACCCCTGAAATATCCCCGTCTTCTATCTTTTGATTTTTTAGAGGAAAATTGCAGGAAATATCCCCGCTCCTCGCCTGCCCCTTCAGTTTAAAGCTTGCTTTCTCCGGTAGATCAAGCTTCACTCCCCCTGAGCTCACATCGAATGTCATGTCTCCCTTTAAGGAGTCCATGGTAACCGTTAATTCCCCTGAGGATAAGTCGCCTTCAAGGGGACCTTCAAAGTTTGATAATTCTACATCCCCAGAACTGATATCCACTCTTCCATCCTTTGTAGTGAGACCGCTTGCGACCAGGTCCCCTGAAGAGCCATCGTGTTCGAACACATTTGTCTCGATGTTTTTAAGCTGCATATTCCCAGATCCCATGTCAATGGACAGTTCATCGAGCTTCCATTTCTTTGAATCAGATTCTCCAGCCATCACGAAATTACCGGCGCCAATATCGATTTCCATGCTGTTACTATATTCTTTCGGAACATAGACCGTAACGTTTGATTTGCGGTTGAAACCAATCCATTGATACCATTTATGCTTGACCGCTACGTCAATCGTATCTCCGTTCCCCGCCAATGTCATTGTCCCTTTTCCCTCTATATCGACCTGTACTTCATTCTTGTCAGTTGGTATGACTTCTGTGTCGCTGTTTTCCAAGTCCAGGTCGATATGTTTGATATTATTCGTGACTTCAATCCGTTCTCCTGACTGACTTTCTTTTGCAAACAGTGATGTATTGTCATTTAGGATGACATAGAGCGTCCCCAATGCAAGCAGTGCAATCATGACGGCAAATGCATTTTTCATTTTAATCCCTCGCTTTGGTTTGATTTTCCAATTGATACATTTATTTTAATGCAGTGGAGAGACTACGACAATGAGCCATAGGATTATTTTTGAATGGGACCAGAGGCGTAGGGTAGCCGGAATTGAAATATCGAGGCGTGGAATATACTACGATCGTGGATGCTTGATTTAAATAGGCAAGGGTAGGGTACAAATAGATTAGACAATGCAGATAAGGAAGTGAAATCATGGAAGGAACACCTATGCCCCCAAGCTTTTACGAGCAGCCGACGCTGGAGCTTGCCAAAGCTCTGTTGGGGTGCGTGTTAGTGAAAGAAACCGAAGAAGGGATCGCTTCAGGTTATATTGTGGAAACAGAAGCCTATATGGGGCCGATAGACAGGGCCGCCCACAGTTACGGAAACAGGCGCACAAAGCGGACGGAAGTGATGTTCCATGAAGCTGGCCGCATTTATACATACGTCATGCATACTCACTGCCTCGTCAACGTAGTGAGCGGAGAAAGGGAGAAGCCTGAAGCGATCCTCATCAGAGCCGTAGAGCCTCTTCATGGACAGGAGCTTATGGAAGCGAGGCGCCCCGGTCATGTGAAGAAGAATTGGACCAATGGGCCGGGAAAATTGACGAAGGCTTTAGGCATTACCATGGAGGATTATGGGGGGAGTTATTTACAACCACCGCTCATGATTACAGAGGGGTATCAACCTGAAAACATTTCCGCCGGGAAACGAATAGGGATTGATAACACGGGGGAAGCCAGGGATTATCCATGGAGGTTCTGGGTTAGTGGCAATCCATTTGTCTCAAGATAGTCTTTCTTTATGAATTTTCAAATAATTTATGAAAAATACACCCCATAAGTACTAGTTATGTGGTATATTTTTCTTATAAGACGAATATATTTATAAGCTGACCATTCGACTGGGGGCTTTGAACCTAAATGATAGATGGGCGCTTACATTTAGGGGAGCCAGTAGCGCAACCGACCACATGCGAACGCGGATAATGCGTTTTTGTGTGGTTTTTTTGTGGGTAAGACCAAAACTAAAGAGAGAGTATAGGGGTCCTATGAACATCTTTACTATTTTCCAAGACGACTTTATCTACCATGATTTTCAGCCATTATATGATATGGGTGAACATCGAACCCTCTATGCTTACGAGGGTCTTTTGCGAAATAAGTATAATGAAAATCCCGAAAGTGTATTTCAATCGGCCATGAAGGCCAATATCTTGTACAAACTGGATACGTTGTCCATTTCAAAGGCACTTGAAAGTTTTTCGGAAAACGGGATCGGGGACTGTAAACTGTTTCTCAATATTTATATCACCACGATCTTGCACCCGAGCTTTCACACCTATTTTTCCGATCTTATGGACCGCCATTCTGACATGAAGGGGCGTCTTGTGCTTGAAATTAATGAGTCCAGTGCGGAAGAGCTTTGGCAGAATCCGTTGTTGAAAGAATCTTTGAAGGAACTGAAGCAATATGGTGTGTGGTATGCGATTGATGATTTCGGGCAGGGGACGTCTTCCATCAAGAAATCAATTGAATATGAACCGGAAATCATCAAGCTTGACCGCTATTTCGCCATGAATCTGGCACAGGATGAAAAGAAACAGCGGTTCCTCTCTTTTTTCAGCCAATTCTACGGAAGTGATACGTTGATTGTCTTAGAGGGGATCGAAACAAAACAGGATATGCAGGTGGCAAGGGAAATCGGGATAACGATTGGACAGGGCTTTTATTTAGGAAAGCCGAGCCGGTTATTGGCTTAGACGGTGAGAGTGACTCTGACATAGCGGGGTCACTCTTTTTGTTACCAAATTGTCAGACTTGAAATAAAATTGAAAAATTTTAACATTTCTATTAAACTGAGGGAAAAGAGAATAAAAGGGGATTCAATATATGAAATATCTCAAGTTTCCAATCAGGTTCATCTTTTATTATATTCTCGGTCTAATTGGGATCCTGGCCGTGAGTATTGCTCCAGAAGTGTTCAAGGAAAGAGGGCTATATAATGTTGTTGGCTACTTGGAGGAATTCTTCAAGTTCATCTTTGTTTTCATGGATGGGGCCAATTGGAGTTATTCATATAAAGGAATTACCGTCAATTTCCTCGATATGCTCTGGGGACCATACCTGTATTCACTGCAGATTATTGGGGGAGCATTGGGCATAGGGCTTGGTATTGCCTTTATTCTTACCGTTTTCACCGTCTTTTTACCCCGACCGATCACATCGGTTCTTAAGAAAGTATTGAATCTCTTGGAAACGGTGCCTGATTTAATGTTTGCATTCATGCTCCAGTTGATGATTGTCTATGTATTTAAATATTTCGGTGTGGAGCTGATGAATTTTACCGAGTTCGGGGAGGAGAAGATCTTTCTTGCCCCGATGATTACGCTGTCAATCATCCCGATGATCTCTTTTTTCCGCATCCTCATTTTTATTATGGAAGAAGAGTTATTGAAGCCTCACATTGAATTTGCCCAGAGTAAGGGGATGTCGAAAGGGCGGATCCTCTTTTCACATGTTTTGAAAAATATCTCACCAAGTCTTTTCTATCATGGAAAGCTGATCATTTGGGGGATGCTATCGAGTTTATTCATCATTGAAACCATTTTTAACATGAGAGGAATCACCTATTATATCATACAGGATTTCAGGCCGATGGTGATTGCGATCTCATTGATTATGATCTACACCCCTTTTTTCATCGTGTACCAAGGTGTTTACCTGTGGATCAATCATGAGAGCAGTGAGGATCACACGAAATATAAACGGGATAAAACGAAATGGACTGAATGGAAGATATGGGGCTTTCTATCGACCATACGCAGGCTGTGGTGGCAGCATATGCATAATGGCAAGTTCGCCACCGGGTTCACGGTGATATTTGGTTTGATCGCGGTCAGCTTCCTTTATTCAACGTTGAAAGAAGAGCCCATCAAACAAATTCAATTTATGAAAAACGACGAGGGACGGATCATCAGTGCCCCTCCTCATAAACCATTTGGGGACATGATTCTGGGATCGGATTTCTTCGGTTACAGTATTCTCGATCAGCTTATTGTGGGGGCGAAGTATACCCTGTTGTTTGCTTTGATAGTCGCTTCACTGCGGGTGATAGGGGGATTCTATCTTGGTATCGCCTATCATTTCCACTTGAAAGAAAGCAGGAAGAACTGGCTTGACCGCATGGTGGATTCGATTCACTTTCTTCCTTTAAGTCTTATCGCTTATCTCTTATTAAGACCGGTCCTTTGGGGGCTGCCTGTGTTGGGGTGGGATCACTCGATCTTTGAAAGATTGGTGTTCGAAGCCGTTGTCTTAACGATCCTTGTGCTGCCGTTGACCACTGTGTTAATCGGGAATGAACTGAAATTAATAGGGAAGCAGGATTTTGTCCTGTCTGCGAAGCTTCTTGGAGGAAGCAACAAGCACCTGCTTTGGACGCATCTCTTCCCTCACCTGGCTCCAAGGCTGTTTATTATATGGGGACAGCAATTCATCCAGACGCTTCTTATCCTTGTGCATCTCGGATTATTTCATCTTTTCCTGGGAGGGACGATCATAACAGGCGGTCTGGTCCCGGATCCTCCGAAATCAGGAACATTTGAATGGTCGGGCCTGATCAGTTCCACGAAGAATTCCCTTATGACAGGCAAGTACTGGATTGTCATTGCCCCACTCGTTGCCTTCATGATCGCGATCATCGCCATGCAACTGATTGTTCAGGGCGTGAAGGAAATCCAGCAGACGAAAGTCGGGGTGCTGGTGAACGATAAACCAATCAAGACGAAACGCAAAACTGTTAAAAAGAAAACGAACCGTCCCGCGGTGGAAGACTTCCAATTTGTCCGCCAGCAAACCTTTAAAGGATAAGGAGGAGACGAAAGGTGAGCAGAAAAAGCCCTAAACTTCCATTGACTGATCAGGAGAGGTCAGCCCTCCGTAAAGCAAAGATACGACTTGGGGATCTGAATGAATGTTCTCCTGAACTTCTCCGTGAGAAACTGAACATCACGATGGAAAGAGCCCGTTACTTAGTCGGCATGTCCATATTTCAACAGATCCCTTCTATTGGACCCAATATGGCCCACAATGTTGTAGAGGATCTTGGATTTTATACCTTTGAAGAAATCAAGGGAGAGAAGGGGGAAGATCTTATCATCGACTTAGAGAAGAAGTACGGTGTTTGGATGGACCCATGCGTGGAAGACTCACTCAGATGTGTCGTCCACCACGCCAATCACCCTGAAAGCAGCAAGAACTGGTGGGACTTCACAACAGAAAGAAAAACATATCGCCAAACCCACGGCTACCCTAAAGACCGTCCCACCAAAGCCTGGGATCAATAGGTCCGTCCCTCAGCATTTCCAAGCCGGGAAGCGTAATTACGCTTCCCGGCTTTCTTTTTTGCTGATTTTTGAGGGACGGACCTCCATTCGTATATCCTCCTTAAAATGGACATCCTAAAGAAAAAGGAGTGATGCCATATGAGAACCCTTGTTATCTGTTTACTTATGACTTTTTCCATACAGATGTCCGCTTCAGCAAGAAACATCCTTCCTCTTCCGGCACATCAGAATGAACTTGCGATTGTGATCGATGATTTAGGAAACGACATGAAAGGGACGGAGGAAATTCTGAGCCTTCCCGTCACGTTGACGATTGCGGTCATGCCTTTTCTCCCAACGACCAAGGCAGATGCGGAAAGAGCCCATAAAAATGGACATGAGGTCATCGTCCATCTACCCATGGAACCGGTTTCAGGGAAAGCGAGCTGGCTCGGACCGGGGGCCATCACGACCTCCCTATCCGATGAAGAAATCAGGAAGAGAGTGGAGCAGGCCCTGGAAGAGGTTCCTTATGCAGTAGGAGTCAATCATCATATGGGCTCGAAGGCCACCGCTGATGAGCGGGTCATGAGGATTGTCCTCGGCATATGCAAGGATAGGGGTTTATTTTATCTGGATAGTAAAACAACAGGAAAGAGTGTCATTCCGAAGCTTGCAAAGGAAATGGGCGTCCCATACCTAGAAAACGAATTATTCTTTGATGACATCTACACCATTCAGCACATCGGAAAGCAGGCGAGACTTCTTTCAAAGGCATTGGATCGTGATGATGCAACCATCGCGATCGGACATGTGGGGGTTACAGGCATGAAGGTTGCAACCATGTTAAAAGAATTTCTTCCCCTTTATGAGAAAAAAGCATCGATCGTACCACTGTCCGACCTCATACCGGAATATCATTTGATTGATGAGAGCATGCCTTGATGGTGTGTTTTTTCACGGACGTACGTAAAAGGGATTTGTAAATATTCGGTTAACTTGATGCTTAATTTTTTGAGGAAAGGAAACTCTCCTTTATAATCAGTAGGTAAGAAGGAGATGATTCGATATGGATTATGCAATCGTGACAGGAGCAACAAGGGGGTTAGGGGAGTCCGTCGCCAGGCTCTTTATTGAAAAAGGCATCGGTATTCTCAATATATCCCGTTCGGATAATGACAGCTTACAAAAGCTTGCACAGGAAAAAGAAGTGTCGTATGAATTCTTTCCCTGTGATCTATCTCAATCGGGACAAACAGAAGCGGTGTTCCGCGAAGTAGGGGCAAAAGTATTTGGATCTGAAGCCGAGACGATATTTGTCGTTCAAAATGCAGGCGTGGTGACACCGATCAATACGTCGGGTGAAGTGGAAAATGAAGCAATGGAAACGAGTGTGCACGTCAATCTCCTCTCACCAATGATCGCCACCAATGAATTGCTCAAGGCAGCCAAAGGATCTGAATCGAAGATGATCATAGTCAACATCAGTTCAGGAGCTGGAAGCCGCCCCGTTTATGGCTGGAGTACGTATTGCGCGACTAAGGCGGGAGTCAATATGCTGACTGAAACGGTGAGCCTTGAGCTCTCCAACACACATAGCCGTCATCAGGTCATCGCTTTCAGTCCGGGAGTGATGGATACGGATATGCAGGGGGAAATCCGCTCGTCCTCCAAAGAAGCCTTTGCCGAGGTTGAGTCGTTCCAGCGCTACAAAGAAGAGGGGATGCTGCGCAGCACGGACACGGTAGCGGATGCACTGGTGACTCTCATAACCAAAACCGATATTGAAAGTGGTAAACTGTATCATGTGAATGATTTGTTATAAGAAAAGAGCAGATTCCGGAAATCGGGGTCTGCTTTTTTAATGGTGTTTGAAAAACCCGGCACAAAAAAGAGACAAACCCAGACGGATTTGTCTCTTTTCCAACGGACTAAGAAGAACGGACCGGATCTCCATCAGTAGCGGTTCTCCGTGTGAACTTCGGAAGGGCGAATTGAATCGCAATCAGTCCGCAAACGGCAATCAGGACAGGGTAGAAGGCATAAGGGATGATGCTGACAGGTGATATGCCGGCTACTTCCGCCACTAACAGTGCCTGTGCACCGTATGGGATCAACCCTTGAACGGCACAAGAGAAAATATCGAGGATACTGGCTGACTTACGGGAATCTACGCCATACTGATCGCTAAGCGTTTTGGCCAGTGGTCCTGCGATGATAATGGAAATTGTGTTATTGGCTGTGCAAAGATTCGTCGAACTGACCAAGCCTGCTGTTGCAAGCTGTGCTCCCTGAGGAGATTTAATCTTACGTGTGGCATGATAAAGGATCGCCTGAATCCCACCATTATGACGAATGAGTTCGACGACTCCGCCGATCAGGATGGAAAGGATCACAATCTCTGCCATGCCCGTCATCCCGTCGGCTACACTACCAAAATAACTCGATGGGGTAAAGCTTCCATCCGTAAATCCGATAACCCCTGCCAACACAATCCCGCCTATTAAAACGACAAATACGTTCAATCCTGCAAGGGCCCCAATGATGACTCCGAGGTAAGGGATGATTTTAACCCAATCGAAGCTTCCTGCGTCGACGGAGGATGGCGTTCCCATCGTAAGGACAAAAAGGATGACCATCGTGATGATGGCTGCGGGTAATACAATGAAGAAGTTCACTTTGAACTTGTCCTTCATTTCGGTTTTCTGTGTGCGTACGGCTGCAATCGTTGTATCCGAGATGAACGATAAATTATCCCCGAACATCGCTCCCCCGATGACGGTGGCCATAGCAAGGGGCATAGAAATGTCGGTTCCTGAGCTGATGCCCACTCCAATCGGGGCAAGTGCTGCAATCGTCCCCATGGATGTCCCCATTGATAGGGAAATGAAAGCGGCGATGATGAATAATCCAACAATGATCAGATTACCAGGAAGCACGGATAGGGCAAAATTGACGGTTGAATCAACAGCACCCATCTTTTCTGCTACACCGGAAAACGCACCGGCTAATAGGAAGATAAAGACCATAATCATAATATCCGGGTGCCCGGCACCTTTTGCGAACCGTTCAACCTTAGAGGTTAACGATTCTTTACGATTCATCGCCAGGGCTACAATGGAGGCAATGATGATGGATACGAGAACAGGGAATGCATAAAAATCTCCTGAAAGGATCCCCGCTCCAAGGAACAGTGAAACAAATATGATCAAGGGCAATAAAGCCAGTAAATTACCTTTTTCTTGGTTCATGTCAAACACTCCTTTGTCGTGTGAAATCAAATAAAAAAACCTCTTCCAGTATAAGAAGAGGTTTCATTCAAACGAAACACTCCTCTTATCTATCAAGCATTACGCTTGCTGGATGTGGCACAGCACTCATCATGAGTCCGCTGCCGAGACATCACAGGGCCAGTCCCTCCGTCTCTCTGGATAAGAAGATATGTTATTCAGTTCACTTAAAATATACTTCCATACTTTAAAGGGTTTAATCGAAAAAGTCAAACGGTAATTTCCTGGAAATATAAATGTAGGGCATGACTGCCGCAGCTGAATCAAACGAAAGCGGAGGGAGGTTACCGTAGTAAGGCATGCATCATAAAACGGGGGAGTTTATCCATAAAAAGGCATAATTTCATAGACAATTGAACGGTCAAGGTCTACTATAAGATAGACAAAAAACATCTTGGGGGATACGGTAGTGGAAAGAAATGTGCGAAATCAAATTTTTACGTTACAAGGGTTTTATCTATTGACCTTCTTCGGGGTTGGAAGTTTATATCCTTTACTCAGTGTATATTTAAGTGAAAGTGTCGGGTTAAATGGGTATCAGATCGGAACCATCATGTCTGTGGGCCCGATCATGATGATTTTCTTCCAGCCGATATGGGGGATGGTCAGTGACACAACCAATAAGCCAACCGTCGTGTTAGGATTAACCTCCTTAGTTGCAGGGATCTTTGCTCTTGGTTATTTATTCATGGATGTTTATTACGGATTGCTCGTGGTCGCGATTTTAGTTGCAATCTTCCAAAGTGCCATCATTCCCGTGTCCGACAGCATCAGCTTGAAGTATACAAGTAAAGTCGGTTATAACTACGGAAATATTCGTCTGTTCGGCTCATTGGGATTCGGGATTGCCGTGTTCGTCATGGGGAGGCTTTCAGAGGGATTCATCGGACCGACGATCATTTTCTACTCCTTCTTTATCTGTCTGGTCCTTTCCGGATTCCTATCCTTCCGTTTTCCTAAAGAGAGAGCGGCAGCAAAGCTTGATCTAAAAGCCGGGATGAAGGAATTATTCACGATGAAAAAATTTCTGATCTTCCTGGCCGTCACGTTCCTGGTGTTCGGCCCGAATTTAGCCAATAACGTGTATTTCGGATTATTCGTAGAAGATTCAGGTGGTACGTACGCCGGAATCGGCCTCGCATTTCTGATTGCCGTCCTGTCTGAAGTACCGTTTATGAGAATCGCGGGAGGGTGGATTGATAAGTTCGGTCTCTTGACCGTAGCGGCGCTGGCAGGTGCTGCATCCATGATCCGCTGGCTATTTTACTTCACAGAACCAAGTCTATGGCTGGTCTATTCCTCAGCGGTGATGCAGGGGCTTGCCATCGGATTATTCATTCCTGCGGGGCTACGCTACATCAAAGAAATCACGCCGGCACATATTACAGCTACTGCCGTCACCGCCTATTCAGCCATCGGAAATGGCCTCGGGAATTGGTTCAGTACCTTCGTGGGAGGTTTCATCTATGAAACCTATTCCATCTACACGGTATACCTCTTCTTCGCAGTCCTGTCACTCCTAGGCATCTTCCTCTGCTTCGTCCTAATGAAAGAAGAAAAGAAGAATGCATTAGCTTACTAAAAACAGGCATCCGCTACCCACGGATGCCTGTTTTTATATAAATTTATAAAAAGGAAGGATTTTCCTTATGGGATGTAAAAGTATATATAGAGAAATGATTTTACCTTGAAAGTGTTTATCTTGAAGGGCACTGCTAAACAAGTCTTTAAACTTCACTTTGACGCTGATTGTAGCGGAAGGTGCTCGACTCCTGCGGGAATTGCGGGAAAGTTGAGACCCCGCAGGG
>NZ_BCVQ01000057.1 GCF_001591825.1 Rossellomorea vietnamensis NBRC 101237
CCCGGCCCATTCATCTTATGCTTGTCGGGGCTGAGCAAGCCGCCTCCGCTTTTCGCTATTTCCCGCAGGAGTCAAATGCCTTCCGCTACAATCCACTCTTTGCTATTTCAAGGGTCATAAATTGTAGGTTATTTGAATTCTCATCTCTGCAACAGGGAAGCTTTTAGCGAAAATTGATATTTTTTATAGATTTGAAAAGTTCTTTAATAAATATCGGTGAGGTTCTTGCTAATATTCTGTTTTTATTTAACTTTTGTTTAAGGATACATGCTCCGTAAGTTGATTGGAGCGGAAGGATGCTCGACTCCTGCGGGAATTGCTGGACAGGTGAGACCCCGGAGGCTCACCGCCAGCCCCGCGGAAAGCGAGAATCCTGAAGTGGAAATCAACTTTCTGCTTACTTTTGAAAAATGAAGCAATACCGATTGCGAAAGTGACTCCAATAAAAAAAACTCCTCAACAAAATGTTAAGGAGTTTTTTTATTTGGGGAGACTATGGAGTGATGAATCGACGGATGAATGGGATCCTGGCAAGGTCGTTTTTCACGATGAGCTTAAGGGTGATGGAGAGCACGGTATAAAGAGCCGTACAAGTAATGACCCCGAATAGCAATCGGAACACGGTGGACTGACCATCAAATAAGTAAAGATAAGAAAAGTGGCCCCATACTCCGGTAACCAACAGAACTAACACCGTCTTTACATAATCCCGGGCATAGATCGTCATCGGAATATATTTCAGGATGGTCATGAAATGAAGCAGGGTCACGAGCAGGAACCCGGTGACGATCCCGAGAGCCGCCCCGTTGATGCCAAAAGCCGGCTGTGAAGCGAGGACAAAGATGACGCCGGTCTTCACCACGGCCCCGATCAGGCTGTTGATCATGGCGGCCCTTGCCAGGTTCAATGCCTGGAGCACGGCCTGCAATGGCCCTTGATAGTAATAAAATAAAAAGAAAGGCGCCATGATCATCAAGAAGCCTGCCCCGTTTTCATTCCCGTACATGACCTGCATGAGGGGCTTTGCATACACGTAGAGGATGACGACGGATATCCCGCCTGTGATCAAACAGAACCTGAGGGCCTGTTGAAGCCGGTGTTCGATTAAGGTGAAATTTTTTTGAGAGTTGGCTTCACTGATGGCCGGGACAAGAGATTGGGATAGTGAAAGGGTAACGAATGATGGAAGAAACAGAAGGGGAAGGGCATATCCCGTCAAGGAACCATACTGTTTCGTCGCCATCCCTGCTGCCACTCCGGCGAGGGCAAGGCTGTTCGCTACCACGATCGGTTCAAAAAACCAGGCAATCGACCCGATCATCCTGCTGCCTGTTGCCGGCAGGGCCACACTCATGAGTTCGTTGAATGTTTCCCGTCCATTTCGGATTGATTTAAAGAAATTGCGACGGATCTTGAACTTCTTCTTTACTTTAAAGCTTGCGAATAAATACAGAAGGGAAGCAAGTTCCCCAAGGACCGACGCCACCATGGCAGCGGCTGCTGCGTATTCAATCCCGTAAGGAAGAAAGGTTTTGGTCAATACGGCAATCAGGGTAATCCGGACCACCTGCTCGATGACTTGTGAATAGGCGGAAGGTTTCATGTTCTGCCTTCCCTGGAAATAGCCGCGGATGACCGACGAGATCGCTACGATCGGAATGATCGGGGCAATGGCCACCAATGGATAGTAGATCCGGTCATCCGTAAACAAGACGTCTGTTAAATAAGGGGCGAGCAGGATGAGGGCAGGGGTGAAGATGAGGGATAGCCCCATGGTGATAGAAAGAGAGACGACCAATATTTTTTTGACTTTCCGGATATCTCCCTTTGATTCTGCTTCGGCAACATTTTTTGAGATGGCTACAGGGAGCCCCAGTTGAGTGACGGTGATGACGAGTATGAGGGTAGGGAAAGCCATCATAAATAGGCCGACGCCTTCTTCCCCGATAAATCTGGCGACGACGATGCGGTTCACGAACCCTAATATTCTAGTTATAAAGGCGGCCATCATTAAGATCATGGTGCCTTTCAGAAATTTTGACATAAAATTCCCTGCCTTCTCAAAATTGGTATTATCGTTTACAATGATGTATATGCATAAGGGTGGACAAAGCATGACAAGTAGTGAACAATTCGGGCTGAATATAGCCCAAATGGGGTGGATGGGGAATGAAGAAAAATCAGCATCCTTACGATCGTTTTTATGAATCATTAGTACCAGCGCTTGTAAGCAAAGTAGAAGAATTTGAAATTCTTGGATACGGAAAGGCAGACGCTGACCGCCTATGGTCCTACTTAACGAAGAAGAAATGGAAGAAGCCTGAAGTGGATGTAAAGTTCTTTCAGTTAGTGAGTGATGTGTTGACAGTCAAACCCGGTGAGTATATGAGCTTTGAAACGATCGAAGCATACAGGTCTCCCAATTGGTTTGCAGAAGTGAATGAAGATGAGCTGAACGAGCTTCTTCGCCCGAATAAGAATGGAAAATAGCCCGAAAAGAAATTGACACTCATTTCTTTCTCATAGATAATGAGAAAGGTGAAGTTTTCAGGAATTATATTACTTTTTGAAGCACATAGTTCGTATGGTTTTTTTAAAACGGCAAGGAGGATCTATACATAATGGTAAAGCGTGGCCGAATCATTGCCTTCTTTATACTTGTGGTATTGCTTGCAGGTACTATGGGAGGCACAACGAAGAGTATTGTAGATAACATTAAACTGGGATTGGACCTGCAGGGCGGATTTGAAGTTCTTTATGAAGTTCAGCCGATCAAAAAAGGCCAGGAAATCACGAAAGAGACCGTTGCCAATACAGCCGATGCACTCGACAGGCGTATTAACGTATTGGGTGTCAGTGAACCGAATATCCAAATTGAAGACGGGAACCGCATCCGTGTTCAACTGGCCGGTGTCGAGGACCAGAACGAAGCAAGGGAAATCCTTTCCACTCAAGCCAATCTGACGTTCCGTGACGTGAACGATAAAGTCCGTCTGGACGGATCGGATCTTGAGTCGGGATCTGCGAAACAAACGTTTGATGACAAGAATAATCCGATTGTTTCATTAAAATTGAAAGACCGCTCGAAATTTTATGAATTAACAAAGGAAATCTCCGCCATGGCTCCTCAGAATCAGCTCGTCATCTGGCTGGATTTCGAGGAAGGGAAAGATTCATACAGTGCTGAAGTAGGAAAAGAGGATCCGAAATTCATCTCTGATCCGGCGGTGAGAAAGCCGATCAACTCCGATGAAGTCATCATCGAAGGGAACTTCACGGTTGAGCGCGCCCAAAATCTTGCGTCTCTCTTAAATGCCGGTGCACTTCCGGTCAAACTGGATGAGAAGTATTCAACATCCGTCGGAGCGCAATTCGGTCAGCAGGCCCTGGATAAGACAGTGACTGCGGGGATCATCGGGATTGCCATCATTTTCTTATTCATGATTGCGTACTACCGTTTCCCGGGACTGATCGCCACGATCACCCTTTCTGTTTATATTTACTTGATACTGTTGATTTTCGATCTCATGAACGGGGTCCTGACCCTGCCGGGGATCGCAGCCCTCATCCTTGGGGTGGGTATGGCCGTCGATGCCAACATCATCACCTATGAACGGATCAAAGAAGAAATGCGGGTCGGGAAGCCGATACGTTCTGCATTCCAGGCAGGGAATAAATCTTCTTTCCTGACGATCCTTGATGCCAACGTAACGACCATCCTTGCAGCGGCCGTCCTTTTCTTCTATGGGACAAGTTCGGTCAAAGGATTCGCAACGATGCTGATTGTCAGTATCCTGACAAGCTTCATTACGGCGGTATGGGGTTCACGACTGTTACTCGGCCTTTGGGTGAACAGCCGTATCTTCAATAAAAAGCCGGGCTGGTTCGGTGTCAAAAAATCCGAAATCAAGGACCTGGCGGAGAACTACGATACATTGGATCTCCCTACCCGTTTTGACCGCTTTGATTTCGCTGCGCAGCGAAAGAAATTCTTTACTCTGTCAGCGGTACTTATCACGGCAGGTATCATCATTCTGGCCATTTTCAGGTTGAATCTTGGAATTGACTTTGTCAGCGGATCACGGATGGAGATCCTCGCTGATCAAAGCTTGAAGACGGAACAGGTTCAGGACGAACTGAAGGAGATTAAATTGCCTTCTGACGATGTCGTCATTTCAGGCGATCAAAATAATATTGCCGTTGTCCGCTATACGGATGACCTGAATAAGGACGATATCGCGAAGTTGAAAGATCACTTCAACAAGCTCTATGGTGCCGAGCCAAGTATCAGTACCGTTTCACCTGTAATTGGGAAAGAGCTAGCGCAGAACGCCATGATCGCAGTGGCCATCGCTTCTGTCGGAATCATCATTTATGTCACGTTCCGTTTCGAATGGAGAATGGCACTGGGGGCAATCCTTGCCCTCCTGCATGATGCATTCTTTATCATTGCATTCTTCAGCTTGACCAGGCTCGAAGTGGATATCACATTCATTGCAGCTGTCCTGACGATTGTCGGTTATTCAATCAATGATACGATCGTCACCTTTGACAGGCTAAGGGAGAATCTTCATAAGAAACGCCGTTTGAAGACGGATAAGGACATTGAAGAAGTAGTGAACCTGAGTATCAGACAAACGATGGGCCGTTCAGTCAATACCGTATTGACTGTCGTGTTCACGGTCATTGCACTCATGATCTTCGGAAGTGAGTCGATCCGTAACTTCTCCATCGCTTTATTGGTCGGGTTAATCTCAGGTACCTATTCTTCCGTATTCATCGCTTCCCAGGTATGGCTCGTGATGAAGAAGAAAGAACTGAAGAAAAAAGGAACCATCAAGACTGTAAAAGAAAAGAAAACGTGGTCGGATGAACCACAAGTATAATGACGATCAAAAGGTCCGGGAAGTATTTCTTCCCGGACCTGTCTTTTTGTTTTTTTACAGCATTGGGTTACACTAATAGGAGTTAAAAGGGAGGCGACTTGAATGAATCATGAGGATCGTTTTAAAAAAGCGGAATTCGCTGCCATGATCGGTGTGGTAGGCAATATTGTACTGGCGGTGATAAAGTGGGCGGCAGGCATCATGGGGAATAGCCGGGCGCTGATTGCCGATGCGGTTCACTCTGCATCGGATGTAGCAGGATCACTTGCCGTCTTTATCGGTTTACGTGCTGCCAAGCAGCCACCCGATCAGGATCATCCTTATGGTCACGGAAAGGCGGAGTCCATTGCGGCAATCATCGTGGCCGTCCTGTTGTTCCTTGTGGGGATCGAAATTGGGAAATCATCTATTGAATCCTTTTTTCATCCCCTTAGTCCCCCTACAGCCATTGCAATTTATGCCGTCATTGTTTCTATTGTCGTGAAGGAAGCGATGTTTCAATATAAATATCGGTTGGGTAAAAGAATAAAGAGTGATGCTTTAATCGTTAATGCATATGAGCATCGTTCGGATGTGTTCTCTTCCATCGCGGCACTGGTAGGGATCTCAGCTTCCATCCTTGGAGGGAAGTTCGATATCGGCTGGCTTGTTTATGCGGATCCTGTAGCAGGAATATTCGTTTCCCTGCTTGTCCTCAGGATGGCTTGGCATCTGGGGGCGGAATCCATACATACGACCCTTGATCACGTCATGCATGAGGAGGATATACTGCCTTTTCGAAAAATTGTGGAGACCGTCCCGGAAGTGAAGGAAATCAACGAGCTTCATGCAAGGGAACACGGACACTATGTGATCATCGATTTGAAGATCAGTGTCGATCCTTACATGACGGTAGAGGAAGGTCATCGTGTCGGGAAGAAAGTCAAGGAGAAGCTTCTGAAGGAATCCAATGTGAATGATGTATTCATTCATATCAATCCATTCAACTCTGCTTCTGAAGAAAGTGATGATCAAATAGACTTAACGTAAAGGGAGGGAAGTCTCATGAAGTTTCAATGGACATTATTATTGGGTATTTTCTTTGCGCTGGTGGTTTCAATATTTGCAGTCATCAATGTCGACCCTGTCACCGTCAATTATCTGTTCGGTGAATCCGACTGGCCTCTTATATTAGTTATTCTCGGATCTGTCCTGATGGGCGGTATCATCATCGGTTCCGTTGGGCTGTTCCGGTTATTCGTCGTCCAGCGCAGGGTCAAATCCCTTGAAAAGGAAAATATGTTATTGAGGGAACAGACAGAGGGGATGCATAAAGAAAAGACTGAAGATATCCCTTTAAAAAAACGCGCTCCGGATTCCGTAGGGGAAGTGGGAGAATAAATGAGTCTGGTGGCTGTTGCCGCCGGGCTTTTTTTGTTTTGACTGGGGAGTTTGATTGGATTTGGATAAATATGTCATTTTTCTGGATTCTGTTGGATTGCGGCCGGATTTTCAACCAAAACGGCTGGATAATGGCGTAAACCCGCTGGATTATTCCCGATTCCGGCTGGTTTTTCTCCAAAAGCGGCTGGATTCCCACCCAGGGACATCTTGAAACCACGTTCACCCATCCTACATCCTCTTCATAGACTTTCATTAAGATTGAAACAACCCCCTCACTTTTGTATAATGAGTAAGGCTGAGGGGTGAACGTATGTTAAACTCAAAAACACGTTGGATATTGACAGAAACAGATGAACATAAAATAGCAGAATTGGCAAATGAACTAAAAGTACCTTCGCTTGTAGCGAAATTATTGATAAATCGTGATTTGGATGATGTAGAAGAAGCCCGGAATTTTTTATTTGATTCTGGCGATTCATTTCACGATCCATTTTTATTTGAAGATATGATAAAAGCAACGGAACGGATCCATAAGGCCATCCAGGACGGAGAAAGAATTCTTGTCTACGGTGACTATGATGCTGATGGGGTCAGCTCAACGTCGGTTATGATGACGGTCCTGAGAGATCTTGGCGCTGAAGTGGAATTTTATATCCCAAACCGTTTCAGCGAAGGATACGGTCCGAATGAAGGGGCGTTCCGCTGGGCTAAGGATGAGGAGTTCTCGCTCATCATCACGGTCGATACAGGGATCTCTGCCGTGAACGAAGCTAAACTTGCGAAAGATCTCGGGATGGATCTGATCATTACAGACCACCATGAACCTGGCCCCGAATTACCGGAAACCTACGCTCTACTCCATCCAAAAGTGGGAGAAGCACCCTATCCGTTCGGTGAACTTGCCGGAGTAGGAGTGGCATTTAAATTGGCTCATGCCCTTTATGGTGAACTCCCGACCCATTTACTGGATCTTGCCGCGATTGGAACCATTGCGGATCTCGTTCCCTTGAAAGGGGAGAACCGCCTTCTGGCTAAACGGGGTCTTGCGGAGCTCCGGGGTTCAAACCGGCTGGGGATCAAAGCTTTATGCAAAATCGCCAATGCGAAGCAGCATGAAATTACCGAAGAGACGGTCGGCTTCATGATCGCTCCACGGATCAATGCCGTCGGTCGTTTAGGTGATGCCGATCCTGCCGTTGACCTCATGCTTACAGAAGACGAAGAAGAGGCCAAGGCACTGGCAGAAGAAATTGACGGCTTGAATAAAGAACGACAGGCTATTGTCGCCCAGATGACCGAGGAAGCCGTTGAGATGGTGGAGCGGGACTTCCCGCTTAAGGATAACCATGTACTCGTCATCGGAAAAGAAGGCTGGAATCCAGGAGTTGTCGGGATTGTGGCTTCCCGCCTTGTCGACAAATTTTACCGGCCGACCATCGTGCTAAGCTACGACTCTGAAAAAGGGACGGCGAAAGGGTCTGCGAGAAGCATCGTTGGTTTTGATCTATTTAAAAATCTATCAACCTGCCGGGATATCCTTCCCCACTTCGGAGGACATCCGATGGCTGCCGGAATGACGCTGCAATTAGACGATGTATCTCAGTTGAGAAGCCGGTTAAATGAACTGGCCGGTTCGGAACTGACATCCGAAGACTTCATCCCTGTCACACAACTCGATGCTCCTGTGACTGTGGACGAAATCACTGTTGAGTCGATTGAAAAGCTTCAGCTTTTGGCGCCTTTTGGAATGAAAAATCCAAAGCCTAAGTGGATCATCGATAATGTGAGCATCGAGCACTATAAAAAAATCGGCTCTGCACAAAATCATCTGAAGCTTGTTTTAGGGGACGAGGGCATTCAATTGGATGGTGTAGGCTTCGGGCTTGGAGAATTGGCTGACCATATGACGCCTTTTTCCAATGCATCCGTTATTGGTGAACTTTCCATAAATGAGTGGAACAACCGCAAGAAGCCCCAGGTATTTTTACATGATGTGAAAATCGATCATTGGCAATTATTCGATGTGCGGGGAATCAAGCAGGTCCATAAATGGAACGGACTCATCCCTGAAGAAAATAAGAAGATGATTTGTTTTCATCCATCCACGTTGGACAAACTGAACCTGCCTAAAGACGAAGTCATCCTCCTGGAGGAAAGCTCGACTCTTGATGGGTTATCAACGGAGAAAGCGAGCCTTGTGCTCTTGGATCTGCCGAATTCCAAGCCTTTACTTGAAGAGCTTTTGAAGAAGGGGCGTCCTCACCGGATCTATGCTCATTTCTTCCAGGAAGAAGATCATTTCTTTAGTACGATGCCGACCCGGGACCATTTCAAATGGTACTACGGCTTTTTAACCAAAAGGGGATCGTTTGATGTCAATAAGCATGGCGATGACCTCGCGAAATACAAAGGCTGGTCAAAAGAAACAATCGATTTCATGTCACAGGTGTTTTTTGATTTGAAGTTTGTTACAATAGACAATGGATTTATTTCTCTTAATCCTGCGAAAACCAAGAAAGATCTTTCTGAATCTCGAACATATCAGAAGAAACAACAACAATACGAGCTTGAAAACGAATTGTTATATTCTTCCTATCAAGAGTTGAAGACTTGGTTTAATGAAAGGATAGAAGAGTCTGTTACAATTGAGGAGGAAGTAGAAGCATGGACTTAAAACAATATGTTACAATCGTTGAGAATTGGCCAAAAGAAGGAATTAAGTTTAAAGACATCACGACCCTTATGGATAATGGTGATGCTTATAGATATGCTACAGACCAAATCGTCGAATATGCAAAAGAAAAGCAGATCGACCTGGTTGTAGGACCGGAAGCCCGTGGATTCATCATCGGATGCCCAGTCGCTTATGCACTTGGAGTAGGCTTTGCACCTGTCCGCAAACCTGGTAAATTACCACGTGAAACGATCCAGAAGGAATACGGCCTTGAGTACGGTAAAGATGCTTTGACCATCCATAAAGATGCCATCAAGCCCGGCCAGCGTGTCCTGATCACGGATGATTTACTGGCAACAGGTGGAACGATCGAAGCAACGATCAAGCTTGTGGAAGAATTGGGTGGAATCGTTGCAGGGACTGCGTTCTTAATTGAACTTACGTACCTTGACGGCCGCGACAAACTTGAGAACTACGATATTATGACATTGATGCAATACTAATTACCTTTATCAATTCTGATAAACATATGAAATGTGTGATATACTGAAATAAGGGACTGACAACTGGTTAACGTGTCAGCCCTTATTTTTTTAATTTCAAGAAGAATAGAATCGACATTTATCGACAAAAACAGTTGGATTCTGAGAATTTTCTGCGAAACACTTTACAGAAGCTGTTTTTTTTTGATAATAGTAACAATCATTAAAATCGAACAATCGTGAACTATATTAAAATACAAAGGTGATTTTGATCATGGCTAAAGATCAAGTACTAACCCCGGAACAGGTTATTGATAAAACAAGAGCATACTTAAACGATGAGCATGTTGAAATGGTCCAGAAGGCATACGAGTATGCAAGGGATGCCCACAGTGAGCAGTACCGGAAGTCTGGTGAACCCTACATCATCCATCCCATCCAGGTGGCAGGGATACTGGCGGACCTGGAGATGGATCCGGCAACCGTTGCAGCAGGGTTTCTTCATGATGTAGTGGAGGATACAGGCATTTCCCTTGGTGAAATTGAAGAGGCGTTCAATGCCGAAGTGGCCATGCTCGTTGATGGGGTCACGAAGCTAGGGAAGATTAAATACAAATCCCATGAAGAGCAGCAGGCTGAAAATCACCGGAAAATGTTCGTGGCGATGGCTCAGGATATCCGGGTCATCCTGATTAAATTGGCAGACCGCCTTCATAATATGAGAACCCTGAAACATTTACCACAGGAGAAGCAGCGGAGAATAGCAAATGAGACACTTGAAATCTTCGCTCCTTTGGCCCATCGGTTGGGGATTTCAAAGATCAAGTGGGAATTGGAAGATACGTCGCTCCGGTATTTAAATCCTCAACAATATTATCGTATCGTCAATTTGATGAAGAAGAAGCGTGCGGAGCGTGAACAGTATCTAGAGGAAGTCGTCAATGAAGTGAAAGATAAGCTGGGCGATGTGAAAATCGTGGCTGAAATTTCTGGACGCCCTAAGCATATTTACAGCATCTATCGTAAGATGGCCCTGCAGAACAAGCAATTCAATGAAATTTACGACCTCCTGGCTGTACGTGTGGTCGTAGACAGCATCAAGGATTGCTATGCTGTACTCGGAATCGTTCACACATGCTGGAAACCGATGCCCGGAAGGTTCAAGGATTATATTGCCATGCCGAAACCGAATATGTACCAGTCCCTTCATACGACGGTCATCGGTCCTAAAGGCGATCCCTTGGAGGTACAGATCAGGACGCTTGAGATGCACCAGATCGCTGAATACGGGGTAGCGGCACATTGGGCGTATAAAGAAGGGAAAGAAGCGAATGAACCTGTTTCATTCGAGAAGAAGCTTTCCTGGTTCAGGGAGATACTCGAGTTCCAAAATGAATCGGCCAATGCTGAAGAATTCATGGAATCTCTTAAAATCGACCTGTTTTCTGATATGGTCTTTGTATTCACACCTAAAGGAGACGTATTGGAATTGCCATCAGGATCCGTCCCCATCGATTTTTCTTACCGGATCCACTCGGAAATCGGCAATAAAACGATCGGTGCCAAGGTCAATGGGAAGATGGTCACTCTCGATTACAAGCTGAAAACAGGAGATATCATCGAGATCCTTACGTCTAAACATTCGTATGGCCCGAGTCAGGATTGGCTGAAGCTTGCCCAGACGTCCCAGGCGAAGAATAAAATCAAGCAGTTCTTCAAGAAACAGCGCAGGGAAGAAAATATTGAAAAAGGCCGTGAGCTGGTCGAGAAGGAAATCAAGAATCAGGATTTCGATGTGAAGGAAATCCTGAATCCGGAAAACATCAAGCGTGTGTCGGAGAAATTCAATTTCTCCAATGAAGAAGATATGTACGCAGCCGTCGGCTATAACGGGATCACAGCGGCTCAAATCGCCAACCGGCTGACGGAAAAACACCGGAAGAAGCGGGAACAGGAAGATAATCTGGAAGAAACGATGAAAGAATTGAATGCTCAACCCGTGAAGCGCAAAAAAGATGCGGGTGTACAGGTTGAGGGCATCGACAATCTCCTTATCCGCCTGTCCCGCTGCTGCAGTCCGGTTCCCGGGGATGAAATCGTCGGCTTCATTACAAAGGGCCGCGGCGTTTCAGTGCATCGTGCGGATTGTACGAATGTCATGGCGGATGAAGTGGAACAGCGCCTCATTCCTGTATCATGGGAAAGTGACGGGAATGACCGTAAAGAATACAATGTCGATATTGAAATCTCCGGCTATGACCGCAGAGGACTACTGAACGAAGTCCTTCAGGCGGTGAATGAAACGAAGACGAATATCTCGGCTGTGAGCGGGAAATCGGACCGGAACAAAGTGGCAACCATCAATATGTCCATTTCGATTCAAAACATTTCCCATCTTCACAAAGTGGTAGAGAGAATCAAACAGATTTCAGATATATATGCAGTTAGAAGAATCATGAACTAAAGGAGATTTCTTTATGAGGGTTGTACTGCAGAGAAGCAAAGAAGCCTCCGTCACGGTCGATGGAGAAGTAAAGGGAGAAATCCGATCAGGCGCGGTACTGCTTGTAGGGATCACCCATGAAGATACACAGGAAGATGCCCGATATGCGGCAGACAAAGTTGTCAATCTCCGCATTTTTGAAGATGAAGAGGGAAAGATGAATCATTCACTTCTTGATGTTGGGGGAGAGATCCTGTCCATATCCCAATTCACGCTGTATGGCGATGTGCGTAAGGGAAGAAGGCCGAATTTCATGAATGCAGCCAAACCCGACCATGCAGAAGTGATTTATGACTATTTCAATGAGGTCCTTGAGGAAAAAGGAGTGAGGGTGACAACAGGCGTATTCGGTGCAATGATGGATGTAAACCTGACGAATGATGGTCCTGTTACACTTTTGATTGAAAGTAAAACCTGATAAAAAGGCTGATTCCGCTCTCGGAATCAGCCTTTTTATGTGAATGGGCATTACTCTGTGAAATAATCACTTAAACCATGATAGATGGCCGTCGCAGCCAAATCTTGAAAATATTGAGTATTAACATTGGCTTCTTCTGATGGATTGCTGAGAAATCCTAATTCCAGCAGGACGGCTGGCCGGTTGTTTTCACGGATGACATGATAATCCCCGATGCGGACACCCCGGTCTGATGTGGGTAATCGATCCGAGAGACTACCGTGAATCTCTTCTGCCAACTCTTTTTGCTGGTCCTGATAGTAGTAAGTCGTATGCCCCGCAATGGAAGAATCCATAATGCTGTCAAAGTGTATGCTGACAAAGGCGTCTGCCTGATTATAATGGGATAATGATACCCTGGATGGCAACGATAAATATTCATCGGTTTTTCTTGTTAATTTGACCTTTGCGCCTGCGCTTTTCAACTTCTCGGCAAGGAGTTCGCCTGTCTTCATGGTAAGAAGCTTCTCAAGTGTACCACTTGCTCCCGTCGTACCACTGTCCCTACCTCCGTGCCCGGGATCGATCACGATCACTTTATCTTCGAGACCACCGCTTCTCTTGCGGTCTGGCGTCGTGTTTTCACCTGATGCAGAGCGGACCGAAACGACCCAGCCGGCTACAAACCCGGCACTGCCATCGGCTAATTCCACCTCATACCAGTCTCCATCCTTACTCTTTACCCCGTAAGATTCTCCACTTGAAGCTCGTTTGACTACACTTGCCTGGGTGTTTGCTTCACTGCGGATATTCGTGCCATTATAAAGAATCGTGATGTTTTCATTTGAACTGTTGCTTTCATGGGCGGCGGCTGTCACCGTTTTCTGAACATACCACCCGGCAACCCACCCTTTATTCCCATTCGGGAGCTTGATTTGATACCAATTATTTTTCTCTTTTAACAATGTGAATTTCTCACCCTTGGATACTTTACCGACGATTCGGCCATTCAGGGAGGTTTCATCACGGACATTGAGACCGTGTACCGAAATGATTCCGACCATCTCTCCATCGGAGGGTGATTCCTCTTCGGATGGACTTGTTTCAGCTTCATCAGAACTGGTAGAGAACTCTACGTATGAATCACTGATCCATGCAGCCTCGTTGCCGAACCTGATCTCATACCAACCGGAAACACTCCCGGTGACCTCTATTTCATCCCCTGTATTCAATACGCCAAGGACGGAGCTCTGCAGGGATGGTGATGTTCGGACATTCAAGGCGTCATCTGTGATGATCCCTTTTTGGTTCACCTTTTTTTTCCCTTGGGCGGCTTTTGATCCCGTTATGTAATCACGGTGGACCCATCCCCTGGTGCTTCCTGATTCAATGTTCAGCCAGTCTCCATCTTCTTTCATAACGGTCACCGTATCTCCATTTTGCAATACCGTCACAACGTCGTCTGAAGTGCTGGGGCCCTTTCTGACGCGGAGACCGTCTGTGTTCACCTGGCCATCTCGAGGAGACGAATCATCGGAAACAGACTTATCCACTGTCACTAGCCAATCGGCCACCCAGCCGTCCCCGCTGTTTGTCTCGACTTTATACCAATCCTGTTGCGTGTCTACTATTTTGTACTCTTCCCCCCTATGTACCGTTGCCAATACGGGAAAGCTCAGTCCCGGTCCTGTCCGGACATTAAGGGTCGAGACGCTGATCGTGACCTTTCCGGTTTCAGCCTGTGCCTGATCCATGAAGGGCTGCATCGGGAACATCAGGAACACAATCAACATCGATGTGATTACTTTCTTAATCTTCGTCACCTCCTGTAAGAAATACAAACACCCATAGTAATATCGGATTTTCCTGCTCAAGTGTTGAACCCCATCTGTCAATTTTTTAAGAAGAAGGGAGGTTCCGGAAGAAATCCTTATGGTTTTAATACGATAAAAAAAATAAAATCCCTCTAAAACGAAAGAAAAATAGGTAATTGGAAATGATAAGGGTAGGAATGTTTTTGAAAGGATGAGTGTACGTGAGGTCGAGTGAAAAAGGATTCATGAGCGCAAATGGGGATAACCAGTTATTTGGAGTGGATTTCCATCAGTTTTTAGAACGTGAAAAAGATGCGTTGAACGTGGAACTTGCTTCCGAATTCGGATTGTCATTACGGGAAGTGAAATTGTTAAAAAAGAAAATGGAGCGATCCTGACGAAATTTTCTTTAACCTCTTGACATGTACCTGCGCCAACCGTATCATTATACAAATAAAATAACATTTACAAAAACCGTTGATCGAGCATAGTAGCTAACCCCCGCGTGTAAAGAGAGGAAATGCCTTGGCTGAGAGCATTTCTACAATGTGACTTAGTGAATGAACACTCAGGAGGTTTCTCTCTGAAAACGATCGTTAGTAGGAGATGAACGTACCAGGCGTTAACTGGCTAAGTGGAGGTCTTTCATAGACTTCAATTAGGGTGGCACCACGGGAATAAAAGCTCTCGTCCCTTGTATGATATACAAGGGACTGAGGGCTTTTTTTATGTACATAAAGATCAACCGTGCACGATAAAAGGAGGAAATCATCTTGTCCATTCAGATTCCAAGAGGTACACAGGACATCCTGCCTGGCGAAGTGGAAAAATGGCAGTATGTAGAGGAAGTGGCAAAGACCCTTTGTCACAACTATCAGTATAAAGAAATCCGCACCCCGATTTTCGAGGCGAGTGAACTGTTCACCCGTGGAGTGGGGGATACGACGGATATCGTCCAGAAAGAAATGTATATGTTCGAAGACAGGGGAGGCAGAAGCCTGGCGCTCAGACCTGAAGGGACGGCTTCTGTTGTCCGCTCCTTTGTAGGGAATAAAATGTTCGGGCACCCGAATCAGCCGACGAAGCTTTTCTATTCGGGTCCGATGTTCCGTTATGAGAGACCTCAAGCCGGTCGGTACCGTCAATTTGTCCAATTTGGCGTCGAAGCCCTTGGAAGTGAAGATCCTGCCATTGATGCAGAAGTGATTTCCCTCGCAATGGGAATCTATAAGAAACTGGGGCTGACTCAATTAAAGCTTGTCATTAATAGTCTCGGTGATACCGGCAGCAGGAATGCACACAGAGAGGCATTGATCAATCACTTTAAACCACGGATCGATGAATTCTGTGGCGATTGCCAGAATCGCCTGGAGAAAAATCCGCTCAGAATCCTTGATTGTAAGAAAGACCGCGACCATGAGTTGATGTCTACAGCACCATCGATTCTTGACTACTTAAATGACGAATCGAAGCAGTATTTTGAAAAGGTCCAGACTCACCTTTCAGACATGGACGTGGAATTCACAGTTGATCCAACCCTTGTACGGGGGCTTGATTACTATAACCATACAGCCTTTGAAATCATGAGTGATGCAGAAGGCTTCGGGGCCATTACGACTCTTTGTGGCGGTGGACGCTACAACGGACTGGTTGAAATGATCGGGGGTCCTGAGACTCCTGGAATCGGATTTGCCTTCAGTATCGAAAGGCTGCTCTCGGCCCTGGAAGCAGAAGGGGTCGAACTCCCGATCGAACAGGGAGTCGAGTGCTTCATCGTATCATTGGGTGATGACGCGAAAGATCATGCTGTCAAGCTTCTTCACAACCTTAGAACTGCAGGGATTTCTTCAGAGAAAGATTATCTCGATCGCAAGGTGAAAGGCCAATTCAAAGCGGCTGACCGTTATGAAGCAAAATATGTGGCTGTCATCGGTGATAATGAATTACAAGAAAATAAAATCAATCTGAAAGACATGGCTACCGGTGAACAGGAAGAAGTGAGCCTGGATCAGTTTGTCGACAATGTAAAGAGCAAGCTCGGTAAATAGAACGCATTGATTTTGATTAGGAGGAGAACATGATGACGAAAAGAACCGCATACTGTGGAGACATAACAGAAACATACATCGGTGAGAAAATCACGATCAAAGGCTGGGTGCAAAAGAGAAGGGACCTGGGAGGCTTGATTTTCATAGACCTGCGTGACAGAGAGGGAATCGTACAGGTCGTGTTCAACCCGGATTTATCGGAAAATGCCCTTTCCCTTGCAGAGAAAATCCGTAATGAATATGTCCTGAGTGTAACGGGTACGGTCGTGGCAAGGGGAGAAGGAACGGTGAACCCGAATCTGAAAACCGGAAAAGTGGAAATCCACGCTGAAGAGGTTCAAATCATCAATGAAGCGAAAACCCCACCGTTCATGATTGATGACCAGATGGAAGTGTCGGAAGATGTCCGCCTGAAATATCGTTACGTAGACCTTCGTCGACCAGCGATGATGGAAACCTTCAAGATGCGTCATAATGTCACGACATCCTTCCGTAATTTCTTGAACGATAACGGATTCCTCGATGTGGAAACGCCGATCTTAACAAAGAGTACGCCTGAAGGGGCACGTGATTATCTCGTTCCGAGCCGGGTTCATAAAGGGGAATTCTATGCCCTGCCACAATCACCACAAATCTTTAAGCAACTGTTGATGGTTTCCGGATTCGACCGTTATTATCAAATCGCCCGCTGCTTCCGTGATGAAGATCTTCGTGCAGACCGTCAACCTGAATTCACGCAGATCGATATGGAAATGAGCTTCATGGATAAAGAACAGATCATTTCTCTTGTCGAAGATATGATGAAAAAACTGATGAATGATGTGAAAGGCGTAAACGTCACATTGCCTATCCCGAGAATGACGTATGACGATGCCATGAGCCGTTACGGTTCTGATAAACCTGACACACGCTTTGCTATGGAGCTGATCGATGTATCCGAAATCGTCAAGGATTCAGGCTTTAAAGTATTTGCCGGCGCTGTTGCAAACGGTGGACAAGTGAAGCTGATCAATGTGAAAGGCGGCGCATCACAGTATTCCCGTAAAGACATTGATGGCTTGACTGAGTTCGTTTCACGTTACGGAGCAAAAGGATTGGCCTGGCTGAAGGTGGAAGAGGAAGGCTTAAAGGGCCCGATCTCCAAATTCGTGACCGAAGACGATGCTTCGGCGATTTCGACCTCTGCGAATGCGGAAGCAGGAGACTTGCTGTTGTTTGTGGCGGATAAGAAATCAGTCGTGGCGGACGCCCTTGGAGCCCTTCGATTGAAATTAGGGAAGGAATTGAAGCTGATTGATGAAACGGTCTTTAACTTCCTTTGGGTGACGGACTGGCCGCTCCTTGAGTTCGACGAAGGGGAGAACCGTTACTATGCAGCCCATCATCCATTCACGATGCCGGTGAAGGAAGACCTTGAACTGTTCGACACCGACCCTGCATCTGTTCGCGCAGAAGCGTATGACCTTGTCTTGAACGGATACGAACTTGGAGGCGGATCACTCCGTATATACGAGCGTGACATTCAGGAAAAAATGTTCAAGGTGCTTGGATTCTCGAAAGAAGAAGCGGAAGAGCAATTCGGTTTCTTATTGGAAGCCTTCGAATACGGAACGCCTCCACATGGCGGGATCGCCCTTGGGCTGGACCGTTTGGTGATGCTCCTTGCAGGCCGCACGAATCTCCGTGATACGATTGCGTTCCCGAAAACGGCAAGTGCAAGCTGCGTACTGACAGACGCACCGGGTGGGGTAAGTGAAGCCCAATTGAAAGAACTATCTTTGTCACTTGATGTAGAATAATGTAAGTAAATACCGGGGGGCATTCGTTGAAATCATCCTGGTGGTATGATATTATTTAGACAATCACAAACGAGTCCTGATGTGTACGACGTTTTTACCTAACAGTTTTGACCGAACAATTCAAACTTCGGGAGCTTGATGTTTCCGCTAGGCGTTCATGCCCCGTGCCGGGGACTAACAAATAGTGGAATAAAGCACCCACCTGCCGAGAGCGGGTTCAAAACGAAGGAAATGATGGCGGCGGCACGATTGGGACTCGTCCAAACAAATCCAATAAATAATATCGAATAAATTGAAGAGTCAGGCTTACAGCAGCCTGGCTTTTTTGTTGGGACTAAATCTGCCCTTAATGGGGTAAACGAAGGAGAAGGGCAACATTTCATGTTGATTTTCGGTCTCCTATCCTTTATTCTAATTCAGTATAAACCTAGTTGAATACTTATAATGGAGTTGATTATTTTGCTACACCAGTTTTCTCGAAATGAACTAGCGATCGGTAAGGAAGGTCTCCAAACCCTTAAAAATAGTACAGTGGCCGTACTCGGAATCGGGGGAGTGGGTTCCTTTGCAGCTGAGGCGTTAGCCCGTTCCGGTGTAGGTCGTTTAGTGTTAGTGGATAAAGACGATGTGGACATCACCAACGTAAATCGTCAGGTGCATGCATTGCTCTCTACTGTGGGTCAGCCAAAGGTTGATTTGATGAGGGACCGCATTATGGACATCAATCCAGACTGTGAAGTCATCGCTTTAAAAATGTTCTATACGGAAGAAACCTATGAGGAATTCTTTGCTCAGGGACTCGACTATGTCATTGATGCCTCTGATACGATTTCCTATAAAATCCATTTAATGAAAGAATGCCTAAAGCGGGATATTCCATTGATCGCGAGTATGGGAGCGGCGAATAAAACCGATCCGACCCGCTTCAAAATTGCTGATATCAGCAAAACGCATACAGATCCAATCGCCAAAGTAATCCGTACCCGCCTGAAAAAAGAAGGAATCAAAAAAGGTGTGACGGTGGTTTTCTCTGATGAGAGCCCTATCGTCATCCGTGAAGAGATCAGGAAGGAAGTAGGAAAAGATGATGCGAAGATCCGTAAAGCACAACTTCCTCCGTCATCCAACGCCTTCGTTCCTTCCGTGGCCGGGCTGATTGCAGCGAGCCATGTCATGAACCAATTGCTGAAAGACATTGAAATTAAAAGGGTGAAAGACAAATAAGCGACGTTTGCGGAAACAGGACTGAATCTCATAAGGGATTCGGTCTTTTTTTATGCATAAAGAGAATTCCAATAAATGGCTAAAAAAGGATTGACGTTTCAATGTGTCATAGTGTACTATCTAACTAGAACACTAAAACACATTACGGAGGAATGCAATCATGCACGCGTTTAAAGGGCTTCTCTGGAAAGATTTCAAAACCTCCAGCATTTGGTTTTATGGCTGGATTGCCATTGTTTTTTTGATTTTTATCATTGGACTGGTGATCGGTAATTTTGTCAAAGAGCCGGGGGTTTCCCAAATATTCCTCATTATGATCGGTATTTTCCACGTTGCTTTTCTTCCGGGCATCGTCTGCTCCATGTTACGGGTGGAAGGAAAAACGCAACTGTGGCTTCATAGTCCCTACAGCGGGTTGATGCTGCTTTTATCAAAACTCACCATTGCCTTTATGTACTCCACCTTGTCGCTCTTGTTAGTCGATGGATTGGGGATGCTGACTATGGCCATGTTTCAGGAAGACGCGTTATTCTCCTATTGGCCCATCAAAGAAGGCATTCTTTTCAACCTGGGTGTGACGGTCGTCGGAATCTACTTTTCCGGATGGACGATATTTTTGTGGACACTTTACCATTCTCTTTCAAAATATCCCTCCATTAAGAACATACGGTGGATCTTCATTGCGGGATTCATCATTGTGTATCAAAGTGTGGTAGCCTTCCTGACGAGCATCGAATGGGTGGAGAAGTTCTTCTTTGAAACTCTTACCGTGAAGGTGAGCACCGGATTCTTTTTCTCTGTGGGTGCTAATGAGGCGAAGGCAGGCTTCGATCCGGAGATGATTCCATTCCCGGTCATGCCATTCCTGTTTGAAGGAATGATCATGATCATCGTCTTCCTCATTTCCTGCAGGTTATTAGATCGCAAGGTTGAGGTGTAAGGCATGACAGAAGAATATACAGCCTCAAAGCCCATATACCTGCAAATAGCCGATCGCATCATACGTGAAATCGTGAGGAAGGAATTGATCCCTGGTGACAAATTGCCTTCCGTCCGGGAAATGGCCGTTCAATCAGGAGTGAATCCGAATACCATTCAGCGGACATACAGTGAATTAGAAAGGATGGACATTGTGGAGACGAGGAGAGGGCAAGGAACATTTGTGACAGAAAAGGAAGATGTCCTGACCATACTCAATGAAAAGGTCCAGGAGGAAGTGATTGAGTCTTTCATCCGAAACATGAAAGAATTGGGACTCACAAAAGAACAAATGATCCAGGGTGTTGAAAACTATTTGAGTCGAAGAGAGGGGGAGTAGAGATGGTTGTGACATTTGATGGTGTTACCAAGAAATATGGTAAGGAAACAGCGTTGAACGATACCTCCTTTCAATTCCAAAAGGGGAAGATATATGGTCTGCTTGGTCCGAACGGCAGCGGGAAATCAACTACATTGAAGATGATTGCAGGGCTTGTGCTTCCGAATACAGGGACCGTCACGTTGAACGGAAAGCCGGTCACACGGAAAATGGCCAGTGAAGTCGCTTATTTGACGGAACTTGATATGTTTTATGAAGCATTCACCGTGGATGGGATGATCCGCTTCTATGCCTCGCAGTTCCCTGACTTCGATACAGATCGAGCCAATGAACTGGTGGAGTTTATGGAACTTGATGGCGGGAAGAAAATCAAGCATTTATCCAAAGGGAACCGGGGCAGGCTGAAACTCGTCCTCGCCCTGTCGCGGAACACCGAGGTACTGCTTCTCGATGAACCATTCTCAGGGCTTGATCCCATGGTAAGGGACTCCATCGTAAAAGGCCTCCTCTCCTATATTGATTTCGGGAATCAAACAGTGGTCATTGCCACCCATGAAATCGATGAAATTGAAGCGATCCTGGATGAGGCCTATATCATCTCGGATGGAGAAATAAAAGGGCATTGCCGGGTGGAAGAACTGAGAGAAACAGAAGGCTTATCTGTCCTGCAGTGGTTGAAGAAGACAACAAAATCAGAAGGGAAGATGAACGGATGAAAACGGTTGTGCAATTACAAGGTGTTTCCAAAGTCATCAAAGGCAAGACCATCATTGATCAATTAACGTTTGACGTGTATGAAGGGGAGGTATTCGGTTTCCTTGGACCCAATGGAGCAGGGAAAACGACGACGATCCGCATGATCGTGGGATTGATGAATATCTCAAAAGGAGATGTCCTCATCTCAGGAAAAAGCATCAAAAAAGACTTTGAAGGCGCCATCAAGGATGTGGGGGCCATCGTTGAAAACCCCGAGCTCTATAAGTTCATGTCCGGTTATCAGAACTTAAAGCACTTTGCCCGCATGCAAAAAGGGATTACCGATGAACGGATGAAAGAAGTCATTGAACTGGTCGGACTGACAGACAGAATCAATGACAAGGTAAAAACGTACTCTCTTGGAATGAGACAGCGTTTGGGTCTCGCCCAGTGCCTTCTTCATAAGCCAAAGCTCCTCATCCTTGATGAACCGACAAATGGTCTCGATCCTGCGGGAATCCGCGAAATCCGGGCCTATATCAGGAAACTTGCCGAGGAAGAGGGAATGGCGGTCATCGTTTCAAGTCACTTATTATCCGAAATGGAAATGATGTGTGACCGGATCGGGATCATCCAGTCCGGTAAGCTTGTCGATGTGCAACAAGTAAGGGACTTTGTAGAAGGATCTGAACAGGTCTATCACTTCGAAATCGAGGAAGTGGATAAAGTGAAGGCTGTCCTTAAATCATTCGATCCTGGCATCAAATTTGAAGCTCAAGGAAAACAAGTGCAAGTGGCCCTGACAAAAGAACAAGTACCGGATGTTATCCGGGCATTTGTTGAAGCCGATGTCCAAATTTACAGCGTCATGCCTGTAGCCAAAACATTGGAAGACAGGTTCCTGGAAATTACAAATGATAAAGGAGAGGTCATGCATGCTTAGTCTTATTAGAAATGAATGGACCAAAATCTTCAAGCGGGTCGGAACGTTTGTCATGCTTGGACTGTTGATTCTCATTATTGGAGTGACAGGTGCATTCACCAAGTATAGTGATTCGAAAGCGAAAGAAATGAATAACTGGAAACAGGAACTATCAGCCCAGGTGGAATCAGATAAGCAAATGCTGGCTGAAACTCCAAATTTGAATAAATTTATTAAAAAAGACACTGAACGAAGAGTCGCAATTAACGAATACCGCATTGAGAACGATATCGAACCAAAGGTGAAAGAAACGGCTTGGACGTTCGTAGAAACGAATGCCAATATCGTCCTGGTAGTCGGATTATTTACCATCATTGTGGCAGCAGGTATCGTCGCAAGTGAATTTAGCTGGGGGACGATCAAGTTATTGCTCATCCGTCCGATTTCACGCACGAAGATCCTTCTTTCTAAATACTTTACCGTCATTTTGTACGGCATGAGTATGTTGTTATTATTATTCGTCGTATCGCTCCTTCTTGGGCTTTTATTGTTCGGAGGGACAGATCAGTCCACTCACCTGGCATTTGTCGATGGGAAAGTGGTTGAACAGAATATCGTTGGATACTTGATCAAGACGTACTTATTACAAACCGTCAATATCGTGATGATGGCTACAATGGCCTTCATGATTTCAGCTGTGTTCAGAAGCAGTTCACTGGCAATCGGAATTTCTTTATTCCTGCTATTCGTCGGGGGCAATGCCACGAGCCTGCTCGCCCTTAAATTCGACTGGGCAAAATACAGTCTGTTCGCCAACACAGACCTGACACAGTACACAGGCTTTACACCGCCACTCGTTGACGGCATGACCATGGGCTTCTCCATCACCATGCTGATCATTTATTTCATCATCTTCCAGCTGCTTGCCTTCCTCGTCTTTAATAAGAGGGATGTGGCAGCATAGAAAAGCAGAACAGAATGGGG
>NZ_BCVQ01000058.1 GCF_001591825.1 Rossellomorea vietnamensis NBRC 101237
AGCCCGGCAGTTATGGACTGCCGGGCGAATAACAATGTATAAAATTTATTAAATTTCGGAAGCCAACACAATGTCGCCCTTGGGAAGCTGGCTATTGGCATCGGGTTCAAGGGTAATTGCGACCGTATCCCAATCTTCCTTCGTAAACTCTTCATTGAATTTGAATACAACCGAACCTTTTCCGTCCTTGCTCGTGACGAAAGTACCGGCACGCTCAGGCTTATCATCCTTAATGAGCCATACCTGATACACCTCTTCATTCGAAAGTTCCTGCAGTTCAGACGCCTGAACGACCATGCTTGTTTGTGCACCCTGCTTGATAATGCTTGCGGTACCCCGTGCGTTTCCATTGACTGCAGCCAGATCGACATACTGTACGACCTGATCGATCGTCGCCTGTTCCACGACTTCATCCTGATCTTCAAGCTGTGAGAATAAGTAGGCATTCCCGATTAAGGAAAGGAAAAGAGCGGCAGCGACAGAAGGGAGGAACCATGCCTTCTTTTTCTTTTTGGCTGGAGGCTCGACATTTGCGGTTCGTTTCTCTTCTCCTAGAATGCCGGCCATCACACGGTCTTCCAGGTCCTTGGGAGGTTCGACAACATCAGATGCGAAAGGCATAAAGCTTATTAACTGCTCCAGTTCATGAAGTTCCTCCTGACACTGAGGGCAGCTCTTCAGATGTTTCTCAAATTGAGCTTTCTCGAGTTGGGATAAATGTCCGTTGTAGTAATCCAGTAAATGATCGCATTGTGGTGTAGTCATTCGAATGTACCTCCTTTCCCTTTTAGGCACGTGTGTAAATGTTTAAGAGCTAAACGTATCCTTCCTTTAACCGTTCCGAGTGGAATATCTGTGGATTCGGAGATGGATGCTTGAGTCAATCCTTTAAAGTAGAATAATTGCACGATTTTTTGCTGATCCTCTTTCAGGGTTTGTATGCAATCCCTGATCGCATTCCCTTTTTCTTTCCACTCCAGTTGATCGGCGGGCGTTTCATAGGTGACCTGAAGGGAGTCTTTTTCTATATATTCGACAGACTCATGCTTCTTTCGTCTGCGAATCGCATCCAGACAGGTGTTCCGGGTCATCGTCAATAACCATGAAGAAAATTTCCCTTTGCTATGGTCATAGGGAGAATGCTTCTTCCAGAGCTTCATGAAAACCTCCTGGATTACTTCCTCCGCGATTTCACGATCTCCTGTCATTTTATATGAGAAGGAATAGATCAATTTTTCGTATTGCTGATAAAGCTGTCGCAATGCAGTCGAATCTTTTGCCAAAACTTGTTGGTACAGTTCTAAATCCTGACGCTCATTGGGCATAGTACGCTCCTTATCTTTGACATATAAAATAAGGATACTAAACAACGGGGCGGAACTCAATTTTAATAAGCTAACGAACGTAACAAGAATTTGGATCACAGATGTTTGAAAAAATGTTAGTGGGGTATATAGATGAGTTTGGTATTTTGGGTACAAAAAAATCCCCCAAACGAATGGGGGATGTCTTCTTTCTTATTTTACTTTTTGCAGCTTGTGAATCACGGATAGTGAACGTCCTGTTCCGATGGCCACTGATTCAAGCGGGTTGGGAGCTAAGTGAACCGGTACAACGATTTCCTGGCTCAACCAATCTTGAAGTCCGTTCAATAGGGCTCCACCACCAGTCAGAATCACACCGCGGTCAACAATATCTCCACTCAGTTCAGGAGGACAATTTTCCAATGTCGCACGGATCGTCTCCAGGATGTGAAGGAGGGATTCTTTCAATGCATCCTGAATTTCATTCGATGATAGCTCAATCGTTTTCGGAAGACCAGTGACAAGATCACGTCCACGGATATCCATCGTTCTTTCCTCATGATCAATCAATGCTTGACCGACTTCGATTTTCACTAATTCAGCCGTTCTTTCACCGATCAGGAGATTATAACGTTTACGAACGTACTGGACGATATCTTCATCCATTTGGTCTCCACCGATACGGATCGTGTTACAAGAAACGACACCGCCGTAAGAAATGATCGCGACTTCCGTCGTTCCACCACCGATATCAACGATCACGTTGGCAACAGGCTCTCCAACCGGTAAGTCAGCTCCGATTGCGGCTGCTACAGGTTCTTCGATAAGGGTAACGGATTTCGCACCGCTTCCTCTCACCGCATCCTGAATCGCTCGTCTTTCAACACTTGTTGCACCGGAAGGCGTACATACAACAACCGTAGGCTTACGGATAGAGAATCCAAGTTTTTTACTCGCTTTTTTCATCACTTGCTTCAGCATCTCAGTCGTCACATCAAAGTCGGCAATCACACCATCTTTAAGGGGGCGTACAGCCACGATCTTTCCTGGTGTTTTCCCGATCATGCTTTTCGCTTCTGTACCAACGGCCAATACCGTTTTGTTTTCTGTGTCAATCGCCACGACGGACGGTTCATTAAGTATAATTCCTTTATTTTTACTATAAACAAGTATATTTGCTGTTCCTAAATCGATCCCAATTTCAGAGTTTGATAACATCAATATTCCTCCAACTATAAGAATTCTACACACTATAACCTTCTATACAGTATAGGAGATTTTCGGGGGTTATGAAGGTGGAGATATTTACCACCGACAAATTGTTACAAAGTATGACAGATATGAAAGCGCTCATCAAAAAATAAAACGTTTATACAGAGCCTTTTTGTATACCCGTATATGTATAAAGGGACGGACCTGCCCCTTTTGTTCGTTAAAAAAATTTAAACGTTCTGTAATAAACATAGGGGTGATTTTAACTAGTATTTTAGGGTGGGTGAGTGTGGACGTAGGGGAATGGTGTGAGGTTATTGTCGGAATGTGGAAGATTCGTGGTCTATGAGGGGCACCGGACATTGTGGATCAGGGAAACGCCCAAACATCGCTGCATTTCTACTCAACAAAAAGAGAATGCCTATTTTCAAGGCATCCTCTCATTCTTCTATAGGGTGAATCGTTCCAACTCTTTCTTCATGTCTACCGTCATTTTGTTCAATTCACCAACTTGCTCATTCATGCGTTCAAAGTACCGAAGCTGTTCTTCCGTTGAGGAAGAAATTTCTTCTGTACCGGCGGCGGTTTCTTCCGTGATGGCTGAAATGTTTTCAACGGCGGCAATGACCTGATTGGTTCGCTCGGAAGAATCAATCATTCCCCTCTCGAGCTTGGCGAGGTTATCGAATATTGTAGAAACATTTCCAGAAATCTCTTCAAAAGCCTGCTCCGTCACACTCATGGAATCAACCTGCTGGGTGGAAAGGGTTTTCCCTTTTTGGGAAGCATCCATGATGGACTGAATCCCTTCTTTGATGTTCCCGACCATGCTTCCGATCCGTTCTGTTGCAACGGAAGAGTCTTCCGCAAGCTTCCGCACTTCCTGAGCCACAACGGCAAAACCTTTCCCGGCGTCTCCTGCCCGGGCGGCTTCGATCGCTGCATTCAACGCAAGGAGATTCGTTTGATCGGCAATTTCCCGAACCGCCTGTGCGGCATTCTCGATTTCCCCCGTATATTGGGCGAAGGATTCAACCGAGTTCATGATTGAAGACGAAGATTCAGCAATCATCCCGGCAAATTCCTGCTGCTTATTTAAGGAAGTTCGACCGTTTCCGACCGAGGTCATGGCGACTTTGCTGCTCTCGGAAGACTCTGCACTCTGTTCGACATTCCGGGCAAAGTCATCCCCCATCACAGCCATAAGGGAAGCGGTGGATTGAATATCCTCAGAAATCGATTGGCTCCCTTTGGCGAGCTCTTCTGTGGAAAGTGCCACCTGGTTGCTGCTTTCCGTCAGATTCAACATTTGAGAGCGGACATCCTGAGTGAATCCCTCTACTTTGGATCCGATATCATGGACAGATTGGACCGTACTCCGCAGATTTTTGACCATAAGGTGAAATGCCGTTTGCAGCTTATCGACTTCAAATCTGCTGTTGGTTTCTTTCACTGCATCGATGGTGATCGTTAAATCCCCATCCGCCATTTTTTCAGCGTTTTCTACCATCCGGTTCAACGGCTTGACGATTCTCCTGGTAAGCAGGTTCGATGCTAAAAGAGAGAGGAAGATCGTCACGATGAAACCGATGACCGAAGCCCAGACGATGAATTGGATTTCATTTTTGTTTTCTTTTAATAAACCCTGATACCAATCATTTGTTTGTTGATTCAGTAGATACATATCGTTCAGAACGCCTGAAATACGTATCGACTGCCGCTTGATCTCTGCTTTGTTCATTTCACTGAGAGCGGAATCCGAAGCCGACTTCAGTTCGGTGAATTTAGCTTCTATGGACGACAGGGTCCGTGCTTGATTCTTTACAGAAATGAGTTTCTTCAACTCAGTAATTTGAGTCGTGGTTTGTTCCAATAAGCTTTCGACCATTTGTTTATTTTCTTCCGTCGAATTGACCGAGTAGTTCGAAAGGGCTTGTTTCGTAATGATAAGATCCCCGCGTAATGTTTCCGTTTCGAGCAGTACCGCTACATCTTCCTTCGCTGAATTCTGGAGTGAAATCAATTGAGAAACGATGTAGCCGATAATGATGGTCGAAAGGATCAGGGGAATCAGCCCCAAGATCAGTAAACGTTTTTTTAGTGGCATGACTATGCTCCTTAGATGAATTTATGGCAAATTGATCGTAATATTCCCCGAGATGATTTTGTTCTTAGCGTCTTCCAGTTTTTTTGATTCCTCCGGAGACAGACTGGTGACACGAATCGGTGCAAGGCCGACACCGTCTTCTTTAAGACCGAGTTCATAAGCGTGCTGAGAGATCTTCCCGTCGGTGATCAGTTCCTTTGTAATATTAAAAACAGCATTGTCGACTTTTTTGACCATGGAAGTGACAACCGATTTTTCGGCAATGAAATATTGATCTGAATCGACACCTCCAGATAATTTCCCTGCTTTTTGAGCAGCCTGAATGGCCCCGACCCCTGTAAACCCGGCAGCTGGGTAAATAAAGTCCGCACCCTGTTTCATTTGTTTCTCAGCAATCTGCCTGCCCAGTTCTGCGTCACCGAAGTTATTGGCATTGTCCTTTAACACTTTAATGGAAGGATTGATATACTTCGCTCCTTGGATATAGCCTTGTTCAAAGCGCGCGATGACCGGTACATCGGCTCCGCTGATAAATCCGATCGTTCCTGTCTTGGTTTTCATGGCGGCAACCATACCGAGAAGGAAACTTCCTTCATGTTCCTTAAACGTAATCGACGTAATATTATCCATCTCTGAAAAACCGTCTATCAATAGGAATTGTTGATCGGGATTTTCTGCTGCCACCTTTTCAAGGGCATCCTGAATCGAAAACCCAAGACCGATCACAAGGTCATGATCCTGTTCAACCAGTTCCTTGAGAGCTCCTTCAAAATTTCCGTCCGGAGCTTCTCTATAATCGAATAATATACCTAATTCGTCACGGGCACGTTCAAGCCCCCTGAAGGCAGAATCATTAAATGACCCATCCCCAAGACCTGTGTCCGAGAGCAGGATTCCGATACTATGCTGTTTCTCTGTGCTGGTTTCTTCCGTCATAGGCGTAGAGCACCCTGCCACTGTAAGCAAGACAAGAAGAAACATACTGACTATATTCTTCAAACCGTAACCTCCAAATATGGTAATAATAAGACATCCTACATGTCCGTACCTCTGTATTATCGGAGGGACGGACCTATTTTGAAGGGGGATGGGTAAAAAATATGGGGAAGATCTGGAATGGGTTTTATGTGATTGCGACTGGGGAAGGATAGGTGGGCTTGGAGTTGTTTACGTACAAGAATCGTCGGGGGAGCTTGCGGGAAGGGACAATGGCGAAATCTTCTTTTAGCTGCCTTTAGCCACATATAAAAAGAGATGCTCTATAACAAGCATCTCCATCCATCTAATACGCTTTACGGAAAAATTCCGCCAGCTCTTCACTATGTTTTTTGCGTGCTTTACGGTGTTCGGCACGATTTTGGGCTGTTTCGTTCAGCCATTTCTCTTCTTCTGTTTCCGGCACGACTTCAGGAATGATCGCCGGCTTATTTCCTTCCAGGGCTACAAACGTCAAGAAGGAAATGGCGGCCACATTGGTCTCTCCTGTGAGAAGGACTTCTGAAGTCACCTTCACACAAATTTCCATGGAACTGCGCCCCGTATAGGTTACCATCGCTTCAAGTGTTACAGCGTCGCCGACTTTAATGGGCTGAAGGAAGTCGACGGAATCCGTGGAAGCCGTTACAACGGGCTTGCGGGCGTGACGGGTAGCGGCAATGGAAGCCACATCGTCTATATAGGCCATCAGTTTTCCACCGAACAGCGTACCGTGATGGTTCGTGTCAGGTGGAAGAACGTGGGTCGTTTTACTTGTTTTCGTTTCTTTCATGGTCTTTTTTTCTCTCAATGGTTTCACCTTCCGTTGTCAATGTGAAAAAAGATTACTACCTTATACTATTCACTAAATGGTGCCGGGAGAAACATAAATAACGCAAAAAATTATAGAAATATACTAATGATGATGGCTGTGATAAAGCTTGCCAGGGTCCCTGCAAGGATGGCTTTCAAGCTTAACTTGGATACCATCGGCCGTTGAGTCGGCTCTAAAGAACCAAGTCCGACAATCAGCTGCCCGATGGAAGACAGGTTGGCGAAATTACAAAGAGCGACTGAAAGGATCGCAATGGTCTTGGGTGAAAGCTCGCTCATCATTCCTGAAAGTTCCTTGTATGCCACAAATTCGTTCACAGAAAGCTTCGTCCCGATGATGGACGCGGCACGGAATGCTTCATCCATCGGGATCCCGACGAGAAGTGCCAATGGATAGAATACGTACCCGAATACCGTTGAGAGGCTCGTATCGACAAGTCCCAATAATCCATTCACGGCGGCAAGGATCCCGATGAACGCAATCAGTAATCCACCGATGTTAATCGCTAATTGAGTTCCGCTCAGTGCGCCTTCGGAGATTGCTTCAAACACGTTCGTATGAGTGGTCTTCCCTAATGAAATGTCTCCATTTGTTTGTGATTCTTCCGTTTCCGGCTCGATGATCTTCGAGATGACAAGGGATACGATAGGAACACTGAATACTGATAAAAGAAGGAATTTCATATCGATCCCCATCAATGAGTATCCGATCAGGATGGCTCCGCTTGCTGAAGCCGTTCCTCCGACCATGACCGCAAAAAGCTCGGAGCGAGTCAACTTCACTAAGTAAGGCTTGATGAGTAAGGGAGCTTCCGCCAATCCGAGAAACGAATTCCCGATTGCGTTAAAGGATTCGACCTTTGTCGTCCCGAGGATTTTCCCAAGTCCGATTCCGATATATTTAACGAAAAATGGAATGATTCGTAAATAGTATAGAGCAGAAATCAGGGCTGAAATAAAGATGATGGCCCCTAATACATTGATGGCGAATACGAAGGAGATGTTCGTCCCTTTTTCAAAGAATCCTCCGAACACAAACATGATTCCTTCATTGCTGTAATCGATGACCTTCTGGACACCAAGAGCGGCTTTCTTCAAGACCGTTTGTCCAAAGGGAACCTTCAATACAAAAAGAACCAGCAAAAATTCAAGGCAGATGCCGATGATGATCGTACGCCATTGGATGGCTGAGCGGTTGCTGCTCAGAAGCCACGCTAGAAATAAAACGCCAAGTAAAGATAAGATGCCATAAACTAAACTCACAATATCAATCCTCCAAATAGTTTCTTCATCGAATGCTGATGTCGTATGATGTCAGACTTCTTAAAAAGAACAATTAAAAAAGTGTGTGGAGACTTTCTCTACTAACATAGGGAAAGTCTCCACACACTTATAGACAGCATATAGAATAGACTTTCCTTATAGTCCGGCACTTTACGGCTGCCAGGTAGAGACTTATGGTCCATATCACCATAGATATATAAGGAATTCGTATGAAGTTATTTTTAAAATATGTCCTTTACTTTATCACAGGGTGAAAGCCCTCCACAACCGTTTTTTTAAAAGAATACAATGGAAAAACGTGGTGGTTCCTTATGACTATTTTTAACAAAATTCAAAAAATAATAGTTTACTAGTATAACTTTTGGGGAACTTTCTCAAACACATCTACTAAATATGAAGGGAAGAGGTTCGATGTTTGAGAGTGGTTTACTGTTTACGCTGGTATCCTGTGTCTTCTTTATGGGATTGGTTGCGTGGGTTTCATACATAAAAACAAAGGGGTCCCTGAATGACTCCACAGGTTATTTTTTGGCAGGGAGGGGGCTGACGGGAACGTTCATTGCCGGCTCGCTCTTACTCACCAATTTATCGGCAGAGCAGCTGGTGGGTTTGAACGGGCAGGCGTTCCGTGCGAACCTGTCGAACATGGCGTGGGAAGTGACGGCCGCATTTGCCATCATCATCATGGCCCTGTATTTGCTACCGAAATATTTGGGGAGGAGCTTCACCACATTACCTGAGTTCCTGAACCAACGATATGATAAGGGCGTTCGCCAATACACGACCATTCTCTTTATGCTTGGCTATGTGTTTGTGACGATTCCTTCGATGCTCTATTCAGGGGCACTTGCTGTCTTGAAGTTATTCGATGTCCCCGAACTTCTTGGAATATCCTATACTCAATCGATCTGGGTGATTGTGTGGACAATCGGGATCATCGGAAGTATCTATGCCATTTTCGGTGGACTGAAGGCTGTGGCGATCTCTGATACGTTGAATGGATGGTGTAGGGTTGCTGATCATCGGGATCCTCGTCCCGATACTGGGATTCTATGCGCTGGGGGAAGGAAACATCCTTTCAGGAGTGAAGGAAATTGCGACAAAGAACCCTGAGAAACTGAATTCGATCGGGTCCGCATCGGATTCCGTCCCGTTTTCAACCATCTTTACCGGTCTGCTTTTTGCGAATCTCTTCTATTGGGCTTCCAATCAGTATGTCATTCAACGTACGCTTGGAGCGAAGAACTTAGCGGAAGGACAGAAGGGTGTCATCATTTCAGGTTTCTATAAACTACTCGTTCCCTTTATGATGATGCTTCCCGGAGTCATTGCGTTCCATCTGTATGGTGACTCATTAAAAAGTGTGGACTTAGCTTATCCGGCATTGATCAATGCCGTACTGCCATCGTATTTAACAGGATTCTTCCTGGCTGTGCTGCTTGGAGCCGTGTTAAGCTCCTTTAATTCATTGCTGAACAGTGCAGCGACGCTTTTTGCCCTTGATATTTACAAGCCTCAGTTCAATCCGGGTGTGAGCGATCAGAAATTGATCACGATCAGTAAATGGTTCGGAGCGCTGTTGGCCGTAGTATCCATGTGTGTGTCCCCGCTATTGATCAATGCGACGGACGGATTATGGGACTTGATCAGACGATTCACGGGATTCTTTAATATCCCGATCATCGTGGTTTTACTTGTCGGTGTATTTTCAAAACGAATCCCGGCATTGGCTGCAAAAACGGTCATCATCCTTCATGTCATCACGTATTATATGCTCGTATGGGGGACGGGACATCTTTTCGGCTTCACCATTGATATCAACTTCATTCACATCTATGGGATTCTCTTTGTAGCAGAAGTGGCCCTGATGCTTGTGATCGGTTGGTGGAAACCAATGAAGAAACCGTACGAATACCGTTATAATCCGAAAGTGGACATGATGCCATGGAAATACAGCCTTCCGTTATCCATCGTCCTGATGGCTTCGGTCGTACTGACGTATTTCATTTTTTCACCGATTGGTCTTGCATATGAGTCAGCGGTCATTTCACCTTATTTCTGGCCCGCAACCGGAGGACTGTTCCTCCTGACAGCAGGACTCATCGTCTGGTCGCTGAAAAGCTGGAACCAAAAATACAGAACCTATTTACTCAAAAACAAAACATACAAACTGAACCGGACAAAAAAATACTCCATTCAACCAAACCTGAACCCAATCTACTCAACTAAATTGCTGAAATAAAAAAAGGGACGGACCTTCATTCCTATGACCTGGTCATAGGAATCGAGGTCCGTCCCTCTTATTTTTATTTTGTACGTTCTAATAGGTTTGCAAGAACGTGCTTTTTATAAGATTCTACTTTGCGTTCTTCGTAGCGGCGTACCCCCGCTTTTTTTAGTTCTTCTACGTACCAGCCTTTGCTTCCGATATGCATTGAAATAAACATCCTTTCTTTGCGTAGTATTGATTGGAATCTCCGACCAGCTCTTTAAGGAGCTACGTTAAGATTGCTTACGGTTGTACATTGTAACATCTCATTTTTGATGAAAAAAGGGGGTAGATGGAATTTTTCGGATTCATCCTTTTCTGAAAATTTTTCAGGAGTCAACTTCGAAAAAACCTAAGCGCCATATTGATGCTACATCTATTCAAAAAGGAATGATCCATCACGGATCATTCCTTTTATTAATGAGCAACTTTCTTCATTTCCATTTCTTCTTTTTCAAAGCGCTCGAACATGATAAAGAAGAGTCCAGCACTGACAAGAGCAAGAATGGAAAGGAGGATGAACGTCCAATCATACCCTACATATAAAGAAAGGGTGATGGATAGGGGCGCAATCGTCCTCGCGATCGTAAAACGCAGGCTGGCAGCGGCAAAATACTGTCCGCGCATATGATCCGGTGCAAGCTTGGATACGAAGCTTTGCTGGATCCCCGCAGTCATCAATTCCGCGAATGTGAACACCGCCATGCTGATCACAAACATCCAGACAGAACTGGTCTGTCCAAAAATAAAGATCGATACCGCATAGATGACAGAAGACAGAATGAACACATTCCGTTCGCGGAACTTTGTGATCCATCTCGTAATGACGACTGTAAGAAGAGCCACCAGGAATCCATTTTCAGATAAAATCAGTCCAAATACCTGCTCACTCACAAGGGTCAATGACCAGTCCCCGAAGCTGAACAGAGTGGCTTTATCCATGACATCTTTTATATATACAGGAATCAGGAGGTCCAATTGCATGAACGTTTGACCTACCAGGACTCCGGCTAAAATAAACAATAAAAACGTTTTGTCTTTGAAAATGACGCTATAGTCTTTGAATTGATCAGACAACACACTGTGCCAGGCTTTCTTTTTTCCCTCTGTAACAAGAAGCTTGTTTTTATCAGCCGGTGCCGTTTCCCTCGTCATTTTATAGAGCAGCAGGGCTAATAACATACATATTAATGCCGCTGCAATCAATAATTGAAAGCGATAGTGGACGTAGAAAATGCCCCCTAGTATCGGCCCTACGACGACGGCAATATTGATGGATGTATAAAAGACGGCAAATACATGGCTCCGATCTTTCTCGTCCACCACATCGGCAACCATGGCCTGACTTGCCGGCCAATAAAAGGAACCGAATACCCCGACCAAACTGAAACAGATAAACCCGATCATGGCAGAATCAAGCCAAGGCGAACTGGCCAGTCCAAAGATCAGAAAAGCAAAGCCTTGTCCAAATGCCGATATCACCATCATCCTCTTGCGGCCGAAACGGTCCGCGCAGTAGCCTCCCATCAGATTCGCGAGTACGGCGAATACTTGTGAAAGAACCAATAATAATCCCGCTGTCTGCTTTCCAAACGACTCTGTGAAATAGATCGTCAAAAACGGAAAGAACATCCAGAAGGTAATGTTAATCGCTGCTTCCCCAAACAGCCGGACCTTTAAATTGCGGTCCCAATCCCGTATTCTCATCTAAATCCCTCCCCTTATGAAACTCTAGATGAACTAGATTATCATAGCCCGACAGGACAAAATAAACAAGACTGATTTACTGGTATTTTACAAAATATCTCATGCCAGCGCGGTGTCTCGTAATCCCTTTTCCCTTTTTGGAATACATTAGAAGTACTGAGAGTGAAAGGGGTGGATGATGGTGAGTGATAGACTAATTCTCATTACCGGTGTGTGGACCCAGGTCGTCGGGACAGTGATTGCTGCCATCGGTGAAACCATGATCATTCAGGAGGAGAGGTTGAATCAGGAGCCTATCGGGTTCCGACTGGTCTCCATTGGAAATGGATTCGAAGCGGTGGGGAACTCCCTTCAGGCAGTCGGTGCCGAAAAATTGTCGGATGGCTCCATAGGAGAGACCTATCGGATAATTGGGGATTGGATCCAGGCATCTGGGAACGTCACGAATGTATTGGCTGCTGAACTTGAATTTTCAGGGGAAGAGCTCGCCGGATTGAACCTGGATGTTTTCGGGGATGTCGTCCAGTCTGTCGGGGCAGGACTCGAAGCATATGGGGCAACATTGAGTACACGTGCCTATTCCGATCTCCTTGCTTCTGGAAATACAATTCAATCCCTGGGGGCTGCCCTTGAAGCAGTGGGGGAGACATTCATTTTAAAAGGAATGAGGGGACTAGGGTTGCAGATCACCACTTTCGGAAGCTATGCCCAGGCAGCTGGTGCGACAATAGCGGCGATTGCGTTGACGAAACAGTATGGGTAGGGGATAGAATGATTCATACTTAATCGGGTAAAAGGAATTGCGTCGTTTTTGATGATGATTGCGTCAAAATAAAATTAATTGCGTCTTTTTTTAAATAATTGCGTCAAAATGAAGGTTGATTGCGTTTTTTAACAAATCAATCCATTTGATTGAGCGCTCGGTCAACAGTCGAACCAGTCAACCAAACCAAACCAATCCCCAAAAAAACCCCCAAAAAGCAGACAAGCCGCCTCTCAGGGATTCACACTACATACTGAACTTAAAACGCCCAACCGCCATCGCGGAATACGGCCTCAGACGAGCCGTCTTCTTTCACTCCATCGATGTTCATTTTGTCAGAACCGATCATGAAGTCAACGTGAGTGATGCTGTTGTTCAAACCGTTTTTCTCAAGCTCTTCTTCGCTCATTTTCTTTCCGCCATCAATACAGAATGCATAAGCATTACCGATCGCAAGGTGATTTGATGCGTTCTCATCGAATAATGTGTTGTAGAATAACACGTTCGATTGAGAGATCGGCGATTGATGTGGAACAAGGGCGATTTCCCCAAGATAATGAGATCCTTCATCAGTATCCACAAGGCGCTTCAGGATTTCTTCGCCTTCTTCAGCTTTTACGTCCACGATGCGACCGTTTTCGAATGTGATCGTGAAGTTGTCGATTACGTTACCACCGTAGCTAAGTGGCTTCGTGCTTGATACTGTACCGTTTACACCGGTTTTAAGTGGAACCGTGAAGACTTCTTCCGTCGGCATGTTCGCCATGAAAGTCGTACCTTCTTCGTTCACGCTTCCCGCCCCTACCCAAAGGTGACCTTTCGGAAGTTCGATGGTAAGGTCCGTCCCCGGTGCAGTGTAATGAAGCTTCTGGTAGTTCTTGTCGTTCAGGTATTCGACTTTTTCGTGAAGGTTTGCGTCGTGATCCTTCCATGCCTGGACTGGATCTGCCTGGTCAGCGCGTACGGCTTTGAAGATGGCATCCCATAATAGGTCCACTTGTTCTTCCTCAGAAGCATCCGGGAATACTTTGGCAGCCCAGTCTTTCGAAGGAGCGGCCAGCACACACCAGCTGACTTTGTCGGATTGGATGAACTGACGGTATTTGGACATCGCTTTACCGGCAACCTTCTGGAAGTTCGAGATGCGATCCGGATTGACGCCTTTTAACAGGTCAGGGCTTGAAGAGACGATGCTCATGAAGGCAGCTCCGCCTTCAGCAAGCGTTTCGACTTCACGTGCCTTCCACTCAGGGAACTCCTGGAATGCTTCATCCGGGGCAAGATCGTATTTCGTACGGTTGACGGTATCATCGCTCCAGTTTACATATACGTGCTTCGCTCCTACTTCATAGGCTTTCTTTACTACTAAGCGGACGAATTCTGCAGAGTCGATGGACGTGTTGATGACGAGGGTCTGACCCTTTTGAACATTCACTCCGACTTCAACTGCAAGATTTGCGTATTTCTCTAAATTTTGTTGGAAATTAGTCATATGTATTCTCCTTTTTTCAGAATGTTCTATTACATTCTTATTGTATCAGGGCCCACACCGTTTGCAAGTGTTTACACCTATCTTTGTATCGTATGTTAAAGAAGGAAAAAGTATTTATTCACGCTAAATTTGAACGTTGTATGGCATCGACTCAAGATTCATACCTGGATTCGGACAACTATACTATAATGATGGAAGCGTGTTTATAAAAAAGGGGGAAGACGACATGCCTTGGAATGTCCTATTATTACGAATGTCAGCGATTTATGGGTTTATCGGAGCATTTCTCGGGTCTCATATGGCCGGAGCCGGATCGTATGCATTCAAGCCGATCCATGCCCATATCCTGGTGGTCGGGTGGTTGAGCTTATTTGCCTACTCTTCCTATTATCGATCCTACCAGGTACCGAAATCCTCTAAACTGGCATTTGCCCATGTGTGGACGGCGATCATCGGTTCGATTGGATTGACAGTCGGGATGTGGATGTACAATTTAAATCCATTCAATCTGCCGGCAGGCTTTACGACCGTCTTTTATATTGTCGGGGGAAGTACACTGTTACTCAGCTTTTTCCTGTTTCTATTGATGACATTTAAGTATAGCGAGAGTAAGAAGTAAGGCCCGTTCCGGTTAAATCGTTCAGCTGCTGATTAGAGAGGTAAATTCAGCAGCTGAATGATGAATTGAACAAAAAAACTTCCCACCGCAAATCGATGAGAAGCATTCTTTATGTGGACGTTTCATCCTGTTTCTGCTCTTGAAAGAGGAACCTGTAGTCCATGGGATTCTGGATGAGGTCGGACAGGGTGTAATCATCGAGGACAGAGAGATAGGCGTTCAGTGCTTTACCAAGGACATGCTTCAAACCGCATACCGGTGTGATGATGCATGAGTTGTTTTCGGCATCGAAGCATTCGACAAGATGGAAATCCTCTTCCGTCGCACGGACCAGTTTGCCTATATTGATGTCTTCAGGTGACTGTGCAAGCCTGATCCCGCCGTTTCTGCCACGGATCGTTTCGATCATCCCCATCTTTCCGAGTTCATACGTCACTTTCATCAGGTGATTCTTAGAGATGCTGTAGGCATCAGCGATTTCTTTTATATTAGAGAGTTCGTCCTTTGGTTTTGAAGCCAGGAAAATCAGGACCCTCAGTGAGTAGTCAGTGTATAAAGTTAGTCTCATGTATCTCACCTTTCCGTTCCACTATCCCCATTATACAAAAGGAAGTAAGTTTGTGTCTAAATGTGACTGTTTTGTTAAAGATGTATTTTATATATTGCTTTAATCGATGAGTAGGAGTAGGCTAAAGATGTATTCAAAATATATCTTTAGAGGTGACCAATATGCTATCTCAAAAAACCATTGAAATCGTGAAATCCACTGCACCTGTATTAGAAGTCAAAGGAACGGAAATTACGTCTGTTTTTTATAAAAATTTATTTACCAATCATCCGGAATTACTAAATATTTTCAATCATGCCAATCAGAAAAAGGGAAGACAACAAACCGCCCTGGCCAATACCGTGTATGCTGCCGCCAAAAATATAGATAAGCTGGAAATGATCCTCCCTGTTGTAAAGCAAATCGCACACAAACATAGAAGTTTAGGTGTTAAGCCTGAGCATTATCCGATCGTTGGCGAGCATCTGCTTCAAGCGATCAAGCAGGTTCTAGGAGATGCAGCGACAGATGAGATCATCGAAGCATGGGGAGACGCATACGGTGTCATCGCCGGAGTATTCATCGATGTAGAAGAAGAAATGTATAAAGAAACTGAAAACAAGGATGCCGGCTACAGAGACTTTAAACCGTTCATCATTGCTGAAAAAGTAGTGGAAAGCGACGTCATCACTTCGTTTTATCTTCAACCGAAAGAAGGCGGCAGTGTCCCAACCTACATGCCTGGTCAATATTTATCAGTCAGAGTGACGATCCCTGGGGAAGAATTCACCCATATTCGTCAGTACAGTTTATCAAGTGCGCCGATGGACCATCAATTCAGAATTTCTGTTAAAAGAGAAGCAGAGTGCGATCCACAAGGGAAGGTGTCCAACTTCTTACATGATCAAGCAGTTGTAGGAAGCGAGATTGAAGTGAGCGCGCCTGCCGGCGATTTCTATTTAGAGGACGGGGACTCACCTGTTGCGTTTATAAGCGGAGGCGTTGGGATCACACCTATGATGAGCATGCTCGAACAAGTGACCAAATCCACACCGGAACGTAAGACAGCATTTATCCATGCGAGCAGACATGAAGGCGTGCATGCCTTTAAAGGAGACGTCGAAAAGCTCATGACGGAACTTAAGGAGGGGGAAGCGTGCTTTGTTTATGAAAATCCACTGGAAGAATCTTCCTCCCACTTCACAGGATATGTGAATGAAGAGATCCTGAAGCAGTATGTGGACGCTGGAACCGAATGCTATGTGTGCGGCCCCGCACCATTCATGAAAGCCGTCATCGGTACATTGAAGGAAATGGGCGTATCAAAGGTACGTTTCGAATTCTTCGGTCCGGCAATGGATTTAAGTAAGCAGGAAAGTGTGACGGTTTAACACTTTGAAAATAAAATTGTAACAATGAAAATACATCCTCCTGATTTGAAAATAATCATCCAGATTCAGTTCATTTCAGTGAAGGAAAACAGAAAAACGCTAGGATTCCTAGCGTTTTTCGACTTTAGTAGCGATGTTCATCGTTATCTTCACGATTTTTAAACGCTTCCTGTGTCACGATCAATTCTTCATCGCCGACTGCATCCTCGGAATGTTTACTAGATGTACTATTTTGAGGGAAGTTCCCCGGGTGTCCCTTTTTCTTTGATTCGAATGATTTACCTCGTGCCATATGAGCCACTCCTTTTCGTTCGAGATACAGGTAGTTTTTCCAGGAGGGACGAAAATATGTGAAGATGAATTGTCAGAAAACGGACGCATCTCCCATGTGCAGCAACCCGTCCATTTGGATATACTGGTAGTAACGGGTGAGGAAATGCTTCTTTAGAATCAATCAATTCCTAAGGGGTGATAGCGTTGGATTTTTCATCAATTGTTTCGGAACAACGAATTAAAAAGGCGTATGAGGACGGGGAGTTCGAGAATCTTCCCGGCTATGGAAAACCGCTGAATCTCGACGATGACAGAGGGGTTCCCCAAGAATTAAAGATGGCCCATCGAATCATGAAGAATGCAGGATTCACAACGGATGAAATGAATGTGAAGAAGGAAATGATGAGGATCGAAGACTTGATCAGAGCCTGTGAGAATGAAGAGGAAGAGCGGGAATTAAAGCAGAGTCTGAATGAGAAAATGCTGAAATACAACAGCATGCTTTCGAAGAAGAGAATCAAAACAAATAGTTCCTTGTTCAAAAATTATGAGCATAAGCTGGAAGGCAAACTGCTGAAATGAAGAAAACACCACTTTCATTACGGAAAGTGGTGTTTTCTTTATTTCGGTTCTTCGTCTTCTTTAAATAGGAAGAAGGAGATCACGCCGGATAGGAGGGTGCCTCCAATGATCAGCATGAATTTAGAACCAGGTTCGATCTCGGAATAATATTTGCCGAGCATCCAATAACATGCAACGGCTACGAGTATCATGATGGGAATGATCATGGTGAAACGTTTTTTCAACAGTGCCACATCCTTTAAAGCTTCTCTTCTCAGTTTACCACAGATTATGCTTTGACACTGTTCTGAATACGGGCTGCACTTGTGGCAGTATCTTGAACATATTGCGCAATCGTCCGGTTGTCACCGTGAAGAGTTTCAATGGTGGCGCTGATTTCCTCCAGGCCCGCAGAAGTCTGTTGGATGACAGCCGCGAGTTCCTTCGTTGACAGCTCGGCTTCCTCGGTTTGCCCCCTTACGTCAGAAGCGGTGGTGGTGAGGCGCTGGAATTCATTTGATAAGGCGTCAAGCTTCTCGCGCAATGATGTGAAATACGCCGTGACCTCACCGGTAGCCCCCACATTCTCATTAAGCTTCTCAGAGCTTAGATTCATGATTTCAACGGCAGAGGAGTTTACCGCATTGACAGATGCCAGATTGTCATTGATGCGTGTCGCCGTATTCCGTGTGATTTCAGCCAATTTCCGTATTTCATCGGCTACGATACTGAAGCCGCGTCCTGCTTCTCCTGCCCGTGCGGCCTCGATGGATGCATTCAAAGCAAGCAGATTGGTTTGATCGGTGATGTCCTGAATGCTGCCGATAAAGCTGTTGGTTTCTTCAATTTTGCTTGTGAGCTCTTTAAAGGTCTGGTGAAGGCCTTCAATGATGTTTTTTAATTCGATCATGTTTTCCTGAAGATCCATGACACGTTCGCTTCCCGACACGGCAATCGCATTCGCATCGGTCGAATGGGTGGTAAGGTCATCAGAAAGCTTTGCGACTTCTTCCATCTTACCCATTGTCGTTTCTGTGACGAGGGCGATGTTATTGATCTGATCACTTTGGGTGACACTTCCCGCTGAGATTTCATTCACTGCCGTTTTCATTTCATCATGGGAGACGAGATGGGTCTGGATCTGTTCGTTGATTTGTTGGATGCTTCCTGAGATGGTCGCCAGTTCTTTTTGTAAGAAGTTTCGCTGTTCTTCTTTTTTCCTGCTTTCGTTTTCAGTTGTGTGGATAAATTCCTGGAGCTGCCTGAATTGCGTTCGATTCAGTTGGATGACGACGGCCAGGACAATGCCTAACAACACATAACTCAACAGGGAAGGGATGAATAATTCAGTGAATATGGGATCACCCTTTGGAGTTAGCAATCCATTCAGTAAAAGCATGGCAAGACCGGATGTGAAACCAATTCCGAAGATGACAGGATTAAAGTGAATGGCGCTGATAACAGCTAAAAAGAGTAGGATGACTAAATCGGGAGGGTTCGACCCTTCAAGAAAAAGCCAGATTCCCATTATGATATAGGAAGTAGGGATGGCAAAATAGACATAAAGATTCGGTTTTTTCAGGATGAATTGAAGCACAACAAAGTATCCCGCAAGAAACAGGATCTGTAATGCGAATACCGTTACGGTGATGGTGCCCGATTCATGAAGGATGGAATACGTGAGTGCAGCTGCAAGGCTGATTCCGTACGTGATCAGCAGCAGAAGATTCTTCCTTTTACTATCGATTTCTTTCAATTGCTTGGGGGTCATGACATTTCTCTCCTTTTAATAAAATCCCGTATATTCCATATATCGACAAAAAGAGAGTGTGTGTTTATAACGTTTTACAGTAATTTTTACAAAATTTTGAATAGATTTTTCACTCAATAATCAGTCGTTCTATCCGATATTAGTAATAGACTACGATGAGTAAGGTGGAGCGATCAGATGGATAAGACGTCTTTAATAGGAGTCATTTTAGGATTGATAGCGGTGGGAGTAGGGATGGTATTCAAAGGGGTGAGCCCGGTTGCCTTATTGAACCCTGCAGCCATTTTGATTATTTTACTGGGGACGGTGGCCGCAGTGACCATTGCGTTCCCCACACACGAAATCAAAAAAGTACCGAAGCTCTTCGGCATATTGTTTAAAGAACAAAAATTGCAGGACCCGAAACAAACAATCCAATTCTTCTCGCAAGTGGCGGATCTTGCCCGGAAAGAAGGGCTGCTTGCACTGGAGGCCAAAACCCAGGAAGTGGATGATCCATTCTTGAGGGACGGACTTTCATTGGCAGTGGATGGACAGAGTGCCGATTACATAAGGGATGTCTTGCATGAAGAAATTGATGCAATGGAGGAGCGGCACAGCGCAGGAGCCCTCATCTTTACACAGGCAGGAACGTACGCGCCGACTCTTGGTGTGCTCGGGGCCGTTATCGGATTGATTGCAGCCCTCAGTCATATGGACAATACAGAAGAGCTGGGCCATGCGATTTCAGCGGCCTTCGTTGCAACACTTCTTGGTATCTTTACCGGATACGTTCTGTGGCACCCTTTCGCCAATAAGTTGAAAAGGAAGTCAAAGGTAGAGGTTCAAATGAAAATGATGATGGTGGAAGGCATTCTTTCCATCATTGAGGGAGAATCTCCCCGGGTGATCGAACAGAAGCTGGCATCTTATTTACCGGCAAGTGAGCGGATTTTGTTATTAAAGGGGGAAGAGGATGAGGCGGCGTAAGAAGAAACATGACGACGAACATATGGACGAGTCCTGGCTCATTCCGTATGCTGACTTGCTCACCCTGTTGCTGGCCCTGTTTATCGTCTTGTACGCATCAAGCTCGGTGGACGCCCAGAAGTTCAAGGAACTCTCACAGGTATTCAGTGAAATCTTCACCGGAGGCACGGGGATGATGGAGTATCCAAGCCCTGTCGCCCCCCAGCAGTCCAGCGATCAAGAACAGAAGCAGGCTGCATCAGCCGGGATCGATGAGGAAAAAGAAAAGGAATTAAGTAAAGATGAGCTGGAGAAGCAGGCCTTTTTGAAGGATCAGGAAGAACTGAAAGAAATCCAGAAAAAAATAAACGAATACATCAAAACGAATAATCTGGAGCTTCAATTCGTCACCAAGCTGACGGATGAAGGGCTCCTCCTCACGATTCGCGACAATGTCTTATTCGACTCAGGGTCTGCCACGGTCCAGGGCAGTGACCAGAATGTTGCCGAGGAATTATCGGGCCTTCTCGAAATGAATCCGCCGAGAAACATCATCATCAGCGGTCATACAGATAATGTGCCCATCCGCAACGCAGAATTTGACTCCAACTGGGAGCTAAGCGTTATGCGGGCCGTCAATTTCATGAAAATCATTTTGGCCAATCCGGCACTTGATCCCCAATGGTTCAGTGCGAAAGGGTTCGGTGAATTCGAACCGATCGCAGACAACGGAACAGCAGAGGGTCGGGGACAGAACCGCCGGGTGGAAGTGTTGATATTGCCAAGGGTGACAGAATAAAAGAAGGGACCTGCAGCTGATGAATCGGCTGCAGGTTTTTTGACGTATTTCCGGGGAAATGGAGGGATCTTGTCGAAGGACGGAAATTCACAGAAGGGTTGAACGAACATGGTGATGGCCTCCCGTATTAAGCTCCTTAATCCATTTCGTAAGAATTCTCCACAAAATGTTTTATAGCACCCATTTTAGGGAAAAGTCTGGAAAAGCATGTAGAAGTAGTGGCTAATTTTTCAGGATTCGGGGTCGTCTGTGATAGAAAAATGATAGGCTTTATACATACGTAAGAAAACAACATTTCCCCCGCGGTTTATTCCAAACGTTAGCCACTGCCTCTATCAAAGGAGGAGCACGATTGGATACGTTTTTTGACATCATAGGTAAAGTTTCGGCGTGGTTATGGGGTCCACCATTGATCATCGTCCTGGGTGCAACAGGTTTGTACTTAACCGTATTATTGAAATTTATACAATTTCGGTATCCTCTTTACATTTTTAAGCAAACGGTTGGAAGTGTATTTAAGAAGCCGAAGGGAGAAGGGACCGTCACTCCCCTCCAGGCGCTGACGTCTGCCCTGTCGTCCACGATCGGTGCTGCGAATATCGTCGGTGTCCCGGCTGCGATCATGTTCGGTGGTCCCGGAGCCGTTTTCTGGATGTGGGTCATTGCCCTTATCGGGATGGCGCTTAAGTTTTCGGAGAGTGTGCTTGCGGTCCGCTATCGTGAGAAGAATGAAAAAGGGGAATATGTCGGTGGCCCCATGTACTATATGACGAAAGGGTTGAACATGAGGTGGCTTGGAGTCTGGTTCGCCTTTGCCCTTATGATCGAGCTGATCCCGAGCGTCATGGTACAAGGGAATGCCGTAGCTTCTACAGTGGAAGAAACGTTTAATGTAGATGGATTGATCACGGGTATCATCGTTGCGCTTATCGTCGTGCTGATTGTATTTGGCGGCATTAAACGGATCGGTAAGGTGACGGAGATCTTCGTGCCGTTCATGGCCCTGATTTATGTCGGGAGCACCTTGGTGATTTTGTTTATGAATATGGATGCAGTACCTGAATTCTTCAGCTTGATTCTGTCACATGCCTTTCAACCCATGTCTGCAATGGGAGGGTTTGCCGGGGTAGCCATCGCAGAGACGATCCGCTGGGGATTTGCCCGGGGATTATACTCCAATGAGGCAGGACTCGGAACGGCGCCGATTGCCCATGCAGCGGCCCAGACGGATCACCCTGTCAGGCAGGGGCTTTGGGCGATCGTTGGGATCGTGATCGATACGATCATCGTCTGTACCGCCACTGCATTTGTCGTCTTATCATCAGGGGTGTGGACGGCAGAAAATGCTCTGGATGATCCTTCAGCCCTCACGACAGAGGCATTTACGAACTATTTCGGAGAGTTTGGAGGAATCCTCGTCACGATTTCGTTGATTTTCTTCGTCTTGTCTACGATCATCGTCATCGTCTTTTATGGTGCCAAGCAGGCTGAATTCCTGTTCGGCTGGAAGGCGGCTCAGGGGATTAAAGTGGTTTATACCGTTGCCATCGTCCTTGGATCCGTCGGAGCGGCCAAGGTCATCTGGCAGTTCCTTGATTTAGCATTGGCAGCCATCCTGATTCCGAATATCATCGCGGTCCTTCTCCTAAGTAAAGAGGTTAAAAGACTCACCAATGAGTTCTTTACTTCCGAAGAGTACTATTTAAAGGACACTGGTAAAGTAAAAGAAAAGAAAATATCTTAAACTGATAGACTTGTTTTTCCGGAGGGAAGAGCAAGTCTATTTTTTTATATAAGCTCTTTTCGCAAAGATTGTTGTTAACTAACTCTATACCTATAAAGTTGATTGT
>NZ_BCVQ01000059.1 GCF_001591825.1 Rossellomorea vietnamensis NBRC 101237
AAAAAAGCCAGCCCCCGATTGGGAACTGACTTGAGATACTAAGGTTTGAGCCACAGTTGCCGTAATGTGATATAAGAAAGTTTTAAACCACCACTCCTCAAAGTGGGTGTTTGCAGAAGGTTTCCTGTCGTCCTCAGTCGTGGAGGCTTGACATTCCAACTTCGATGTAAAACTCCCTATTACAGTTTAAAGGTTAAAACTTCGTTATGATTACGAACAACGCAGCCTGTATTAGTATGATACAACATCAATTAAATTATTTCAACTGTTGTTTTTCTTCTAGTTGATTCAGAGTGATGCGAACGAAGCAAGGTCCGTCCCTCAACAATTATGCATCAAATACTTCGACTTTCTCCATTACGTCTCCGTTTTTCATTGATTTGGCGATGTCGATCCCTGAAGTCACTTTTCCGAAGACAGTATGAACGCCGTTAAGGTGAGGCTGTGGCTCATGTACGATGAAGAATTGGCTGCCTCCTGTATCTTTACCGGCATGGGCCATGGATAAAGAACCTTCTTCATGCTTATGAGGATTCCCTTCTGTTTCACATTTGATTGTGTAACCAGGGCCACCCATACCGTTACCGTTCGGGCATCCTCCTTGGCTTACGAAACCAGGGATGACACGGTGAAAGCTTAAACCGTTGTAAAAACCTTCGTTTGCCAATTTTTCGAAGTTTGCCACTGTTCCAGGTGCTTCATTTGGAAATAAATCAAATTCAATTTTTTCACCTGTTTGGAATTGTATGTATCCTTTTTTCGCCATATTAAACAGCTCCTTTTTTATTATAGGTCAATCAATATAATATCATTGAACATTTCTCATGTCACTTTAAAGGTTGGCCTGCATCCTACCATTTTTATTTTTTCTTACAGCGTAACTGGTTGTCATGAAGCTCCCGGAGGTGTGAATAAGCTATATAGAAGTCATTTATCATTATAGGGAGTGGACCATATGATTGAAAACTTATTAAGCGGCATTTCCATTGATCCTCAAGTCACCGTGCTCGTTCCCGTGTTATGGGTGCTTGGGTATGCTTTGAAGCGGACCCCTCATATCCCGGACTGGCTCATCATCTGGATTCTTTTACTGGTGGGTGTTGGAGCGAGCGGATGGACGTTAGGATTTGACTTTAACGGGATCGCAAATGGATTTATCGCAACGGGGGCTGCCATCACCACTCATCAATCAGTCAAACAGACCTTTTTCGAAAGGGTGAATGATCGAAATAAGAGAGACAAGAAGAAATAAAGAAAAAAAGACTGGCCTACAGGGAACGATCAGAGTTCCCCCGGCCAGTCCTTTTTCATCATTTAGCCAGCGTGTCAATGAATTCTCTCATATAATCAGGCAGATCAGGTGGTCTTCGACTGGAAACGATATGGCCGTCTGTCACGACCGGTTCATTCATCCAGATAGCCCCTGCATTTTCCATGTCGTCCTTTATTCCAGGTGTGCTTGTGACTTTTACACCCTGAAGAATCTTCGCTGAAATCAAGACCCATCCTGCATGGCAGATTTGGCCGATTGGTTTCTTACGTTCATCCATAGATTTCACCATGGCAATGACCTCTTCATACCGACGAAGCTTATCCGGGGACCAGCCTCCCGGAACAAGAATGGCATCATACTCTTCCGGATTGATGTCTTTAAATGCATATTCAGAAACAATCGGCACTCCATATTTGCCGATATACTCCTCATTGGCCTTTTCTCCGACAATATGAACCGTCGCTCCCTCTTCCCTCAAACGCAGGACCGGATACCATAGTTCCAGGTCCTCGAAGTCTGCACTGACCAATTGGATGATTTTTTTTCCGACTAACTTCATTTTGATTCCCTCCTCTATTATGTACACGATTATTGTCTAAGGAATCAACCCATATTGCAACCGATAACCTTAATTGTATGGACTATATTTCTTTATCGCGTTAATGATGGTCTTCGTTTGGAAATAGGAGACAAAGAAGGCAACCACGGTCATTATGGTACCAAATATGTATATCAATCTGGAAAATTGCCTGAATGAATTTTTTTTCAAGATAATCACCATACTTTCAGTAAATTTATGCATGCTCACCTATTATTCCCATATTGGATTGAAATATAAAGGGAAGTGGACATTGCTTTCAAGCATATAGTGCAGCCCACTAGAATCCTGACTTTATCGGAAAAATTCAAAAAACACCCCATAAAAGTTAGATTGGTTTCTAACTTTTATGGGGCAGTTCATTTCCTGAAACGTTTTATATTAAGCTTCCAATAGTCTGATTAATGCTTGAGTGCCACTATTTTCTTCGCCTTCTGCAGCAAGCTGCTCATATAATGAGAGAGCAAGTTCAAGACCGGGTGTCCGGAGTTCCATCTCTTTAGCTGAATGCAGGGCAATCTTAAGGTCCTTGATAAAATGTTTAACGTAAAACCCTGGAGCATAATCCTGCTTGATCATGCGGGGAACCAGGTTACTGAGGGACCAGCTGCCAGCTGCCCCTGATGTAATGCTTTTCAGTACAGTGTCTGGATCCAAACCAGATTTCTTTGCGTAAAGTAATGCTTCACTTACTCCCATCATGTTCGAAGCAATGGTGATTTGGTTACACATCTTTGTATGCTGACCCGCTCCTGGATTTCCTTGATAGACAACATTCGTACCCAGGAGTTCCAAAAGTGGTTTTGCCAGATTGAACGTGTTTTCTTCCCCTCCCACCATAATGGAAAGCCTGGCTTCTTTAGCTCCGATATCCCCTCCCGAGACGGGAGCATCCAATGTCGATATGCCCTTCTCCTTCCCCGATTTAAAGATTGCATCAGCGAGTGCCGGTGAAGAAGTGGTCATATCAATGGCAACCGATCCCTGTCTTAAATGGTGCAGTATACCGTCCCCACCAAGGTACAGTTCTTCAACATCTGAAGGGTAACCTACAATTGTGATCACGAGATCTGAAGCTTCAGCAAGCTCCTTTGGTGTGTCTGCCCATTTTGCACCACGATCTATGAGTTCCGAGGCTTTCTGTTTTGTGCGGTTATAAATAACCAGCGGAAATCCTGCCTCCAGAATATGACCAGCCATACTTTTCCCCATTACTCCTGTTCCAATAAATCCGATGACCGTCTCTTTCGTCAGTCTTTTCATTCCATCCACCCTCTCTTTGTCTACCATCCATGTTTATTTTCATCCATATTGAGAGGATTGTCCACTCCTTCATTATTTTGGCACCCCTCCCCTATGTTTAAATTCATGTGCGTCGGGAATACAAAGAACATACTAAATAAACGAATCACTTGAATGGAGGAGAATGAATATGAAAGTAAATAAAACGTTACTTGTTGGTGCAACCGTTACGGCTGGTTCACTTGGATGGATTCTATCATCGAAAGAAAAACGTAATCAGTTGCACAATGTGAAAGAAGGATTGGTTACGAAGTTTAAAAAGAAAAGAAAAGAAGATCTACCCGTTGAAAAAGGCGGAAATCCGGATCCTTCAAATATAGAAGACAACTCCATGGTTAGTGAAGGAGCTATGACATCCGTTCAATACTACAATGAACAAAAACAGGATTAAAATAAGCTGAACGCAGGGATTTATCCTTTTGCGTTCAGCTTCTTAATTTAATGAAAAGAAATAAACAGTCACAAGTAAAAGGACGATGGTGGCCACTACTGTCATCATTTTGATAAAGACATCTGCTGACACGAATGTTTGTGTATTGATGTGTCTTCTTGTTCTGTAATAATTGATGGTAGAGCCAATAATGATGGCAAACCCGATGAAAATCGAAATCACACTTATACCGGCGGCAATCCGGTCTTGAACAGGGTTCCCTTGAAGGGAATTAAAATGTAAACTTGTCGTTAAAAATCCTATTCCGATTATGGCAATGGCTGTACGGATCCAAGCCAAGAACGTCCGTTCATTAGCCAGGTGCTGCTGTATATATTTTGATTCATTTATTTCATTCATGTTGTTCACTTCCTTAAATATACCATTGCAGGCAAACATCCCATTAAGTTGGGATGTTTGCCTTCTTTACTTATAACGCATGAATCTCATCAGCGCACGGCACATCTATTTGGACCTGTTTCCATTTCACGTTTTTCATCTTCATCAGGATTGATTTTACCCATATTCGTTTCACGGATTTTCTCATAGCTGTTTGGTTGAGGCGGGAGGTTTTCTGTGACTGTTTTTCTGAATTCCTCTTCATCCTCTATGTTCAATCCATGATTCTCTTCATATAAGTCTCTCAGACGATGTGAGATTGAACCGTCATCATTCATTTCATCTATCGTCATATAGTGGGCTGGCAGGACAATTAAGTCATCGTTAAGGTTTTTATATCTTGAATACAATGTTTCCCGCAAGTCCCCTACCCAGTCCTCTGCTTTACCGGCTAAATCAGGTCTCCCAATGGAATCAATAAAGAGAATGTCCCCAGTGAGTAAATAATGCCGATCGACAATAAAAGAGGTACTTCCGATCGTATGCCCTGGCGAGTATACCGCTTCGATCAATGTATCACCCACCTTGATGCCCGTTTCATCTTTGACTTCTTTAAAGGTATACTGTACTTCTTCTGCATCTTTCGGTGGCAAATAATATGGTGCATCAAATTCGTTACTTAAGGATCGGCCACCGGAAATGTGATCTGCATGGAGATGGGTATCCAGTACTGCTTTTACTGATAGATCGTGATGTTGAATGAACTTCTTATAAGGCTCTATCAGGCGGCTGGGATCAATGAAAGCAACCTCGCCTTTGGATACAATCGCATAAGATAAGCACCCTTTCCCTATCCGTATGAATTGATAAAGGACACCCCCAGACACATCACCGATTTTTACAGGTTCAAGGTATTCGCTCCATGCCTGCATACCACCTTCAACTGAATAGATATTATTCATTCCTGCACCGGCAAGCATCTCAGCCGTTTTAGTCGAAGAATTCCCTTTTGCACAAATGACATAAATGGCTTCATTGTCTGGTAAAATGGATTGAACCGATTCAAGATTATCCTTCAACTCTGAAAAGGGTTTGTTGATGATCTTCACGTTTTTCCCTTCCACTTTCCAATCGTCAAATGCGTCCTTGGGACGAACATCCAAAATGAACATTCTATCTCCATTCATGATTTTTTGGGTAAGTTCCCCTGCTGTCAAATTCTTTACTGAAGTTGTCATAACCTATTTCCTCCCTTAGATTTATTATTTTCTCTTCGTATTTACATTATCCTAAAATTCAACTTTTAAACCTGTAGGGGTATTTGATTTGAGAAAATTTCAATATAAGGAATCGAGGAAGAGGCTTACTCAACTTTCCCTTCCCATGCAAGCATGCCGCCTTCCAAGTTGGTGACCTCATAGCCGTGATAAGCAAGAAACTTCACGGCACGGCTGCTTCTGCCCCCTGATTGACAGACTATGATGTATTCTTTTTTCTTATCCAATTCATTCATACGAAATTCGAGCAACCCTAAAGGAATATTGGTGCTCGTAGGGATTTTCCCATTCAGCACTTCAGCCGGCTCCCGTACATCAATGATATTAACTTGTTCCCCCGCAGATAATCTCCGGTTTACTTCATTGCTCAGGATCGTTTTCATATTAAAATTCCTCTCTTTCAATAATGGTTTTCATGGCACTAATGGGACCAGGAATTCATTCCTCCCTTAACGTTCGTTACAGAGGTGAATCCTTTCTTTTTAAGGATTTTGCATGCGTTTGCACTTCTCATACCACTTTGACAAATGACAATGATTTCTTTGTCTTTGTTTAACGTGTCAGCGGTTTGATGTAATGATTGTAACGGCATATTTTTAAATTGTTTAATATGACCGTGATTATATTCCCCTGGTGAACGTACATCGATGAATTGCCTGTTCTTATCTCCTAAAGTCGTTTTCAATTCACTTGTAGATAGTTGCTTGATATTCTTACCTGGTTTCTTGATCAATACATACACATAAATAAGTATGACTAACATAATTAATCCGAAAAATTCCAACATAAGCACCTCATTTCTTGATAAGCATGGACAATGTCCACTTGCTTTCTACATCTATATTATACCCCTATAGGTATTATGTCAAGGAAGATATCTATTGTTAATATGAACGGAAACATAAAAAAACCGGCTCAATAAGATGAGTCGGTTTAATCACTTTACCAATAATAATAGTAGCGTTTATGGGGACCTTTAAACGGGGTGTTCACGAGCTGTCCCCCGAGAAACCCTAAGCCCAGTCCAATCAATCCTGCTCCGATGGGGTTTATACCATACCCATAACCACCCGCCGGACCATAGGGGACAGGACCAAAGCCCGCCTGCGGGTATCCTTGCGGCGGATAACCCTGTGGACCGTAAACTTGCGGTGTGGCATAAGGTCCTTGAAAATAGGGTGTGTTTTGAGCCCCCACAGGACCATATCCCTGTGCCCCGCTGAGATAATCCCCTCCGTTCCCAAGGTTAGGGAAAGAGCCTGAGTTAAAAAAGGGCATTAAATTCTTTCTGTATATGGTACTCCTCTCATACATGTTCGTCACTCCTCTTTATTAGCCTATTATGAAAAGGAAAAAGGGGAAGGGCAAATGCCCTTGTTTTCGGAAAAGTATAGGACAAAGCGGCAAAAGTTCAACCACTAAGTTTTCCATGTTAAAATGTTGGAAGAAATACAGATCAAAAAAATCTGGAATCTCACAAATAATTCACTATTTTTATCTATAATAAAATTTGATGCAATTTTTATGTCATAAGGCTGGGTGTGAAGATGATGAAAAAATGGAATGTACTGATTGTAGATGATGAACCGGAAATGAGACAGCTGATCTCATTGTATTTAAACAGGGAGAATTATTTCTGTATTGAAGCCGAAAACGGTTTGGCTGCTCTTGATCAATTGAATAAGACACATGTCGATCTGATGATCGTGGATATAATGATGCCGTTCATGGATGGTTTCCGATTACTGGAAGAAGTAAGGGAGAATAGTCAAATCCCCTTTATCTTCCTATCTGCCAAGGGGGATGACCTGGACAAGGTAAAGGGGCTTAAACTTGGTAGTGATGATTATATGGTTAAACCTTTCAACGCTGATGAGCTTGTGGCGCGCATTGAAACCATTCTAAGAAGATCATATGGTGTACAGACACGTTCCATGGTCGAAAGGTTTGGGCCTGTTACATTTAATTTGGCATCCAGGACCGTGTCCGTCGGTGATCATTCTCCCCGTTTGACTCTAAAGGAATATGAACTTTTCTTATTTCTCGCACGGAATCAGGGACGAGTATATAAAAGGGATCAACTTCTGGATCAAGTTTGGGGAAGAGATTACGAAGGAAGTGATCGAACGGTTGATACCCATATAAAAACATTGCGGCTGAAATTAAAAAATTACGGGGCGTTGATCGAGACGGTATGGGGACTCGGTTATAAATATGAGGGATCTCTTTGAAAAACGTAAACCTGACCCTCAATAAAAAAGTCTCTATCCTATTGTTAAGCAGTCTATTTTTAACGATTGTCTTTTCGTTTCTTTTTATTCACTATCTCTACAAAGACCTCTATATAGGGACTGTGAAGGATTCACTCCTTTATCAGGGGCAGAGGACAGCTGCCCACTATCATTATGGGGATGTAAGCGGAAATATCAAGGACAAGATCCTCTGGTATAACGTCATCTCTCCCTATGAAGTTTCGGTTGTGGAGAACCTTGATGAATTAGGGAAGAGCTTCCCTTTTCTAATTGATCAAAAGCCCCTCATCAACCGCATGGATCGAAAAGAATTGGCGAAGGGCAATCATGTCATGAAAGAAGGATATGTAGACGAATTCAATCGGAAAGTGATAGGAGCCGTCTTTCCACTTATGAATGAGGATAAGTTAATGGGATATTTATTCATTTATATCCCTCTTGCTGAAATGACGGAAGTGTTCAGCAAAGGCATCCCCATTTTAATATTGGCAGGGGTCATGTTTTATTTCGTGCTTTTTTTGATCATCCAATCTTCACTGGATTCCTTGTTCAAACCTGTCAGGGAAATGCAAAGGTTCTCTAATCAAGTAGCCAACGGTAACTTTACGGAGCGTCTGGAAGTCACCACTAAAGATGAAATGGCTGAACTGGCACTCACGTTCAACAGTATGGTTGACTCTTTGCAGCACCAGGAGGATCGTAAGAGACAGTTCCTTTCGAATGTCGCCCATGAACTAAGGACTCCCCTCACGTACATCGGAGGGTATGCCAAAGCGTTGACCGACCGGGTACAAACAAATCCGGAAGAAATAGAAAAAAGCTTACACCTGATTCAAAAAGAGTCGGTGCGGATGCAGAAATTAATTACGGAACTCCTTGAATTGAATAAATTGGAAGATGCTGCATTTTCATTGGATATTGAACCGATGGTGCTGTCCCAATTCATTATGGACTCTTTAACACTGATCCGTCCACAAGCAGAATTGAAGCATATAGATATTAAACATACTTTAAATGAGGAATCGATCATTAACGGAGATCCAAACCGGGTGATGCAGGTGTTTTACAATATTTTGGACAATGCCCTGAAATATTCCCCGGAACGGACCTCTATCTCTATCCACTCCTATGAGAAAGATGGTAAGGCGGTTGTGAAGATTAAGGATCATGGGATTGGCATTCCGGGAGACTCATTATCCCAAATAGGTGAACGATTCTACAGATCTGATCTGTCAAGGCAAAGGAACACCGGTGGATATGGACTTGGTTTATCCATCGCCAAGGAAATCATGCATAAGCATAAAGGTTCCTTCTCTATCGAAAGTGAAGAAGGCAAAGGTACGACGGTATATCTAACGTTTCCTTTGCTGGAATTATAAAAGACTGAGTCGGATGACTCAGTCTTTTTTATCTTCGCATTATCCAAATAAATTTTTGATTGATTTAAAGAAATTCCCGATTGCCTCTAATAACCCGGTAAAGAAATCTGACACTTTCTGTCCAAAGCCTTCATCGTTCACAATTTCCTTAATGGTCGTTTGGATATCCTTCGTTAAGTCATCCAGCTGCTGTTGAACATTATCAAAATTAATATCAAGGGATCTCATCTTTTCAAATAGATCAATCAACAACTGACGATCCTCTGGACTTAGTTCTATATTCAATGATTGGAGCTTGTCTTCGACGATCTTCTCGACTTCCTCTTTCGTCGCAGGATCTTGTTCAGCAATTTCCTTTTTGATCTCGGTTAACAATTTACTGACTTCTTCCTTATCAATACCTGACTCTTTCGCGAGTTCAGTAGCAACGGATAATTCTTCATTGGCCACTTCCATCCGAACCGTATCAAGCTTCTCTCCACTCACATCATACGCTTTATAAATACCTACTAAAGCGGAATGACCGCTCACCTTAATCGGAGAGGCAACATCCACTACTGCATTTTCGACTCCCGCTGTTAATAGTGCATTTGAATACATGGAATTCGTAACCTCGGTAATATTCTCCGGTGTCACAATATTAACCTTTAATCCTTCACCCTTTTCCTTACGGGTGATCATGGCTGAAGAGAACATGCGGGCGTTCCTGTTTTCTCCGTCAATATACTTCACTAGATCCTCACCAGTGGCCGTAAACTCCTCCACTTCAGTTCCCTCATCCATACCCAATTGTTTTTGAACCTCTTTTTTTTGCTGGCTGGAGAGTGTTTCTCCATATACAACGATGGGCAGTCCGAATTTTTCATTAATGCTTGCTTTATCATTATCCGCGGCTGATGCTGGTTGAAGTCCGCTAACCATTAATGAACATAGTAAGATGATACCAATAAGCTTTTTCATGTGTATTCTCCCTTTTTTCATGATGAATAAAATCTTAGAACACATCCATTCATACATTGTACCGGTACTCATGAATATGTTCATCCATCCAGAGTCTTATTTCTATCTAATCATTAGACGAAAGAAACCTTCAGAAAGTTACAAGCCCCATTGATACATTACCACAAAAAAAAGCTTAGCTCCATGTACCACGATTCTTCTTCTGCAAGAAGAGCCACGGTATACAGTGCTAAGCAGCATTCTATAGGATATCAATCCAGATCTTAATAGCCGTTCCTAAAATCAATAGTGCTAATATCATTTGGAGAATCTTGGTGTTCATTTTCTTCCCTGCCATCGCTCCAAGTGGAGAGGCAATCAGACTTGCCACTACCATAATCATGGCTGGCAGGTAATCCACTTGCCCGGTGGTGATTTTCCCAACAGTCGACCCGATGGAAGAAATCAACGTAATGGCAAGAGAGGAAGCAATCGTCATCCTCGTAGGTATTTTCAGCACAACAAGCATGATGGGAACTAATAGAAAGGCACCTGCTGCACCTACAATACCTGCACCCACCCCCACGATGAGGGCTAGTATGGCAGCGAGCCATTTATTAAAAGAAACATCTTCCAGCTTCACATCATCTATCCCTTTTTTAGGAATGAACATCATGATGGCTGCAATGAGAGCAAGAATTCCATACACGATGTTAATTCCCGCTTCACTCATGAATTTTGAGCCATACCCACCAATGAAACTACCGATTAATATACTTACCCCCATATACGTAATGAGTGATTTATTCAGGTAGCCACCTTTTCGGTATGCCCACACTCCGCCAAGCGTTGCAAAAAATACTTGAACGGCACTGATGCCGGAAACTTCATGAGCGGAAAATGTAGCTACTCCCAACAAAGGCGGAATATATAAAAGCATTGGATATTTAATGATACTTCCTCCGATTCCAACCATTCCTGATATATAAGAACCGACGAAGCCGATTAGAAATATAGTTAAAATAAATGCCAAATCCACTTTGAGCCCTCCTCTTCTAATAAAATGGGAACCGCTCATGCAAGTTCCCATTGAAAATATTTATATCATCATCGTAAATTATCGAACAGCACAGCGATTTGGTCCGATTTCCATCTCCCGCTGCTTTTCTTCATCCGGCGTCACTTTTCCCATATTGGTTTCACGTATTTCCTGATAAGCATTCGGTTGTGGAGGCAGATTTTCAGACACAAGACTTCTGAATTCATCTTCGCTCTCAATGTTCAGTCCGTGATTCTTGGCATATAATGTGCCAAGTTTCTCACCTACAGAACCGTCCTCATTTAATTCTTCAATAATCATGAAGTGAGCGGGTAAAACGGTCAGATCCATGGAAAGATCTTTGTAGCGTTTGTACAGACTTTCTCGTAAGTCCCCTACCCAGTCTTCTGCTTTTCCGGCAAGATCAGGGCGTCCGATACTATCAATAAACAAAATGTCACCTGATAATAGATATTTCTCATCAATCACGAATGAGGTAGAACCAATTGTATGCCCTGGTGAGTATAGAGCATTAATATCGATGGTTGTATTTCCGATCTGTACTTTATTTCCATCTTCCAGTGCCGCATATTCAAATGTTACCTCTTCAGCATCTTTGGATGGTAACCAATACGTTGCTCCGGTTCTTTCTGCAATGGTACGGCCACCAGAAATATGATCCGCATGTAAGTGTGTATCGAATACATTTGTGATCTTTACATTTTTTGCTTTAGCGAAATCGATGAACACATCAGCCATACGTGTGGCATCCACAATCGCGGCTTCACCATTTGATACGACCATATAGGAAAGACACCCTTTACCCAGACGCACAAATTGATAAAGCTCTCCATCATTCGATAGGTCCCCTACCTTAACCGGCTCTAAATGTTCACTCCAAGCCTTCATGCCACCCTCCAGATAAGAAACGTCCTTCCCCTCACCTGAAAGCATTTCTGCAACCATGATGGAAGAGCCTTCTTTAGCACAAACCACAAGAATATCTTTATCTTCAGGCAGCTTACCCAAGATTTCTTCCACGCCGTCTAAAAGGTCGAAATAAGGAATATTCAAATATTCAACGTTTTCACCTTCGATTTTCCAATCTTCAAATGCATCCACGTTACGAACATCTAAGATGAATAATTCTTCTTTTTTCATTACTTTTTGTGCTACTTCTTTTGAATTCATTGGTTTTACAGCCATTATTTAACCCTCCTGAAAAATGAATTATTTAATATCCGACTCCAAGTCCCCAGACCAATCGCTCATACCCGGAACCACATTGAATACATTCGCAAATCCTTTTTCATCTAATAGTTGAGCTGCCAAGTCACTTCTGTTTCCTGTACGGCATACAACATAAACTTCTCTGTCTTTATTCAATTCATTCACACGGTTTTCAAGTTCCCCTAGGGGTATCGAAACAGCCCCAGGAATATGATTAAAGGCATATTCCGCTTTTTCGCGGACATCCAAAACGATCACATTATCATCGCTTAATTTACCTGCCAGTGTGGCGTTGTCTGTAACAGCCTCGTGTTTACGCTCAACTGTCTCTTCACCGCTTGATTTTCGGACGAAATGCTTAAGGACGTCCCCTTCTTCGATGGTGCCTAGATAATCATGGCCGGAACTCTTTGCCCATGCTTGAAGATCCGCCTTTGATCCTTTATCGGTAGCCTGAATTTCAATCACCTGTCCTGCTTCCAGGTTATTCATCGCTTTTTTTGTTTTTACAATCGGCATCGGACAAGCGAGTCCTTTTGCATCCAATACGAAGTTCGATTCAAGATTATTCATATAGAAACCTCCATTTACCTCATAGGGTATATTTGTTTTCAAAAAAAATTAAATGAATAAATTCACGTTTCCATTTTCGGCATCTGCCAAATAAGCTGCTACCCCAGCGTATTCGATTTCTTCCAATAATTCATCCTTGTGTAACCCCAACAGATCCATGGTCATGGTACATGCAACCAATTTAATTTCCTGTTCTCTTGCCATATCGATCAAATCAGGCAGAGGCATGGCATTATGCTTTTTCATGACACCTTTGATCATTTTCGGACCCATGCCCATAAAGTTCATGTTTGACAACCCCATTTTATCAGCTCCACGAGGCATCATTTTTCCAAACATTTTTTCCATGAATCCTTTTTTAACGGGTACCATTTCTTCTTTTCTCAAAGCATTCAATCCCCAGAACGTATGGAAGATCGTTACTTCATGATCATATGCTGCTGCACCGTTGGCAATGATATATGCTGCCATCGCTTTATCGTAATCGCCACTAAATAGAATAATATTGGTTGTTTTTCTCTCTGACATTGTGTCCCCTCCTATTTACTACAGGGGGTATATTCCCCCTCAAAAAAATTTAGCCTTTTTTTATCCAAAATGTAAATACATCATTTTCTTCATTCGAATCGAGTAATTCATGTCCTGTAGACTTAGCCCATGCTGTAAGATCACTTTTTGCACCTTTATCTGTTGTTTGAACCTCCAGGATTTGGCCGGATTCGATTTCTTTAATAGCCTTTCGAGTTTTTACGATTGGCATCGGACAAGCAAGTCCCTTTGCATCTAATACTTTATCTGCGTTCATGTGTGTTTCCTCCTCATTTTTTAAATACCCATAAGGGTATAATATACAATATAAAAAAAGATGTCAACCTTTTTCGTTATCGACTTTTCACTAATAGATTTACCGCTTCTTTCACGAGTGCTTCTGTACTTTCCCCGGATTCATGGGAGTCTGTTACACACTCAACAAGATTCATACTGACAATCAAACCTACGGATCGGTCAAGAGCTGTTTTGGCTGCGGAAAGCTGCGTGATGACGTCTTTACAATCTTCCCCTTGCTCCATCATTCTTAAAATCCCCCGGAGCTGCCCTTCCACACGTTTGATTCGATTCTTCATTTGTGCATTGTATTCCATCAAGACACCTCCTGTTGGCTTGTTGTTTTCTTGCTACATTCACTATAATATACCCTACTAGGTATTAAGTCAAGGGGGAGAATCACATTTTTTCAAAATGATCATTATTAGGCAGGGGCATATAAGACTGATTACAATCATTCCGTGCCATCAGTCTTATTTCTCCTGTAAGGGAAACTGATTAGATCAGATAAAACGTGGTTTGTCTTTTCGCCATATATTCCAGTCGGTTCTGGATGAATGCAACGGGCTCCTCCAGATATATGGGGATGATTTGATCCCACTCAGGAATATATTGTTCTATATTGAACTCCAGTGCATAACAGGTATTGGCGGTGAGGGGCAGATCGCCTTTGATGGGAATATCACTTTGCTGATCATATAAGCCGATTAAGGCACCGGCTTCATGACAGTGATTTCCCAGTGGATGTGAATACAGCATCGCCTCGATTTCTTCCTCCCTTGCCTTTTTCATTGCTCTTTGAAATACTTCATTCCCCGTTCTTCCGACTTTCATTTCCCCGGTTATGATATCTTCGAACCTTAAAGCGGTTTGGAATGCGGATTGAAGTCCTTCAGGAGCTTGCTCCTCACCCGGATGAAGGACATATGCAAGCTGTTGGGTATCCGTTGCGAGGCCCAGGTATCGAATACCAAAATCCAGATGCACGATATCTCCAAAACGAATAATCTCTCCCTCTATGCGATCCATCACCGATCCCATTCTTTGCAGATCCACAGTAGGATAAAAGGAGGTATCCAAACCAGCGTCCAATACCCGTTGTCGTATCCATTCCACAACATCTTCGGTAGTGGTGATCCCAGGGTGAATCACTCTCCGGGATAACGCTTCTTCTGCTATCATCCTCCCAAGCTCGGCAATTGCAGGGTATGCCACTAATTCCTTGGTGGTTCTGATCGATAGCCAATCCACAATGACATGTTGAGCAGATACAAATTTATGTGAGTGCTCATCTAACAGCATGCTCAGTTGCTGAAAACAGGAATGGCTCAAACCATCCGCTGCGGCAAATGTCGATGAATAATTCAATGCGATCGAATCAGGATTGTACTCATCCACTAGACGTTTAAGGCATTCCCATTGATCACACTCTTCCGGATTCCATGCTCTTTCATAAAACGGTTCAAAATTCGGATTGGGATGCAAAACCCATTTCTTCAGGTTCTGGCCATCCTCCAAATAAAATACAAGGATGGTCAATCTTCTCGAACCATCAACTGAGGTAGGGTATAGACTCATGAGGACAGGATCTTCGTTATATTCCCTCCCTGCCGTGATCCACATGTCTACCTTGTGTTTTTTCATTAAAGCAGGTAACAGGGTATTCAGACGATGAAACAGCCAGCGATTTTGGGTTTCTTCCCTCTTTTTTAAGGGAAGAATGGCAGATAGATATTTATTCTCACTTTCCATGTGAACGACTCCCTTGTTTTATGGATCATTACACTTTCGACAAAATCATCTATTTTCCCTTCCCAACGCAAAAATGACCATTGAAGAACTTCCCCAATGGTCACGCTCATTACTTATGTATACCTCCCGAATCAGTAGATTCCCTCTTCTTTGTAAATGGATTTCTGAAGATGGGATGCAAATCCTTCCAGATGAGAAAGCGTACAGATATCTTCTTCTAATAGAGGGACTTCGTATAGTGATTGGTCTGTGAATCTTTCCTGCATCATACGCAAGTAGACTTTTTCCTGTTCTCTTCTTTTCTGCAAGAACTCTCCATCCGCTTGATTCGGCAGGATTTTATTCACAATCAGCCCACCAATATTAAGTGAATGAGAGGACATCAATTCAATCGCCTTTTCTGTTTCAAGAATCGGCAGTCTTTCTGGTATAAGAACGAAAATAAAACCTGTTTTTTTTCGATCAAGCAGAATCTCTCTTACTTTCGAAAACTTTTCCCGGCGTTTTTGGAGGATATCGTAAATGGGGTCCTCAACCGGTTCACCATCATTCAAAAGCTGTGAATAATTTTTATTTGTCTTCTTTCTTCTCTCAAGCATTCCATCCATCCAGACTCCCATTAATTCCGGTAGAGATAATAGTCGGATCGTGTGTCCTGTAGGGGCTGTGTCGAAAATGATTTTATCATATTCATTTCCTTCTTCGAGGATGATCGAAACGATCCGATCAAATAAGGCAGCTTCTTCAGCCCCTGGTGCAGAAGAAGCCATATCAATTTGCCGGTGGACTTCACTCACCATATTGGACTTTACCATACCTTTAAGATTCCCTTTCACCTCGTTGATGTATTGACGAGTTTCCGCATCTGGATCAATTTCGATCCCCCATAGATCGTCCGATAACGGAGTCGCATACCCGTTAATTTCCCTGTGAAATATATCCCCAAGGTTATGTGCGGGATCTGTTGAGACGATCAGCGTTTTCTTCCCCATCTTTGCAAACATGACGGCCAGTGCAGATGCCGTAGTCGATTTTCCGACTCCTCCTTTGCCCCCCACAAATAGAATGGATTGATTCAGTAAATCATTCATGAATTCCCCTCCTTTCATTTTAGCAGCATCTGATTCCATCCAGTGGAGAATGTTCCATCCCCATTCGTAAATGCCAATCATGAAATTTTTCGATCATATATGGATAGAGTTCCAGCGTGTAATAAAATACAGGGTTAGGTATCCCTATCATATCCGAATAGAGCAGCAATAAGAATAAATCCTCTTCGTCCCTCAACTCCCTGGCGATTTCCGTTTTGTGGGGAAGACGGATCATATCATCATATAATTTCATTACCCTTTTAAATTTGTCCATCATGGTTGTATCCAAGTGAACCCTCCTTCCTACTAAAAAGGGGACCCCGATTCGAGTCCCCTACTTCCATACTTACACCGAGAACTGAGAAGGATCATCACCTTTTTTAGACAGGGAAGATGCTGCTGTGATGAGAATCCACAGGGTAAAGATCAAGATGATGCTTCCAAAGATGAAAAGGAGCATATTCCCTTCCGATTCCCCGGCACCTGACCATTCAAAGACAACCTGATTGATCATGGCCCAAAGCGTCATAAACATCAGAAACAACATCGGGATCAATGTAGCCAGGTAATTTCTCCCCTGTCGCTTGAGCCAAATGGTAATCAGAAGTAGACTGATTCCTGCCAACAACTGATTCGAGGTTCCAAACAAAGGCCATAGGAGATATCCACCTGATCCGAATCCTTTAGGGCCCTGAGGCAATAATGTCAAAGCCGCACTTGAAACCACTGCAATCGTAGTCGCAACGTGCGCGTTCGTTAATGAAAGTACTTTGTACTCCTCACCCAATTCAGAGATGATGTATCGCATCAGACGGACGGATGAATCCAGGGTTGTGGCCGCGAAGCTTACAATGATGACGGAAACGATCGTTGCGGCAATATCCGCCGGAATCCCCACTCCTGTCGCAAGTTGTCCAGCACCTTTAATGAATACGCCCAATCCCGCTCCACTTGCTGCAGCAAATCCACTGTATGTCGCTTGGAATTCTTCCACATTAGGGAAAAATGTAATACAGGCAATGATGGCAATCAGGGCAAGTGCCCCTTCCCCTACCGCTCCTAAATAACCGACGAAGCGGGCATCTGTTTCCTTGTTCAGCTGCTTTGAGGAGGTACCTGATGACACCAGTCCGTGGAAACCTGAAATCGCACCGCACGCAATCGTAATAAATAATAAAGGGAACCAAGATACATCTGCAGATCCATTTGTCATCGGTGCAGTGATCTCTGGATTAGTGAACAGTAGACCTAGATACAGCAATCCGAGACCCACGATCAGTTGATGTGAATTGATATAATCACGAGGCTGTAATAGTTTCCATACGGGAAGAATGGAAGCTATGTACACGTAAATCATCAGAATAACGATCCACACTAGGAAAGCCATGCTCGTGGAGCTTAAACCGAATAATGAAGTCGCTTCCTGCCCACCGAAATATCGCACCAGATCGATTTGCAGAAAATCTACCCGGCTTGCGATGACCGCTGATGCATACATGACACCGAGAGCCACGATTGATGGCAATAACATGCTCCCATTACGTTTGTATACGGAATATCCGATCCAGACAGCCAGCGGAATTTGGATAAACACTGATAATACACTTGCTGGGAACGTAATGAATAAATTGGCAATGACCCAGGCAAAAACCGCATTCACCATTAACACCAGAATTAAAATAATGAATAAAAAAAGTACTTTTGCCCTCTTTCCAATCAACTTATTGGCTAATGAGCCAACGGATTGGCCTTTATTTCGAACCGACAGCACCAAAGTCCCGAAATCATGGACACCTGCTGCAAACACGGTACCGAAAATCACCCAAAGAAAAGCAGGAAGCCATCCCCAGTACACGGCTATAGCAGGTCCTACGATAGGAGCAGCACCTGCAACGGAAGTGAAATGGTGACCCCAAAGAACAAATTTATTCGTCGGCACGAAGTCGACTCCGTCTTTATACTGGTGAGAGGGTGTCACGTAATTCGGGTCGAGCCTGTACACTCTCTCCGCAATAAGAGTTGAATAATATCTATACCCTACCAGAAACACGATACCCCCTATGACCGCTAACCAAATTCCTCCCATCAAATTCCTCCTTTATCCAATAGTTTTCACATACTTTAAATGTCTGAATTTTTTGAATGTATGCGCTTACTACATTTTACATTGGGTTTTTATGGATTTCAATAAGAACTTAGTACTCTTTGTCATGACATTCATTACTCCTGCATACATTAAACATTCAAAAAAAGGACCGATTCATTTGGAGAATCGGTCCTTTTTTTCATCGAACAAATATACTGTCCTCATCTGTGGGATCCACGGCCTGGGGTATATCCACCGTTGTCCTTAAAATGGTTTGTTCCGTTTCAGTCGTCTTAGGGTGTCGGGCATTTGTAGGGAATTCAAATGGAATCCTTTTTTCCTCCCCAGCCTTAATCGTCCCTATGCTGTCCAGTGTGATCGTATTTAAATCCTTCTCATGATAAGAAAAATCACTATCCTGTTTATCTTGTTCATACTTTAGGAGAAGTAATAGTTGAACTTCGTTTACCGGCTGATCGGCCATTCCCCCTTTTAAGACGACATCCCCCTTGATGTGGTCGCCGGGTGAAATCTCTGTCGTGTGCACGATGGTATCCACCTTCACATGACCTATACCGATACTTGATAAAAACTTATTTAACATTGATCCTAACCCCCTCATTCTGGTTCTACTCCATCTAATACTAGCAATTCCCCTGCCGATTCGTCCACTCTTACATATTCTTCTAATACACTGCAAAGAATATAAGAGAATCTTCAGGAAGGAGGAAATAATTATGAAAAAGATAGTGGTTTCAATTGCAGCAGCCCTCATCATCAGCCTTGGATTCAGTTCCATCGTCTCTGCAGAAGGTCAAGGTCAGGCACCTGGGCAAAAGGTGAATCTGACAGAAGACCAAAAAGCAGAACTTGGTAAATTGCACGAACAGATGTATTCAACGAAAAAAGAACTTGTGAAGAAATACGTGGAGTACGGTGTCTTTACCAAAGAACAAGGCGATAAAGTGCTGAACATGATGGAAGCAAAACATCAAAAGCTAAAAGAAAATGGTTATATGATGAGATGGCATCCTCACCCTCATCATGGAAAACAACTTGATCACAAAGAATAAAGGTGGAAATAGGGCACGTCCTGCCCTATTCCGTTTCCTGAACCAGCCACAGGAAATGATTGGCTAAAATTGAGCCTTAAGTATCCGGGACACTTCCCCAATGTCTTCCATAGAGACATCATAATGAGTCGTGAAGCGGACCAGGGTAGGTCCAAACGTCACGGCCAATATTCCTTTTCTCTCTAATTCTTCTACAAACTGTGCTGCTGTCATCCCTGTGCCCGATACATCAGCCACTACAATATTAGTATCCACTTCATTAATGATTTCAATCCCGTTACATGTTTGAAAGGTTTCTTTGAGGATTCTTGCTTTTTCATGATCTTCTGATAAACGTCCTCTCATCTTGTTCAAAGCAATCAATCCTGGAGCCGCAATCACCCCGGCTTGTCTAAGTCCCCCACCCAGACGTTTTCTCCACTTTCTAGCCTTCTTAATAAAGTGTTTGTCACCTGCAATGATTGAACCTACCGGTGCACCCAAGCCTTTCGATAAACAAATTTGAACGGTATCACAGTGATCCGTGAACTCCTTTACGTCACGACCACTTGCGGCAACGGCATTAAAGAGCCTGGCTCCATCAATATGTACCGGTATGGAGTGCTTCCTGGCAATGGTATGAATGGCTTGCATGTTTTCCGGTGAAACGATTGCCCCTCCCGCACGGTTATGGGTATTTTCCAGACAAATCAAACCCGTTTCAGGAAAATGCTGATCTTCCGTACGAATTGCAGCTTCTATTTCACCAGGATCCATTTCTCCATTGGTCCCTTTAATCGTCCGGGTTTGAACGCCTGCGAAAGCCGCAACTGCTCCTGATTCGTAGTAAAAGATATGCGAATCCGTTTCTAATAGAATTTCATTTCCCGGTCTGGTATGGGTCAATACCGCAATCTGGTTCCCCTGGGTCCCGCTTGTGACGAATAATGCTTCCTCTTTCCCAAGAATACTGGCTGCTTCCTTTTCAAGCCTTAGGATAGTAGGGTCTTCACCATACACATCATCCCCCACTTCAGCCTCATAAGCTGCCCGTCTCATTTCCTCCGTTGGTTTTGTTACCGTATCACTTCGTAAATCAATCACAATGACCATCCTCCTTAATAACTTTCACTAGATTCATTATAACAAAGGATATTAATCGGTGAATCATGGTGAAATAAAACCATTCAAATAACCAAAATCCCTCCTTTCTACCCATTAAAAAATATAATTATAGGAATATTCCAAATCTTCCGGCTTCATTTATGTTATTATGTTCAATATTCTGGTTCATAGGTTGGAAATTTATATCCTTCAAGAGGAGAAGAATCATATGAAGATTGGTTCTAAGATCCGTTTCCACAGACTCAAACAAAAGTTAACTCAAGAAAATCTATCTAAAGGCATCATTTCAATATCTTATCTATCGAAACTCGAAAATAACCAAGTGACACCTTCAGATGATATCGTCCATTTACTGTGCGAGCGCCTGGGGTTAAATCATCCAGTTTATCGCCCTAACCAGCTAAATGAGCTTCTCGAAAAGTGGAATCATGCATTGCTTTGGAATAAAGAGGATGAAGCACGTTCCACCCACAAGCTCATCCAAAGGGATCTTGATCAAACCGATGATGTATCGTCCCATTTTTTTTATAAAATCCTCTGCTTCCGGGTTCAATTATTAAGGGGCGATTTAACGGAAGCTTTCAGTCATTTGAGCCATATTCAAACGAATTATAAGGACCTATCCGACAAGCATAAATTTTACTTTCACAAGTATAAAGGAAATTACTACTATCTAATGAAGGAATACGAAAAAGCCAAAGGTGAATTGAAAGAAGCCGAAACTTACTTTGTGCTTGGAAATGTTGTAAATGAAGAAGAAAGGGCAGATTTATTTTATCTATTCAGTTTAGTCTTGACACGTTTACACATGTATCGTTTAGCCATTTACTACGGAGAAAAAGCCCTCTCCATCTTTCAGGGGGTTTATTACCAGAAAAGGTGCGCAGAGGTGCATTTATTGTTGGGCATCTGCTATCGTAGGATCCGGAATGGAGAGGACGCCGTAAAGCATTATGAATGGGCTAACTTCATCTCTCAGTCCATTCAATATACGTCTTTGCATTCCAAAATCGAGCAAAATTTTGGATACCTTAAATCTTTCATGAATAAAAGCGATGAAGCCATCCAGCATTTTGTGAGAAGCATTGAATTAAAGGAATCTGACGACGAAGGAAAACTCTATTCGATTCTTTCACTTGTCAAAGAGCATTATAAACTGAATCAACGTTCAGAAGTTCAATTCTGGTTATCAAAAGGATTGGAGCTTTGTTCAAAAGAAAGATATCCCGATAAATTTTATCAATTATCTTATTATCAATTTGCACTGAATGAATTTCTTAATGGATTTGAGTATTTTATGAAGGAATGTGCACTGCCTTACTTTAAGAAAAACGGTTCTCTTCTATTATATGCTGAGTATTCTAAATTCCTTGGCCAATATTATCAAAGAATTAGAAAATACAAACTTGCTGCATTCCATCTAAATGAATCCAATATCATTTATGAAGAAATGCTGCCTTTATAAGGAGGTGGTTAAAAAATGAAAAAGCTGAGAAAGTTATTGATCATCACCAGTCTAACAGCTATGGCCCTTTCCGGCGTGGTCGTCATGAACACAAATGAAGAAGAATTCCCGCCGTTCTCAACTAAACTATAAATATAATCAGCACTGAGGCTGTATAATTAATTCCATTTATTCTAAAGAAGAACAATAAAAAATGAATTGAAATCACATGTTACACCG
>NZ_BCVQ01000060.1 GCF_001591825.1 Rossellomorea vietnamensis NBRC 101237
TTAGCATTATATTAATATCATTTATTTGAATGAAGGGTTAGTTCAGCTCATTTGGGGTGTGTAGCATTTTTTTATGTATTGAGAGTTGTAGCTATTTAACAGACGATCAAGTTCCTGACTAAATTGAATAGCTTGAGGTGACGTCAGTCCATTTTCAGCAACAATATCAATTAATTGAGCGCGCTTTTTTTCAATTCGTTCTAGAAGCTCTTTTTTAGACACGGCTGTTTCCTTTCTTTTGTATGTCCTGACAAGTGGAATACAAAACTAGTAATAACTGTAACTTTTTATTAGTATAACGAAAATGGACCATTTTTTCAAAGTAAAATTAACGGATTTAAAAAAAGAAAAGAGACTTTAATACAAATGAAAGAGTAAAAGATGATTGTAATAAGATGGTCACAAATCTTTCACATAAACATCCCTCATAGTTTGACCCATTGTTTGATAGAATAGACATATATACTGAATTGTAGGAGATGTGGAAATGTCTGATATTAATATTTTTTTAGCATTCGGGGCAGGGTTCCTAAGCTTCATATCCCCGTGCTGCTTACCTTTATATCCCGCCTTTCTTTCATACATAACCGGCATGAGTGTCAATGAATTGAAAACGGATAATGCCATGTTGCAGAGGAGAAGTTTACTGCATACATTATTTTTCTTAGTTGGTTTCTCAGCCATCTTTATCGCGATTGGTTTTGGGGCTTCCTTTATTGGCAACTTCTTTTTAAATTATAAAGATCTTATTCGACAGCTCGGGGCTATTTTCATCGTCATATTTGGCTTGGTCGTCATTGGAGTGTTCACTCCGGAATCCTTGATGAAGGATCGCAGATTTGAATTCAAGAATCGGCCAGCGGGCTTTATCGGTTCCATCTTGATCGGAATGGCATTTGCCGCAGGATGGACACCCTGTACTGGTCCGATCCTTGCTTCGGTTCTTGCCCTTGCCGCAACAAATCCCGGGTCCGGTGTGATGTACATGACAGCATACGTATTAGGCTTTGCCATTCCTTTCTTCATTCTTTCATTCTTCATAGGGCGGATGCAGTGGATCAGAAAGAACAGTGGAAGGATTGTAAAAGTAGGGGGATACGTCATGATTGCTGTAGGGATCATGCTGTTCTTTGACTGGATGACCGTCATCCTTGCTTATTTTACATCGGTGTTCGGAGGCTTTCAGGGATTTTAATATATAGTAATGATTAACAGAATAAATTGAATAAATATTACGATTTATGGTATAGTTTAATTGGATGAATTAGGTAAAAAGACTCAAAAGACATCGATAGTGTGTACGAGGAGGAAACATCTGTGGCAACGATACTTGTAGTGGATGATGCGAAATTTATGAGATTGACCCTTGGAAACATGCTTTCATCCAGCGGGCATGAAGTCGTTGGGGAAGCTGAAAATGGCATGATTGCCGTGGAGAAGTATCGTGAGCTTCACCCTGACCTGGTAACGATGGATATCACCATGCCGGATATGAATGGAATTGAGGCAGTTAGGAAGATCCTTACCGAGTTTCCTCTAGCCAAGATCATTATGTGTTCGGCGATGGGACAACAAAAGGTGGTAGTGGAAGCAATTGAAGCTGGGGCGAAAGACTTTATCGTTAAGCCCTTTGACGAAGTGCGTGTAGACGAAGCCATCAAAAGAGTATTAGGCTGATAAACAGAGAGAGATTGAATCTTCCATTCATTCTCTCTTTTTTCTGTTTTCGTTTTTCCTGCATTTGGGCTATAATAAGGGAAGGTATGAAAGTAGATTATAAAAGGATGATGATGCTTTATGATGATTGCTTCATCCATTGTAGCGATTTGCATGGGATTTATGGTGATATTTATCAGGATGAAGGCTCAGAAAAGGCCGGTAAGCGGTAAGAAGATTATTTTGCCTCCACTCTTTATGAGTACGGGTGCGTTGATGTTCTTATTTCCTGTCTTTCGGGTCAATGTGAGTGAGTTTTTAGAGGCGATTACTGTCGGAATGGTCTTCTCTCTGTTGTTAATCAAGACATCCAAGTTTGAAATCCGTGAAAATGATATTTATTTAAAGCGTTCCAAAGCGTTTGCTTTCATTTTGATTGGACTTCTGTTAATTCGAATTGTAGCAAAGTCGATCCTTAGTACTTCAATTGATTACGGAGAACTAAGCGGGATGTTCTGGATCCTTGCTTTTGGCATGATCGTTCCATGGAGGATAACCATGTATTTTCAATATAGAAAGCTGCATCAGGAAAATCAGGACTTAACAACGAATTCAATTTAATACACAAAATAAAAAGCAGGGAGACATGCCCTGCTTTTTTATTTTGTGTATTTTACGGGAAGGTGACGTTTTTGTGACAATGCAGGCGAATATGAATAATAGTCGATCTTTAAGGGCAAAGAGGGAGAAGATGAATGATTAACAAATGATATTGGTGGGGGATTACGATTGTTTACATTAGCAGATATCTGGACTTTTTTCCTGGCCTTCTTTCTGACATTGCCACTTGTCACCATTGTACACGAATTGGGTCATATCTTGATTGCACGAATATTTGGTGCGAAGATCAAGTTTGCCATCGGAACCGGTAAACACCTGATAAATATTGGCCCATTAGAAGTGAAAAGAATGTACTTTATGGAGGGGTGGTGTCAATACCGGGAGTTGAAGTACAACAAGGTATGGGTGCATGTCCTGATCTATTTATCGGGAAGCTTATTCAACCTGGTGGCAATACTATTCATTAACTATTTGATTTATGAAGGTGTGATACCTGTTCACATCTTTTTCTATCAATTTGTGTATTTTTCGGTGTACTTTATCTTTTTCTCATTGTTTCCTTACAGGAACGGGGACGGAAAACCGAGTGATGGCCAAGCGATTCTAGACGTCATTCGCTTTGGAAAAGCAGAGGATCCCATTGATTAAGTGACCATATAAAAAAAGGTAAACGATTAACGTTTACCTTTTTTTGCATTCTTCCATTTCACATACAATATAGCAGCCCCAACAATAAAGATTACGTATAATACAATTGGAATGACAAGTATCGATCCCATCTTATTGCCTGCCTGTTTTATTAGAATAAATGCTCATAGGGTGTCACTTCTATCTGCATTTCATCAAGTTTTTTTCTCAAAAATTTATGATCTCGCTTTGGAGTCGCCAAAATATATCCTCTGATGACTAATTCTTTCGTTATGGCTGCAGCTCTTTCTTTTAAAGCCAATTCACCGATTTTTCCGGCGATTTTCTGTTTTGCAACATCCCTGAATAATTCCGGAACCGGAGTAACCAGCTCATTCAGCATTTTCTTTTCATCTTCCCCCCATAAATGGATGGTTTCATTCACATAATGTTCTTCCCAATCCAAGTCAGATTTGCCATCTTCCTTAGGGAATCTCTTTAAGAATTTACGAAACATGAAGAATCCACCAATCGCGAACGAAGCCACTAAAAAAACGACCCAAAAAAGGATGAAATATAAGAACCAACCTTCTAGCATGTTTTTCACCTCAGTTTAAAAGCATATCTTATTCAATTATAGACAAGGACTTAGCATGTGACAAGAATATCACAGATTTTATAAAGAACTCTATACTGTTCTTAATTAGAAATGATATACTAATAAATAACAAATATCGTGAAAATTCTTTCTATTTCGATTGTTTTTTAAGCTTGTGCAAATAGGAGGCTAGCAGGATGAAGTATACCGGCAGGATCGTATCGTTACTTACTGGACTTTTATTAATCATTACATGGGACTTTATTTATTACTTTGTTCTACATTATCCCGTGGATTTAAAGGTGGATATGGTGTTCACTATCCTAATCCTTTTTATCAGCTATTATATGGGGAAAAGTTATGATATCAGCCATACGACGTTGGCGGCCCTCAGAACGAGTGAGGAAAGGGTGAAGCTGCTGAATGAAGAAATGCAGCATGTCCTTCAAAGTATTGATGAAGTGGTGTTTCACACAAATGCCAAGGGAGAATTTCAATTCCTCAATCATTCCTGGGAAGAATTTACGGGATACACGGTCAAAGAAAGTCTGCATAAGAATGCCCTCCATTTCATTTCCCTCCATGAACGTCATGAAATCCTCCGATTGGTAAGGCAAAGCATCGGTTTACATAGGGAGAAAACCAGGATGGACATCCCCTATCAAAAAAGGGACGGACAGTTTCGATGGGGAGAGGTCAATATTAAACTGAACTATGATGGGAATGGTGAGTTGCTGGGTACAGTGGGGACCATTTCAGACATTACCGAAAGAGTACATAACGAGGAAGAATTGATGGAAATGAATGAAACCCTGGCTATTGAATCTCAAAAACTTTCAGTTGCCGGTCAATTAGCTGCAGGGATTGCTCACGAAGTCCGCAACCCCTTGACTTCAATCAATGGATTTCTACAGCTTTTAAGAGATGAAGCCGACGAGAAGACGAAGGAATACTTAGGGATTGTCTTTTCTGAAATCAAGCGGATCGAACTTGTACTGAGCGAGTTGTTGATCCTTGCTAAACCGCAATCCGTTACGTATAAACGAATTAATATTATCGAAACCCTCGATCATGTTTCGAAATTACTGAATACGAATGCCATCTTATATAATATCGAAATCCAAACGGAGTTTCATGAGAGAGAGCTGTATATCCGCGGTGATGAAAATCAATTAAAGCAGGTTTTTATTAATTTAATAAAAAATGCGATAGAAGCGATGCCTCATGGAGGGACGATTACCATTCATGCAGATTTCAATTCCCATAATAAGGTGCAATTGATGTTTAAGGATGAGGGGGTAGGGATGAAGAAGGAAACCCTGGATAAACTGGGAGAGCCATTCTTCACGACAAAAACAAAAGGAACAGGTCTCGGCCTTACTATATGCCTTCGGATCCTTCGCGATCATGGTGCGGATATCCGGGTGCAAAGTGAACAGGGAGAGGGCACAACCTTTCATATCATGTTTGACGGTGTTCAGTCGTCTGAGAGGAAGAAACGGGAAGTGCTCCAGAGATAGAGAAAAAGAACCCTTATGGCTAACGTAAGGGTTCTTTTATATGTTTACGGATGTATTCTTCTAAATGGCGGGACTGCCTGGGAATCGAACCCAGCGGAGACGGCACGCGCCTCCCAAAAGTTTTGAAGACTTGGGCAAGCACCAGCTCAACAATCAGCCCCGTAAAGTGGGTATATCTAAGTTATACCACGGGAACTAAACTTGTTCAAATGTTTAAAAAAGGCATTCATACTAATGACCTAGTTTGAGTTAGAGTCGCAGAGGGAGATGAATGCTGTTTATTTGAAATATTTACAAGATTTAAACTTTGGAGAAATCTGCAAATATTTCTTTACCATTGGTTTATCTCCGTGATAAGATACTTTTTGCCGGCTTATTATAGACGAAGTAAGCGTTTCCTGTTGGAGCTGCTTATTGTACTTGAACTTATAGATGTAGACAGAGAGGGGAAACAAACATGAAAAAAGTATGGGTATTAGGTCTTGGTTTATCATTGGCACTTGCAGGATGTTCTGACTCCGGTTCAGATAAGGAGAAGAAGGATGAGGCATCAAAGGCTGAAGAGAACACGGATACCGCTGGGGAATTAATGGATTATTACTTGAATTTAACTACGACCGTTAACGGTGTTGATATTGATTTAAATGGTTATGAAGAAGCGATCGCAGGTGAAGAGCCTCCAGCCGGGGACGAATTGGCAGCATTGAAAGAATCTGCTCAAACATCAGCGAAAGCATCTGCAGAAGCAGTTGAAGGAATGGAGATCCCCGATGGTCTTGGAGACCAAAAGGATGCAGTTGAAACTTTCCAATCCACACTGGCAGAATCGTATAATATGAAAGCTGAAGAACTGGCTAAAGAAGGCGAAGCAGATTTCACAGCAGCCGATGAAAAATTGAACGAAGCAGAAAGCCAAATCAAAAAAGTGTTAGATGAAGCTGGCCTGGTAAGTTCAAGCCTGATCAGTGATTTAAACGGTTAATACTAAAGTGAAAAGGTCTATTGGGACCACTTATAGTTGTGAAAAGCGAATCCGATTTGTCCAGGATTCGCTTTTTTCTGTACAGGTACCCATTTTCTCTCCAACTGCCTATATATAGGATGAGAGGAGGGAGAGAATGGAGTCGATTATTTCCTTTGTGTCTGAAGTAGGGTTTCCGATTGTGGTCACGATGTATCTTCTTTATCGAATCGAGACAACGCTTGATGCTGTCATCACGTCAATTCAAACGCTACCTCGGCAACTCAAAGAATAATGGGGATGGGACCGCTACTAGTGGTCCTATTTTTTATGAAGATTGTGAAAAGGATAGCTACGCGCCACTTTCAATGTTTTCCTTACACGGGAACCCTGTGAGTTTGATATAATTCAGATAGAAACCAGCACGTCCGGAGAGGAGAAAATAGTAGTGAAATTCATTCATACCGCTGATTGGCACCTGGGTAAATTGGTGCATGGCACATATATGACAGAAGAACAAAGATACATATTGGAGGAATTCATAGAACTTGTGAAAGAGGAAGAGCCCGATGCAGTCGTCATCGCGGGCGATCTCTATGATCGGTCTGTACCTCCTACAGAAGCAGTGGAGCTATTAGATGAAGTATTATTCCGGATAAATGTAGAGCTCGACACACCGATTGTAGCCGTTTCAGGCAACCATGATAGTGCAGAGAGGCTGTCATTTGGGTCTTCGTGGTACAAACATAGTCAATTTTATTTAAAGGGCAAGATCTCGGCTGATTTCACACCCATCCATATAAAAGGGGTGAACTTTCACTGCGTTCCATACGCTGAGCCTGGTACTGTCAGACAACTCCTTGATGATGACTCAATCAATAGTCATCATGCAGCAATGGAAGCCATCGTCAATAGAATCGAAGAGCACATGAACCCAAATGAACCACATGTTTTTGTTGGACATGCATTTGTACTGGGAGGAAAAACGACGGATTCTGAGAGGACCCTTTCAGTCGGGGGGTCCGGTTGTGTGGGGGCAGACGTATTCAGGCCATTCCATTATACCGCCTTAGGTCACCTTCATAGTCCAGACGCCATTAGGCATGAAACAATCAGGTATTCAGGTTCGCTGTTGAAATACTCTTTTTCAGAAGCTTCTCAGAGGAAATCTGTCAGCATTATAGAAATGGGGGAAGATGGGACCTTTGAATTGCGGGAAAAGGTGCTTCAGCCTAAACAGGATATGAGGGAACTGCAGGGTCATATGGAAGAGCTGCTCGATCCCGCTTTCTATCAGTCTCAAAAGGTGAATGACTATCTAAAGATCACCCTTCATGATGAAGGCACATTAATCGATCCAATCAATCAACTGAGGCAAGTCTACCCAAACGTGCTTCATCTAGAGCGAAAGAGAGATTTGACCGATGCAAGAAAGAAGAACTCGTTCCAAATATCAGAGGATAAAAAACGGTCCGAACTGGACTTATTTAAAGAATTTTACAAGGACATGACCACAGGTGAATTCAACGATGAAAAGGAAGATGTGGTACGGAATGTGATTGATATCGCCAGAAGGGAGGTTGATCATGTATGAAACCACTAAAAATAGTGATGCAGGCGTTTGGACCGTATGCGGGTAGGGAAACCATCGATTTCAGAGAGCTGGATAACCGCACCATGTTTGTGATTTCCGGTAAAACAGGGGCTGGTAAGACAACGATTTTCGATGGGATTTCCTACGCGATTTACGGAAAAGCCAGCGGGGAAGACCGAAATCCGACAGAATTAAGAAGCCAATTTGCCAATCATGATGATAGTACAGAAGTCGATCTTCTATTCAGTTTACGCGGTAGAACGTATCGAATTTGGCGTTCACCCCAGCAGGAAAAAAAGAAAGCAAGGGGGGAGGGCTATACTACCATCAATGCCCGTTCTGAATTATATTTATATGATAAAGACGGGAAAGAACAGCTTCTTGCGGCAAACGTGAGAGAGGTGGATGAGAAGATCAAAGAATTGATCCAACTCGATGCCAATCAATTCAGACAGATCCTTATGATACCACAAGGGGAGTTTCGGAAACTCCTTACATCGGATAGTAAAGATAAAGAACTCATATTGCAACGCCTCTTTCATACAGAGCTTTACAAGACGATCCAGGAAAAATTGAAATCCGAGGCCGACGAGTTGAAAAGGTCTGTTGAATCCTCCATAGAAGAACGAACAAGGGAATTAGTAAGAATCCATTTTGAAGAAAATGAAGAACTTCAATCTCTTTTATTGGAAAATCCGTTAAATGATCATCGCATTCTGAACCTTCTAGCCCCACATATTGAAGAAATGGAAAAGAAAGAGAAGGAGCTCAGACAACAATATGAGAATGTTCAAGAGAAAAGGGATGCCTATCAGAAGGATTTGGCAGAGGCTAAAAGTGTGGTTGATCAATACAATCTTCAGGAAAAACTTAAGAATCAGAAAGAATCGCTTTTAGCATTGAAGCCTGAAATTGAATCGATCGATCACGAGATTGTACTGGCTAGGAGAGCTTCCCATTTGGTTCAACAAGATGAATATTGCCACAAACTTAATCGGAATCTCAATGAACTGAAGAGTCAATTAGCCACATTATCCGAAGAGAAACAAACAATCACAGAAAAGCTACTGACAGCCACAAGGATTTTTGAAGAAGAAACAAACAATGAACCTCTCAGGGAGCAAGCTTCAAAAAGAGTGACTCAACTTGAAAATATGGAAAAAGATATAGACTCGTTGGATACGTTAATGAACGAAACGGGTGAATTGAAAGAAAGATACGAAAAACAGCAGGGTATTGTAACCAAACAAAACGAGCAGATTTCATTTTTACAAAAAGGGATAAAGGAACGGGAAATACGTGTCAAAGCAGGAGAAAATGGTCAGGAACATGTTTTTCAACTTGAAAAAAACGTACAAGAGAAACTTTCCCTGTTGGAACAGATAAGTGACATGAATCAATTGGAACAAAATCTTCAGTGTGTCAAAACGGAGCGTGATCAATTAAAGACCCGATATAGTCAACTTGAGGATCGTCTTCAGGATGCGTCTGAAACCCTGACATTTTTGGAGGGGAAGTGGAATTCTGCTCAGGCGGCATTGCTTGCGAAAGGATTGGCAGATGATGCTCCCTGCCCGGTCTGCGGATGTGAACACCATCCAAATCCTGCTGTAGAGGCAGATACTATTCCATCCAGCGAAGATCTTAAGGTGGCCAAAGGAAAGCAGCAGGAATTGGAAGCGGAAGAGAAAAAATTAAGCCTCGCCATTGCCCAGGAGGAAACGAAAATACAAGGCATTCAAGAGCAGATCGAAAATATTTACAAGAAAATAAGGGAAAAGAAACGTGACTTTAAACAGTTTGAAATCGGGGAGACCCAATCGCTTCTGATGAAAGAAATCGAATCTTTGAAGACAAACATCGCATCGAAGAAAAAAGAAGTGGAACAGGTTAAAGTCATGGGAGAAGAGATTAGAAAGGGAAGAGAAAAGCTTGAAGAACTTGAAGGGGCAAGAGGGAAGAATCAAGACATGCTCCAAGAACTTAATACTCTCTTTCATACTAAGAATACGACCCTGGAAAAGGTGAAGGAATCCATTCCCCTGGAACTCAGGACAAAAGCTCAATTTAATCAAGTGTTACAGAAAGAAAAACAAAGATTGAAAGAATTAAAGACATCCTTTGAACGGGCTCAAAAACAGTACTATGAGCTGTTGAACCAAAACAGTGTGAAGGAGTCTCAAGTCAAAGATAAAGAGATCCATATAGAGAATGTGAATGGGGAGATGAAAGCTGAACGAGATGCCTTCCTTACTCTACTCACAGAACAGGGCTTCTCCCACTATAAAGCCTTTCTGGAAGCGAAAAAGTCAGAATCGGAAGTCACGGTCCTTCAGGAAAAAGTGAAGAAGTACGGGGAGGACCTTCGCTCAGTCACTGACCGTCTATCCGATATTGATCAAATCTTAAAAGATAAACAGCGGCCGGACATTCAAAGGATCGAAGAAGACATCATCAAGGTTACAGATGAATTGAAAGAGGTAAATGATCATCTAAACAGGGTCATGACAAACAGAAAGGAAAATGAGCTCATCCTCACGAGGGTGACAGCCATAAATGAAGGAATCAGGGATTTAGAATCAAGATATCAAACGGTTGGACATTTAGCAGAAGTTGCAAGGGGTCAGAATGCCAACCGGATCACATTTGAAAGGTATGTTCTGGCATCATTCCTTGAAGACATCCTTAGAGTCGCAAATGAGAGATTAATCAAGATGACTTCAGGCCGGTATCAGTTGATCCGGAAAACGGACCGAAGCAAGGGGAATGTTCAGAGCGGATTGGAACTCCTGGTCTTTGACCAATATACTGGGCAGGAGCGACATGTCAAAACATTATCAGGAGGGGAAAGCTTCAAGGCCTCCCTGGCTTTAGCACTTGGACTTGCTGATGTGGTCCAGCAATACGCCGGGGGAGTATCATTAGAGACGATGTTCATCGATGAAGGCTTCGGGACACTCGATCCGGAATCACTTGACCAGGCAATCGAAGCATTAATGGATATACAAAGCAGCGGGCGATTAGTAGGTTTAATATCGCATGTTCCAGAGCTGAAGGAGAGAATTGATGCACGCCTGGAAGTCATTTCATCACAGAATGGAAGCCGGACGGAATTCCAGTTTTTAGCGTAAGGAAATGCCTCTCAAGAAAAAGGTCAAGGATCATCATCCTTGACCTTTTTTATATGAAATTTGAGTAGTCTATCCCTCTTCGATGTTTTTAAATGCGGTGACTGGGACATAAATAGAGGATAACGACTAATCAAGTGGAGAATTCAAATGAAGAGTATTCGTAAAATCTTAATCCCGAGACAGTTATTGTTGCTGTTGATCCTCTCAACAGGCTTACTAAATCATGTCATGTTAATCCCAAGTATCTTTCAGGCAGCCGGACGGGATGGGTGGATCAGTATCCTTGCTGCCTATCCCATACTCCTTCTCATGACGTTTCTAATCTTTTACATCATCAAGCACTCCCCCAAGGAAGGCTTCTTTCATTTGCTTCAACAGAAATGGCCGAGATGGGCCGTCTTACTTTTTTCTTTACCAATCGGTTTATTTTTACTTTCAAGTGCATACATAACCTTTGTTGATTTAATACTATGGCTAAGTGCTTACTTTCTGGCTGATGTGCCTTCTTTCATTGTCTGGGGAGGTATTTTTATCATTTGTTTCCTGATCACATGGGCAGGAATTAAACACATGGCGATTGCCAGCGGGATCCTGTTACCCCTTGTCATGATCTTCGGGTTTTTCATAGCGATTACCAATACGAATTTAAAGGATCCAAGCTTATTGTTTCCAATTATGAGTAATGGATATGAGCCGATCATAAAAGGAATGATTTATGTATTGAGCGGGCTACTCGAGCTATATTTAATTGTTTTGATACAGCCGTATAGTGAGGGGAAAATAAAGATGCATCATTTAATCGTTCTTGGCTTGATCTTTATGGGCCTGATGTTCGGTCCCCTTACAGCCTCGATTATGGAATTCGGGCCAGTAGAATCAGCGAACTTGAGATACCCTGCGTATGAGCAATGGAGGATTCTTTCCATAGGGGAATTCATCACCCACCTGGATTTCTTTGCCCTTTATCAGTGGTTGAGTGGAGCATTGATCAGAATCAGTCTGTTTATGTTCCTTTTGGGTGCACTCCTTATGAAAAAGAAGGACCAACATCGGATCTCTCTAAAGGTATTGATACCGATTTTCTTCGTTTTTTTCGGACTGGCACTGTTCAGTATTGATACATATGATTTTTATCTATTTTTGTTTCATCTATTTTTCCCATTGACGGTCATCCTCTTCATGGTACAAATCATTGTTTCAGCCATCATTTTACGATTGGTAAAATAAATGGATGGATCCACCAAGAATAAAAACATAGCGAGTTAAGTAAAGGATGTTATCAATGAAGAAAGCCTCTAAAGAAAAGACAACAAGTAAGGAATCCAAAGGAGCCACCCTGGAAGAAGTGAGGGAATTATTTTCGCACAGTCAGGATCTGGTGATAAAGGCCCATCTTTTTCAAGGAACGGAGACGACCATCGTTTATTTTGATAGCCTGGTGGACCGGCATTATCTGGATCAATATATTTTTCCAAAGATTGAAGAAGTCGCACATATAACCTTTTCAGAAAAAATCAAGAATTTGTTTCAGGCAGAGGAAATCACACAGGGCTCCATAGAAGAATTGGCTTCCGCTCTATTTTCAGGATTTGTCCTCTTCTTTGTTGAAGAAAGGGTATTATCCATCCACGCAGGAAATCTACCGAAAAGATTGCCGGAAGAATCATCTTTGGAAACATCGATTCGAGGACCTAAAGACGGTTTCGTCGAAGACTTAAATACAAATATTTCTTTAATTAGAAGGCGATTGTTCACTCCCTCTCTTTGTGTGGAAAAATATAAAATTGGCACAAGGTCCCACACTGACATAGCGATTTTGTATCTGGATGATGTCATCGACCAGAATGTCCTGAATGAATTATACACAAGGCTTGATAAGATAGACATTGACGTGTTGACAGGGAATCAACATCTTGAATCCCTCATTGATGATAATCCATATTCGATATTTACAAGTTTCGACTACACAGGCAGGCCGGATTTCATCGTTGACTCATTAAATCAGGGAAGGTTTGCACTGATTGTCGATGGTTTTCCGACTATTTCATTGGCTCCCGTCAATTTATTGATGCAAATTAAGTCTCCGGAAGACTGAAGTATCAATTATGTGTACGTGTCCCTTGAAAGAGTCATAAGGATGGTGGGAATATTAATTTCTGCATTCTTGCCTGGGCTTTGGGTGGCTTTCTCCGCCTATAACATTGAACAAATCCCTTATCTGCTTGTGGCAACCATCTCCATGTCCCGGTTCGGACTGCCTCTGTCAGCACCGGTGGAAATGTTCATTGTCCTGTTTTTATTCGAGTTCTTCAATGAAGCGGGTGTACGTCTTCCGAGGGCAATCGGACAAACCGTGTCGGTGTTAGGCGGCTTGATTGTAGGGGATGCGGCCATCAGGGCCGGCATGACATCACCAACCATGCTGGTCATTGGTGCCATTACATATATATCTTCCTTCACCCTCGTCAATCAATCCTTGAAATATGGGACGACGGTACTAAGGTTCCTTGTATTACTGGTAAGTACGTTCTTTGGCTTATTTGGTGTTGTCATGATCTTCATCCTGACGGTCCTTTATTTATCCACCCTTTCATCTTTTGGAGCACCTTATTTAGGGACGGTTGCTCCTATTGGATGGAACGAAGCCATACGATCCTTTCTGAGGATGCCAATCCAGTTCTATAAGCAGCGAACCTCTTCCACTAATCCCGTAGACCAAACGAGGAAAGGTAATCATCCAAATGAACAACAAAATAACTAAATTCTTGATCATTCTATTGATGCTTGCTTTATCGGGTTGTACGGGATCAAAAAACATCCAGGACTTAACCTATATTGTTGCAATCGGTTTGGACTATGATGAAATAAAAGATGAATATACTGCATACATCCAAGGATTGAATTTTGCAAATGTCGCGAAGCAAGAGGGAAGCAGATCCACCGATCCGATCCCAACCTTTCGTAGGCTCTGCAAAAGGTAAGACCTTGAACATGGCAGTCAGTAACTTATATAAAGTATCAAGACCGCCATTGTTTTTTGGACACACCAAAACGCTTGTCTTGTCCAAAAATCTATTGAAGTATAAATTCAAAGAAGTATTAGAGGACGTTGGTAGGAACCGTTCCCTGCGGCCCAGCCTCGAACTGTTTGTAACAGGTACGAATATTGAAGATATTTTTAGTGCGAAGGGATTATTTGATTACCCGCCTGTATACACGGTTCTCCTGACCGAAGAAAAATCAGAGGGAATCGAAAATGACATCGATTCAACGAGCTTGATGCACTTCTTAAGGAAATATTATGAACCGATGGGTACTGCGCTGATTCCGAATATAGCAATCGACCGTCAATCATGGCATTCAGATGAGGAAGTCGCTTCTCTCTATCTAGATGGATATAGCGTCTTTCAAGATGAAACACTAAAAGGGGAAATTTCGGCGAGTGAATCCATGACTGTAGACTGGCTTCAGAATAAGAAAAATTCTCTCGATTATGCTTTATATGAAGAGGGTGAGGTCCTGTCAACATTTAAATTAACAGCAGATGAACCGAAAGTGAAATATCATGAAGATCACGCGAATTTCCCGGAATTTTCGTTGGAAGTAAACGTGGAAGCTGAATTGTTAGAAAAGATAAATGATATGCCTTTCAAGGAATTACAGGCTAAGCTTCAAAAATCGTTAGAAGAAAAAATAACGAAGGTTTATGAGCATGGTTTCGAGAAAAAGATGGATCTATTCGATGTGGGTGGACGGTGGTATCGTTCCCATCCTGACAAGTTTCATGAATTAGAGAATAGTGGTGACAAATTTTACCTGTCAGACAGTTCGTTAAAAAAAGTAAAGGTAAAGGTTGAAATCAAACATTTCAATGCCTATCGGTATATCAAAGAAACGAGATAAAAAAGAAAGTGAAAAGGAAATCACCAAATAAATTTCCTTTTTCTCTTTCTTTTTCCATTTGGATTGCATAACATGAAGGTAGGTCAAAAGAAAGGGGAGCCATCACTTTGCAAATAAGCATTTATATATTGTTATTAGTAGTTTCTGCTGTCGTTGCAATCAGTTGGAGCTGGAAGAGATTACTGGATTTTAATTCCTATAAGAAACCATTTTTAGAAGGAGTGGCACTACAATTCGTTTTTCTTGCCTTTGCCTCTGTATGGTGGCTCATTACAGAGGATATTTCTGACGGGGTGATGGGCGTATTCTATTATTTCCTTGCCTTCCTTACGATTATGGTCGTGCATGGGTTTATCCTGCATTTTCTTTTTTCAAAGAAGAAAATGAGAGAGAGGGAAGAATGAATGCCAGAGAGGAAATTGCCAGTGACAGAGGTTTCACAAAATAGACAATGAATCCTCTCTTCAGGAATTGTTTTTTTATCCTCTTTTTACTAACATAGAATGGAAGAGACAGATAAATTCGGAGGAGATAAAGATGTCAAAAACCAAATCATTCATTGTGGTGATGACCATCATCGGGATACTCCTTGCAGGTTGCAGCAATAGTGACTTTCAAGCGGAAACGGATTATAAAGTGAAGGAATTTTCCTATACGAACCAGGATAATAAACAAGTAAGCTTAAAAGATTTAAAGGGACAGGTCTGGATCGCCGATTTCATCTTTACCAGTTGCGAAACAGTTTGCCCGCCAATGACATTCAACTTGACAAAGCTGCAAAAGAAGTTAAAAGAAGAAGGGGTAAAGGATTATAAAATCGTTTCCTTCAGTGTCGATCCGGAAACAGATACACCAGACGCATTAAAAGAGTACATATCAAACTTCGAAGCAGACACAAGTAAATGGGAGCTTTTAACGGGCTATGAGTTCGATGAAGTGAAGTACCTTGCGGAACACTCCTTCCGTTCAATTGTAGCGGACGACCCCAATTCCGATCAGATGATTCATGGGACCAGCTTCTATCTGGTGAACCAGGAAGGCACCGTCGTTAAAACATACAGTGGCAACAGTGATGTTCCGTATGATGAAATCGTTCAGGATATGGAAACATTAAGTAAAGAAGGATCTGAATAATTCCTCTAAAGAGAATCACTGGATGCGTGATTCTCTTTTTTTTTTTGCGATTTCCCATTCCAATATTAGGATGCCAACGATTATAATGATGAAAAGGAATGGGGAGCTGAAATGATGAAGATTCGTCCGATCGAAGTAAAGGATGCTGAAAGAATAGTAGAAATCATGCGCCAAAAGACGGTTCTACCCAATATCATCGCGTTACCGAGTTTAAGGGTCGAAAAGTTTGAATCGAGATTGAAGAACCCTTCAACCAACCAGCATGATTTTATAGCAGAAGTGGATGGGATAGTAGTGGGCCTTTGCGGGTTAAGCCAAGGCCTTGGCAGACGTTCCCACACAGGAAGTTTATTCGTATTTATTGATGAGCAATATCATGGGAGGGGAATCGGAACCAGCCTCATTCAAAATGCCATCGATTTAGCGGATAATTGGTTGATGATCGAGCGCATTGAGCTGACAGTCATAGACGTTAATACCAAAGCAAAAGCTTTATATGAGAGATTGGGATTTGAAGAAGAGGGGTTCAAACAAGGCTCCATTGTTCGGAATGGTCGATTTGCGGGGGAATATTGCATGGCGAGATTTCGTCCGGGTGGTGCTGTTAAGAGGGAATATGATAATGTTAAGGAATCTACAGATAAATTATAGAACAGCAGGTGAGTACAAATTCGAAATTCTAAGGGAATGCTGATAGTTGACATACTGATCACATTATTCATAGTTATATGGGTAGTGAAATCCTTTTCAGACGGGGAAGTATGGAAGGGAGTTCTGTTTGCCGTTTGTTTTGCCATCATGGCAGGGGTACTGGTATTCAGATTCAAGAAGAAAAGATAGAAAGTGGTGAGAGGATGAGAAAGGACCATTATACGATTGGTATGGCCGGACATATCGATCATGGAAAAACCACTCTCACAAAGGCACTGACTTCGGTTGACACCGATCGGCTTAAAGAGGAAAAGGAGCGGAGTATTTCAATTGAACCTGGATTCGCCCCTTTGTATGAGGATGATACGATTGAGATTTCTGTAGTGGATGTGCCGGGTCACGAACGCTTCATCCGTCAAATGATTGCAGGTGTAGCGGGAATCGATCTTTTTGTACTCGCAGTTGCAGCTGATGAAGGAGTGATGCCGCAAACGAAAGAGCATCTTGATATTCTGTCCCTTCTTGGAATAAGTCAATGCATTGTCGTCTTGACAAAAATTTCTAAAGTCGAAGAAGATTTGAGAGAGATCGCCCGGGAAGATGTCAGTGAAGAATTGATCGGAACCGAATTCGAAGGCTCTCCCATTCTATCGGCCGACGGATTGACAGGCGAAGGAGTGAAGGCCCTTAAAGAAACCATCATTTCCTCCTTGAAAGGTCTGCCTTCAAGGAATACTGCAGGGGATTTTCGATTGCCTGTTGATCAGATCTTTACTGTAAAGGGGCAGGGAACGGTGGTGAGAGGAACGATTTATGAAGGAAGTGTGGAGACGGGTCAAGATCTGACCATTCTCCCATTAGGGATACATACAAAAGCGAAACAAATTCAGGTTCACCACCGAAAGGCAGAAAGGGGATACGCCGGTCAACGGGCTGCTGTCAATCTCCCCGGTGTGGACCATAAATCCCTTAAACGGGGAAATGTACTTGTCTCAGCCCCTTCCCTTTTTATGACAAACACAATGGACGTTTGCATAAAAGTGTTACATACAGTGCGATATGAAATCAAACAGAGAATGCGGGTCATGATTCATACAGGTACCTCTGAGGTCTTGGGGAAGCTCGTGTTCTTTGATCGTAATAAAGTGGATGCCTGTATAGAGACAGACATGATTCTATGCCAGGTACGCCTTGATGAATCCATCATGGTTAAACGGGGAGACCGTTTTATCCTCAGGAGGCCCTCACCGGTTGAAACCATCGGTGGAGGGTGGATCATACAGCCAAACGGAGGCAATTACCGGTTTGGAGAAGAAACGATTGGCTACCTTCAATCCCTGATTGAAGGTACCCCGGCTGAACGGGCGCTAAGAGTACTTGATCGATATAAATCCCTTGATAGGGAAACGTTGAAAAAGGAAGGATCCATTTCAGAAGAATGTATGACTGAGTTGCTCGGGGAAGAGGGATGGATTCAACTTTCTGATACAACCATAACCCATTGTAAGATCGTTAAAGAATGCCAAGATGCGATGAACCATTTCATTTTGACGTTTCATGAAAAATTTCCTTTATTAAAGGGAGTCAATCGTGCAGAATTGAAGCAACGGTTGAGTGAATATCCTGAAAGTCTGGCAGATTATGTGTTGGAGGACGGGAAGTGGGTCGAGGGAAAAGGTCTCGTTCATTTAGTTGGATTCACACCCCATCTGCCACCTGCATGGGAGAAGAGATGCAATCAGCTACTCGATTTACTGGAAAGGGACGGTACACAGGTAAAAGACATGGAAGAGTACTTTAAGAAGGTAGGAATACCGGAGAAGTGGCACTCGGACTTCACTCGATTCTTCGTACAGGAGAAGAAAATAGTACCTCTGGACGAAAAGAAAGCTTATTCCTTTGGGGTGTTTAACGACGCAGCCATTCGCTTAAGGAAGCATACAGATGGCGCATTTCAGGTAGGTGAAGCAAAAGAAGTACTCGGCTTATCCAGAAAATATATGATTCCTTTCCTGGAAAAACTTGATAAAGAAGGATTGACGCTTCGCATAGAAGGGAAACGAAAATGGATTGGCTTTAAGGATAAAGAATAAGTGGGAAGGAAGTATATTCCGGTTGATCAACATAACTAAAGTACAAATTGCTGCCGATCATTCTGTGGCATAGTAGAAAGTAGGATAGGAAATTATGAAAGAGTTATGGAGCGCATTTGGCTGGGTTCTTCCGATAATGATCATTGTGACGGTTACCCTTATCTTTGCGATCTCCTTTTGGAAGAAAAGAAGGGGTAAGGGCAGGTGGCTGAACTTACTCCCTGTATTATTTACATGTATTTCAATCGGTGGCATCTGTCTGATCACCTTGACTCCATTGGAAAACGTTTCAGAGGGATCAGTGAATTTCGATCCTTTCTCCAATTTAAAGTTGAATCTGTTGTACCGTAATCATTTGGATGTACCGATCCGTAATCTCCTTGCCAATATTATATTGTTTATTCCCTTCACCTTTTTTCTTGCCTGGTGGATGAGACAATCCAAACAATTAATATTGATGGTCACTTTCCTGGGGGGGATGTTTTCATTTGGAATTGAGTTGGCTCAATACTACTTGCCTTTAGGAAGGGCAACGGATATTGATGATTGGATGATGAACACAATGGGATCATTTATAGGCGGCATCCTATTCGTCATCGCCCGCTATATCTATACATTGTTGAAAATCAATAAGAAAATCAAGTAAGAGGCTGGAATATCACTGATTCCATTTCAAAAGACGAACAATCGAACAATATGTTAGGGTCACGTGTTACACCG
>NZ_BCVQ01000061.1 GCF_001591825.1 Rossellomorea vietnamensis NBRC 101237
CGGTGTAACAAGAGATCCTACCTAATTTTTATTGTTCGTCTTTAGAGAAGACGTATTTAGATATGTCCCAGTCTCACACAAAAGTCTGCATCAAGTAGACAGGAAGGAGTTGTTCTTTATGCGTTTCGTTTTCCTATATATTCAGACTGTGGCCTAAATATTGTATTATTTTCAGCTTGCTCCAATACATGGGCTGTCCAACCAACGATGCGAGCGGCCGTAAAAGTCGGTGTGAATAGATCAGTTGGCAGATTAATCGATTTCATGATGGCTGCTGCATAAAATTCTACATTGGTGTACAGGGATCTTCCTGGCTTCAATTCAGCTAACAATTCAATCGCCTTCTTCTCGACAAATAGTGCCAGATCCAAAGAGGAATCACCACCCTTATTTTCTAGCAGCTTTGTTCTTAAAGCAAGTGCTCTTGGATCATGAGTCTTATATACCCGATGACCGAATCCCATCAGCTTCTCACCTTTCAGCAATTTTTCTCTAATGATTGTTTCTGCTCTTCCAGACACACCTATTTCGTTCAATAAATCAATGACCCCGGATGGTGCCCCACCGTGAAGGGGACCTTTCATTGTCCCGATCGCTGAAGTGATGGCTGAAACAAGATCAGATTCCGTTGAGGCCGTGACTCTTGCCGAGAAGGCGGAAGCATTCATTCCATGTTCCATCGTAAGTACCATATACGTTTCAAGTGCATCCGCAACTGCCTTAGACGGCCTTTTTCCTGTTAGCATACATAGATAATTCTCTATATGGCTTAACTCGCTATCACCCTCAAATAAAGGTCTACCCATCAGCATATTAAATCGATGGGCAATGATCGTAGGTATGACAGCTGTCAATCGCAAGGATTGCTCTATTGTCGGTTTCCAGTTGTATTCTGATGCTCCTATGGAAGAGATAACCGTCCTTAATACACTCATCATATCCATTTTTTCTGGTAGTGAATGAAGAATTTCCTTCATTGCAGGTGTCAGAGTGCGATAGGTGCTCAATTTCTTCTTGATTTCCACTGCATCCTCTTTTGTCGGAAGATCCCCATACCACAACAAAAACGCAGCTTCTTCAAATGACAGATGACCGAGTTCTCCGATTTCATACCCCCTATAAATGAGGACACCTTCATTTCCATCAATGTGACTGATCGACGTTTGAGCTGCCACAATCCCTTTTAACCCTTCACTAAACATTCCCAACATCCCCTTTTCGCTTAATTACAATGATTGTATAATGGATTTATAATTAAGAAAATTAAATATATTTAATTGAATTGATTACATTTTATAATAAGGGGTGGGTCTAGTGGATTTGAGTATTATTAAAACATTTATTATTGCAGCTGAATTCAACCATTTCAGGAAAGCTGCCGAGCGATTATATATTTCACAACCGACCGTCACGGTACATATTAAACAACTTGAAAAAGAACTCGGGGTGATCCTTTTCGAAAGAGATGGGAAGAAAATCAAACTGACAGAAGCGGGGAGATCCTATTTACAAAATGCGAAGAGATTGATCGAGGTGTATGAGGAAGGGATTACAGATATACAATCCTTTAGTCAGGGTTACACAACCACACTTAAAATGGCTATCTCCCCCTTGATTGCTGATAATGTCCTGCCTTTTGTATTAAAGCAGTATCTTGAGAATCATCCCCAGGTGGAAATTTCGGTTGAAATCATTGAATCTGCGGAAATAGAGAAGGCGGTTTTGGAAGAAAGGGTGGATATCGGACTTTCCTGTCTCCCCTGTTTTAGTCCTGAACTTGAACAGACTCTCTTATTCTCAGATAAGGTCATTTTGGTGGCTCCTCATGATGGAAGGGATTTTGAATCAGCACCACCCCTGGACGAAGAAGAGTTATTGGCATCGAATTACTTATTGACCCACAATCACCCTTCCTATTGGGATGAACTCTGTTATACCATTAAACAATTTTATCCGACAACAAGGATGATGAGAGTTTCGCAGACACATATTACGAAACGATTCATTGCAGAAGGACTTGGCGTATCCTACCTTCCTTCCTCTTCAGTCAGGAGAGAGCTGTTGGAAGGGAGGCTGCTAGAAGTTCATACAAGTGCTTTTCCCATGCCGGAAGCTAAGACCTTCGCACTTACAAAATACCAACATAAAACACAAAACGAATTTTTACGTTTTCTGTCCCGATTTAGAGTGTAAAAAAAGATACCATGGGCACGATTTAGTGTCCATGGCATCCTTTGGATAGATTACCTTTTTCGAAAAAGACCTGTCAGTAAGTCAGATGCGCCGAACATGTTATCTGAACCTATTTTATCGATCATTTTCCTGATTTCAATGGGATTTAATGATTGAAATACACTCATTAAACGTTCTTCTGTATACCCTAATCCTCCCATCAGAGATCCTTTTTTATACACTTCCCAATCAGATAGATCAGATCCGCCTAGTTTACCACCCTTATAAAAACACGTTATGCCAAAGTATCCTCCTTCCCTTAATGCTCTTTCAATTAGATTTATGTAACTTATCCTTCTGTGGGGAGCGATATGGTGAAAACATCCTGAATCGTATATGAAATCGTACTTTTCAATGGGGAGGTCACAATCAAATATATTCTGATGTAAAAAGTTGATGGTCAAACTTCTTTCATCAGCCCGTTCCTTTGCCCAATCAAGGGACGTTTTAGATAAATCGACTGCGTCAACCTCAAATCCATGTTCTGCTAAAAAAATGGCATTCCTGCCTGGTCCACAGCCAAGCTCGAGTACCTTTCCCCTTGTGATGATTCCCCGTTCTATATAAGAAACTAAGTTTTCGTCGGGTGCATTCACAAAGATAGGTACTGGTTTCTCGCGGTCAGAAAAAAACTCATCCCAAAATGGTTCAGGTTCCCGTAAAAATGAATCAAGCATGGTTAATAAATCATCGTAGCTACGAATACTTTCTTGCATATGTTTCCCTCCTTCATTCCCTGATTACAGTATACTTTATTACAAGATTAGGTAGGTTACCACGAATTTACAAATATATTTTTTCGCTGGTGAACAAGAGGTGAAGTTTATGATTCAATCTGCTTATATGGGTCCACTAACCCCTAATCAAGTTCCCTTTACGCACATTAATGGAAGGGTATCTAAATGTGTTATTATCCAACCTGATGGATTCTGATTGAATTGAGGTATGAGGTTGAATTCTGTTGGAGTACCATCATTGTCATAATTGTTACAGAAATGCAATAAATAAATATGCATTCAATATGGTCGTCCTCTAAATTTTTATAAAATCAAACCAGGACTTTCTCCATGCGGATATCGGACCACATTTTTTCATTCCAATAGGTGAAATCCGGGATCCTGCCTATTACCTGATAACCCATCTGACTGTATAGCTTATGTGCCTGAGTGTTAAATTCAAAAACACCAAGTTCTATTCTGGCCAGTCCTTGTTCTTTTATTTCCTTTTCCAAATACCGAATGGCTTCATACCCTATTCCCTTCCCCCGTGCATCAGGATCGCCAATCGTAATCCCTACCCAGGCAGTTCCCCTCACTTTTTTAAATAGATGAGCGGGGTCAATCATATAATTCATTTCCCCTACAAGTTTATTTTCAACGTATATAAGAAACATAGAATGAGATTCCAATCGATCTTTCAATTCATCCATGTCCATGTTCCTGCACTGCTCAAGCTCTTCCCTGTTTCGATTTGGCCTAATGAATGGGATCAAATCGGGAGAGTTATCCCATTTATTTAAAGCATTAAGGATATCAATGTTTGGGTGGGTTAATTTTTCAATATGAAGATTCATGTCTCTTCCTCTCTTTCTCATCCTGGAAATATGGTGAAATGACCTGGGAATATAACAGTTGGATAATTGTAAGAATATTCAAACATAAATGTGTATAGCTTCATTCACGTTTATGTTATGCTTAAAGTAGCATAAAGGCAATAATTTCTTGGGACGAGAGGTGAGGATATATGGAAGTGTTAAATGATGTGAAGCTCGGAACCTTACAGAAAGGTCATATTTTTTACCCCTTTCAACAGGAGGAAGCCTACATTCGAAATCTAATGTTATTTATTCGGGCAGGCTTGGAAAACAATCAACATATGCTTATTATTGAAAGCATGAGAAATATCACCAAGGTCAAACATAGAATGAACAGATTGTATACAGAGGAACAGCTCTCATCGATTTCATTAGTTGATAATTTTGATTACTATTTTTTAAATGGGGACTTTAACACTCAGCATATTCTCAACGCTTTCCAAAAGGATCTCTCTGTCATAAAGAAATTGAACTCTTCCATAAGAACCTGGGGCCATGTCGAATGGATTTCGAAAGAACCGAACGCACACTTAATCAAGGAATTTGAATCGATCGCTGATGATTATGTCCTTCAGGAAGGTATGCTATCAGTTTGTGCATATCCAGGTCACAGCTTATCAAGTACGTTGACAGAAACATTGGAGATGGTTCATCAGTATGTGTTGACAGATGAAGATCTTCGATTATCCATGACATATAGAAGATAGTAAACTATTAAGATCCTTCTTTTACGAAGGGTCTTTTATTTTTGAACTGCTCTGTGTTCTTCCGTAATGGCTTTACCGATAGATAGTCATGTTCAGATATTTTCACCTAATCCTATTATATGATTCTTTAAAAAAGGATCAGTTGTTTTTTCTCGTGGTTCTATGAGTGACACCCCTCCAATAACTATAACTATAAGGCTTTCTATCTTTATTACAGGAGGGGCTCTTGTGAACGGAACCATAAATCCCATCAAATTGAATGAAGTCATTGAGTATGAGGATCTTTTTCATGAAACATATTCCGGAACTTCTTTAAAGGCAGGGCGCATTGTACAAATCGTGTACTGGATTAAACCCGGGAAATCTTTTATTACATATGATATCCTGGATCACAAAAAGAAATATGTGAATATTGAAGATTCCCTCTCGCCCCCATCCATCCAAAGACAGGAAATCAGCTTTGAAACGGTATTTGACCTGAAGCAACCGGTTGATATTGAGATAGCCGGGGTGAAGAGACCTTCTGTAATCGTATCGATCACCATTCATTGGAGTGATGACGGAACCGAGGTTTCTTATGGGGTGACTGATCGGACGGATACAACCTATTTTGGAGTTCGGGAAGAATTGTTGGTTAATTGGAATCCACATTTACCCGCTAGAAGCTTAAATACATCTCTATAAATCAAAAGGTACCAGGATCGGATCCTGGTACCTTTTGATTTCTTACTTATAGAATACTTTGTCAACATTATATTTCGCTTGAAGTTTATTGATGATGTATGTTTCATAAATGTCACGATCCATGGCGTCTTCTACGATAGCTACATCGATTCGGTAGACTTCATCTCTATGATTACGCAATGGTGATACAGTATCTTCAAGATGCTTCTTTACTCTTTGTCGCAGCTTTCTGGCTTTCCCAACGAATAGAAGTTCATCATTGATATTATAAAATAAGATGATGCCGCCCTTATCTCTTGGAATTTCGTGAAGATCGATAAAGCCCTGTATGCTTTTGATCTTTGGTTCTTCTGAGTCTTTTGCTTGTTTTCGTTCCGTTATGGAAATATCCGCTTGTGGGATTTGAATGTTTATCATGAATGGTCACGTCCTTTGTTTGCTCTAAGAGGTAATGGTAACACAAAAAGGATAGAATTACTATACTACGGTGCACTTCCCTTAAAAAAGGATTGCCCTCCCCTCTACATTCCCTTATGTGAATTCTTATTTTTGAACGGGAACGAGAATGTCCAGATGCTGTTTCAAATTTTCTATTGTGATAGGGAGTTGGTCTCCCTCGTCCCCATCCACATTGGCTATCATCTCATAGGTGGATTTCGCCTGGAGTTTGGTCACTTTCATATAGTGTACATGTTCACTCTCCGCTAATTCACCCAGCAGGATTTTAGGAAGTAATAAAAGGAACTTGGGAAGAGCCATATCTTTAATAATAAAGACATGAAGCTGTCCATCATTCACCTTGGCTTCTGGTGCGATGGTTTCCATCCCTCCCACAGAATTGGTCAGGGCTACAAGCATCAGAAGGGCTTCCCCTTCCCAATCATGTTCCGATTGAACCTTAAGCTCAAACGGCTGCTTCTCTTTCATTTTCTTCATTCCTTCTATTATATAGGCAAGTGGACCAAGTTTTGATTTCTGTTCAACCGGTGTGGAAAATGAAGCCTCTGCCAATGCTCCGACTGCCACAATATTGATGAAGTATCGATCATTGATCTTTCCGACGTCGGTTTTCTGGACATGATTTTGCTTAAAGATGTCGATTGCTTCTTCAGGTTTCATTGGAATATTGAGAGCGCGTGCGAAATCGTTGACCGTACCGAGCGGGATAAGGCCGAAAATAGGCCGGTACTCCTGTTCAGCCATCCCGTTAATGGCTTCATTGATCGTGCCATCCCCTCCCATCGCGGCAAGGAAATCATATCTTTTCTCACAAGCTTCCCTCGCAAATTCCATTGCGTCCCCCTCTCCTTTCGTCAATCGCAAAACAGTCTCATATCCCATCTCCTTCATCGTTTTAAGTGCATAGTCACTATATTGTTCACCCAATTCCTTCCCAGAAGATGGATTGACGATTAACATGGCTTGCTTCACACTATTTCCTCCCTTTTACATTATGTATTTATTAGGCTTTACCCCAATTGTAAAGAGAGGAATCCTTTTCCATCGTTAAAAAGCAGGGAAGCGAATTAAAAACCGATTTCTATATCATCAACATGTTCAATGAAACAACCCGGATTCTTTTGATTTTTTCATAAAAGCTTTTGTCCTTTTACTTAGCGGCCCTTTAAAAAATGTGCCGAATAATAAGCCAATAAGGCCAAATAAGCTTAAAATTAAAATATCCCTGTACACTCTCTCCCAAACGATCCCACCAACCGCTTCCCTCATGAGATCGATGCTATAAGAAAATGGGAGGAATGGATGAATGGTTTGGAAAAAAGTCGGCAAAAGCGGCACGGGATAAGTCCCGCCGGCTCCTGCAATCTGCAGGACCAGAAGGACGATGGCCATCGCTTTTCCGATATTCCCAAATACCGATACCAATGTATACACCACAATCATAAAAACAATGCTGATGTATAATCCGAAGCCAATAAACCAACCAGGTTCTGCGATATGAACCCTCAGGATAAAAATGTCTCCAACCGTAACAATCATGGCTTGTATGAACCCTATGCCGAGAAACGTCAGCAGTTTACCAAAATAGATTTCCCTTTCAGTAAACTCATGTGGAGCGATGACTTCCGTTGCTAATAGCGAGATTAACAAAAGGGCACCTACCCAGATGGCTAACACAGTATAAAACGGGGTCATGGCAGCCCCATAATTCCGGATTGGAAATAAACTATTTTTATTTAAGACAACCGGTTCTTCAAAGAAGCTTTTCTCTGCATTGGGATCATTTCGAAGGAGATCAATAATTTCATTTATATCAGTTTCCCCCTGAATATCCCTGATACGCCCGGCAAGCTGGCTGATTTTATCCTTAATATACGGAAATTGACTTGAAACGCTTTGGAGGGTTTCGATTCCTTTGTCGATGTTCTTATCTGTATTAGAGAGAATCCTTTCCACTTCCGGAATGGTCCCTTGGATGTCTTGAAGGATGTTCCTTGCTTCATTCAAGGTTCCCTTTGCATTAGCTACCTCACCCAATACCGCCGGTTCAATCGTTTGTTTGTATCTTTTTATAAGTTCATCCATATCATTATCCGTTTTACGCGCACGATCTTTGATGCCCTTGATCAATTCGTTCACGTCTTGTTGCTTTGTTGTAATGAAATCATTTAGTTTCCGACCTTCATTTTGAATACTCTGCACTTCCACCTTAACTTCTTCCAGCTGATTCAGGGCCTGTTCAATTTGTTCCTGATTTGGATTATCTTCATTCTTCTGTAACGATTGTAAGGAACCTTCAACTGTGTCAATCGTCTGAATGGAGGAGGTAAGCTTATCAGCAATTCCCTTGTTGATGGCTTCTGCTCCACTAAGGTCTACGGAAGTGGTTTGGATTTGACCCAGGAACTCATTGACCTTGGAAGCCATTTCCTGTACCTGTTCTAAATCTTCTTGAATGGTTGGAGCCAACTCATTTAATTCATTTTCAGCTTTGTTGAGAAAATCCGTTGTCCGATCGATCGTATCAAGTCCCTGATCCGTCACACGTTTCACTTCTGGGATTTCACCCTGCGCTTTCTGAATGATCTTCTTGGCACTCTCGGCATCCGACAACGATTCATTCAGGGCAGCACCGATTTCCGGTAACTTTCGATCTACTGTAAATACATAATCTTCAAACCTTTTGATGTCGGGGAGGTCCTTTTGAATCTCAATTCCCAGCTCATTAAACAGTTCAAATATGGTCCCATTGACGGTGGATATAAACGAACCCGTTATTTTATCAACGATCCCACCTGCCCCGGATTCTGTAATTTTCGGTGCGATGGCATTGATCTTTTCATTTACGTAATATTCCAAGGTCGCCTTTTCGGGTTTATCGTCTATGACAGTTGCCAACTTCCCCGAGAAGTCGTGGGGAATGATGATGACTGCGAAATACTCACCGTATTCCACGCGGTCCATCGCTTTTTTTCTGTCATCAAACTTCCAGTTCATATCATCATTTTTCTTTAATTCCTTTACAAGGTCTTCCCCGATATTCAGTTTTTCCCCTTTGATTTCCGCTCCCTTATCCTCATTCACGATCCCGACCGGAAGCTGATCGGTCTTACTGTATGGGTCCCAGGAAGCACCGATATTAAACCAGGCATAAAGAGATGGTAATAACATCAAGCCGCCTATCAGGAATGCAGCCACCCAGTTCCTGGATACATTTTTTATGTCCCTAGTGAAAATTTTCCAGATGTTTTGCATATGAATTCCGCCTTTGTCCCTAAGCTGTCATTTGAAACTTAGTTTACCCAACCCGTGTTTTGCCACTACGGATGCTTGAAAAAAAGTGATAATTTCGCAAAAAAAGGCCCTGACATATGAAGTCAGGTACCCTTTCCATTTTCAGACTATAGGATTCAGAAACATAAATGTATGCTTACCATCAAGGGAACTTCAACTATCTGATGTGTGTTCCGCCATAACTCTCTTATACGAACCAATCTTATTGTTCAACATTTCATTAGTAGACGATAAAGTTTGAAGCTGCTCCTGTATATTTCGTTGATGTTCTTCCAGTAATGACAATCTCTCTTCCATGGTGTGATCCCCTTCCAAGAACAACGCGGTATACTTTTTTATGGTTGATATGGGCATTTGAGTCTCCCTTAGTTTCAACACAAATTTCAGCCATTTCATATGGGATTCAGTATATTCCCTAACACCTGATGGTGATCGGTCTGGAGTGATGATTCCTTCTTTTTCATAATAACGAAGGGAGTGCGGAGTGACCCCCAGTTCTGAAGACGCTTCACTAATACTATACATTCCGCTTTCCTCCAATGCATAAACGGTTGACTTAGAGTCCACTCTAAGCTTTAGGATTGTAGTGTAACATAAATAGGCAGGAGGAGAAAATATGAACTACACAGTCATTACCGGAGCAAGCTCGGGAATCGGGTACGAGGCATCACTTGCCTTCGCAGCCAGAGGGAAGAATATCATAGCTGTCGCCAGACGAGAGGAAAAATTAAGTGAGCTGAAGAATGAGATTACCTCAGCATACCCAGAGGTTGATGTCATAATCATGCCTGTGGATTTGTCCATCAGCGAAAACGTCTACCAACTTTATGAAAACTTGAAACAATACCAGATTCAAACGTTGATTAATAATGCGGGATTTGGGAACTTCGATTCCGTATCTGAGCAGAATCTTACAAAAATCCAAAATATGTTGAACCTTAATATAGAGGCATTGACCTTATTATCTTCCCTTTTTGTAAGGGATTATGAACATGTAGCCGGTACTCAACTGATCAATGTTTCTTCAGGAGGTGGATACACAATTGTTGCAGATGCCGTAACCTATTGTGCTACGAAGTTCTATGTGAGTGCATTCACCGAAGGACTTGCACAGGAGCTTGCTTCAAAAGGTTCACACATGAAAGCGAAAGTATTGGCACCAGCAGCGACAGAAACCGAGTTCGCCCAACGATCATTTGATGTACCTGATTTCAAATATGATGGCACTGTGCCCCAATATCATACAGCTAAGGAAATGGCACAATTCATGTTGGATCTTTATGACAGTGACAAAGTGGTGGGGATTGTTAATGGAGAGACATATGAGTTCAATCTAATGGATCCCATTTACCCATATGCCAATCGGACATCTAAATAGTAACCTAATCTTCTTACAGTATCACGAAGGATCTTTTCTTCGTGGTACTGTTTTTTCTTCCCGTAATATGACATACATAAATCCCCCATTTCCCCTTTGATCTATACTTCCTAATTAAATGGTTTAGGTAATAATTGATTGGGGTAAAAGAGTAGTATTTGACTTATAAATACATAAACAATCTATTCTGGTATCGATGGGGGTTAATGTGATGACAAAATATGATATTGATGTGAATGGTTCATTATTTGATTGGGATTTGGATAAGGGATCCATAACATTTGAAAATGATGAGGTTGTATTATTTTGGGTTAATACAGCGTTTAAAACGCTGATCGATTCCATCGAGGAAATAGCCGGAGAAAAAGAGGCAAGATTGGTCCTTGAGACAGCAGGCTACCGAACCGGCCTGATCGTCAGTGACTTTTATTTGAAATCCATCGGGAAACCGGAAGAAATCCTGGATAAACTCCCTAATACTTATGTAACAGCTGGTTGGGGAATTACAGAAATCTTATCGTATTCCATTGAAGAAAAAAAGGCAGTCGTGCAATTTTGCAATGGATGGGAGTATAAAGTGAATGTTGCACAGGGAAAAGAAGAAGAAGGAACATTCATACCAGGTCATTGGGCTGGTGTACTGACTGGAATATTCGGCTCTAAAGTTTGGTACCGGGTAGTCAAAAGCCAGATCAGTGGTGACGACTGTAGCGTATATGAGTTTTTCGCCTCCGATATTTCTCCTTCTTTGAATGTGAATGCGCTAATGGAAGAGCAAACCATAGCAGCCCAAGAAGAATTGGATCGTATTACGAAGCAGAGAACCGAAGTGTTATCCGAGATCATCAAAGAAATTTCTTCACCGATCATTCCTGTATTGGACTCGATTCTCGTGGTCCCTCTTGTAGGTCGCTATAATGAAATTCGAGCTGAAGAATTGCTAAATAAAACACTTCTCAATCTGCCGCGTTACAAAGCTGAATTCCTGATTATCGATTTGACCAGTCTCAGCAAGGTGGATGATTATACGTTATCTTTCATTCAGAAATTCGTAAGTGCCGCCTCATTATTAGGAACTAAGTGTTTACTTGTGGGGATTTCTTCTGAACTGAGTATTAAGGTTACACAGAGGGGCTATCGGATGAACCATATTCCCTGCTTTTCAATCCTGCAACAGGGAATCAACTACGCCCTGGATCAATTAGGGATGGAGATCATCAAGAAGGTGTAGAGTATAAATAGGCAGGATCATTTCCTGCCTTTTACTTGTACCCTAGCGTTGAATAGGATGTTCCATATTCTTCTCATTGCAATGGGCTATCACATATTTTAAAAACGTTATGGTCTGCTTTACCCGGATCTCATTTAAGGCTGAATCAAATCCTTTCAACCCTGAACGGATGTTCATCGCTTCCCTAATCAGGCTATGCCACTTTTCAGGAAGCTCCTGCAATCCATACCGGCCGGCATCTTGCTTTGAAATGATCGACGCTTCTTTCAATGTGTAATATTGACGAAGAACTCCAAGGACCGACCACTCTATTTCAGCATCAATCATAGTGGTGGGATAATGCTTTACCTCCTCTAGAGATTCTTCGAAGGATTGAAGTCTTCCAGACCAATACGTATTCATATTATGAAGGACATATTGGTACAGTTCCTCTCTGGACGGTCCTGAAAAGGATGATGAAATTTCAGGTCCTACAACTCTAATCCCGTTATGCTTCACTAAATACCATGTGATAGGATTAAAATTGAAATATTCCCCAAATTTTAATTCACCATTGTTATAGTATGCGTACATTTTGGTATCCTCTTCACAGCTTGGACCCATCTTCCCGAAATCTTCTTTTAAAATATATACCCCATCCATTTCCGGCTTTTGAAACGTCTGCTGTAGTGTTGTATGAATACGATTAAGAGCGTCGTAATCTTCTGTGGTTAGTCGACGGTTGGTGACGGTAATAAAATCAATGTCACTGGAATCACTCACAAATGCACCGAGGGCAATGGACCCGTGTAAATACAATCCTTCAAGTGTTTTAGGTAAATAAGTATTAAATAGTCTAATATATTCCTCCAGCACGCTGTTTACGATTCTTGGTACGTTTGCCATGTCATGTTTTCCTCCAATGAATGATTTTGTGCAAGGCTCTAGCATCTATAACCCTCAATAACCAATTATTTCAAATAATGGAAGGGCATTCAATGGATATTTTCATTTTGGTGTTACCTATATTGATTTTTCAACATCAAAAGAAGCTTGACCCCTCTGAGGTCAAGCTCCTTACATGATGTCTTCTATTATCGATTCTGCTATTTTCTTTCCGTTCTGAATACAGGCGCCTATCCCCACGCCGTAGTAGGAGGCTCCGGCCAGTTTCACTCTTGGCATTTCAGTGGTGATCACCTTCTCCAAAGTCTGCACGGCCTGATTATGCGAAAGATGATAATTCGGCATTAAATCTTTCCAATTAGTCACTTCCACTGAGATGGGATCCGCATTGATTCCGACGCTCTTTTTAATATCATCCAGTGCCACTTTTGTCAGTTCGTCCTCTTCTAAATGCTTTAACTGCCCGTAATGAGCATTCGAGCTCTTATAAAAAAGTCTTACCAGAAGATTATGGTTTCGGGAAGTGTGTTTCCATTTACGGCTCGTCCATGTACATGCATCGCACTTCACTTCGCTGCCTTTAGAAACAATAAACCCTGTACCATCAGCCGGGAGCTCCTCGTCAGGAACATTGAAACCCAGATAGATGGAGATCAAGGAAGAGTTCCTTAGGGTATTAAAATCTTCATTTAATGTTGCACGATTTAAAATCTGTTGAGTCACATCATGAGGTGTCGCAAAAATGACAGCATCTGCTTGAATGTTTTCATGACCTTTTAACGTAAGCTCATATTTGTCAGCACTCATTTGGAGATTTGTTGTCGCTGTTCCTTTTAGGATCGTCGCATCACCGCACTCTTCTTCCAGACGGTCGATAATGGTGGATAGTCCATGCCTAAAGGAAATGAACTTTTTATTGGAAGATCCCTTGAATTTCTGCTTGTTTACAGATAATCCTTGGATGATGCTCCCATACTCATTTTTATAATCCAGAAGATATGGTAGAGTCGAGGCCATGGTCAGCTTATACAAGTTCCCTGAATACACCCCTGATAATACAGGTGCGATCTGATTTTCCACAAGTTCCTTCCCGAGGAATGCTTCCAGAAATTCTCCTATGGAGCTTTCCTTCGTGAATACAGTATTTTTCGTTTTCAGGTCCAAAAGCGCCGCTTTCTTTCCGGCTTCAGAAATCAGAGTGCTTTCATTAAGTGCTTCTATGCTCATGGGAATACCGAAGATTGTGTCGGTAGGTATTCTATGCAGTTCACCATTTGTGTATATGTAAGATGTACCTGTTTCGTTATAGACCAGTTCGTTTTGAAGTTGAAGGTCATTGACCAATGGAAGCACTCCCTCATTACGGGCCACAATGGAATCTGCACCAGCTTCCATTATAAAGTCACCTTCCGTTATCGTCCTGATCTTACCACCGAGCTGTTGATTCCGTTCAATTAACACTAACTCAATATCCAGATTTTGTTCCCTGGATATCTTTTGCAGATTATAGAGAGCCGTTAAGCCTGTAATGCCCCCACCTACGATAACCACTTTCTTCATACCATCCACTCCATTAATTACGTTTATGTATACAGATTATCATGTTTTAGGCAGATTAGAAAAAGAAACTGTGTCTGAAAAAGGAATATGATATGTAATTAGAATGAGGACATCATTTTTTGATCCTGGGGCCACATTTAATTCAAAGTTGACAACTAGGAATAGTTTGATATAACATATAATAGAATTCTGATAACCACATAGCCACTTATCCAGAGAGGTAGAGGGACTGGCCCGATGATACCTCAGCAACAGATTCTAATTTCTAGAACACTGTGCTAAATCCACAAGCGTCAAGCTTGAAAGATAAGTTGAAGTTTTTTCCGTTAAAGCCTTCTTCTTATCTTACTAGGAAGTAGGCTTTTTTACATGAAAAAGTCTCTTTCTCTGTTTATTCACATTATAAGAGGAGTGATCATAATGGGAGAAAATCTCCAGGAAGCAATTAATCAAAGAAGAAATGAGTTAATTAACAAATTGATCGTCCATAACATTTTCAAAAAAGGTAATAAACAATTATTCGAGCTGACACTTAGAGAACTTGAGGATGAGTATCTCTATATTCAGAAGGATTGCCATCCGCATAGTGATGTCGGCTCTATTCACTGGAAAAATTGCACGAAGTTAACCAGTTAGAAGCCTGGTTTATCTTTTCGCAGATGCCCAAACAATAAAATGACGCGGGCCTATGGCTCACGTCATTTCAATAGTTATTGAGCATTTACCTCAACCGCATCCTTCTTATAATAAGCTGCAAAGATTTCCGCAAATGCATCAGTGGAATTATATAATTCCACTAAGTTATTTTCCACCCCGCCAAACTCAAGGAGCATCGCCCTTTCTGTTAGATCCTGATTGTAGACCCCATTTCCTTCTGCTTTTGTTTTAACGAAAACCCCCCTGCTGATTCCAGGGTACTTCTCTTCTAATTTAGCATTTAATTCTTTCGCGATTTTGAGATTCTTTTCAAAATTCTTATTTTCTTTCCCTACGATGAAAAAGAGGCGTGCATAGTCCTTGCCATTGATCGTTTTGGTCGTAATTTTTCGTGGTTGGGAGTCCCGGTGAATATCTATTAAGTAGGTTAAATCATCATCTTGTGCAAGGGCTTCCTGAACCAGTCCCCTTGTCAGCTTATAAGATTCAAAATAGGTCCATGATTTGTTTTTCAATGCTTGGTTTACATCTGTCTTGTCCTGCACTGCCCCGATTCCTCGTGATTCGAGTTCCTGTTTTAATTTTGAACCAACCGCAATGACATTGACCTTTTCATTCGTACTGGCCGGATCTTTTGAATCATTGTTTTTAATTAGAGGGCTAAAGGCTTCCCAGCTGTGGGAGTGATAAATGAATACGGATTTTTCTTCAATCTCCTGCACTCCGTCACCTGAGTTATGATTGGCTTGATCGACTTGGTTCTGATCGATTTCCTGATCCTTCAGCTGGTCCTCCGTTGGCGCTGGCGACTCATTAGGTAAATTGGTAATGTCCGTCCCTTTTCCGGCCACGGCTATATGAGTATGATAATTCTCAATTCCAGGTATTTCCCGTCCAAATAAACTCCTGGGGTCAAGCAGCGATACATTCGTCACGCTTTCCAACCAATCAAAGTCGGTATTCATGGCCTCTTTATTCTCGATGCGCAGACCTGTCATTTCCTGTGACAGAAGCATAAGGAATGTCTCTTTCGGTACAAGCTCTGAAACGGAAGTATAGAAAAGGCTGTCCACCCTCAATTTAATGGCCGTCGATGAAATCAGCCATACCATGACATACATCATGATGATCCCTATCAATACTACCCGGATGACGGCTTTCATAGATACGAATACTAGCGGGACTAAGCTATTATTATTTCGAGACTTATACGACATCATCAGTACCCCTATATAAAGTATTTAATAGTTAACTTTATGCAGAGTGTCGATAGAGTAGAAGGTTTTTTCAGGATTCGGTCTGATTTCCTATAGGACAGGACACAAATGGAAAATCATTTTTCTAAAACGACCTGAACGTAAAAAAACGCATGATGAAATGCGTCTTTGGTTTATCGCCCATTCACTTCATATGCAGCCCTTATACCGGATTCCACCGCACCTTCTATCCAACCATGAAAAGAGGACGTGTGTTCGCCTGCAAAATGGATCCTTCCTTCGGGTGTACGGACATAATCCCCGATGTCAGCTGCCTGACCAGGTGTATATAGAGTAAAACATCCTGCCGAGAAAGGATTTCTGCTCCAATTATAAACAAAATAATTCAGTAGTTCTGTATAAACCCGATTTCCATAAACCCTGGATAGATCCTTCAACACGTCTGAAATGATTGCTTCCTTCGATTTACTATTCCATAAGAGAGCGTTCTGACCCCAACTGTAGCTTGCCAGCATCACACCAGGTTTGCTGCTCCCTATGTCATGGCTTGGCATATAAGTAAATCGGGTGGGAAGATCGGATACAATGTTTCCGTAATTCATTTTCTCCCAAAAGCGACTTCTGAACTCGATACCGATTTTTACAGATGGAATATTGGTCACTTCACGGATTGCCTGCCATTTTTTGAAAGAAATCGAGTTATATGGGACGACATCAATAAATTGAAATACGGTAAAAGGAACAGTGACAATCACATAGTCAGTTTGATACTCCCTATACGTCCCATCCAATGGGTTAACCGTTTGTACGTTGACACCTGAACTAGACTGTATGATCCGGGTCACTTTTTGGTTCATATAGATATGGGCCTGTAGCTCACCCATAAATGAATACGGCAATCGGTCATTACCACCTGTTATTTCATAAAACTTCGTCTCTTTTCTAAAGATAGGAAAAATAATATCTTTTAATATATCAACAAATGAAAATTCAGGAAATCCCTCGATTCCGAGAATGACATTTATTTTCCGGATGGCATTCAACGATAAGGATTTTCCGAACGGGTTGTTGGACAGGAATTGCCCCACTGAATAATTCGAATACTTCTTTATTAAGTTCAACTGTTCACTGTGTTCACTGCTATTATACAAATCTATAAAAGGCTTGGTGGCTTCAAGAAAGAGCTCAGATGCGGTTTTTCCCCTTTCACTTTCGGGGAGAGGATATTGCAGAATATCCGGATCAGCTTCGTACTCTTTTCTCGTCACTAAAATGTTATTTACTAAAAACAGGTCTTTAGAAGAGGAATTTTGAAATGGTTGAAATGGCAATTTAAATTTACGTATATACTCAAATACCAATCGATGATTATCGGGGATCCTCATGGCACCGGCATCCATATAATTCCCGGAGGTAAATGGCTTCCGAACGGTATAAACCCTTCCCCCGATCCTTTTGTTTCCTTCAAGAATCACGACATTATGCCCGGCCTCTTTTAAAGTCGAGGCCGCAACCAGTCCACTCATCCCGGCCCCTATGATGATAATCTTTTTGGATGTAGAGGGATTTAATCCCTCTCGAATGATGGAAAGCATATCATCCGGATACTTCAATTCAGAAGGGGAATCCCTCATTAATCGATTGTCCATTCCACAGCTACCTCCCTTGCTCTTTCATCATATGAATTCATCTAGGGAGGTATACATTTGTTTACTGTGACATAATGATCATTTCCAGTTGTTTTCAGAACGCATGTTTCTATTTGCTCTGTTCTATGTTATACTTAAGGTTCATTGGGTCTTCGAGACTGTATTTAGTCAATCCCTCTAGCACTAGAAGGGAGACATGTTATATGTCACTAGAAAATATCCTAACCATGCTCAAGACGCTTAAGGAATTCAAGGAAAGTGAGATTGTTCATACGATTTCTAACCATGAGCACTCACCTGTTATGACTGTTACTTACCATCTGGACACGGAATGTTTTCGCATTACTTATGTGGACACAATGAAAGTGGAAGAATTTACTGACATCAGCCTATTGGCGTCGACTATAGAAAGTGTAGTACTGCTTGAACCTTCAAGATAACGTGAAACGAACTGCCTTTACTCCGGTAATGGCAGTTTTTATATATGTATGATGATCCTTTATGGTAATCTATAGATAAAAAGGAGCGGGATCATGTCGTTTTATCAACAGCCTTACATACGGACAGTTTCGCTCAAGAGAGAAGACGTCCCCTCATTGCACTCCTATCCTTTTAATATTCCAAGTATACGTTACTTAAAGGATCTTTCCCTGCATCCAAATGTCACGTTCATCGTCGGAGAAAATGGAATGGGGAAATCCACGTTATTAGAAGCTATTGCCATGGCCATTGGATTCAACCCTGAGGGAGGGTCGCTTAATTTTACTTTTTCTACGTATGATTCCTACTCAAACCTGGATCAATACATGAAGGTGGTAAGGGGGATCGATCGTCCTCAAGACGGTTTTTTCCTAAGGGCGGAAAGCTTTTATAATGTAGCGACGAATATTGAAGAAATGGACCGGGACCCTTTTACAGCTCCAAAGGTAATCGACTCGTTTGGAGGGAAATCCCTGCATGAGCAATCTCACGGGGAAGCATTCTTTTCGACCTTCATGAACAGATTTCGAGGAAAAGGTCTTTATATTCTGGATGAGCCGGAAGCTGCACTTTCTCCTTTGAGGCAACTATCCATGCTTTCCCGCATACACGAACTGGTCAACGATTATTCTCAATTTATAATCGCTACACACTCTCCCATTTTAATGGCCTATCCATCATCGAAACTCATTCAGCTAACTGAAAATGGTTTAAGTGCAGCAAACCTTGAAGACACGAGTCACTACCAGATCATGAAGCAATTTTTTGAAGATCGAGAACGAATGTTGCACCATTTATTAAAGGAGGAAGAATGAGAGGTCCGTCCCTCACAA
>NZ_BCVQ01000062.1 GCF_001591825.1 Rossellomorea vietnamensis NBRC 101237
CCGAGGAGGCTCACCGCCAGCCCCGCGGAAAGCGAGCAACTGGAGCGGAAATCAAGCACTACTCGCTACTTCCATAAGTATCAATTTACACATAAACAGTCAAATGATGAATCCGAACGTTTTCGAATCGTTCGGATTTTCTTTAACCAAGCACTTTTATTCCAACCTCAGTTATTTTTTCCTCGTTACAATAGAACGTTTTGTGATGGTAAGTAAAGGGTACATTCACTCCATGGCAAATTGTTTTTGAATAAGACCGGTGTAAATGGAAATACTGACAAGATGTGATTTCAAACCTTCTATTATTATGGTACGATAATATGTAAAGAAACAGTTACATAGAAAGCAGTGAACGTATGACAAGTATGAATAAAGAGAAAGTGATTGTCCTTATTGGTCCGACTGCTGTAGGGAAAACCAGTACAAGCATAAGCCTTGCAAAACGATTCGATGGGGAAGTCATTAGTGGGGACTCCATGCAAATCTATAAGAAGATGGACATCGGAACTGCAAAAATCAGGGAAGAAGAGATGGAAGGCGTACCCCACCACTTGATCGATATAAAAAACCCAGAAGACTCTTTTTCAGTGGCGGAGTTTCAAAATCTTGTAAGAAAGAAAATAACCGACATTCATTCACGGGGGAAAATTCCCTTGATTGTGGGTGGAACGGGTCTTTACATCCAGTCAGTCCTATATGATTATCAATTCACAGAAACACCAGGCGATGAACATTATCGTGCAAAGTTAGAAGCAGAGCTTGAAAAGCATGGAACAGATCGTCTTCATCATAAGCTGGTTAAGGTGGACCCGGTTTCAGCTGGGAACATTCATCCTAATAATACGAGGCGTGTGATCCGTGCATTGGAGATTTTCCATTGTACCGGTAAGACGATGAGTGAGTATCAAAGCTCCCAAACCCATGAGCTGCAATATGATGTTGCGTTAATTGGTTTAACCATGGATAGGGAAACACTGTATGAGAGAATCAATCTTCGAGTAGACCTGATGATGCAAGAAGGACTTTTAGAAGAAGTGAAAGCGTTATATGATGGTGGCCTGAGAGGCGTTCAATCTGTACAGGCGATAGGATATAAAGAACTTTATGACTACTTCGAAGGTACCGTCAGCCTGGAGACGGCCATAGAGAACCTTAAGAAAAACTCCAGAAGGTACGCCAAACGGCAGCTTACCTGGTTCCGAAACAAAATGGATGTTGCCTGGTACGATATGACAGAAGAAAGTTTGCACAGCAAAAATATTGAGGACATTTCAGAATTTATTGCAGGAAAGCTTCAATTAAAGTCGAATAAGTAATGTAGAGATAGAAGAGGAGGACTAACCATGAAACAATCCATTAATATCCAAGATCAATTCCTAAATCAATTGCGAAAAGACAGTTCACTCGTAACGGTATTCCTTTTAAATGGCTTCCAGATTCGCGGTCAGGTAAAGGGGTTTGATAATTTTACCGTCCTTTTTGAAACAGAAGGTAAACAGCAACTGGTATATAAACATGCCATTTCAACATTCGCCCCGCAGCGAAATGTTCAAATAAATTTTGAAGAACAAAATTAATGTTCGTGTGAAAGCTGCCCTTTGTGGCAGCTTTTTATATTGGGTCCGATTGTTGAATGCAAGAATAATTAATGAAATGTACAGTAAGTGAATAGGATAATAGAGAGGCTTAAATCTTCATTACCTTATGTCTTTAAAAATAAAAAAATCGACCCTGAAAATTAATCACCAAGGGGCTTTTGGAGAGTATCTAATTTTATTTCCAAAGATAAGTAAGTCTGAAATGAAAAATGCATTCACAGCGTAATTCTATTTATTTCTCGGGAAAGCGCAGGAATAGACAGGATTCTTTTTATTTGTCGAAAAAAATAAGATAAAACGACAGGCGTTTATCACCCTTATATCTTAGATGTGTATATTGTCTTTAGAATGGTGAGGTGAAATCTTTGGATCAACCAATGAGAATGAAAAATAACGGTCAAATCAGTATAGTATTGAATTCACAAAAAAGAAGTTCAGTACGCGAAACGGTAGATTCGGCTCCTCAGTCCCTTCCACAAGAACATGTAGCGTTGAAAGAAATTGAAGAAGAACTTGGTTCCCTTGTCGGAATGGAAGAAATGAAAAAAATGGTGAAAGAAATTTATGCATGGATATATGTGAATAAAAAACGGGAAGCCATGGGTCTGAAGGCAGGGAAACAAGCTCTTCATATGATGTTTAAAGGGAATCCGGGCACTGGTAAAACGACGGTGGCGAGAATCATCGGAAAACTGTTCTTAAAGATGAATGTGCTTTCGAAAGGACACTTAATCGAGGCAGAGAGGGCTGACCTGGTCGGAGAGTATATTGGTCATACGGCACAGAAAACAAGGGATTTGGTAAAAAAAGCACTGGGAGGGATCCTATTCATTGATGAGGCATATTCACTGGGCAGAGGTGGAGAAAAGGATTTTGGAAAAGAGGCAATCGATACCCTTGTGAAACATATGGAAGATAGGCAGCATGATTTTATCCTGATCCTGGCAGGGTATTCAAGGGAAATGGAGCACTTCCTTACCTTGAATCCGGGTCTCCAATCACGATTTCCCCTTGTGTTTCATTTCCCTGATTATTCTGTAGATCAGTTGATGGAAATCGGCAAAAGGATGCTGGATGAAAAGCAATACTTATTGAGTCATGATGCCGAAAGAAAGATCCGTGAACATTTAAGTGCAGCGAAAAACACATTATCTCCAATGGCGTTTTCAAATGGGCGGTATGTTCGGAATGTACTTGAAAAATCGATACGATCTCAAGCGATGAGGCTGTTGTTGGAGAATTGCTACGATCGACATGATTTATTAACCATACGCAGCAATGACCTGGTCTTTACTAAAACAGCGTCGGATCACCATACTTAGTAAATCGAAAAACAAAAAAATGCATTCACTTGTGAATGCATTTTTATGATTAAACATGAGCCCGTAAACTTCTATTCGGTAACCTCCATTTATATAGGTAGGAGAGCACCCGTAAAGCGGTTGTAATGATGAAAAGGGTATATAGCTCTAACGCTGAATTGACTATACCAAGTCCAATCGCAGCTCCACATAAAACTGCCCAAACCGCATATATTTCCGATCTGAGGACTAAAGGTTTCCGTCCAGCCAGAAGGTCACGGATCATTCCACCACCACTACCGGTTAAAACGGCAGCCACGATGATTGCACTGATGGGGTGGTTCATTTCAGAAGCATATAACGCCCCCTGAATAGCAAAAGCCGATAAACCGATCGCGTCAAAGAAATTCCCCCACTTCCTCCAATGTTTTAATAGGTTATTGGGGAACAGAAAGACCGCTGTAATCGAGAGAAGGGCAATCTGAAACAACATTCCCTGCTCCCATAAAGCGGAAACGGGAACACCAATCAGTAAATTCCGGATGGCGCCTCCACCGAATGCCGTGACAATCCCTAATATATAAACACCGAGGATATCATATTCCTCTTCCATGGCAATGATAGCTCCTGAAATAGCAAAAGCAATGGTACCGATGATACTCAGTACTTCCCACGTCATACACATTCCTCCTCACCCTATTACAATATGCTACATGCCATTATGTAGAATCTTGAAGTGGTGTTATGTCATAATCAAACATACTGATTTTAACACGTATGTGCTTATTTGCAACCATTTTTCATTGCTTTTTACATAGAGATTACGATGCGGATTTGATATGATGGAAAATAGAATGAAACGGAAAGAAAGAAGGTTGTTTTTTGAAGAATGAAAATCTAGAAAAAGTCATTCTGGTAGGATGTCAACTGGACGATGATGACCTGCGTTTTCAGTATAGTTTAATGGAACTTGAGGAGCTGACAGCAACAGCTCAAGGAAAAGTTGCCGCCACCTTGATTCAAAAGCGTGACAGGGTCCATCCAAGTACGTATATCGGAAAGGGTAAACTGGAGGAACTGGTCCTGTTGGAAGAACAATTTGAAGCGGGCATCATCATATTTAATGATGAACTATCCCCCAGTCAGATTCGGAACTTATCAAAGGAACTAAACGGCAGGGTGATTGACCGGACACAACTGATATTGGACATTTTTGCACAGCGTGCCCGCTCAAGAGAAGGGAAATTACAAGTAGAACTTGCACAGCTTCAGTACTTGCTGCCGAGACTCATCGGGCAGGGGGCGTCCCTCTCAAGGCTGGGCGGCGGGATAGGCACCAGGGGGCCAGGTGAAACGAAGCTCGAAAGTGATCGTCGACACATCCATAAGAGGATTGACGATATTAAGAAGCAATTACAAACCATAGTTGATCATAGAGAAAGGTACCGCGGGAGAAGGAAACGGAACAAAGCTTTCCAGATTGCACTCGTTGGATATACAAACGCTGGAAAATCCACGTTGTTCAATCGGATTTCAATGGCTGATTCCTATGAAGAAAATCAATTATTTGCTACCTTGGATCCGATGACGAGGAAAATGCCTTTGCCAAGTGGATATTCCACGTTACTGACAGATACCGTAGGGTTCATTCAAGATTTACCGACCACATTGGTTGCGGCATTTCGATCTACCCTTGAAGAAGTAAAGGAGGCAGATCTCCTTCTTCATATTGTGGATAGTTCAAATCCTGACTACAGTCAGCACGAAAAGACAGTGCAATCCTTATTGAAAGACCTGGAAATGGATGGACTGCAGCAGCTAACGGTATACAACAAGCGGGATGCGATGGATCCCGAATTTGTTCCCGACAGTGAATCAGACACCATCCTCATAAGTGCCTTGAACGAAGAAGACCGAGGGAAGCTGCTGATTAAGATAGAAGAAATCGTAAAGAATCAAATGATACCTTATCATGTACTTATCCCTGTGAATGAAGGGAAGCTGCTATCCCAATTAAAGAGTGAAACCATCTTGAGAAAATTGGAATTCCAAGAAGCGAGTCAAGTATATGAAATGACCGGATTTCACCTTGAAGATCATCCGATAGCAGGAAGCATCAAGAAATTTCAAAAGTAGAAGGGAAACAACACCAAATGTTTGAACAATTAGTAAATGGAACGGCATTACAATCACTTGTGACGAAAGTGGAAGCAGAGATCAAAGACATACATAAAAAAATCGATGAACGGTCTGAAAGCAACCAGTTCAACGTTTTGAGAGCGTTTCAGAAGCACCGGGTAAGCGATTCTCACTTCATCCCTTCCACAGGATATGGCTATGACGATACAGGAAGGGACACCCTGGAAAACATATACGCAGACGTGTTTGGAGGTGAGGCAGGGCTTGTGCGACCTCAGATCATTTCTGGTACCCATGCCATCTCCATCGCTTTGTTCGGTATACTCCGGCCGGGAGATGAACTGGTGTACATAACAGGGAAACCATATGATACATTAGAAGAAATTGTAGGAAGCCGAGGGAAGGGTACAGGTTCACTCAAAGACTTCCATATCGACTATCAGAGCGTTGATTTAGATGAGTCTGGAAAAGTCGATTTTGAAAAGGTGGCAACGACCATTACTACAAAGACAAAGATGGTTGGGATCCAGCGATCAAAAGGGTATGCCAACCGCCCATCCTTTACAATTGAAGAAATAAAGGAAATGATTGATTTCATTAAAGAAATTGATCCAGGAATTGTTGTATTCGTAGATAACTGCTACGGGGAATTTGTCGAAGTGAAAGAACCCTGTCACGTCGGGGCGGATCTAATGGCGGGCTCCCTTATTAAAAATCCTGGTGGTGGCCTTGCGAAAACAGGTGGATATATCGTCGGAAAGAAAGAATATGTAGAAGCATGTTCCTTCAGGATGACCTCGCCGGGAATCGGAGCGGAGGCAGGGGCATCTCTCTACAGCCTTCAAGATATGTATCAAGGATTCTTTTTGGCGCCTCATGTGGTCGCACAATCATTAAAGGGAGCGGTTTTCACGTCTGCACTACTGACCGGGCTTGGCATGAACACAGACCCTTCGCCTCATGCCAGGCGCACGGACTTAATACAATCGGTGCAATTTGATGACAGGGAAAAGATGATCGCTTTCTGTCAGGCAATCCAATCAGCCTCACCGATCAATTCTCATTTCACACCGTATCCGAACTATATGCCGGGCTATGAGGACGATGTCATCATGGCCGCGGGTACGTTCATTCAGGGAGCAAGCATCGAACTATCGGCGGATGGACCTATAAGACCACCTTATATAGCTTATGTTCAAGGCGGGTTGACATACTCCCATGTGAAAATCGCCGTTTGCTCAGCGGTGGACAACTTAATTGAAAAAGGTTTAATCACCATATAAAAAGGATATTAAAGGAGTAATTGGATAGTCTAAAGTGGACTATCCAATTCTTTTGATTACTTATGTAAGAAAATCTAACATTTGATTGACAGAACTCCTGACATTACATATAATGAATTCAAGAAGGAAAATAAAAGGAGGAATCAAGATGAGCGGAAGTGAAATTCGTCGAACGATGGCATTATTTCCAATCAGTATTGTCATGCAGCTCACGGACTTAACGGCTCGTCAGATTCGATACTATGAAGAGCATCAACTGATAAACCCGGCAAGGACCGAGGGGAATCGTCGGCTCTTTTCCTTGAATGACATTGATAAGTTATTAGAAGTAAAGGATCTGTTAGATCAAGGTATCAACATGGCAGGGATTAAGAAAATCTTTTCTGTGTCCGGCCATAATGAAAGCAAAGTCGTATCTGACGTAAGTAATGAAAAGGAAGAAAAAGCAAGACAGGATCTATCTGACGACGAGCTGCGTAAATTACTTCGCAATGAATTGATCCATTCCGGTCGGTTCAATCGATCATCTCTGCGTCAAGGAGATATGTCCCGCTTCTTTCATTAAATAAACCCTTTAATAAACTTGAGGAGGAATTACGTAAATGGCAAAGTATACTAGAGATGATGTGTTAAGATTAGCGAATGAAGAGGGAGTTAAGTTCATTCGACTACAATTCACCGACATTTTAGGGACGATCAAGAACGTAGAAATCCCTCTAAGTCAGCTTGAAAAAGCTTTAGATAACAAAATGATGTTTGATGGTTCTTCCATTGAAGGATTTGTCCGTATCGAAGAATCGGATATGTATCTTTTCCCTGATTTAGACACATGGTTGGTTTTCCCTTGGACAGCTGAAAAAGGGAAGGTAGCCCGTCTGATCTGTGATATTTACAATCCGGATGGCACTCCGTTTGAGGGAGATCCCCGTAATAACCTAAAACGCATTTTAGGTGAAATGGAGGAACTTGGGTTCACTGACTTCAATCTTGGGCCAGAGCCGGAATTCTTCCTCTTTAAATTAGATGTAAATGGCGAACCAACGTTGGAATTAAATGATAACGGTGGCTATTTCGACCTCGCCCCTACCGATTTAGGGGAGAACTGCCGTCGTGATATCGCTTTAGAACTTGAAGAAATGGGCTTTGAAATTGAAGCATCTCACCATGAAGTAGCTCCTGGACAACATGAGATCGATTTCAAATATGCAAATGCATTAAAAGCTTGTGATGATATTCAGACATTCAAACTGGTAGTTAAAACGATTGCCCGTAAACACGGTTTGCACGCTACATTCATGCCGAAACCATTATTCGGTGTAAATGGTTCAGGAATGCACTGTAATATGTCCCTGTTCAAAAATGGAGTGAACTCTTTCTTTGATGAAAAAGGTGACTTGCAATTAAGTGATACTGCCCGTCAATTCCTTGCTGGTATCATTAAGCATGCCACTGCTTTTACAGCTATCACGAACCCGACTGTCAACTCATACAAGCGTTTAGTTCCAGGATACGAAGCACCTTGTTATGTTGCCTGGTCTGCACGAAACCGTAGCCCGTTAATCCGTATCCCGGCTTCCCGTGGGTTAAGTACACGCGTTGAGGTCCGAAGTGTCGACCCTGCAGCAAACCCTTACCTTGCTATGGCTGTATTACTTGCGGCAGGATTAGATGGAATCAAGAATAACCTACCGGCTCCTAAGCCGATTGACCGCAACATCTATGTAATGGACAAAAAAGAGCGTGAAGAAGCAGGTATCGTGGATCTTCCTGCAACATTACATGCGGCTCTTGAAACATTAAAAACAAATGAAGTCATTGTTAAGTCCCTTGGCGAACATATATTCGAACACTTCGTGGAAGCGAAGGAAATCGAGTGGGATATGTTCCGTACACAAGTACACCCTTGGGAGCGTGAACAGTACATTCAAATGTATTAATGACCAGAAACCCTCAACGATATATCGTTGAGGGTTTTTTGCACGAAGTCCGGGTTGAGAAGGGAATCTGGGAAGGAAACGATATGAAAAAAGCCTGAGGATGGAAATTTCGGCTTCCAACCTCAGGCTTTTTCATTATAATGATAACCGTCTTATCCATGCATACCGATGCTATTATCAGTGAACTTGACGATACACCCCTACCACTTTACCCAAAATGGAGACGTTTCGCAAAATGATTGGTTCCATTGTTGAGTTCTCTGGCTGCAGACGTACATAATCCTTTTCTTTAAAGAAACGTTTTACCGTTGCTTCATCTTCATCGGTCATGGCAACGACGATATCTCCGTTGTTCGCTGTCTGCTGCTGGCGAACAATGACAAAATCCCCATCCAATATGCCGGCTTCGATCATACTGTCACCCATGATTTCAAGCATGAAGACCTGCTCATCCGAAGGGGCCATCCGCTCGGGCAATGGGAAAAATTCTTCCACATTTTCAACAGCCGTAATCGGTTGACCTGCTGTAACTTTACCGATTAAAGGAACGTTTACTACACGTTGTCGCGGAATCGTATCTTCTTCAAGGTCCAGAATTTCGATCGCTCTCGGTTTAGTCGGATCACGACGGATCAGACCTTTACTTTCAAGCCTCGCTAAATGTCCGTGTACAGTGGAACTGGAAGCAAGACCGACGGCTTCCCCGATTTCACGTACGGAAGGGGGATACCCTTTTTCTCTGACTGCAACTTTAATATATTGTAGTATGTCCTGCTGTCTCTTCGACAATTTTGTCATGTTCACGCACCTCTATTATAGATCTTATGTTCCCATTATAGCATGTCACGATTATTGATACAAACATAAGTTCGAATTTTGTTGACACCAAACGAGTGTTCGTATTACAATGAAATCAACAAAACAGAACAAACATTCGTATGGGGGTAATATTTATGTTAACACATATTTGGAATCGATTCTCTTACATTATTATATTATTTGTTTTAGTCCTTACGGCAGCTTGCTATTTATTAATCAATATGACTAATCAGCCTTCCTACCAAAGTATCACAGTAGAGGAGGGTGATACTCTTTGGACTATTGCCAAACAGTATAATGAAGAATATTCTATGACAGTGGAAGAATTTATCGCCTGGGTTGGGGAAGAGAACGAATTGAATTCTTTTGCCATCAAGCCTGGTGAATCACTTGTTTTACCTATTGAAAATCAAACAATATCAACTCAATCAGATTTCGAACTGGTCATGAACGAAGAATAGAGGGATAGAAGATGAAAGCAGTCATATACTGCAGGGTAAGTACCAAGAAAAACACACAGGAAACATCATTGGAGCGGCAGGAAGAAGAACTGGTTAAATTGGCAAACGAACATCATTATGAAGTAAGTGCGGTCATCAGGGATCAGGCGAGCGGCTTTGAATTGGACCGTCCAGGTGTTTTGGAACTTTTGGACCTGGTCAGGGATAAATCAATCGAGGCAGTGCTTATCCAGGACGAAACAAGAATCGGCAGGGGAAATGCCAAGATCGCCCTTATCCACTGTCTGTTAAAAGAAGAAGTGAAGATCATCAGTCAGACTCATAGTGGTGAATTACACTTATCCGAATCCGATTCTATGGTCATCAACATTGTCAGCATGGTGGAGGAATATCAACGCAAGCTTCATAACCTTAAAATCAAGCGGGGCATGAAGCGTGCTGTGGAAAATGGCTTTCAGCCTCATAAAAATTTAAAAAACAAAGGAAATGTTGAAGGAAGGGAACGCATTGAAGTCCCGGTCGAGGAAATCGTGCGATTAAGGAAAAATGAATTAACCTTCGCTGAGATTGCAGCTACTCTCAGGGGATTCGGATACGATGTATCCAAAGCTACGGTACATAGACGCTTCAAGGAATATATGACGTCCCGTGATCATGCATAACCCTTGTTTTATCTCCTTTATTCTAGTAACATGACGGTAGTGTGATACACTGCTTCTAGAATGTTTTAGAGTTTGCAAACTATGCAATAAAGGAGTTTTTATAGATGCTTTCAAAATCAAAAATGAATAGAATCAACGAACTTGCCAAAAAGTCCAAAAGTAGTGGACTCACTGAGCAGGAAGCGAAAGAACAGACTAAACTTAGAAAAGAATATCTAGAAACGTTCCGTCAATCGATGAAGGGAACAATTGAAAATACACGAATCTTTGATCCGGAAGGAAATGAAGTAACACCTAAAAAGATCCAAGATATACAGACTAAGAAAAAAATGCATTAATCAAAAAACTTCCTGGCCAACTTTGAAAGGTCCTGGAAGTTTTTTGATTCATTTAACTCCCTTATGATATTTAAAGGTTTTTTTATTTTCAACGATCATAAAGTCATGTTATCATTCAAGATAGTTGTATAAACTATCAAAGAAGATTAATATTAATAAGGTACATTAAAAGGAAGGATGTCTGACATATGTTTGATAACACAGATCAATTAGCAATTAATACAATTCGTACATTATCAATCGATGCGATTGAAAAAGCAGGTTCCGGGCACCCGGGAATGCCTATGGGTGCAGCTCCAATGGCGTATGCACTTTGGACAAGATTCATGAATCATAACCCTAAAAATCCAGAATGGTTCAACCGCGACCGTTTTGTCTTATCTGCGGGACACGGTTCGATGCTGTTATACAGCCTACTTCATCTTTCTGGGTACGATGTTTCAATGGAAGATCTTAAAAATTTCCGCCAATGGGGAAGTAAGACCCCAGGACATCCAGAGTACAAACACACTCCTGGTGTAGAAGCAACAACTGGTCCGCTTGGACAGGGGATTGCTATGGCAGTTGGTATGGCATTAGCTGAAAGACATTTGGCCACTACATATAACAAAGACCAATATAATATGGTCGATCACTTTACATACTCCATTTGTGGAGATGGTGACTTAATGGAAGGTGTTTCATCTGAAGCTGCTTCATTGGCTGCACATTTAAAATTAGGACGCCTTGTTGTTCTTTATGATTCCAATGATATTTCACTTGACGGAGACTTGGATAAGTCCTTCTCTGAGAGTGTTAAGGGACGATTTGAATCATACGGATGGCAGTATATCCGTGTTGAAGATGGAAATGATCTTGACGAAATTTCAAAGGCGATCGAAGAAGGTCAGGGAGACACAACCCGCCCGACAATGATTGAGGTCAAGACCGTCATTGGTTACGGAGCCCCGAATAAATCAGGTAAATCTGCCGTTCATGGTGCACCTCTGGGTGAGGATGAAATGAAGCTTACCAAAGAAGCCTACAAGTGGACATTCGATCAGGATTTCCACGTGCCTGATGAGGTTTACAGCCGCTTTGAGGAAAAAATCCAACAAGCTGGATCTGAGAAAGAACAGGATTGGGCCAACCAATTCATTAAATACAAAGAGGAACACCCTGAACTGGCCACTCAATTAGAAGCGGCAATCAAAGGTGAACTACCGCAAGGATGGGATAAGGACATCCCGGTATATGAAGAAGGAAAAGCATTGGCAAGCCGAGCTTCTTCCGGGGAAGTGTTAAACGCCATTGCCCAAAATCTTCCTTCATTCATCGGTGGTTCCGCTGACCTTGCCGGTTCCAACAAAACGATGATCAAAGATGAGAAAGATTTCATGCCTGAATCCTATGAAGGCAGAAATATCTGGTTCGGAGTCCGTGAATTCGGTATGGGTGGTGCCATGAATGGTATGGCTCTACACGGAGGGCTTCATGTATTCGGTGGAACATTCTTCGTATTCAGTGACTATCTAAGACCTGCTATCCGTTTGGCGGCTCTAATGGGGTTACCTGTGACCTATGTGTTCACACACGATAGTATCGCTGTGGGAGAAGATGGACCTACCCATGAACCTGTTGAACAGCTTGCATCCCTTCGTGCCATGCCTAACCTGTCAGTGATTCGCCCTGGTGACGGTAATGAAGTGGCTGCAGCCTGGAGGTTATCGTTAGAATCGAAAGATCAGCCTACGATGCTTGTTCTGTCCCGTCAGGACCTTCCAACGCTTAAAGGTACGGCTGATAAGGCCTACAACGGGGTAAACAAAGGTGCTTATGTTGTCTCTGCTTCAGGTAAAGAACAGCCTGATGCCCTGTTGATTGCAACTGGTTCTGAAGTACATCTTGCGGTAGAAGCGCAAAATGCCCTTGAAAAAGACGGTATCAGTGTTTCAGTTGTGAGCATGCCTTCTTGGGATCGTTTCGAAAAGCAATCAAAAGAATACAAAGAATCCATCCTGCCTAAGAGCGTGAAAAAACGCCTGGCTATCGAAATGGGATCTCCAATGGGCTGGGATCGCTACGTTGGCGATGAAGGTGACATCCTGGCGATCAATGGTTATGGTGCATCTGCCCCAGGAGCCAAAGTGATGGAAGAATATGGCTTCACTTCTGAAAATGTAGTATCTAGAATCAAAGCTTTACTTCAATAATCGTGAATGGAAAAGGTCGGCTCCTTACACTCTCTAAGGAGTTGGCCTTTTTCTTTTGGGTAAGTACAATAGGACTAAAGGTGGAAGAGATTGGGTATAGAACAAGTAATGTATAAATCCTACGATACATCCCTTAACATTCAGGGGAGATAGAATAGGTTCGACAAAACTAGTGCAGATTTTCAACAATTTATGACAATGACTCCCTTCTAGTTGATTTATACTATATGAAAGAAAGGTAGGAGGGAGTAAAGGTGCGAAATTATCAAATCTATTGGATTGAAGAGTTGTTTGTTCAACATTACTATGGTCGTGAAAGAATGTTCTATCAATTGTTTTCTGATTGGGAAGCGAGTACAGGTGATCTTCACGATATCGTCTCGAAACAAGTAGATTACATTACCAAACCGATTCCATACCTTCCTACCCAAAGACTCCTTCAACACGAAATTACGAAGGTTGAAGGGGCAGCCTGGATAAACTCCGTTGCGACAATCGAAAGAGAAGAATCAGGTGCGACACTCGTCTTGAATGAAAAGTCGATGTCTTTGAATGCCTGGGGGCACGATGAATCTGAATATATCTTTTTTGAAATACTACGGAGGAATATGGGCCAGCTACTGGCAATGGATATCAAAAATGAACGTTTTGGCTGGTTAAAACCGATAAAACAAAGAAAGTTTATATATTAATATGAAATTTTGACCAAAATATTGTATAATGTTTCAGGGTTTAGTACACTTTTAAAAGGACAACATGAAGGAGGAAGTAAGAGTATGGGAACGACTGGATTACTTATTCTAGTAGGAGTTCTGGCATTACTTGCCGGAGTTGCACTAGGATTTTTCATTGCTCGTAAATACATGATGAGCTACCTAAAGAAAAATCCACCAATTAACGAGCAAATGTTACGCATGATGATGATGCAAATGGGACAAAAACCATCCCAGAAGAAAATCAATCAAATGATGAATGCAATGAATAAGAACATGAAGTAATAGATGGAAGCACTCAGGTGATGAGTGCTTTTTCTATTGTTCGGGCATCCTGATCTCATGGAGTGTAGAGAAGGATTAAAGATCAGGTAGGATAATGGGATTATTTTCGTGAATTCATAAAAACTTAAAGATTATCAGGCGGATTGAAATGTAATGTATGATAAAATATAGTCCGGAGGGAGTCATATGAAAAAATGGATGATTGTATCTCTGTCCCTTTTGATTCTTATTGCCGGATGCAGCAATAAGCCTCAAGAAGTGATAGATGATGAAACGCTTGAAATTCAAAATAGTGCAGCAAGCGATGCACGTGAATATTTAAACTATAAAGTAAACAAAGAAAAAAAATCGGTCAATCGCGGCCTGATTACAATGACGATCAACAACCGCAGTGATATGGATGAAATTGAGACGGGCCTTATGTCTTTATCCACCGAACATTTTTCCCCTGAAAAATATGTCTACCAGGAAGGTCAGTATTTAAAGAATTTAAACTCATGGTTAGGGAGAAAGTCTAAAACCAATAAGGCGGGCCTTAACCCTGAATTGAAGATCACCGATGATATGACATGGGAACAGCAGATAGAGATGGAAAAGAAAAATCCAATGTACCTTGCTTATATTCATGAGCAGAATTATGTGGATTCAGAAGGGAAAATCAAGGGGATTTCCCTTGGCCTTGCGATGAATTCCATCGATTATATCAGGGTGGAAGATGATAAGAAGCTGATGCATTTTGACGAAGCCAATATTAACGAGAAGATGATGGAAGAATACGGAAAGAAGGTAGCCGATACAGTCGCCAGTCGTGTACGGGCAAACAAAGAATTGAAAAATGTACCCATCATGATTTCAATTTTCAAACTACAACCTTTAAACAGTGTTGTTCCTGGAAACTATATTGCCACGACCTATTTAGATGAGAACGATAGGAAAGTCAAAAAGTGGGACGATGTTTCCGACAAATATTATTACTTCCCGAGTGATGAAGGCGAAGAGAAAGACCGCGATTTATATAACCGAATCCGGGATCTGGAAGATTATGTATCAAAGTATTTCTCTCATCAGGATATTGAGTTTGTCGGTAAAGGATTGTATCAGAAGGAAACGCTAAATAAACTGGTCATCGATGTACATACAGGAATGGTGAAAGAAACCGAATTAATAGGGTTTGCACAGGCGATTGGTCCTGAAATCGTCGATTACTTCCCACACACACCGGTTTACCTTTATGTAAAAACCCCTAAAGGCCTTAAAGCCACCATCGTCAAAGAAGTGGACCAGGAACCATTTGTACAAATACATTAGTATATTTCTTTACGAAAGAGCCTCCCTTATCTAATTAGGGAGGCTCTTTCGTATAGTCCCTTGAAATGTTTTCTGAAAAAAGATTTCTCATTATTATGAAATTTGGTAAAATAAAGAGTCGATTTAATCATGAGGCGGGGGAGACAGTATGAAAGTCTTTTATGATTTGAAATGGTTTTTTCTTCAGGAGAAAAAGTCATATATAACAGGAACCATCCTTCTATTATTAGTGGCGTTCCTGCAATTGATTCCACCTAAGATTGTAGGGATCGTGGTCGACCGTATAAAGGCACATTCGTTGACCACAGAAGATATGTTGAAATGGATCCTGATCCTGATATTCACCGCTCTAGCCATGTATGGTCTCCGTTTTGTATGGAGAATCATGATTTTCGGTTCGGCCACCAAGCTTTCCAGGTTGCTGAGGGACGAACTTTATCATCACTTCACCAAAATGTCCCCGGCTTTCTATCAAAAGAAGCGGATCGGGGATTTGATGGCTCACGCAACAAATGACATTCAAGCGGTTCAACAGACTGCGGGAGTAGGGGTATTGACTTTTGTTGATTCCCTGTCAACTGGAGGATTTGTCGTTGCGGCCATGGCGTTTACAATCAGCTGGAAGCTGACCCTTATTGCACTGATTCCGATGCCGTTCATGGCGGTTTTGACTAGTTATTATGGAACATTACTACATAAACGCTTTCATAAAGCTCAAGAAGCATTTTCGGCTCTGAATGATAAGACGCAGGAAAGTGTAGCGGGAATGAAAGTCCTGAAAACCTTTGGGCAGGAGAAAGAGGATATAGAGTCGTTCAGGAAACAATCGGAAGAAGTGGTTCAGAAGAATATTTCTGTTGCAAGAGTGGACTCGTTATTTGACCCCACCATCTCGATCATTGTCGGCACCTCCTTCTTTTTATCGATAGTGTTCGGTTCAAAGTATGTCATAGAAGGGGAGCTGACGATTGGAGACTTGATTTCCTTCACCACATATCTCGGACTCTTAATCTGGCCGATGCTTGCATTCGGGTGGCTATTTAACATTGTGGAGAGGGGCCGTGCTTCTTATGATCGCGTGGCAGGGTTATTGAATGAAAAGATAGATATAGAGGATGCTGGGGAATTGGAGCACTCCCCGACAGGAGATATTGAATTCCAGATTTCTTCTTTTTCATATCCCGATGAAGAGATGCCTGCCCTGGAAGATGTTCAGTTTACCATGAAAAAAGGTCAAACCATCGGAATCGTTGGAAAAACGGGTGCCGGAAAGACAACTCTTCTCAAACTTCTCCTGAGGGAATTTGAAGGGTATAAGGGGAAGGTGGAATTTGGAGGGAGTTTGATTCAGGAGTATAATTTAAATCATTTGCGTGAATCCATCGGATACGTGCCTCAGGATCACTTCCTATTTTCTGCCACGATTTTTGAAAATATTGCGTTCGTAAATCCACTATCTTCAAGGGAAAAGGTGGAGGAGGCAGCATTACTTGCTCACATCCATGATGATATCAGCGGATTCCCATTAGGCTATGCCACAGTCGTCGGGGAAAGAGGAGTTTCTTTGTCGGGTGGTCAGAAGCAGAGGATATCGATTGCAAGGGCTCTCTTAACGGATCCTGAAGTACTTATCCTGGATGATTCCCTGTCAGCCGTAGATGCCAGTACAGAAGAATCGATCCTGACTTCCCTGAAGCAGAATCGAGCAGGGAGGACAACGGTGATCACTTCACATCGGCTAAGTGCGATTCAACATGCTGACCTGATCATAGTCCTTGAAGAAGGAAAGCTCGTCGAGAAAGGCACGCACTTTCACTTGATGAAAAATAAAGGCAGGTACAGAGAAATGTATCTCAGGCAACAGTTGGAAGAACTTGTAGAACGGGGAGGGTAAGAAATGGACCGTATACAGACTATAACACCTAAAGAGCAGCGGAAGATCTTTTACCGCCTCATGGGATATACAAAGCCTTACAAAAGGTCGTTAATGGCCGCTTTTTCTTTATTGCTTCTCACAACCGTTGGAGACGTCTTTGGACCGATCATCATCAAGATCTTCATTGATGATTATTTAACTCCCAGGGTGTTTCCGTATGGTCCACTTGCCGGTTTGGCTGCCGCATATATATTGATTCAGATTGGGAATGTATTGATTTCCTATTTTCAGTTACTGAAGTTTCAGGAAATCGCCCTCAGGATCATTCAACAATTGAGGGTGGATGTGTTTACGAAGGTTCAAGGGCTTGGAATGAGGTACTTTGATCATACCCCTGCCGGAGGGGTGGTCTCCCGGGTAACGAATGATACGGAAGCGATTAAGGATATGTTCGTAAGTGTATTGGTATCATTCATTCAAGGGGTATTTCTGTTAACGGGGATCTTCATTGCCATGTTTGTCCTGAATACCAAATTAGCCTTCTTTTGCCTATTCATACTCCCTGTCATTTTTATCATTATGAAAATGTATCGTGCATATAGCTCCATCTTCTACCAGGACATGCGTGAAAGATTGAGTCAACTGAATGCCAAGATAAGTGAATCGCTGCAGGGAATGTCAATCATCCAAGTATTCAGGCAGGAAAAAAGACTAAGACTTGAGTTCGGTGATATTAATGAAAAACACTATTGGGCTGGCATGAAGAATATTAAGGTGGATGGGTTATTATTGAGACCGGCAATCGATCTTGTATATGTTGCTGCCTTAATTGTAGTATTGAGCTATTTCGGAATAACCTCATTCACTCAGCCGATTGAAATTGGTGTGCTGTATGCATTTATTAATTATTTGGACCGTTTTTTTGAACCAGTCAATCAAATCATGATGAGATTATCTATGTTTCAACAAGCGATCATAGCATCTTCACGCGTATTCAAGCTGTTGGATGAAGGAGAGCTGTCCCCGGGACAAACCATAGAAAACGGAAAAAGTGAAACGATCGGGAAAGGGGAAATTACCTTTGACAATGTGTCATTTTCTTATGATGGGGAGAATGATGTCCTTAAGAAAATCTCTTTTTCCGCAAAGCCTGGAGAAACCGTCGCACTTGTCGGGCATACAGGAAGCGGAAAGAGCTCAATCATCAATTTACTTATGAGATTCTATGAATTCGACCAGGGTGACATTTTAGTAGATGGAAGAAGCATCAAAATGTATCCAATGGCAGAACTTAGGCAAAAGATGGGATTGGTCCTTCAGGATCCATTCCTATTCTATGGGGATATAAAGGGAAATATTAAGCTTCATGACGAGGGAATGTCTGATAAGGAGGTGGAAGAAGCAGCTGAATTTGTACAGGCGAATACGTTTATTGAGAAACTTCCTGGCGGGTATGCTCATCCTGTGGTAGAAAGGGGTTCGACACTATCAAGTGGACAGCGCCAATTGATTGCATTCGCCCGGACGATGGCGACCAAACCGAAGATCCTTGTCCTCGATGAAGCAACTGCTAATATCGATACAGAAACGGAAGAACAGATCCAAAATGCCCTTAGGAGAATGAGAAAAGGCAGAACAACCATTGCCATCGCTCATAGGCTTTCAACCATACAGGATGCGGATCTCATCCTGGTATTGCAGCAAGGGGAAATAGTAGAGCGTGGCAGCCATCAGGAGTTACTTCATCAAAAAGGGATTTATCATAAAATGTATCTTCTTCAGAATGGTTTGGTCGAGGATATGGAGGATGCCACATTAGAAAGGTAAATAGGGATGCTCATTTAACAGGGAGACCCTGATTCGGGTCTCCCTGTTCAT
>NZ_BCVQ01000063.1 GCF_001591825.1 Rossellomorea vietnamensis NBRC 101237
ACCTTCCGCTCCAATCAACTTTCGAAGGATAAGTTTTCACTAAAACTATAGAGATTGTCAAAACCAACCCATCATTCTCTCGGTGCAGATGATATCGATTAAATAGTTCTGGTGTGTGCAAACGGCCTAAATAAAAGATGATTCCCCCGTTTTTCAGGGGGAATCATCTTTTTATGTACACGGTCAGCATGATGACCGCCGATCATTCGTTGCTGTTTTGGTAAATATTTGTAATGACATTGGCTGTTTCTTCGACGGCTTTATTCGTAACATCGATGACGTGACAGCCGATGCGGTCCGTTATTTTTTCAAAATACGTCAGTTCATCTTCTATACGTTTAATATTCGCATAGCTCGCCTGATCGTTCAATCCGAGAGATTTCAATCTTTCCCTGCGGATCGTATTCAGCTTTTCAGGGCTGATTTTTAATCCGAAGCATTTCTTCGGTGAAACCATGAATAGTTCCTCCGGGGGATCTACTTCCGGTACAAGTGGAACATTCGCCACTTTGATCCTCTTCAGCGCAAGGTATTGCGACAGAGGCGTTTTTGATGTCCTGGACACTCCGACAAGCACGATATCCGCCCTGAGGATGCCCCGGGGGTCACGCCCATCATCATATTTGACGGCAAATTCAATGGCTTCCACCTTCTTGAAGTAGTCGTCATCAAGCTTCCTGACAGTCCCTGGTTCAAACAGCGGTTCCCTCTGGTAGGAAGATTGAAATTTGTCCATTAATGGACCGATGATATCAAATGCATAGAGCTCTTCCTTTTCAGATTGTTCTTTAATGTACGCTCGCATATCCGGCTTTACAAGGGTGTACACAATCAACCCCTGATTGAGCTTCGCCAAGGAAATCACTTCATCGATATGTTCGGTGTCCTCTATATACGGAAAGCGCTTGATGACCGTATTGGAACCATTGAATTGGCTAATCGCCGCTTTTGTGACTAATTCAGCAGTCTCACCCACCGAGTCGGATACAACATAGATGATCGGTTCTTTCACGATCGTTCACCACCTTCTAATATTCATCTGCCAACGCAACAAATGCTTTTGTTATATTGGTCTTCGTAATCCTGCCTATGACTTCTAAATCACCCTTTTCAGTCTTTTTGATGACAGGGACAGAGTCAATTTGCTTATGAATCAAGTCTTTCGCCACTCCGATCAGCTGGTCATCCTTTTCACAAACCGTGATATTGGGCATCCTTGTCATAATAATATTCACCGGCAACGTACTGAGTTCCTGCTTTCCGATACTCGCTCTTAAAAGATCTTTACGGGACAGGACACCCACCAGGTATGTATTGGCGTCCACGACAAACAATGTTCCCACATCTTCCAGAAACATCGTTACGATGGCATCATACACGGAAACATTTTCATTCACCACAACTGGAATCGATTGGTAATCCTTGACGAATATTTTGTTCAGGTTCTCCGTCAGCAGCTGTGTCCCTGTTTTTCCTGTATAGAAATATCCTACCCTCGGACGGGCATCCAGGTAACCTGCCATGGTCAGGATGGCAAGGTCGGGTCTCAGAGTCGCCCTGGTTAAATTTAATTGATCCGCAATCTGTTCACCAGTGATAGGTCCATTGTCTTTCACTATTTGCAGAATATGTTCTTGACGCTTATTGAGTTCGATTGTTACTCACCACCTAACGGTCCAACGATTTATGTTATACTTTATATTAAATATTATATACTATTCACCCAAAATGAAAAGAGCATATTATCATCCAGTTGTGACAACCTATAGCTAAATTTCACTTTACAAAGAGTATCTTCTTTTGAACGAAACTTCAAATCTTTTCTCTTCTCTCAATCATTAGTTGTTTTTATTTCTTTATCATGATAAAATGTCTTCATCTTATAACCAATAAGGCTATGATGGATCAATAATCCTTGCTAACCGAGAAGCGACTGGGGACGGTGAAAGCCCAGAAGGCATGGAAACGGCAATCCGGAGCTATTTACCGATGAAAAGTGGGTATACCTTCACGTATATCAACTAGGGTGGAACCGCGAGTAACAAGCTCGTCCCTAGGCCTCAAGCGCCTAAGGACGAGCTTTTTTATTTACATAAATGATGAAAAGGAGTGACTTATATGTCAATGGAACAAGTAGTCAACTTAGCGAAGCACAGGGGGTTTGTCTTCCCAGGTTCTGAAATTTACGGAGGACTTGCCAACACATGGGATTACGGTCCGCTTGGTGTAGAGCTGAAAAACAATATCAAGAAAGCCTGGTGGAAAAAATTCGTACAGGAGTCCCCTTATAATGTGGGCCTTGATGCAAGTATCCTGATGAATCCGCAAACCTGGGTAGCTTCCGGACACGTTGGAAACTTCAACGACCCGATGATCGACTGTAAGCAATGTAAAACACGTCACCGCGCAGATAAAATCATTGAAAACGCCCTGGAAGCAAAAGGGATCGAGATGATCGTCGACGGTCTTTCATTCGAGAAAATGGAAGAAATCATCAAAGAGCATGATATTGCGTGCCCTGATTGCGGAAGCCACGACTTCACGGATATCCGCCAATTTGATCTTATGTTCAAAACCCATCAGGGAGTAACGGAATCTTCTACAAATGAAATATATTTACGTCCAGAAACAGCACAGGGGATCTTTGTAAACTTCAAGAACGTTCAACGCTCCATGCGTAAGAAGATGCCATTTGGTATTGCGCAAGTGGGTAAAAGTTTCCGAAACGAAATCACTCCTGGTAACTTCACATTCAGAACCCGTGAATTCGAACAGATGGAACTGGAATTCTTCTGCAAACCTGGTGAAGACCTTGAGTGGTTCTCATACTGGCGCGAATTCTGTAAAAACTGGTTACTGAATCTTGGAATGAGCGAAGACAATATGAGACTGCGTGACCATGATCAGGATGAATTATCCCATTACAGCAACGCTACAACGGATATCGAATACAAATTCCCGTTTGGCTGGGGTGAGCTTTGGGGTGTAGCAGATCGTACTGACTTCGACCTGAAGCGTCATATGGAACATTCAAATGAGGACTTCCACTACATGGATCCACAAACGAATGAAAAATATGTACCATATTGCATCGAGCCTTCCCTTGGAGCTGACCGGGTAACCCTTGCATTCCTATGCGATGCGTTCGAAGAAGAAGAACTTGAGAACGACTCACGTACTGTATTACGTTTTCACCCGGCACTGGCTCCGTTCAAAGCGGCTGTCCTGCCACTTTCGAAAAAGCTTTCTGACGATGCATTCAAGGTGTATGAAGAGCTGTCACAGGATCTTATGATCGACTTCGACGAAACGGCATCCATCGGGAAACGTTACCGCCGCCAGGACGAAATCGGTACACCATACTGCATCACATTCGACTTTGACTCCGTAGAAGACGGTCAAGTAACCGTCCGTGACCGTGACACAATGGATCAAGTAAGAATGCCGATCAGTGAAGTAAAAGGCTTCCTGCAGGAGAAAATCAAATTTTAAACCCCTAAAGCGGAGGCGGCTCGTTCAGAGGCGACAAGCATAAGTCGGCCCTGCCGGAAAGGCGTTCTTTGCCTTTTTGGCAGGGTTGACTTATGACCTCGAGCCTCTAGCCGCTGGAGCTAGCAGATACAATAAAAAATCAGGCCCATTCACAAAAGTGAATGGGCCTTTCTATATCACAAGCAGCATCTATGTAACTAGAATAAGTCCTTAAGGTTATCCATTTGGTCCAGAAACCTCCTGGATTTTAATGTCAGACCTGAGTTTTCATCGTAATAAGTCCTGATTACCCGCTTCAATTGACGTTTCGTTTCATCTTTCACCGATATATTTCCCAATCGATTGAGGTCGAAATAGTAAAATACCCTTAGAAGCTTCACAGTGCTTTGTGAGATCGGTAAATGATGTGGATCTTCACTCAAACAGCGATGACAGATGAATCCATTTTCTCTAAAGGAAAAAGCAAATTCACCATCGGTCTCCCCACATACAGCACATCCATTCAGGTGAGGGTACAACCCCATTACAGGGAGCATCTTCATTTCAAAAATATGCATCAGGATTTCCGGGTCATAGTCTTCATTCAAGTAGTGAAGAGTCTTGTAAAGCAATTCAAACAGGAAGGGGTTCGGCTTTCGATCCTCGGTCGCTTTATCAAGGAGATCCACGATGTAAGTGGCATAAGCCGTCTTAAACAGATCCTCCCTCACATGCCTCAGGGACTCTGCCATCTCTCCCTGTTGAAGGGTGCCCAGCCCGCTTCCTTTGATAAAAAGGAAATAACCATATGTAAACAATTGTGAAATGGCGGATAGACGGCTATTAGGTTTCTTTGCCCCTCTAGCCATCAATCCAATCTTTCCGAATTCCCGTGTATATATGGTAACAATTTTGTTCGACTCACCGTAATGATTCGTTCGAATGACAATTCCTTCACACTTCTGCAGCATTTAGCCACCTCCCGATCTCTATCTTCCCGGGTGATGACACACTTATCACGTTAAAGGAAAATCTACTTCCGCTGTTTCTTCTTCAAAGCTGTAAGGATCATCAAATGACTCCTTTTCAAGCTCCTTGAAAAGGAGATAGGTGTCAATACTTCCTGTCTGCGAAAAAAATTTCCATGTTAAGTCTAACATAAAAAACCCACCTTTCTGGATTTAAACTAGCAAGACTTCATAAGCTTTCTTGTGATTAGAATGAGCATTTTCTCTCTAAAACATGTGGCCTAAATATTGTTAATTATCAATATTCGTCGTCGCTGAACCCAAAGTCACGGAGGTTTGCAGATCGGTTACGCCAATCCTTCTGTACCTTCACCCATAGTTCGAGGTAGACTTTTGATCCCAACAGGTTCTCAATATCCACCCGCGAGCGCTTTCCGACTTCTTTGAGCATGGAACCCTGTTTGCCGATGACAATCCCCTTCTGGGAATCTCTCTCTACAATGATGGTGGCGATGACGTCGATGAGGTCCTTCTCTTCTTTCCTCTCCATCTTGTCGATCACGACCGCTATACTGTGCGGAATCTCTTCCCGTGTCAGGTGCAGGACCTTTTCCCTGATCAGTTCAGATACGATAAAACGTTCTGGATGATCGGTAATCTGATCTGCAGGATAGAATTGAGGCCCTTCCGGTAATTGATCCTTCAGTAGCTGAAGCAGCTGGTCCACGTTGTTCCCTTCGAGTGCTGAGATCGGGACAGTCGCCGCAAACGGGAACAGGTCATTGTATTGTTGAATCATTGGCAGTAAGGCATCTGGATGGATCTGGTCAATCTTATTAAGAATGAGGTAGACCGGTGTTTTTACACCTTTCAGCTTCTCTATGATGAAGTGATCTCCTTTTCCCAATCCTTCTTCGACGTTCACCATGAACAATATGACGTCCACTTCTTTTAAAGTGTTCTGAGCAATCTTCATCATGAAGTCTCCCAGTTTATGTTTCGGTTTGTGTATTCCAGGAGTGTCGATGAATATCATCTGGGCATAATCGGTCGTGTATACTCCTTGAACTTTGTTGCGTGTCGTCTGGGGCTTATCACTCATAATGGCGATCTTTTGACCGATGACCCGGTTCAGGAAAGTGGATTTCCCGACGTTAGGTCTTCCAATGATGGAGATAAAGCCTGATTTGTATTCTGTGTTACTGATATGATTACTCATTTAGATCCTCCGGTGAAAAAGCTCCTGGTAATAGTTCTGCTACGGTTAATTCTTCTACATCGCCCTTCAGGTTCGTCAATACGACTTTCATTTCATTCGGACAAAGTTCTGAAATGACCTGCCGGCATGCTCCACAAGGTGGAACAGGTCTTGCCGTGTCTGCCACAACCGCAATCATCGAATAGTCTGTATCGCCTTCTGAGTACGCCTTGAATAAAGCAGTCCGTTCAGCACAGTTACACATGCTGTACGCTGCATTTTCAATATTGCAACCGTGATAGACCTTACCGTCCTTTGACAGAAGAGCCGCTCCCACCTTGAATTTACTATAGGGTACGTATGCTTTTTCCCTCGCTAGTTTAGCTTCTTGTATCAATTGTTCTGCATTCATTGATTTAACTCTCCTTTTAACCCTTACACATTCATTTTACTACAATTTTCATAAAAGAAAATGGGCTGTTATCATTTTGTAATAAAATAGTTAGATAATTCAAACTATTTATCGATTTTGTCCTTTGCTCCACTTATTCTATACAAGTATAAGAACGTTTTCAAATGAATTAAAGGCTGCAGGGAAGAAATCGCACAATTTCTTCCCTGCAGCCTTTATTTTGCGGTCTTACACTGTCTTTTTTCCGTTTTAGTGGATCAGTTCCAAAAGCTTTGGAAGAAAGATGATGGTTCCTACGATTGCTGTACAGATTGCGAAGAGAAGGACCGAAGCCGAAGCCAGATCCTTCGCAGCTTTCGCAAGGGGATGATACCCTTCTGTGGTAAGGTCGACTGCCTTTTCAATGGCTGTATTCATCGTTTCAAGGGCAAGCACGGAAAAGACAAGGATGATCAGTATGACCCATTCCATGGCGGATACAGCCAGCAGGTAGGCAAGAAGGAAAACGACTATCCCTACGAATGAATGAATTCTGAAATTCTGTTCCGTTGCCCAGACAGATTTCATGCCTTCCGCTGCATATCCAAAGGATTTTAGGAATCGGAATAAGCCGAATTTAGTCTCTTTTGAGTCCATATTCATCTAAAATGTCCTTTTGTCTCTTGAACATCTTCTTTTCCTCTTCTTCTTCCATATGATCGTATCCTAATAAATGAAGGAAGCCATGAAGGGCAAGAAAACCTAGTTCACGGGAGACGGAATGGTTGTATTCTTCCGCCTGTTCCTTTGTCCGGTCAATGGAAATGATGATATCCCCAAGAACGCGCGGAATCCCCGCCCCTATGATTTCCACCTCATCTTCCCCTAGTTCTTCAAGGGCAAATGAAATCACATCCGTGGGCTGGTCCTTATCCCGATATTCACGGTTGATCTCACGGATACGGTCGTTGGACACGAAGGTCACGGACACTTCGCTTTCATCTTCGATCCCCTCTTGTTCAGCAGCAAAGTTCAGGATATTCTGAACCAGCTGTGTCTGTTCATCGGATACTGTTTCTGTTTCATCAATAAAGTCAATTAATAAAGTCATGCCTATTCTCCTTTTGCTTGAAGTTCAGGGTACTCGATCCTCGGATGGAAGATTCCATTCAATGTTTCACATAGAGACCTCTTCACCGTCTCTAATTGCTTTAATGAAATATCACATTCGTTAAACTGCCCGTCCTGCAGGCGGTCTTGCACAATCGAATGGACAAGCTTTTGAATTTCTGCCTGGGTGGGTGATTTCTTCGACCTGACAGCCGCTTCTACACTATCCGCAATGCTGATCACAGCCGCTTCCCTAGATTGGGGTTTAGGACCCGGATAGCGATATTCTTCTTCCTTAACATCTTTCCCTTGTTCTTTTGCCTTATAATAGAAAAATTTCAACAATGTCGTTCCATGATGCTGCTCGGCGATGTCGATGATTTCCTTTGGCAATTTATGTTTCCGGAGCATCTGGGCTCCATCTGAAGCATGACTAATAATAACATCCCTGCTTGTTTCAGGCGAGACCCTGTCATGGGGATTCCCCATATTCAGCTGATTTTCAATGAAGAAATGCGGACGTTTGGACTTTCCTACATCATGATAGTAGCATCCGACCCTGGCGAGTAACCCGTTAGCCCCGATGGCTTCACACGCAGCTTCCGCAAGGTTCGCCACCATGACACTGTGATGATAGGTGCCGGGCGCATCGGTCAACAGCTTCTTCAATAACGGCTGTGTAGGGCTAGAGAGCTCGACCAGTCTCATGGATGAAAGAATCCCGAATCCCGCTTCAAAAAACGGGAGGAAACCGATCGTCAGGATAGAAGACATGATCCCCGATAACAGGGCAAACACTAAATAGTACACGTATTCACTATTCGAATAGGAAGTACCGCTTAATAGGATTAAAAACCCGAGGATCAGGATATTGACAAGTGCTACATAGATCCCCGCCCTTAAAATATTCGAACGCTGATTTCGGCTCACAAGGAAAAGAATCCCTGATACACCGCTGAATAACGTATAAATCGCAATTTCGATATCGATGGATCCGGAGAACTGCTGGTGAAACACGATACTCGAGCAGGCAGAAAGGATGAACACCATCATCATGGCGATCCGTTCGTTCAGTAAGATCCTCAATATCATACCCGTGAACGCCGCCGGGAATATGAAGGCAATATCATTGATTTCCAGCTGTTCGATCAGTCCTACGATCTTCATGATCAAGAGGGATATGACAAATACGATGCTTGTCAGGATCAGATAATTCTGCTTTCTCTCCTCGGTCACTTCAAGTGTGTAGAAGAAATAATATAGTGAACTTATCACCACAAGGACGAAGAGTGCCAGTCCGACATACGGTTTGAAGGAGAATGTATCCTCCACCATCCCCAGAGTCTTCAGGATGCTGTATATTTTAGGTGTGATCAGATCCCCGTCTTCTACGATGACGCCTCCTTCAATGATTTCAACCTTTTCCACGTTTGCTTCGGCAAGCTTCTTTAACTCATCTGTTTTTTCAGCATCGTAGTAAAGCGTCGGCTCAATGGCGACTTTCCCAAGCTTGATGGCAGCAGTGGTTAAATCATCTTTAAATGAATAGTTGGTGATCCGTTGTTCCAGATTCAATTTCGCTTCATTTAATTCTTCTTCTTTGACGCCGTTTTCCATGATGATTTTCATTTGGGTGGTAACGATGGTCTCTATGCGGGACAAGTCATCTTCTGACGCCTCAAGGAGCGTCTTTAACACGTCATCACTCAGACTGTTGGTGACATTGTTATTTTTATCCTTCGGCAATTTGGCTTTCAGGAGCTTCAGCTGTTCAGTTGTATCCGTACTTGTAGACGGTTTTAGATTTTCCTCGTCCCCCGCCTGCTGTTTCGACTCATCCTTCACTTCATTTACACTTTCCAACAGAGAGTGGATCAATGAAGTAGAGTTATCGATCGCCCCTTCTTTCGGAGTATACACACTTGCGACTTCGGCCTTTGCTTCTTCCTTCTTCTTCGCGGTGGCCTCCTCATCGACGAATTTCTTAGGCGCCCTTATCGTGGTGGGGGCATCTTCATATAAATGAATATCGAGCGTTTTCGGCGTCACATTTCCATATAGGACACCGAATACAATGATGCCGAGCAGTACAAATAAGAGATTGGTAAATAATCGGTAGCTGAGAAAGCTCCTTATTTTAAGTAGAAATGGGTGAGTTTGCATAAAGAACCCCCTGTTATGTATAACAATTTCTGATGGCCATAGGTAAAGCAATTAGCAATTATGTAAAATGATAACAGTTTTTGACTTATTTATCTATGTATAGCACAACAAAAAAAGATTGATCCATGGCCACGCCGGATCTTATGATGACGGCATGGATCAACTGGATCAATCTCTCTTTGTCTATTTTTCGATTGTTTCATAGGCATCGATGATTTTCGCGACCAACGGATGACGGACTACATCGGCTTGATCGAGATAAATGAACGACACTCCTTTAACATCTTTTAAAATCCGTTCAGAAGAAATCAATCCTGACTCGCTGCCCCTGGGCAGATCCACCTGGGAACGGTCTCCCGTGATGATCATCTTGGAATCAAAGCCGAGCCTTGTCAGGAACATTTTCATTTGGGCCTTCGTTGTATTCTGGGCCTCATCAAGAATGACAAACGCATCATCAAGGGTACGGCCCCTCATATATGCCAGGGGAGCGATCTCGATGGTACCTCTCTCGATCAGGCGGGCGGTATGCTCTGCTCCCAATACATCATGCAGGGCATCATATAGGGGGCGGAGATAAGGATCCACCTTCTCCTTCAAGTCACCCGGAAGGAACCCAAGGCTTTCTCCTGCTTCCACAGCCGGCCTCGTCAGGATGATCTTCTTGACCTGCCCGTTCTTTAAGGCATGTACAGCCATGACAACGGCTAAATAGGTCTTCCCTGTTCCGGCCGGTCCGATCCCGAACACCATGTCATGCTTCTTGATGGACTGGATGTATTGGCGCTGTCCCAAGGTCTTCACCCGGATCGATTTACCTTTGGCGTTCTTTGTAATCTCTTCATTGTACAACTCTGTAAAATATTCAAGCGTCCCTTGTCTGCCCATTTCGATGGCATAATGGACATCACGCTGGCCGATATTGATCCCTTTTCGGATCACGGCCACCAGTCGATCAGAAATATCAACGGCGAGACTTACATCTTCTTCTTTACCTGAAACCAGCAACTCTTCGCCTCTTGTTACGATCGAAACGTGTAATTCCTGTTCTATTAATTTAAGGTGAGAATCTGAAACACCGAACAAAGCGATGGCTTCATTGGGGTTTTCAAGTTGTAATTTCATTAAGATTTCATCTGACATTCGTTAGTCTCCTTGAATAAGTGGTTGTCCTTCTGCAATATTTTCTATTACTTTGAAGTGAATGGTTACCCTAACTTTACCATTCTCCACCTTTTCTTGCAAAATTTTTTCCCCTCTTATTTCTGCATCTTCCGGGAGGGAGGATTCCAGATTACTTTTGGCAAGCTTCTTCGCAGCCGTGATCGCCTCGGATTTCGTATAGGTCCTCTCCACGTCCTCTTTTTCTTTCATGCTGCGATCAATATAATACACCGGGAGCTCCCATTTCAAAAAACGCAGCGGCTTTTTCGTTTCTTCCACAACGACGTGCTTGAATTCCGTTTTCCCGAAGCCCCAAACCTGGATATTCAGTGAACCGAAGCCGAGATAATGTTTTCTTTTCTCATTTCCGCTGAACACGATAAATCGTGACTTCAACGGGAGTTCAACCGAAGTCTTATACCATGTTTCCCCCAATATCTTCGCTTTGGCCGAGACTCCCTTCGGCTCTTTTTCATTCCCGATCAGACCCGATACAAGGAGCTGTCCCTTATTGACGTAGTCATTGACGTTCACCTGGGGATCCCCTTCTTCTACAAACATGTCGGTGATGATGGCTTTCTTTTTGGCGACAATATGCTGCAGACCGGTTGTTTCAGGGGGCATAGGGGCATTCTTTTCCACGACTTGAAAGTGAAAGGTTGTCCCCTGTAACTCCACCCCTACCCACGTGATATTATTCATCCTGTAGGATAACTCACGTTGGATGGTTTCAACATCGGGGATGTGGAACTGCATCTTCCCCTTGGAAACACCCATCTCCTCCAGTTCCTTTCGTATACTGTGCTCGGTTTGAGGGGACGCACCTTTGATCTCGATGCCCCACACCATATTGGAAAGAAGGAATACGATGACGAAGAATGCCAGTCCACCAATCATGAAGCCTGAATTTTTCAGTGATCTCCTGAATAGAAAGGGAACCCCCTGCCCTCTTAGAAATGTCACTTTACACTCGGATGCCCGTACCGCTCTTCGGAAGTTATGTACATCTTCTAAGGATAAGTAAAAGGTGATGGTTTCCGTTCCCGCCCTCTTCACATTCCAGATGGTGATACCGGCACGGAGCAATTGATTGATGACCCGCTCAACTAATCTGCCTTCCATTTTCACGAATACCTTTCCCCTCAGAAAGGTGAACCATTGATTCTTCAAATCCGTCCCTCCTATTGTTCTAAATAGATCACTTCAACGATTTTCCCCTGAAGGAGAATTTCTTCCGGAAGGATCATCTTGATGACAAATTGCTCCCCTTTTATGAGAAGTTGACCCTGTTTAAGCAGAAGCCGCACCTCCCGATCTGTGAAGGTCAACAGCCCCCGGTGATTTTCTATATAGATATGAATTTGTCCAATCATTGTGACGCGAGGAAGGTCCATCATGACATCTTCGGGTAAATCCATTTTCTGTGTCATCCATTTTCGCATCTGTTGTAAAATGCTTTTCGCCATAAAAAAAGAACCCCCTTTCATCTCATATTTATGAAATGAAAAGGGGTTTCATCACTTTTATTTTTGATGATGCCGTTTTTTTGATTTCGGAGGGCCGAACACCTCTGAAAAAATAAATCCTTTTACGATATCATCTTCATTTTTGAAATCGAGAATGGGACCTGAATTCTCCCGAATCCTCTTCGCCCGGTTTTGGTGGGCTTCAAGCTTCCTGGAATATCGTTCTTCTTGTTTCTGAAGACTGGAATAAGCAGATTCCGTCTCCCTCTTCTTATCTTCCAAACGGGTTTGGATGGAGGAAACGGCCTCTTTTACAGGCTCTTTGTATGACCTTGGTTCCCTCCGCCCGGTTCGTTCCCGCTCAACTCTTTCCCTGCCTCTTCCAACAGGCTCTGGAGAAGCGGGAGAGGCCGTTTGAATCGGCTTCTGCCTCACGGGTTTATTGGATGGAGGCTGTTTCATTTTATTGAATATGGATGTGATGATCCCGATCAAAATAAATAAGATCAATGATTCCATGGAGATACCTCCTTTCTGAACAAAGGGAGATTACTTATCACTCTTCGGATCTTTTTTATCCCCTGTCAGCTTTCCGATCGAGTCTCTCATTTCCGTATCGGCATCAATATTCTTTATGTTCATATAGTCCATCACACCGATGTTACCTGACCTGAGTGCTTCAGCCATGGCAAGAGGCACTTCTGCTTCCGCTTCCACAACTTTCGCCCTCATTTCTTCTACCCTTGCTTTCATTTCCTGCTCATTGGCAACAGCCATCGCTCTTCGTTCTTCCGCTTTCGCCTGGGCAATGTTCTTGTCTGCCTCTGCTTGTTCTGTTTGCAGTTCCGCTCCGATATTCTTGCCGATATCTACATCCGCAATATCGATCGAGAGTATCTCAAATGCCGTACCTGCGTCCAGACCTTTTGAAAGGACGGTCTGAGAAATCAAATCCGGATTTTCCAATACCTTTTTGTGATTGTCGGATGAACCGATCGTTGATACAATCCCTTCCCCTACACGGGCAACAATCGTTTCTTCACCTGCACCACCGACAAGGCGGTCGATATTCGCACGAACCGTGATACGCGCCTTCGCCTTCACTTCAATTCCATCCATTGCCACACCCGCGATGAACGGTGTTTCGATCACTTTAGGGTTAACACTCATCTGAACCGCTTCAAGGACGTCACGACCTGCAAGGTCAATCGCGGCACAGCGTTCGAACGTCAATTCAATATTGGCACGGTGAGCAGCGATCAGTGCATTCACCACCCGGTCTACGTTACCCCCGGCGAGATAGTGACTTTCCAGCTGATTGATCGTTACTGTAATGCCTGCTTTATGGGCTTTAATTAATGGATTGATCACACGGCTCGGGATAACACGCCTTAATCTCATCCCAACCAGTGTGAAAATACTGATCCTGACTCCTGCCGCGATTGCTGAAATCCACAGCATGACTGGTACAAATGTAAATAATACAGCTAAAACGATAATGCCCACCACAATCGCAACGAGCAGTAAAATCGTACTTGGTCCTATAACCATAGTTTGTTACCTCCTAAAGTATTATGAAATGTCTCTTACTACAATCCTTGACCCTTCCACCTTCACAATTTTAACCTTTTCACCTGCTTTGATAAAGCCGCCTTCTGTCACTGCGTCGATTCTTTCTTCCTCCACGATGACGGTTCCGGATGGCCTTAAAGGCGTTTTGGTCACGCCGATTTTCCCAATCAAATCCAATCGATTGGCATTGGATACATATCCGCTTTCTGTGCTGGTGGAATCGTTTAAAATGATTTTGTTAAAAAATTTCATCTTTTTACCAAACACCTTTACAAAGATAATCACTGTTGCAACGGCAATGAATAAAGCGATCAAAAGAGAGATTCCCATTTGCACCATATCGCCCCCTGCCAACATAATACTTGCAAGGATCGCCCCTATACCGAGTATCCCCGCAATTCCACCGGGGAGGAAAAACTCCGCGACTATAAGGATGATACCAATGATGAAAAGAAGAATGGTTTCGTATCCCGCAAGTCCTGCAACCAAGTGTCCATAAAAGAATAATACAAGGGAAATCAAGCCGATAGAACCGGCAATTCCAAAACCGGGTGAGTACAGCTCCACAATCAACCCGATGCTTGCCAGGGATAATAGAATCGGGACAACGACTGGATTTGTGATGAAGCGGGCGAGTTTTTCCGCGAACGTTTCATCGACACGTTTCACAGAAGATTTATCCACTCCAAGAGTTTCATACAATTCGTCGAGGTTCTTCACTGTCCCCTCTGAATACCCGATTTCCTTTGCTTCCTTTGATCCCAATGTCAATAGTTCACCTTTTTCAATCCCCAGCTCTTCTATGACGAGAGAATCATCTGCCATGGCGAGAGCATATTGAGGATCTCTTCCATTAGACTCAGCGGCACTTTTCATGGCAGAAAGCCAGTAGCTCTGGGCTTTTTTATCCGCCGCATTCCCCTCCTGATCAATGACCGCTGCAGCACCCATCTGTCCATTCGGTACCATATAGATTTCATCTGCATGAAGGGAAATGAATGCTCCCGCAGACAGGGCATGGTCATTTACAAACGCAATCGTTTTAGCATCGATCCCATCCAGGAGCTGTCCGATATCGCCCGCGGCATCAACCAATCCCCCAGGTGTATCAATATCGAAAATGATCAGTTCCGCATTATGGTCTTCCGCATCTTTAATCGCCCTTTCCAAAAAGGCATGAAGTCCTCTTTCCACTTCCTTTTGAATGGGAATCACGTATACCCTATCCGAATCCGCGGCTGAACTGATCAACGGCTGAATAAAGCTGCACCCAAGAATCAGCATCAATAATACAAGTATACTTCTCCTCAACTTAACCCCCTCGTTTCAGGTAATATTCCTTGATACTCTATGTACGGATGACCCATTAAAAAAGTTTCATCTTTTTGAAAAAATATGTTATAAAAGTGCGCAGGTCCCCCGTTCCATCTATAATCGGTTTTAAAAAAACCGGAAAGCATCAAAGCTTTCCGGTTTCTTTAATCTTATGATAGATGTTGAAGAACAAGTTTGTTGACGAGAGCCCCATCGGCTTTCCCTTTTAATTTAGGCATGATTGCTCCCATCACTTTGCCCATATCGGCTTTAGAAGTAGCACCTACCTCCGCTACCGTCTGTTCGACAATAGCAGAGACTTCTTCTTCTGAAAGCTGCTTAGGCATATATATTTCGACGTAAGTCAGTTCTGTTTGAATTTTTTCAACGAGGTCTTCACGACCCGCGTTTTGAAATTCCTGGAGGGAGTCTTTCCGTTGCTTCACTTCTCGAGAAAGGACAGTCAACTCTTCGTCTTCAGAGAGTTCCTGTTTCCCATGTTTGATGGCTTCATTTTGAAGTGAAGCCTTAAGCATGCGGATAACGGAAAGCTTCTCTTTTTCTTTATTTTTCATCGCTTGTTTCATATCATCATTTAAACGATTGAGAAGACTCATACTTACACCCTCTCTTAGAACTTACGCTTTCTTGCAGCTTCTGATTTCTTTTTGCGTTTTACGCTTGGCTTTTCATAAAATTCGCGCTTTCTAAACTCTTGTAAAGTTCCTGTTTTAGAAACTGAGCGTTTGAAGCGACGAAGAGCATCTTCAAGCGATTCGTTTTTACGAACAACTGTTTTTGACATCTCTCTTTCCCTCCCTCCGAACACACTACACTTACATGTTCAAGTCAAGAAATGGTTTGTACCAATTTCTTAAGACGCAGGATTATCTGACGTCCTTTACTTCACCAATTGGTTATGGCTTTGCCCTTGCCTGATTGTCACAAGGGGACAGAAAGTGTATGTCTTTCTTGGATGGATTCTTTAATATATTATAAAGAAATCCATGTACTTTGCCATTATAATATATGATATGTGTCAGGTCAACAATTTATCATAAAACACTCACATAAATAGGCATGTCTCATTCATTTCCCCCATACATTTGTAGTAGTCGTACTGGTGTACAGGAGGAATTCAATGATCTTACATGGAATCGCCTTTATTTTTTTTATCTTATGTTTTTTATTCGGCATGACCTGGCTCAGGTCGGGGCTATTTAATATCGCAAATCAGAAGATCAAGACATGGCTTCATTATCTTACAAGCACCCCTGTGAAGGGTGTCATGACAGGCACCGTTGTCACCGCCTTTATTCACAGCAGCTCGGCGGTCATGGTCCTCACGGTGGGACTTGCTTCCTCGGGTCTGATCCCCTTCCGTCAAACCATCGGCATCATGCTCGGATCGAATATCGGGACCACTTTCACCCTTGAAATGTTTACCCTGGACATGAACTATCTCATCGTTCCCTCCATGATCATCGGCTGTGTACTGTATTTTTTCAGATCTCCACAGATCAGAAGCAGCGGTATGATCTTTATTGGCTTCGGATTGATCTTCACCTCGATCCGGGCCATTCAATGGCTGGCAACGCCTTTGACGACACACGAATCATTGCGTTCTTATATGATTCAGGTCAATGAACATCTTGTTCTTGCATTGCTGATTGGATGCGTGCTGACGGCCATCATACAATCAAGTACCGTTGTGACAGGCGTGACGATGGGGTTTCTGGTTGCTGGTTCGATTGATCTCCATGCAGGGATAGCCATCATGCTCGGTGCCAATGTCGGCACCTGTATCACAGCCTTTATTGCAAGCATCGGCGGCGGCACCCAAGCCAAGCTGACAGCATACGCCCATATCTGGCTGAATGTAATGGGTGTGGCCCTTTTCATCCCTTTCATCCCCATACTTGGGTCGGTTGTAGGAACGCTTGCCGACTCTGCGGATTTGCAATTGGCCCACGCCAGTGTCCTATTCAATCTTATATGTTCCCTGCTTGTTCTTCCCTTCGCCAATTCGTTTGCCCGGTTAATCGAAAAGGTCCACCTTCCAAAAAAAAGCTGAGCGGTTATCCGCTCAGCTTTTTACACATTAATAATCTGAATCGCTTGTTAAACCTTGAACGATTTTCACACCTGAACTCGCGCCTAAACGAGTAGCCCCGGCTTCGATCATCGCTTGTGCATCTTCAAGGGAACGTACGCCTCCTGAAGCCTTCACACCGATATCAGGTCCAACCGTTTTTCTCATTAAAGCAATATCTTCAACCGTTGCTCCACCAGTCGAGAAGCCGGTCGATGTTTTCACATAATCCGCTCCCGCTTCCACAGCAAGTTGACAAGCTTTCACTTTTTCTTCTTCTGTCAGAAGACATGTTTCAATGATGACTTTAGACAGTGCTTTTCCTTTAGAAGCTGCAACAACCGCTTCGATGTCACGTTTCACTAACTCATGGTCACCGCTTTTCAATGCACCGATATTGATGACCATATCGACTTCCGTTGCCCCTTTTTCGATTGCGTCTTTTGTTTCGAACGCTTTCGTTTCAGGTGTAGAAGCTCCAAGCGGGAACCCGATAACCGTACATACTTTCACTTCTGTACCGCTTAATAATTCGCTTGAATATTGTACCCAAGTAGGGTTTACACACACGGAAGCAAACTTGAATTCTTTCGCTTCCTGGCAAAGTACCTCTACTTGATCTTTTGTTGATTCAGGTTTAAGTAAAGTATGATCGATCATACTTGCAATGTTCATAGTCATTGATTATCTCTCCTTTAACAGTTGTCCGTACCTCTCTTATCATACCAAAACTAAGAGAAAAAGACGAGCACTTTATAGTATCTCCCAAAATAAAGAAAACCTTTTCAAATCCTTGCAACAGGGTTGCATCTCAATAAGCAAGCAGTAGTTGATTGCCACTCCAGATGCTCGCTTTCCGCGGGGCGTGAGTTGAGCCTCCTCGGGCTATGCCCTGCGGGGTCTCAACTTTCACGCATTTCCCGCAGGAGTCGAGCATCTTCCGTTCCAATCAACTGATCCAAGAAGTATTGAAAAAGAACTATAATCATTAATATTCCTTTTTGTAAGAGAGCCACCAAAAGTTAATTCTGTTGAATAATCTAGAGACTGTAGCTATCAGTTATGGAGAAAATAAGAGTGAAAACGAGGCTGGAACAAAAGCGTTTTATCAAAGAAAAATCCGAACGATCATTCGAGATTCTTAATTAAAAATCGAATTCGTTCGGATTTTTTGTTTTTGTCAAAGCATATAAAGAGTATTTAGACGATCTAGCTGTTGATTGGAGTGCAAGACGTA
>NZ_BCVQ01000064.1 GCF_001591825.1 Rossellomorea vietnamensis NBRC 101237
CACCTGCAGCGGAAATCAACCAGCACTCACTTCTACCCAGGTACTAATTTTCATGACATACCCATGAATAACATAATTCCATATTTTAGTATTCATAACCATCATGCTTTCTGCACAACATATTATCAGAAGGGGCCAGCAATAAGAAAAAGGGGATGGTTGTTAAAGACCAGCTAACCGATTTCACTATTGTTTGCGACTTGAAGGATTCGTCGTCTTCTTTAGTGAATGACACACTCACCCAATTCATTTCATCAAAAATTTGATAAATGAGGTGTTTGTTAAAGCACATTTTGACTAAATCAACTTTCTTACTAAGCTTTTTTAGCCTACAAGATAAGGGGATGGTCAGTTTGCACAAAGTCATTCATGTTTCTAACGATTTACACATATCATCCTTATAGCAAATGAGGTGTTTGTCCAAGACGGCTAACAGTTTCTATTGTCTAAATGCTTAAATAGCAAAAAGATAAGGGGATGGTCGCATTGAACAAAGTTCATTCTACCCTAGAATGGTACACTTTTCGAAGCTACTAACGAATGAGGTGTTTATCAAAGAGAATGAAGCCTGACATATAAACCTTTACAGTATTACCCCTTCTAAGAAGAGAGGCAGGAAAATCGTTCCTGTCTCTTCTTCATTTATTGTCCTATTAATGATAAAATACATACACCATTACTGAAAGGTGGAAATGAATATGAGTGACTGTATTTTTTGTAAAATCATCGATGGGGAAATCCCGGCAATGAAAGTATACGAAGATGAACATGTCCTTGCTTTTCTTGACATCAGTCAGGTGACGAAAGGTCATACGCTTCTTATCCCTAAAGTACATAAAGAAAACGTCTACGAGCTGACACCGGACATGGCGAGTCACCTCTTCTCTGTAGCACCTAAGATCGCAAACAGCATCAAGGCTGAGTTTAGCCCTGTAGGAATGAACCTTTTAAGCAATGCAGGTGAAGAAGCAGGACAATCCGTCTTTCATTTCCACATGCATTTCATTCCACGCTATGGAAATGGCGATGGCTTCGGAGCCGTTTGGAAAACCCACAATGACGACTACAGTCAAGACGATTTGAAAGAGATTGCAGCTTCCATCGCACAGCACCTATCATAAATTCGACAGCCCGCACCCTTATCATTGAAGGATGCGGGTATTTTTTCAGAAAATTAAATCTTTGACACCCATTCACTATATGTTATAATGTACCTATCTTTTCGCTGATGGCAACAGTGCACATTAGGAGAAGCAGAATACAAAGTATAGTTTAGTTGAGGAGAGATGAGAAATGAATACAAAAACACTTGTATCCCTGTCATTATTAGTAGGGATCGGAGCGGTCCTTCACACAGTAATCCCGGGCATATTCTTAGGGATGAAACCGGACATGATGCTGACCATGATGTTCTTAGGGATTATCTTGTTTCCGGCCAAGAAAAACGTTTTGCTATTAGGTTTATTAACAGGAGTCATTTCAGGACTGACAACACAATTCCCTGCTGGATTCTTGCCAAACCTGATCGATAAACCGGTCACGGCATTCGTCTTTTACGGATTATTCCTGGCAACAAAGAAAATCACTCGTTCACTGTTAGGTGCTTCTGTTCTAACCGCAATTGGTACACTCGTATCAGGAAGTGTATTCCTGCTTTCTGCATATGTGATCGTAGGACTGCCTGGAGCTTTCTTCGCTCTATTCGCAGCAGTCGTCCTTCCGGCAACACTTGTGAACGCCGGCGCGATGTTCGTTGTGTATCCGATCATCAACGGTATCTTAAAACGTTCAACCATTCGAGAAGCTGTCACAACAGAACAGCTCTCCTAAACGAAATAATAAAAACACCCTCCATGCCTTGTGATCCGTCACAAAATGGGGGGCTTTTTTATTAACTGACTGCAAACCAGAGCAGTATCCCTATGAGAAACGTGATCAATCCACCTGAACCCAATATGGTCGCACGTTTTTTTAATATATTTTTAGGAGGATACATTCCAGGTCTTTGAATACTAATGAAGTTATATACCATACTTAGAAACAACACTGTACTGAGAGCAAAGAAACCAAAGATTATTCCGTCCATTCTGTTAGAACCTCCCCCCTCTTCCTCACCTCTTATCTTATTTTTATGCGTTTGAAGAGAAAGATATGAACCGTCTTGTTTCAATCTGTTCTAAAAGGGAAAAGGAGAATACATACTGATTGGAGAAATATAGTATTATAGAAATAGAAGAACGAGGTGAACATAATGAATAAAAAATCTCTTGCCTACGGATTACTAATCGGTGGAGTGGTCGGAGGAGTCGCGTCCCTTTTGACATCCCCTTCATCAGGTAAAGAAATCCGTGCACAAATCAAAGACAAGAAAGACGATTGGACAGTGGTCATCGAGGAAATGAAAGGCCACATCGGTGAATTGAAAGAGTCAATCGGCACCCTGTCACAGGAAGGAAAGGAAACGGTCCTTCAGCTTTCCAAGGATCTTCAAGCTTCCTTCAAGCAGTGGCAGGCTTCAACCGAGCCGAACAACCAGCGCCTTCAAGAAGAAATCCAATCCATCCAGCGAACCATCGAAGAGCTGGAAAAATCGATCAACTCAGCCAACACAACGAATCCATAACCCTATCCCCGTTATGCCCTTCACCCAATTATGGGTTAGAGCTTGCGGGGATTCTCTTTTATTTAAAAATAAAAATTATTTCCACCCCGATTTCTTTCAGAATAGTGTTTCCCTATTAAAGTCCCGTCATTACAGGGTTCAAACACTCTAATATTTCTATTATGAATCCGGTAAACCAACCAGAAATTATATACTTCGAAAAATTTTGTCAATTTAGCCTTTATTAATTATTACTTTATTGGCATAATAAAATATAAGCGCTTTCTTTTTGATGATCGTTGTAGTAGTGAATCCTTTGGAACTGCTTACAACGCAACCATTTCAAGAACAGCTTATAGTAAAAAAAGATTTTCTAGCAAAGTGGGTGAATGAGATGAAGGAAAGAGAATTTACTTTGAAAGAGGCAATGCTCTTCAGTCAAAGGATGGCTCAGCTTAGTAAAGCTTTGTGGAAGGCCATAGAAAAGGACTGGCAGCAATGGATCAAGCCATACGACTTAAATATCAATGAACATCATATTCTCTGGATTGCGTATCATTTAAAGGGTGCTTCCATTTCGGACGTGGCCAAATTCGGTGTTATGCATGTTTCAACGGCATTTAACTTTTCGAAGAAATTAGAGGAACGTGAACTTCTTGAGTTTTCCAAACGGGAGAATGATAAGCGGAATACGTATATTCAACTGACGGCCAAAGGGGAGAATATCCTTCTTGATCTAATGAAGAACTATCAGCCGGAAAGTCATTCCATCTTCCAGGGAGTATCTCCATTACGGGAATTATATGGGAAGTTCCCCGAAATGATCGAAATGATGACCGTCGTACGTAATATTTATGGGAATGATTTTATGGAAATATTTGAAAAATCATTTCACAATATTGAAAATGATTTTTCTGATGATAATGGAAAGCTCGGTGAACTATTTGAAGATGAGGAAGAACTGGCCTGATCTACAAGCTCTTCTGTAATTGTTTCATCAAAGCTGGATAAATATTCTGGATAAGGCAGCTATCCACGACTTCATGCACCTTCAGCTTTGCATGAAGCTCATCTTCAAATTCTTTAAAAAGCGGAGTATTGTATACGAATCCTTCCGCTTTTTGTTTTTCAAGTTTCATGCTCAATCTATCACAAGTTTGAAAAAACTCCTTCACTTCCCTCTCTGACAATCCACTACGAATGATCAGACGATAAAAGGGATATCCGTTTTCAGGCATCATTTCAGCCATCAGCCTCTGATGGTATTCAAGTTTTTCTATTCGCTTCATTAGTTCGTGCATCTTTATCACCCACTATTTATCTCATACTCTTATTGTACAGAACTATCACATACCTGTCGCCTCAAATTCCCTTCAAAAAATAAGAAAAATCCTCTAAAATGTATTGATTTTTTCCGGTAATCGTAATAAAGTATGTAAAGCACTTAATTAACCACAATTCGTCTAATGGAGGCGATTTTTTTATGCATTGCTGGAAAACAATCAATCTTGAAAAACAATTTGGATTCTACCGAGTCTTTTTACTTTCATCCATCATCATGATGATGGTATTCTCATTAATATACGTACCAATCAACTTACTATTTCCGAGTGCTTTTTACGACAAGCATTTCCTGGGATTCTTCGTGGGACTGATCAGTATCTATCCGTTGCATAAATTTTTTCACATCGTGCCCATCTTGCCTTTCGTGAGAAAAATAAAATGCAAATGCAACAGAAAAATGTATTTTTTGCCGATACTTTCATTGCGGGTGGATCAGCCGATCTCAAAATACCGTTATTTGGTCGCCCTTGTGGCCCCATTCTTTGTACTAAACAGTATTTTATTATACGGGTGCTTCCATTTCCCACATTATTCGCATTACTTTACCATGCTCCTTGCATTTCATTCAGGGATCTGTGCCATTGATTTCATTTACGCGAAACAGTTGATGGACTCACCAAAGAATGCATTGATCGAAGAAAATGAAGATGGATACGAAATATTGATTTATCAGTAAGGATGATGGATGGCCATTGAAGCATACACTCGATGGAAGAAATCATCCTTCTCATATTTTCGGGATGATTCACTGCTTTCGTTCACCCATTCTTCATACCGGAAGGGCATATATACGAAAAAAGCTTCATTTACATGAATTAAGGCAACACTCTTGCTACCAATTAGGGAAATAATTTGGTAATGTATAGTCTATAGGAGATAACGGGGAGGGGTTTGGATGATCTCCATGTTTTTAGTATTTGCTGTCTTCATCTTATTTTATATAAATAAAATGACCAACGCATTATGTTTACAAAAAGAAATACCTGAAGAACGCCAACCTAAGGTATTTAGGACCATCAATATCCTTATCACCATACTGCTGGTTTCTTCTTACATAGAGATACTATTTACATAGAACATGAAGTGTAAAAAAAGCAGATCCGGAAAACCGGATCTGCTTTTTTATCTATTTAATTAGCAAACGTATGCTGCACCAATGATGATTAACAAAATGAATAAAACTACGATTAACGCGAAACCTCCGCCGTACCCGCCGCAAGCACCTGACATATGCGCTTCCTCCTTTCATGTATGAAAAGCATAAACATATGAATATGAAGCAAAAGGGGCCAGCCTTTCTTAAGGTATTGCCCCCTCTTACAGTCTTTATCCGGTGAACCTAAACCCTGAGGCTAAATTATAGCCATGCTGCACCTACAATGATTAACAGGATGAACAGTACTACGATTAACGCGAAACCTCCGCCGTATGCGTGACCCATAACTTTCCACCTCCTTTGAAGCGCTACTTTATCTTATTCAAGTTAGCTGCCTTTTGTTTTAGGCTAATGTCATAAATTTAATTTTTTAGCAAATATATGCGGCACCAACGATGATTAATAAGATGAACAGCACTACGATTAACGCGAATCCGGAATTGTATCCACAGCTCATATTTATTACCTCCTTTTCTCTCTTCGCTCTTATCATATGAAAGTACCTAGGAAATGGGTGTGTAAAATGCCCATTTTTCTGAAGATTAGTTTGGAAAATATTTTTTTAAATGGAAGAAGTGTGTTATAGTATGTTTTGTAGATTTTGACAAGCCATCAAACGAATTTATTGTAGGAGTTGGTCACCATGAAAAAATGGATCATTTCAGTATCACTGGCTGCGGGAGTCGTAGTACTTGCAGGGTGCAGCGGTGACGGAGCTGAAGGAAACAGTGACGTTGTTGCAACAACAAAAGCCGGAGATGTAACAAAAGATGAACTTTACAAATCAATGAAGCAAAAATTCACTCCACAAATGGAACAGGCCCTTCAGGAACTGGTATATACGAAAGTCCTTGAAGACAAGTATGACGTGTCAAAAAAGGAAGTTGATCAAAAGCTGAATGAAGCGAAAGATCAGTTGGGACCTCAATTCGATATGTTCTTACAACAATATAATTTGGACGAAAAGTCGTTCAAACAATATCTGAAGCTACAATTGCTTCAAGAAAAAGCTGCGATTTCCGATGTGAAAGTAACAGATAAAGAAGTCAAAGACTACTACGAGAAATGGAAGCCTGAAATTAAAGTCCGCCACATCCTTGTAGAAGATGAAAAAACAGCCAAAGAAGTGAAGCAAAAATTGGCTGATGGAGCGAAATTCGAAGATCTTGCCAAGGAGTACTCCACAGATCCCGGTTCTGCTGAAAACGGCGGAAGCTTAGGATGGGTAGACTACGCTGGTCGTCAAAACTTTGTCCCTGAATTCTCAAAGGCACTGGATACCCTTGAAAAAGGCAAAGTAAGTGAACCTATCAAAACAGAATATGGTTATCACATCATCGAAGTGACTGATAAAAAAGAAAAGAAATCCTTTGACGAAATGAAAAAGGAAATCGAAAAAGAATTAAAGCTTTCCAAAGTGGATCCTCAGAAAATCCAGGAAGCGATGAAAGCTGAAATCGAAAAAGCTGATCTGAACATCAAAGATAAAGATCTGAAAAAATCATTCGATCAAGTACTGAATCCTCCTGCAGCTCCTGAGGGTGGAGAAACACCAGCACCTGAAGGCGAAGCTCCGGCAACGGAAAAAAAGGAATAACCAAAAAGGACTGACGGCTACCTTAAGCCATCAGTCCTTTTTTATCATTTGATCAAGACGTCAGTTGACGCTTCTTCTCTTTTTCCTCTTCCATTCGATGAATATACACTTCTCCTTCTTTCTCAATCCATTCATCTTCCAGCGTCTTTTCTTCCTTCGCCGATTTGATCGTCATAAAGGCACTCCCGAAAATTCCAGCTACAACAAGGTACATCCAAATAGGCAGGGTCATTTGCTTCATCTCCTTATAGGTTTGTCCTCTTTTATTTACACTATATGTGGGAGGGGAAGAAAACATGACAGCATGATAAAAAAAGAATCCGGTCCATGGACCGGATTCTTTTTTTTATTTATGAAAGGTTGGTTTATAGAATGAACGGTTGTCGAGTGCGAATACTCTCTCCGTATACTCACCCGGCTTCACCCGCTGTAGGGCCCGATCAAGCATATTCATCTTTGCGTCGACATTATCGATGTAGTGAAGGATCTCTGCTTCCCGGATGAGTGGCGGCTTAGGGCTTCCCCACTCGGCTTTCCCGTGATGACTCAACACGAGATGTTGAAGAATCATGACCTCTTCGCCTTCGATTCCCAGTTCATCCGCTGCTTTCCCGATTTCATTCACCATGATTGAAATGTGCCCGATCAAATTCCCTTCAATCGTGTACGTTGTCGAGGTAGGACCCGACAGCTCGATGACTTTCCCTAAATCGTGAAGGATCACCCCTGCATAGAGAAGGTCCGAATCCAGGGAAGGATACAGTCCGGCAATGGCTTTCGAAAGATCCAGCATCGAGACCACATGATAGGCAAGGCCGGATACGAATTCGTGATGATTCTTCGTAGCTGCCGGATATTCAAGGAAAGGCTTTTGATATTTCTTGATCAGATGCCTTGTGATGCGCTGGATATTCGGGTTTCTCATTTCAAAGATATACTGTGTAATCTTGCTCGTCATCTCATCTATGCTCACCGGCGCCGTTTCCAGGAAATCTGAAATGGCATAGCCATCCGCCGGGGAAGCGGGTCTGATCTGCTTGATCTTCAGCTGATTCTTCCCGCGGTAACTGTGTATGTCCCCGACGACCCTAACGATCGTTTCAGGCTGGTAGGCCTTCTCATCCTGCTCAGAAGCATCCCAGAGCTTCGCTTCCATATCTCCGCTCTTATCCTGCAGGATCAGCGTGAGAAACGGCTTTCCTGTATTTGTGGTACCCTTTGTCATTTGCTTGATTAATAATGGCAAGTCAATCGTCTCACCTACGCTGAAATGTGTAATACCTGACATCTGTTCTCCTCCGTTCACTATAAAAGTAGTTTCAGTATATCATATTTTTGTACTCAGGAAGTCTGGATCGATTCCTTCCTCTTTAACACAATCATCTCTTCATCCGTGAACGATTGTTTGATATGGGGGTGACAGGTAAAAAATAACACTTGATGGTCCCTTGCCACTTTCCTTAAGAGCGAAAGAAATGCCTTTGTTCTGGTCAGGTCAAAGTTAACTACCCCATCATCAATCAAAACAGGCAATGGATATTTATCACCGATCGATTGAATGAGGGCAAAGCGGATTGAAATAAATAGCTGCTCTTTCGTCCCTTGACTGAGTTCGATTGCATCAAAGATGGTCCCATCCATCCTCTCCACTTTGATCATTTCATCATCCAGTAAGAAAATGCGCTGATAATGCCCTTCCGTCAGTTCCCTGAAGTTTTCTTCTGCAAGCTCTATGACTTTCGGCATTTTGGTTTTTTGATATAGCTCCATTGTTTTTCTTAACGAAACCCCTGCCAATGTATACGTAGACCATTCAAAGGCAAGCTCCCCCAGCTCGGCTTTTTTGCTTTGGAATTCTTGAAGGATGGCGGAATGGCTCTTGCCTTCTTCTAACGTTTTAATTTCATACGAAAGGGAGGCGAGTTCTTTTTGCAGAGCGGACAGCTCTTTTGATAACTCTTCGATGGATTGCAAGACCCGGGTCGATTCCCTTCTGCTTTCTTCCAACGAATTAAACTCAAGGAACGTATCAAGGGTTTTTTGGGTCAATCTCGTTTTCATACCCTTGTATTGAGACCAAAGTTTGCTTCGTTCCTGAACCTTCATAGCCTTCTCCCTGAATTCCATTTCCTCGGAGCAACCAGCTACAAGGATAAGCTCTTGTATTTCATGTCGGATTTTTTCAATTTCTATGGAATGTTTTTCGATATCCATAGATAAAGGTTCTAACTCTGCAACAATATTTTCGACTACCAGCCGCCGTTTCTCCAGATCCTGCAGCATCCCTTTTAACTGAAGCAGCGCTTCGTCCACTGTCGTGAACAGGAGTGCATGGCGTTGAAACCAACCCCGGCATTCTTCAGTGAATTCTTTCACCTTCTTTTCTGAATAAGCCTCTTCAGCGGATAAATGGCTATATGTTTCATATGAATAGACGATTTCTTTCATCTTGGCAAATGCATCACGCAGCCACTTCCAATGAAAATCGGAAGGTAAGGATAATTCCCCTTTCAGGCTTTCCATCCTTTCTTCTCCCCTGATGATCGCTTTCTCAAGCTCTTCCTTTTTCTCATGAAGCTTCTGTACCTTCAGCTCCTGTTCTTCTAACGACAAGACCCGCTGCTTCCATTCGTTGCGAAATTCCATTTGTTCCAAAAGGCTTTGTTCTGCTGTATCCAGGGTCCCGGTTTTCTCCGGTTGAATGTCTTTGGCTCGCTCCTTGAGCTTTTCAAGGGTGTCGTTTTCTGTCCTTACATTCTTCCTCGATTGAAAGATGGTTCCACCGATAGCCATCAGAACAAGCAAGCTCATACCTGCCATGACCCAATTGCCGGAAAACATTCCCCATAAACCGAATCCCATTGCAATCAGCAATGCTCCACCACTGAACAGCATCTGATTCGAATAGGAAGCTTTTTTTCGGCTATAGTTTTCCTCTGCCTCCTTTACTTGCAGATTCATCCATTCCATCTGCTCCCTCGTAGAATTCTTGCCGGTTAGAGCCTTGACCTTTCGTTGTAACTCTTGATATTCATCCTCTTCCATTAATCGTTGTTCTAAGTTTTCGCATTTTCTTTCAATGATTTGAAGTTCTTCCATTTCCTCTTCTTTAAGCCGATCCAGGCTTTCCCGTTCGTGAAGGAGTTTGGTCTGATGATCCAAAGCCTGCTGGATGTTTTCAGACATCATCAGGCTTGTATTTAATGACGGGATATTTTCCATTTCAATCTGCAGCCCTAATTCCCGGATGGTGTCACTGATTTTACTTTGGATCATTCTTAATTCTCTGCTTCGCTCCCCGCTCTCTTCTTTCCACTTCAAGTAAGGGGATTGACGGGACAATAGTTCCTCCATAAACGGAATATCTTCTCTTAATGAAAGGTCCAGATCGTTCGATTCCAACTTTTCCTGTAGATTCTTTTGTTTGCTTTTCAGGGTCTCAAGATAGGCTGATGTTTGTCTTTCTTCGATCTTCAACTCGTTCATTCGCTCTAATCCGTCTGGAGGGAATTCGAGGTCTTTCAGCTGGGAGAGGCGCTTTTCCACATCATTGAATTGGACAAGGGTATCCCAATTTTCATTTACGGAAATAAGATGTTCTCTCTTATCAGAGAGAAGCTCCTTTTTCTTCTCCAAGTCCGATATTTCCGCCTCCAGGGATCTGCGTCTCGCTATGAGCGGCAGGTACTGATCATTCTTCTCTTTCCCTTCCTTCACTCGTTTTTCAAGGTCCTTTAGTTGAGAAAGCACTACATTGATCTTCGGTTTCCTACCTGATTTCTTAAACAGCTGTTCCCTTTCTTTCTGCCAGTCCTGGGAAAGCTTCAAAAGAAGGTCCGTCCCTGTAGATCCCACTGTGAATAAATATCGGTTAAGTTCCTCTTTTTTTAGTCGCTGGATGTTCTGAAGGCCTTCCAGGTTGAATGAGTAGATGTTTTGGTAGGTGGACCGGTCCATTTTGCCCAACAATTGTTGGAGGGTTTCTTCTCCTTCCACTCTCCCATCTTCAAATTGGACGGTTACGTCTCCCGCTGCCTTCCCTTTGACCCGCTCAATGCTCACCATTCCCTGATCTTCCACGTGACAAAGGATTTTCCCACCATACTCGGTCGATGATTTTGGAATGTATCTCAACAAAGATTGCTGTTTCGTCGGAAAACCGAATAGGATGCTATGAATGAATGACATGATCGTGGATTTACCCGCTTCATTTTCTCCATAGAATAATTGAAGGTCGCTAAGTGTATAATGCTTGTTGTCAAGCTTTCCATATCCGTATATATGAAGTTCCATCAGCTTCAATTTCTTTCACCCCCACTTTTCAGTAAGTGCTTTGTTTCTTCTATTAAATCGTTCTTCCCTTCGTCCTCCAACGGTGCAAGAAATCGGTAGATCGACGGATGTTCATACAGCTCTGCCAAGACTTCCTTCCACTCTTCCCCTTCCAGGCTTTCAAGGGTTGAAAGCATATCCTGAAGAAAGGGATCCCGTTCCTTTATCGCTGTGCTGGCGGGAGACCGGCGTATGGAGTGAATCCATTTCAATTCCCCATGGCTTTCTATATCCGATTGCAGCGCCTCCAGGAGATCGCCATTGTCAATCTTTCTCATCATATCTTCTGGGAGCGAATCTTCATCCGTTAGGACGATTTCAATCAAGCTGTCTTCATGTATGGTTTCCACTGCCTGTTGGATGCGCTGAAACACCTCACCAAACCTCCCTATACCATGCAGGGATACATCGCATGTTTCCCACAGCAAATCATGGGTGGGAATGAACGACAGCTCTGTCTGATACTCATCAAGTAAGACTTCATAGCATCCTTTTGCACCGGTCTCCTTTCGGTGCCTGCCCTGGATATTCCCGGAATAGACGATATAAGGCTCTTCATGCAGTATCCGGCGTTGATGAATATGCCCGAGTGCCCAGTAATGATAATTCTTCTCCAATAATTCATTTAGCGTAAAAGGGGCATACGTTTCATGAGATGAATTCATGCTCCCTTCACTTCCATGCAGGATCCCGATCGTATAACGCCCTGCGCCTCCTTTAGGATATTCCCCGATCCTTCTTTCCCGGATATGCCTTGTTCCATAGCTGAACCCCACGATATCAACAAGGGTACCATTCCTGGTGGTAAGCTGTTTCACTTCGGTTTCCTCGTGAAAAATATGTATATTATCCGGCATATCCAGTTCTAATCTACGGCTGCCGAGATGATCATGATTTCCGTGGACGACGTATACAGGGATATCATGTGAATGTAGGATTTGAAATTGTTTCACTAGTTTAGCCTGGGCACGGATGCTTCGGTCATCTTCATCAAATAAATCCCCACTGAGAATCATAAAGTCTACTTCTCTTGCAATCGCTTCTTTCACCACTTTTTCGAATGAAGCAAAGGTACTATTATGTATTCGTTCAAATAATTCTGTCGGTAAATGCTTCAGCCCTGTAAATGGACTGTCCAAATGTAAGTCTGCTACATGAAAAAACCGTATGTTCTCCATGAAGTCCCCTCCTTCAACACTACGAATATACGTTCTGCTATTCATTCATTATATCCCAAAACCGGGGAAGATTTCAGTATGTATTCACATTTTATCCGTTTCATATAAAAAAGCTGCCACTTTAAAGGTGACAGCCTTCCACTTATTTCTTTGATGTTAAATCGATTGCTTTCTTTATATCTTTATATGAATTGGACTTACCGTATAGCAGCACCCCTCCACGATAGACACGTGCACCGAATACCCCCAGCAATGCGATGGAAACAATCAGCACGAGTATCCCGATGACCGGCTCATACACCGGCAGGTTCAGCATCCCGACACGAAGGAACATGACCATCGGAGTGAAGAAGGGAATGTATGAAGTTACGGTTACAAAGCCCGATTCAGGACTACCAAGGCCAAACATGGAGATGAAGAATCCGATCATGATGAGAAAGGTCATCGGCATGATCATCTGCTGGACATCTTCAATCCTACTCACAAGGGATCCAAGCAGGGCTGCAAGGGTTGCATACAGGAAATATCCAAGCAGAAAGAAGATGATCGCATAAATGATGACACTGAGTGATAGGGATTCAAATCCGAACCCTTCAAAGAATCCCCCTACCAGTTCATCCTTCTTGCGGATCAGTGTAAAATAACCTACACCAAGGATAACCGCTAATTGAGTCAAACCAACGAGACCGATTCCAATGATTTTGGCAAACATTTGTTTGACCGGTGACACACTTGATATGAGGATTTCCATGACCCTGGAGCTTTTCTCTGTGGCGACCTCCATCGCCGTCATATTGGCATAGGCAATCACAGAGAAATAGATAAAGAATAATAAGACGTAGACAATTCCCCTTGCCTGACTCAGTTCTTCTTCAGACTTGGCCCCTTCAAGGAGTGCCTCCTTCTCGAAATCAACCGGGGCACTTAATAAGGCCAGCTCCTCGCCGGACAGATCCAACTTACCCGCAGCAAGGGAGGATTTCACATTTTGCAGGGCTGCCTGCAATTCTCCGGCCACGGCAGACTCCGATAACGAGTTTGATTTATACAGGGCCTGTGGCAGTCCATCACTGCTTTCACTTAAGACCAGTAAACCTTTATATTCTTCCGACTCTATTTTTTTCTCGATTTCCTTTGTTGACTCCGAGGCAGGCTTTAATTGAATCTCACTATTCATTGTCTCCAGCTGCTCTAGGAGGGGCTCATATAGTTTGCCCGTTTGATCCTGAACCGCTACCTTGCTCCCTTCATCATCCGTGAAACTCGAGATGACGCTGTCGAAATTGGCCAGCAGGACAAGGGCAGCGGCAATGATGATCGTGGATATGATAAAAGACTTGGCTTTCAATTTTGACATATAGGAATGACCGAGGATCAAGAAGAAATTATTCATAAGAAGTTCCCACCTTTTCTATAAATATATCGTTCAGTGAAGGTTCCTCAAGCTCGAATTTTCGCAGGAAGCCCTTTTGGACGACATCATGAAATACTCCTTGGGCAGCGGCCTCGGGTTCCACCTGGAGCAGGACTCCTTCCGTCGTTTCTTTAAGCTTTGTCACTCCCTGCATGTCCTTAAGGTAGGTAAGGTCGAAATCCGCATGTATCACGACATTCTTCTTTCCAAAGGAACGTTTGATTTCCTTCAGTCCGCCATGTACCACGGGACGCCCTTTATGCATGATACACAAGCTTTCACAGAGCTCCTCCACATGCTCCATCCGATGACTTGAAAACACGATGGTCGTTCCATTCTTCTTGATTTCCCTGACGGCGTCCTTCAACAGCTCCACATTCACGGGATCAAGACCGCTGAATGGTTCATCAAGGATCAATAGTTTCGGTTTATGAATGACCGATGCGATAAATTGAATTTTTTGCTGATTCCCTTTGGAGAGTTCCTCCACTTTTTTATTGAGATATTGAGGAACGTTGAATCGCTCCAGCCAATAATCCAACTCTTTCAGGATCGTCTTCTTTTCCATTCCCCGGAGGCGTGCCAAATAGACGATTTGATCACTCACCTTCATTTTCGGATAAAGTCCCCTTTCTTCCGGGAGATATCCGATTTCCGGACTGGTGGAATAATCAATCCCCTTGCCGTCCCACGTGATCCTGCCTTCTGTTGCATCCAACAATCCCAACACCATTCGGAAGGTCGTCGTCTTTCCGGCTCCATTCGCCCCAAGGAACCCGAACATTTCACTTGGGGGAATTTCAAGTGACAGCTCATCTACCGCCGTGAAATCCCCAAACCTTTTGGTCACCTGTTGTAATTTCAAACTCATCTTTTGTTTCCCCTCCTGTTGCCCTTTAATAAAAATCCGGCATTCACTTATCTCTCTAGTACTCTACGATTCTATCCATAAAAGGTTTCATTTTCCAATCTTTTTTTCGTTATCAAACTATTTAGACTTCACAAAAAAATGATAGTATGAAAAAATAAAGAAGAACATCATTTCAAGTACAAAGGGGTATTACATAATGAAAGTATATAAACTGACGGTATTCGAGAAAGACGGCAAAAAAATCCTGGATGAATCATTCGAAGCTTCCTCTGACAGCGAAGCGAAGAAAATGGGAGAAACCATGCTTGAGGAAAAAGGCTATGCTGAACATACGCATCGCTGTACGTCCCCACTTGGGAAACTCTTGCTGTTTCATGTGTAGAATGACCTCTTGCATTACAGACTTCAATGGCTGTAATGCATTTTTTATGCAACGACAAAAAAGAACCAGCCTTTAAGACTGATTCCCGTTTTCCATTATTCACCCTTGAATTCAGGTCTTCTCTTCTCCACGAATGCGCGGATGCCTTCCTGGTGATCGGAGGTCTGGCGCATGAGCCACTGACCATCCTTCTCAAGATCAAGTGCCTGCTGCAATCTTTCTTTGTTCAACTCCACATATACTTCTTTCGTTTTCAGCATTGCTTTCGTCGGCGCACTTAATACCTGTTTGGTATAGCGTGCGATGCCTTCCTCCAATTTCCCTGAAGGTATGGCTTCATCGACGAGCCCTTTCATTAGGGCTTCCTGTCCTTCAAATACTTTCCCATTCCAGATCAACCGTTTTGCCTTGTGCGCCCCCAGGCGTTCCTGCAGAAGGAAATGACTTCCTCCATCCGGGATCAAAGCGATGCCGATAAAGTTCATGGCGAGCTTACTATCTTCTTCACAAAGGATATAATCAGAAGCCAGAGCCAGGCTCAACCCAAGCCCCGCCGCAGCCCCGTGAATGCCTGTCAGGACCACTTTCGGCATGGAATATAAGGTCATCACCAGTTCACTGATCGTATCCATGATCTGTGAAAACTGCTCCTCCCCACTTAATGAAAGCATGGACTTAATATCTCCCCCGGAGGAAAATCCCTTCCCCTCCCCTGTCAGGATCAATAATGAAATCGTTGGATCACTTTTCACTTCCTTCAAAGCAGCCAGCAATTCTTCCATAAGCCGGGCATCCAATGCGTTCAGGGACTGCGGCCGGTTCAAATGAACCCTCGCCACTTTCCCATCTTTATGTAGTTTTACTGTTTCGTATTGATTTGACACTGTCAAAAAAATCCCTCCCCTTTCTATTAGCATAGCGCAGAATGATTATTTAGAAAAGTATAATAATTCAAAACAGAGATCGACATAGTGCCGATCTCCCGTCTCAATTAGATTTGTTTCATCTGGTCCTGAACCTGGTCCCTTAGAGCCCTCTTTAAGAATTTTCCAACAGAGGTTTTCGGGATTTCATCCAGGAACAGTATCTCATCCGGCAGCCACCATTTCGCAAACTGAGGCTTCAGGAATTCCATGATTTCTTCTTTGGTCACACTGTTCTTCCCGGGTTCCTTTAAAACGACACAGGCAATCGGACGTTCCTGCCACTCCTCATGGGGCACTGCCACCACAGCAGCTTCAAAGATATGCTCATGGGCCATGAGGGCATTTTCAAGATCGACGGAAGAAATCCATTCCCCACCGGATTTGATCAGATCCTTCGTGCGGTCAACGATCTTGATATAACCCTCTTCATCAATGGTGACGACATCCCCCGTATACAGCCAGCCATCCCTGAAGGCATCCTCGGTACGTTCATCTTCATAATACTCAGAAGCGATCCAGGGACCCCTTAAGGCAAGCTCACCCATTTCAGTACCATCCCATGCCACTTCCCCGTCTTTTCCGACGATCTTCATATCTAATCCAGGTACGAGGATCCCCTGCTTCGCTTTCAAGTCGAGCTTCTCTTCGGCAGAGAGATCGTCATGATAGCTTTTCGATGCTGCAATCACAGCGAGTGGGCTGGTTTCAGTCATGCCATAAGCATGCATGAACGGGATGCCGAACTTCTCCTCAAATGACCGGATCATCCCTTTAGGAGCTGCCGATCCCCCACACAGAACGGAACGAAGACTTGAGAGATCATACTCATTTTTCTCCAATTCATTGAGTAATCCAAGCCAAATCGTCGGTACCCCTGCGGAAATGGTGACTTTTTCATCCTGCATGAGCCCGGCAAGCAGTCCAGGCGTGAAATATGGTCCCGGCAGAACCTGCTTACTACCGAACCAAACCGACGCAAATGGGAGTCCCCAGGCGTTCACATGGAACATCGGCACCACCGGCAGGGCAACGTCCCTTTCACTTACGCCTGTTGTATCAGCCAGCCCGAGTGCCATTGCATGGAGCACGATGCCCCGATGGGAATAGATGACTCCTTTGGGATTTCCGGTCGTGGCCGACGTGTAACACATTCCAGCAGGGGCATTTTCATCAATGTCGTTGCGGAATTGAAACGATGGATCCCCCTCTTCCAACAAACTTTCATAATGATACACAGGCTCGAGGGTCGTCTCGGGTAACTCTCCGTCGGTCATGACGATGAAGGCTTTAACCGTAGGGATCTGGTCCTTCACCTTTTCAATGAGCGGGACGATGTCCGGGTCGATGAGCAATACTTGATCCTTGGCATGATTGATGATGTAAACGATATGTTGTGGCGATAAGCGGATATTGATTGTATGTAATACGGCTCCGCTGCAAGGAATCGCAAAGTACGCTTCCAGATGACGATGATGATTCCAAGCGAGTGTACCGACTTTGTCTCCTTCTTCAACACCGAGTTTCGACAGGGAGCTTGCCAGCCTCCGCGTTCTCTCACCCCACTGTTTGTATGTGAAGCGGTTGATACCCGACTCTGTCCGGGATACGATTTCTTTCTTGGGAAAATACTTTTCGGCTCGTTCAATCATTTGTGTCAATAGCAGAGGTGTTTGCATCATATTCGATCTCTCCCCTCAAAATAGTAAGCGTTTACAAAAAATGTCTGATTTTCTATGTCTATCTTACTAATTCTCCTTTCATGATGATATCTCCTTTAAGCCGGGATGAAATATTCCTGTAATGAGCAAGGAAACGGAAGCCATAATAAAAAGTTCTTTAGACAAAGATTGATGTTTTCTTAAATAAGGGACTGCCAAAGCTCTGTCTATGAGTGAGGGCGATAGATGGTGATGGG
>NZ_BCVQ01000065.1 GCF_001591825.1 Rossellomorea vietnamensis NBRC 101237
TCCTTTCACAATCAGATTTTGGACAGTTCATTCAACACAAATGTTTCGACCACTTCTGCTACTCCGTCCTCCATATTGGAAGCTGCAACGTAATCCGCCTTCTCCTTAATGTCATCCGGGGCGTTACCCATGGCGACTCCGAGGCCGGCAAATTCAATCATGGTCAGATCATTGTAGCTGTCCCCGATGGCCATGACTTCCTCGGGCTTGATTCCCATTGGTTTGATCAGATAGTCGAGGCTGGCTCCCTTTGTGACACCCAGCTGGGTGAATTCAAGGAAGAATGGCTTCGATCGCATCACGCTAAGTTCACCATCAAGCTCGGCTTGGAGCTTTTTCTCCACTTCCGCCAAATGATCGGCTTCTTTCAACATAAGAGCTTTCACGACCGGACCCGTGATCGCTTCCTTAAAATCCGGAACGACCTTCACCGGCAGGCCTGTCAAGTCACTTTCTATGGAAGCGAATGGATTCGTTTCTTCTACTATAATGGCATCTTCTGCATAAGTCAGAATACCTACATCTTCACGCTTACTTAAATCATATAAGGAATGAGCCGTTTCAGCTGTAAGGGTTCGGCTGTATTTCTCTTCATTTGTCTTGCAATCTATGATTTTCGATCCATTGAAAGGTAGGATATAGCTTCCGTAATGATCAAGTTTCAATTCTTCTGCTACCCAACGCATTCCCTGGGTAGGACGTCCAGATGCAAGGACGACTTTCACTCCGGCTTCCTGTGCCTGTATGAGTGCGTCTTTCGTACGTTTTGAAATCGTTTGGTCATCCCGTAATAATGTATCATCTAAATCAAGTACAATCATTTTATAGCTCATAAAGAACATCCTTTCAGGAAATCCAATTTTATATTATCTTACTATAACATCTTTCGAGACAATTGAAAAAGGGAAAGAGAGTGCCGGTCCGGCACTCTCTTTCGGGTTGTTTGCATAGTGGGAATTCTACTTTTCTAAATGCTGCTTTATTTCTTCCAAGGTAGGCAAAGCTGTCATGGCTCCTTTTGTTGAAGCTGCGAGTGCTCCTGATACGGTTGCAAATTGAGCCATGTGAACCGCTTCTTCCAGGGATAGGCCTTCAATTTCCCCTTGGTATCTATCTATTGAATGGAGTATCCCCGATACAAATGCATCCCCTGCCCCGGTTGTATCCACTGCTTTTACCTTCATCGCAGGAATATACCTGCAGTCATCTCCAACATATATAGTACTCCCTTGTGCACCCATGGTGATGATCAAAAGAGGGATATTGTATGCTTTTAATCTTGCCGCTCCTGCTTCAATTTCTTTTTCACCGGTAATGAATTCAAGCTCTTCGTCTGAGATTTTTAATATATCCACTTCAGAAAGCATACTCTTGATCGTTTCCAGGGCATTTTCTTCAGAATCCCATAATCCTATGCGTAAATTCGGATCATACGATATCCATAAACCATTGTCTTTCGCCACTTTCACCGCATGAAGCGTCGCTTCTTTCGCCGGCGAACCGATCATTGAAATCGACCCAAAGTGAAGGATCTTATGGGTAACGAGGTCCTCTTCATCTATATCACTCACCTGAAGAAATCGATCTGCACTCGGATCAATATAAAAGTCAAAGCTGCGCTCCCCCTCCTCTCGGTTGGTTACGAACACAACGCCGGTTCGGTTATCAGGAGTCGATAGCATTTGATTGACTCTCACCCCATAATTTTTAAGGGTGTCCTTCAGGAATCGTCCTAATACATCCTCTCCCACTTTTCCCAGGAAGGTAGATTTAGTCCCTAAACGGGCCAGTCCTACCGCTACATTGGCAGGTGCTCCACCTGGACTCTTTTGATAGGTCATATTTTGTTCATCTAGTGGTATGAAGTCTATCAGTGCTTCTCCCAGTGAGATGATTCCCTGTTTCATATCGCGTTTCCCCCTCGTTTTTCGGTTCTATTTTAAATATATCAAACCCTCACCCCTCATACATGGGGGAAGATTGAAATTTTTCATTAACATTATGGTATGCTGAAAGAAAAACGGAAAGCGGGAACAGAATGATACCTACATATTTTGAAAAAATCCAGGAAAAACTTCACGTGGTGCAAACGGAAGAAGGAGACAAAATGGCCAGTCTTGCCCAACGCATTTCTTCCTGCATCCAACAGGACGGCATCATCCACCTTTTCGGGTGCGGCCACTCTCACATCCTCTCTGAAGAGGTGTTCTACAGGGCAGGTGGACTGGTTCCGATCAATCCGATCTTGATCGAGCCCCTCATGCTCCACGAAGGCGCCGTACGTTCTTCTCAATTAGAAAGAGCAGAAGGATATGCGTCTGAGTTCATGAATGATCAGGATATTCAACCTCAAGACGTGGTGATCGTCCTTTCCACCTCAGGGAAGAACCCCGTCCCTATCGAAGCGGCCCTTTATGCAAAGGAAAACAATACCTATGTCGCTTCCATCAGTTCCTTTGACTATGTAGAAAAAGAAACATCCAGACACCCGAGCGGGAAATTCCTTAGTGAAGTGGTGGATCTTGCCATTAACAACCACTCCGTCGTAGGGGACGCTGTTATGACCCACGAAAGGGTGGCGGTTCCATTTTCACCTTCATCAACCGTCATCGGAGCTGCGATTTTGAATAACATCATGGCCGGTGCCATCGAACATATGGCGGATGGAGGATATGAGCCGCCTATCTTCATAAGTGGAAACGTGGACGGTGCGGGTGATCATAACGAAAAGCTGATCGAGAAGTACCGAATGCGGATCCCCCTTTTAACAAAAGGACTGTAATCAAAAAAGAGCAGGAACCTCCATAGCAATGGGGTCCTGCTCTTTTTTCACATTCTGTCCAGGTTGATCTTAAACTTATATTTATCTGCCCGATATACGGATCGTACCAATTCAAAAGGGGTTCCGTCTTCCAGAAATGAATCCCGTTGGATGAAGAGCACCGGCTCCCCGCTTTTTACCTTCAGATGCTTTGTATCCGCTTCTGTCACAAGTGCCGCTTCCACCGATTGGGTGGCATGACTGATGTGAAGGTTCAACTCTCTTTCGATATAATGGTACAGGGATTTCTCCAATATTTCCTGATTCAATCCAGGAAGCAGCCTGACGGGTATATAACTCGTCTCCAAGGCCATCGGTTCGCCGTTTGCAAGGCGGATCCGTTTCATCGTATAAACAAGTTCTTCTTCCTCCAGAGAAAGAAGCTCCCGGATATCCTCCGATGCCGGGGAAATTTCGAAATGCAATAATTTATTGCCAGGCTCGAGTCCCCTGCTTTTCATATCTTCGCTAAAGCTTGTCAGTCCTTGGAGGCTTTGTTCGATTTTCCGGTGGGAGACGAATGTGCCCCGCCCTTTTTCTCTATATAAGACATTCTTATTCACCAGATTGGTAATCGCCTGTCTCACGGTCATCCGGCTGATTTTAAATGACTCAGCAAGCTCCCGTTCCGATGGCAGGGCGTCCCCCGGTTTTAGCTCTTCAGACTGTATTAAATGGTTAAGGTGTTCTTCTAACTGATAATACAAAGGAAGAGGAGAATTTTTATTAACCACGAACGGTTCTCCTTTCGATCTAACGGGTTTTATTTTATTATATCTGGCATGTATATAACAGACAACAATGCGATGAGGACAAACCCTGTCCTCTCCATTTATTTCAGCTTTCTCAGCTCGTCTGCGACAAATTCTACATCCGTTCCCACAATGACTTGAAGGTTCCGATTATTTACCTTCATCACACCTTTCGCCCCGTGAGCTTTTAACGCTTTTTCGTCTACCCGTGTGACATCGTTGATTTCGAGACGTAATCGTGTGGCACAGTTATCAATGACGACCAGATTTTCTTTTCCACCCAGATCTTGGAGGAAGTGAGAAGCCATGATTTCGTACTTACCATTCCCGACTGAACCTTTATCTGGTGCCACCACATCTTCATCATCTTCACGACCCGGAGTCTTCAAATTGAACTTCTTGATCAAGAAAGTGAAGAGCAGGAAGTAGATGATCCCGTAAAGAATCCCGACTCCGAGTAGCAGCCAAGGTTTCTGACCGATGCTGAAATTAAGGATGTAATCAAAGGCACCCGCCGAGAAACCGAAACCATGATGAATCCCAAGTACATAGGTAACGACCATAGAGCTCGCCGTCAGGACAGCGTGAATCCCGTAAAGGACAGGAGATAAGAACATGAAGCTGAATTCTATCGGCTCAGTGATTCCTGTTAAAAAAGAAGTGACGGCGAGTCCGATTAACATACCTGCTACATTGGCGCGCAGATGTTTTTTTGCTGTCACGATCATGGCAAGACACGCTGCCGGAAGACCGAACATCATGATCGGGAAGAAGCCGGTTTGGAACGTCCCGGCTGTAGGATCTCCTGCGAAGAAGCGGGGAATATCCCCTTTCACGACTTCACCCGCTGCATCTTTGAATGTACCGAATTCAAACCAGACAAGGGTATTCAATACATGATGCAGTCCAACCGGAATCAGGAGACGATTCAGCAGGCCGAACACACCCACTCCCGTCGCACCTGCACCGATGATCCATTCACCGATGGAATTAATCCCGCTCTGGATCGGTGGCCAGATGATACCGAAAATCCCTGCGAGTACAACCATGGATGCAGCCGTCACAATGGGAACGAAACGTCTGCCTCCAAAAAATCCGAGCCATGCCGGAAGTTTAATATCATTGTAACGGTTATATAATAAGCCTGCCACGACTCCGGATATAATCCCTCCGAAAATCGCCATATTGGAATCGGGATCCAGGGCTTTTAAACCGCCCGTCAGTACCAAATAACCAATGGCACCAGCCAATCCGGCTGTACCATTCCCGTCTTTTGAAAATCCGATGGCTACACCTATCGCAAAGATTAAAGCTAAATTCTTAAATATGGCATCTCCTGCTTCAGACATGAACGCAATTCCTAATAGATCATCCTGACCCAGGCGCAGCAATAAGGCTGCTGCCGGAAGAACCGCGATGGGAAGCATGAGTGATTTACCGATTCGTTGTAAAAAACCTAACATACTATTCTCTCCTTTAGTTTCAATTGAAAGCGCTTAGGCAAAATCATATCATTAAAAAGGAATAGATGTCTATACCAATTAATTCATGGGAACTTATTACTTTATAGAGTTGAATAGGTTCCCGCGTTAATTTTAGATATGAAATGTTCACTCAAACCTCCAACTGGTATAGACATCTATACTTACTGATGGTATTGTAGAATGGTAAAGTACACAAGGAGTGATTTCAATGACCTCAAATATAGAAAAACTGCTGATACTGGATGGAACGATCTATGCAGAAGATAAAGTGTATGAAAAAGGCTATATCAAAATAGAAAATGGCATGATCACCGAATTGGGTGAACGCTCCCGTTTGACCGGTACAGAAGAGTTTAAAGTGATTTCCCTTCCCCATGGGTATAGTGTGGTCCCGGGAATGATAGATATTCATATCCATGGCGTAAATGGAGCCGATACGATGGATGCGACCAGGGAAGCCCTTGATACGATGACCGGGACTCTCCCGAAAGAAGGAACGACGAGCTTCCTTGCCACAACCATGACAGAAGAGTCCGAGTCAATCGAAAAAGCATTGAAGAATACCGCAGATTATATGGCCCATCATCAAAAAGGCGGGCAGGCGGAAATTCTCGGACTTCACCTGGAAGGACCGTTCATCAATCCTGCCCGGGCAGGCGCACAGCCTCTCGATCGAATCCAAAAGCCGAGCGTCGACACATTTAAACGCTGGCAGACACTCTCTCAAAACCAAATAAAATTAGTCACCCTCGCCCCCGAGCTTGATGAGGATCATGAATTGATCTCTTACTTAAAAGAAAACGGAATCATCTCTTCAGTGGGCCACTCCAGTGCAACCTTCGATGAAGTCGGGGAAGCCATCGATGCCGGCTTGTCCCATGTGACTCATTTATTTAATCAAATGTCAGGCCTGCATCATCGTGAGCCCGGAATTGTTGGGGCATCCTTCCTGAGACAGGAACTTATGGTGGAATTGATTACAGACGGCATCCACGTCCGCCCTGAAGTGATTCAACTCGCTTTCAATCAAATCACAGATGAACGCTTGATCCTTATCACCGATTCCATGAGGGCGAAATGTCTGAAGAATGGTCAGTACGATCTCGGCGGTCAGATGGTGACGGTCAAGGACGGCAAGGCCCTATTAGATGAAGACACATTGGCAGGAAGCGTCCTGAAAATGAAGGATGCCTTTTCGAATATCCAATCATTCACTACAGGTGATATGAGAAGTGCGATTAAAATGACCGCAGAAAATCCCGCCAAACAATTAAACATCTTTGACCGGAAAGGAAGCCTTGCCCTCCGGAAAGATGCAGACATCGTCCTATTGGATGAAAACAAAGACGTATTCACAACGATATGCAAAGGAAAAATAGCCTATACCCGAGAGGATGACACTCATGAAACTAATTGAAGTAAAAGACTATCAGGAAATGAGTCAAGTCGCTGCAGACTATCTATTATCCAAAGTGAAATCATCTGAAAATCTGACCCTGGGACTGGCTACAGGAGGCACCCCAAAAGGGCTTTACGAGGTACTGATAGAAGACCATGAGCAAAACGGGACGTCTTATCGACATGTATCTTCCTTCAATCTGGACGAATACATCGGACTCCCCCGTCAACACCCGAACAGCTACTACCAGTACATGAATGAGAACCTATTCAAACACATTGATATCGATTTGGAAAACACCCATATCCCTTCCGGAGAGGCAGCCGACGCCGAAAAAGAATCCAATGTGTATGAGAAAAAAATCCGTTCCCACGGCGGCATCGACATCCAGGTATTGGGGATCGGCAGCAATGGGCATATCGGATTCAATGAGCCGGGTACACCATTTGAATCCAATACTCATGTGGTAGAACTGACTCAATCTACACGAGAGGCAAATGCCCGTTATTTTGAATCGATCGACGAAGTACCGACACATGCAATAACGATGGGAATCGCTTCAATCATGAAAAGCAGGGAAATTCTCCTCCTTGTTTCAGGCGAAGCGAAACAGGAAGCACTAAGAAAATTAGTAGAAGGTACTATTTCCGAAAGCTTCCCTGCTTCCATCCTGAATCACCATGACCATGTAACGGTGATCGCTGATGAAGAAGCTTTCGCTCTCGTAAAAGGGTTGGAATTAGCAAATAAAGAAGTGAAGTGACGAATGAAAGCTGGGCTATATTCGGCAAGCGGCGGCGGGGCACCTGACGCCGCTTCCCATTGATAAAAAATAATTTTAAAAAAGCATTGACGAACACTCTGAACTTTCTTATAATAAATCTTGACCGAATCACGGGGCATTAGCTCAGCTGGGAGAGCGTTTGGCTGGCAGCCAAAAGGTCAGCGGTTCGATCCCGCTATGCTCCATACCGAAATTTCATAAAAAGGCGTCCTTATGTAAATAAGGACGCCTTTTTATTGTGTCAAAAATGGGTTTATTGTCCTAGTTCTAAGGGTAGTAGATAAAAAGTAAATTTATGGATAAAATATGACGTTGTATGACTCTATCGGCAAAAGGAGAATGATATGAAACCCATAAAGCCTCTATTTCGTTTAGCCTTGTTACTCCTCCTTCTAACAGGATGTCAGGGAGATGCAGAAAATGCCGCTTCTAAGGAAAAAGGCGGACAGGATCCCGGTCAACCTGCCCAAGCTTCCAAGGATGTGGACTTATCAAATACCCCGGAAGAATGGATCAATGAGGATGAGGGCGAACTCTATCAAAAATACATAGAAAAGAAAAGCTGGTCCAAAGAACCCGAAGCCTATAAAAAAGCTACAGGGAAGGCCATCGATGAATATATGAAGAACATCGTTACAAAAGAAACGGAGAAATGGACCGAACAAAATTGGACACAGTCCATCCTCTCAAGCCTCCAGACGGGGTACGGTGATATTGCCTCTGAGCTTGAAAACTATGAGGTCGTATATGAGGAAATGAAGCTTCCCGATGGCAGACTTCTGCAGGATGTCCCGATGGATGAAATCACCGAAAAAGAAGACAAAAAGGTGAATGTCGCCTTGTTGATCGATTCAAGCGGAAGTATGAAAGCCGACGTGGATGGTGAAAGCAAGATGTCCCTTGCCAAGGATAGCCTGAAAAGCCTCGCAAAGGAGTTACCCGAATCCGTGAATGTTTCCCTGATCGCGTTCGGACATAAGGGAACTGGCAGTGATGCCGATAAAGAGAAGTCGTGCAAGGCAGTCGAGTCTATCTATCCCCTTCAACCGTATGATGAGGGCGCCTTCTCGGAATCACTGAAGAAATTCGATCCGAAGGGCTGGACCCCACTGGCATCAAGCATCGAATTGGCCAACGAACAACTTAGTTCCCATAGTGACGAAAAGACGGAGAACTTCATTTATGTCGTGAGCGATGGAATCGAAACCTGCGATGGGGATCCCGTGGCTGCTGCCAAAAAGGTGAAGGCGGACAATACCAATGTCAAAATCAATATTATCGGATTCGATGTGGACTCAGAAGCCGACGGGCAATTGAAGAAGGTGGCAGAGGCCGGTGGCGGAGAGTACTCCTCTGTGAAATCGAAACAACAATTGTCTGAAATTGAGAACGTGTGGAAAGAAGTCATCAATAAAAATACGTGGAGATGGTGGGCTGTCAATCGGTTCAGTGATAATGTTTGGACGACAGTCGATCATTATAATGCCTTGAGGGATATCGTCTCTACCTATCAAACGATGATTCGGAATGAAGAAAACAGGATGATCCAGACACTCAATCGCCTGGAACAAGAGGAGCTCATTGATTCAGAGGAACGCTCTGCCATCTCTTCTCTCCTCGATGACCGACAAGAGAAAATCAGGAACTACCTGAATGACCTGGAGTCAAATAAGCACGAAGAAGTGAAAACCGTTTCTGATGAGCTGGATAAACGATTGGATGCGATCAAAAAGCAGGTTGGGATATAAACTGGGAGCCGGTCATAAGACCGGTCTCTTTTTTGCGTGTGATTTAATTGACTTTTCTGAATACTGTAAGTACCATTTTCTTTATAAGGAAAAGCACGCCGATTACATACGCTTCCTTTTGACGATTGCATTTCTTCCGGCAGAGATGAAAGGAGAACAAAGATCATGAATCAGTATGGAAACCAAGTCCAAAATGAAATTTATCAAAGGAAGGTCCGTCCCTCCATCCCTTTCCGGTTTGAAGAGCTGGAACAAATGGCACGGGAAAAGCTTGAGGACGGCCCGTTTTATTATGTGGCGGGTGGTGCAGGCGGTGAGGGGACGATGCACGCGAACAGGAGTGCCCTCGACCGCTGGCAGATCGTTCCCCGTATGCTGAATAATGTCGAGAACCGCGACCTGAACGTGACTTTATTCGGGGAAACCTACTCCTCCCCCCTCCTCCTTGCACCGATCGGAGTACAATCCATCGTTCACCCTGATGGGGAGCTGGCGTCAGCCCGCGCGGCGGCATCCATGAATGTCCCGTTCATTGCAAGTTCAGCGTCCACTTACTCCATGGAAGATATCGCTTCCGTCATGGGGGAATCCCCAAGATGGTTTCAGCTGTATTGGAGTAATGACCTTGAGATTGCAGCAAGTATGCTTCAGAGGGCTGAAGCATCAGGATACTCCGCTATCGTCGTGACCCTTGATGCCCCGATGATGGCGTGGCGTGAATACGACCTTGAAAACGCCTATCTTCCCTTTTTGTCGGGAGAAGGAGTCGGTAATTACGTGAGCGATCCTGTCTTTCGTTCAAAATTGAAAGACCCCCCTGAAGTCGACCGGAATGCAGCTGCTATCCTCTGGTCCCAAGTGTTTGGCAATGCAAGACTGACATGGGATGACTTGGACTTTCTGCGTGAACATACGAGTCTGCCGATCCTGCTGAAAGGCATTCTCCATCCCGACGACGCCAAGCTTGCCATCGACCGGGGAATGGATGGAATTATCGTATCCAATCATGGTGGAAGACAGGTTGACGGGGCCATCGGAGCCTTAGACTCCCTGCCCGTCATATGCGACGTCGTGAACGGGCGTATCCCTGTGCTCTTTGACAGCGGGATCCGGCGTGGAGCCGATGTCGTAAAAGCCCTTGCCCTCGGAGCAGATTCCGTTCTCATAGGCAGGCCCTATATGTACGGTCTGACCCTGGCAGGTGAACAAGGGGTGAAAGAAGTGCTCCGGAATATATTGGCCGATCTCGATTTAACATTGGCCCTTTCAGGTCAATCATCTGTTTCAGAATGTGATGCCTCCCTTTTGAAAGACGTGAAGGACGGTTCATTTCATTCAAAAAAAGGGTGGAACGCACAGCCAACTGCAGGATTTAAGTCATAGTGAAGGAGCCTCTGTCCAATTCGGCAGAGGCTTTTTCGTGCAGATGATATTAGCCCCCTGCCAAGGGTTTTTCCATGGTATACTTTCTTCTATAAAGGGGTTGATAAATATGGAAAAATATCCAGAATTTAAAACAGAGAGATTGGTTCTAAGACAGATTGCAATGGAAGATGTCGATTTTCTTTATGAACTTTATACGTCCGTGGACGTTCTCCGCTATTTCGGCATGAGTCCGATAGAATCAAAAGACGTTGCGGTCAGCATGGTTGAAAACTATGAAAAGCACCTGGAATCAGGCGGCCCCATGCGCTGGGCCATCGTGGAGAAAGATTCCAACAAGATGATCGGGACATGCGGGTTCCATGGCATTTCGAAGGCTTATAAACGCTGCGAAATCGGATATGACCTGCATCCCGGGCATTGGGGTAAGGGAATCATGGGTGAAGCCCTGGCCCCACTACTCTCTTACCTTTTTTCAGAAAAAGGAATGATTCGTATAGGAGCAGTGATCGTTCCTTATAATAAGGCATCGGCCCGGGTAGTGGAGAAGCTTGGATTCAAGCAGGAAGGTTTGCTGAGGGAATATATCCTACAGGATGACCAGGCATTTGACGCATATATGTACAGTTTATTGAAGAAAGAATGGCTTTCTGAGTTTTAGAAGAACCTGAATAGGAAATAATGGTCAGTGCATATGAAAAAGGAGCTGGTAGAATGGTACAGCAATTGTTTCATGGGTTCTTGCGCTGGCCCTTAGTTATTCGGATCTTCATGATTGCCATCACGCTGATGCTATCTTTCGGCACAGTCATTCATTTTATAGAACCTGATACTTTCCCTTCTTTATTTGACGGGATCTGGTGGGCCATCATTACAACGTCCACCGTAGGTTATGGAGATTTCGTCCCATTAACTTGGGAAGGACGATTGCTTGGGATCGTACTCATCCTGGTTGGTGCAGGTTTCCTTTCAACCTATTTTGTCACACTGGCAGCAGAAACCGTCATGACCCAGAATGCTTATCTTGAAGGAAAGGCAACATTTAAAGGAAAAGAACATGTCATCATCGTAGGCTGGAATGAGCGTGCACGGGAAGTGATCAATCAGCTGACCTCCCTTCAGTCAACCTGTGATATTATCCTGGTCGATGAAACCCTCCAAAAGAACCCCTATAACAATCATCATATCCATTTTGTAAAGGGGACTCCTTTCAAGGATTCCATCCTGAAGAAAGCCAATTTGAATGAAGCATCGATTGCCATCATCACGGCCGATCAAAATAAAGACGAAATGACTTCTGATATGAATTCGGTCCTGACCCTCCTTGCCATTAAAGGAAATCACCCCGGACTATATACTGTGGTCGAAATTCTCCAGAAGGATCAAGTCGCGAATGCGAAACGGGCCGGTGCCGATGAAGTCATCCAGACCAATATGCAGACAAGCTACGTAATGATGAATAGCATCATATCCCAGGGGATGTCCAAAACGATCTTAAAGCTGTTGAATCACCTTAAAGGAAATAATCTGAAGCTGATCCCTGTTGCAAAAGAGTACATCAATGAAAACTTCCACTCCCTTAGTGGACACCTACTTAAGCACAACATCATCCTTCTTGGCATTAAAAAAGGAGAAAACACATCCGTGAATCCTCCTTTAACGACGATTGTTGAAGAATCAGACGAACTTCTTGTAATTTCTAACTAGAAAACAGAGTGGTCTCAAGTTCCTTCACAAGTTCCTTCCCAACGGCAATGTACTTTTCAGGAAAACTTGCATCAGGATCCTGTGGCTCTGAAAATTGATTGACAGAACCGGAAAAGTTCCCTGTCGACGCAAAATCGTCCAGGCCAATCTGATACTTATGAGAAAGAAGGAACGGTTTACCGAATTCAACGGTAGCTCCCCTTGAGTCCAGTTGCCCGTCTACTGAGGTAAACGGCACTCTTAAAAATTGATACCCGACCTCGTCATCAATTTTATAATCGAAGTAGCCGTGATCGTAATCCCAGTTACCGCCGATCGAATATCCAAGCGGTTTTAATAGCTGTTCCAGTTTATACAGTTGATAATGCTGTCCTTCAATGCTTGATGAAAGCTCAATCACGTGGATGCATCCCCTTTCTTTTAGGGATAGTTTCTCCTAAAAGAAAAGAAAAATGTAAAAAGAGCACTGAGATTTACTCAGTGCTCTTGTTCATTATTTCAGGCGTTTTTCAAGCTCGGCTTTCTTCTCTTCAAAGCCTGGTTTACCAAGAAGGGCGAACATATTCACTTTATATGCTTCCACTCCCGGCTGATCGAATGGATTCACACCAAGAAGGTATCCACTCATGGCACATGCTTTCTCGAAGAAGTACACAAGGTAACCGAATGTGTAGGCATCCATTGCAGGAATTTCCACGATCAGGTTAGGTACCCCTCCATCTGTATGGGCAAGCAGTGTACCTTCAAATGCTTTATTGTTCACGAAGTCCACACTTTCACCTGCAAGATAATTCAATCCATCCAGGTCACTTTCCGCTTTCTCGATTTTCAGCTCATGACGGGGCTCTGAAACCTTGATGACTGTTTCGAAAATGTCACGGCGTCCTTCCTGAACGTATTGTCCAAGAGAATGAAGGTCTGTCGAGAAGTTTGCAGAAGAAGGATAAATCCCTTTTTGGTCTTTCCCTTCACTTTCACCGAACAGTTGCTTCCACCATTCAGCAAAGTATTGTAATCCCGGCTCATAGTTGATGAGCATTTCAATTGTCTTGCCTTTGTTGTATAGTGCATTACGAACAGCAGCATATTGATAAGCAGCGTTTTCAGTCAGCTCGGATTTGCTGAAATCTTCACGGGCCTGTGCAGCACCGTTCATCATCGTCTCGATTTCCACTCCGCTGACGGCGATTGGAAGCAATCCTACTGCTGTCAGTACAGAATAACGTCCACCGATATCATCAGGAACAACGAATGTTTCATACCCTTCATCCGTTGCAAGCGTCTTCAGTGCACCCTTGGATTTATCCGTAGTGGCATAAATACGTTTACGTGCTTCTTCCACTCCGTACTTTTCTTCCAACATATTGCGGAAGATACGGAAAGCGAGTGCAGGCTCTGTCGTTGTACCTGATTTTGAGATGACATTGATAGAAAAGTCTTTTCCATCAAGAAGGTCCATTAAGTCTCTCATGTATGTGGAACTGATGTTTTGTCCAACGAATAACACTTGTGGCGTGGAACGCTTATCTTTAGGAAGAGCGTTATAGAAGCTGTGGTTTAGCATCTCAATCGCCGCACGGGCCCCGAGGTACGATCCGCCGATACCGATCACAAGAAGGATATCGGAATCATTCTTGATTTTCTCCGCTGATTTCTGAATGCGTGAAAATTCTTCTTTGTCGTAATCTACAGGAAGATCGATCCAACCAAGGAAGTCGCTCCCGGCACCTGTTTGTTCATGTAGTGAATGATGGGCAACCTTAACCGCATCACTTAAGTATGTAAGTTCGTGTTCTCCAAAAAACGATAACGCTTTTGAATAATCAAAACGAATGTGTGTCATAACCATCCTCCGATTAAAATATTTTCTTCTATCTCACTTTATCGAAAGCTGACCCGAGAATCAAGAAAGCTCCCTCTATGTAAGCGTGTGCATGAGAAACTTTTTATCCACTGATGCCTTACTCGCTTATATTCCCCTAGTTATTTGGAAAGAAACCCTGATATTTTAGGGATTTGTGGAGGGGTTATGATGCTTCCACCTGCTAAGCGTGGGGGAATCCAGCCGAAACGTCCTCACATCCAGCCGTTTCACTCAAGAATCCAGCCAAAAAAGCATAAAATCCAGCCAATTAACTTTATTTCCCAAAACCCTACCACCGCCAACCAACACCAATAACCACTCTACAAAAAAGAGGGACGGACCTCTCTCACCAAGGTCCGTCCCTCCCCACTACATTATAGAGATGCTCTTAAAATTGCAAGAACATCGTCTTTGTTTAGTTTATTGAAGTTACCGAATTCGCCGTTGACCATGGCTTTGTCTGCCATAAGGTCTAATTGGCTGTCATCGATGTCATAGTCCGCCAGACGTGTAGGTGCACCGAGGCTTGACCAGAATTCGCGAAGCTTTTCAATCCCTTCAAGTGCCACTTCTTCTTCCGATTTGCCGGCTGGGTCTACGTTGAATACACGTTCAGCCATTTGGGCAAATCGTGATGGGTTCACTTTCAGATTATGCTTCATCCAGTTCGGGAACAGGATTGCCAGTCCACCGGCATGAGGGATGTCATATACGGCTGACACGGCATGCTCGATGTTATGGCTTGCCCAGTCACCGTTATAACCCATTTGCAGCATTCCGTTAAGGGCGATCGTACCGGAGTACAGAATCGTCTCACGAAGCTCATAGTTTTCAAGATCATCGATCAGCTTCGGAGCTGTTTCGATCACTGTTTTCAGAACAGATTCACACATGCGGTCTTGAAGCGGTGTGTTTGTAGCATTATTGAAATACTGTTCAAACACGTGACTCATCATGTCCACCATGCCATAGATGGTGTGATCCTTTGGCACGGTAAACGTATTTTCAGGATCCAGGATGGAGAATTGAGGGAACGTCACAGGGCTTCCCCAACCATATTTCTCGTTTGTTTCCCAATTCGTGATAACCGATCCTGCATTCATTTCAGAACCAGTTGCAGCTAGAGTAAGCACTGTTCCAAACGGAAGGGCTTCTTTTGCAAATGCTTTCTTCGTGACCAGGTCCCATGCATCTCCATCATATTTAGCACCTGCAGCGATGGCTTTCGTACAATCGATGACGCTTCCACCGCCGACGGCCAGGATAAAGTCGATGTTCTTCTCCTTAGCAATTTCCACTCCTCGTCTTACTGTAGAAAGACGTGGATTCGGCTCAACTCCGGATAATTCAAATACTTCACTGTCAATCCCTTTCAGAACTGACATGACTTGATCGTATAGTCCGTTACGCTTGATGCTCCCTCCGCCGAATACGACAAGCACCTTTTTACCATATTGAGGCACCAATTCTTTCAATTGTTCTACTTGTCCTTTACCAAAAATTAATTTAGTCGGATTGTAAAATGTAAAGTCATTCATTGTTTGTTACCTCCTTGTATTCTATAAGGGCCGATTTATTTCGTTACCCAAAATGTTCTTAGCACATTTTCTATTATCGAATATATCATCCCCAAATTGCAAAGAACTTGCACAAGGAAATTTTCCTATGGGCAATATGAATAGGAATGGGCTCAGGGGGAAACTTATGAATGAGCCATTGAATAGAAGGAGGAAAACAACATGAGTGGTATTCAGCGTATTGCTTTGGTTCTTACGATCATTGGTGCTATCAACTGGGGACTTATCGGTTTCTTTCAATTCGATCTTGTTGCCGCGATCTTTGGCGGACAAGATGCGGCATTGTCCCGTATCGTTTACGGTTTAGTCGGGATTGCCGGCCTTATCAACCTTGGTCTGTTATTCAAACCGACGGAAGAGCTTGAAAGAGAACCGCATACAGAGCCGACAAGATAATATAAGAACCTCAACTAAAAAGGTGACCCACCCCGGGTCACCTTTTCTCATTTCAATAACTTCTTGATGATCTGCAAGCCGAATCTCCCACTTGGATAACGGAAGCTCATATCGAACTTTGTCGTCTGTTTCAAGATGCTCTTATAATGGGAGAAGGTCGAAAAGCTTGATTCTCCGTGATAATTTCCGATTCCGCTCTCCCCTACCCCGCCAAAAGGAAGATAAGGCGTAACGATGTGCATAAGGGTATCATTCACGCATCCACCCCCATAGGAAATCGATCCATTGATTTTCTCTTCTGTGATGGGGTTTTCCGTGAACAAATAGAGTGCCAAAGGTTTCGGACGCCCGGTCACGAACTCGATAACTTCATCCAGATCCTCATACTCGATGACAGGAAAAACAGGGCCGAAAATCTCATCCTGCATCACCGGTACAGAAAAATCCCTTGGCTCCATTAAGGTCGGTTCGATTTTCAAGCTCGCGGGATCAACATTTCCACCTAATAGGATTTCCCCGTCTTCCAGATAGCTTGTCAGACGATTGAAATGGCGCTCGTTGACAATCCGCCCGAATTTATCGCTTTTCAAAGGTTCAGTCCCATAAAACTCAATGACGGTTTTCTTAAATTCAGTGATGAATTCATCTTTCTTACTTTTATGGATAAATAAATAATCCGGTGCGATGCAAGTCTGTCCAGCATTTGTCACTTTCCCGAAAGCGATACGCTTGGCGGCTAGAGGGATATCCGCCGTTTCATCGACAATACACGGGCTTTTCCCGCCGAGTTCAAGGGTTACCGGGATCAACTGCTTGGCCGCGGCTTCCATGACCACTTTCCCGACAGGCACACTTCCAGTGAAAAAAATATAATCAAAACCTTGTTTGAGAAGATTCTGGGTCGTCTCCACTCCGCCCTCTATGACAAACAACTGCCTTGGATCAAAATGCGTGTTGATCATTTGAGCGAGTAATGCAGAAGTTGTCGGGGTGAGCTCCGACGGTTTGATGATTGCTGTATTCCCCGCTGCAATCGCTCCGATGACCGGTGCCAGGGCGAGCTGGATCGGATAATTCCACGGTGCGATGATCAAGGTGACTCCGTATGGCTCCGGCACAGTATAGGCCTTCGATCCAATATGGGTTTTCGCCGTTTTCATTTTTTTCGGTTCTGCCCATTCATCGATATTCTTAAGGACGAATCGAATCTCCTCCAGAAGGATGCCGATTTCCGTCGTATACGCTTCCATGTCGGATTTATTCAAGTCTTTTTTCAAGGCACTGATGATTTCTGTTTCATGATTTTTTATGACGGTGGAGAATTTTTCCAACAAATCTTTTCTGTATTGAAGGGGACGGGTCACCCCGGACTTAAAAAATTGCTTGTGCTGTTGAAGACTTGCTTCTATCGCCTCGAGAGAAGCTTCCTCTATAAACAATTCAGTAGACATTTGTTTCCCTCCGAATCTTTAATGTTTATAAGTTTAAACATAAGAACTAAAATTCCGCAAGCAATGTGCATATACCTATAGGCATTTTCAGTGATTTTACCCTAAACCACGGCTTCCTAATCATTTCTACATTCATTTCGGGAACTCCTTTAAATAAATAGGCTTTTCGTAAACCTTGTAGCCATGTAAGGTAGC
>NZ_BCVQ01000066.1 GCF_001591825.1 Rossellomorea vietnamensis NBRC 101237
CGCTCAGGAGACCTGAGCGTTTTTGTATTAAAACAAATTAAAGATATACGGACCGATGGAAGTGACATATAGAAGAATATAGATTCCCATGAAATAAAATACTCCTCCGAATGTACCCCAGTCCGGATCTCTGCCAACTTTCCAAAGTAGTGCAGTAAGGATGCTGATTATCGCTAATAATACATACTCACTTCCCGTAAAGGTGAGATAGCCGGGAGCAGAAAAATAGAAATAATCTCCCATCGCCTTACTGATGAATGTCAGTGGCATAAGGATGAATAGAATGATCGAAGAATATTCCACCCAGTTGATTTCTTCTTTTTCAAACATATTCGGTTTGAACATATAAAGAAGGATCAAGACAAACAGGGAAGGAAGTACCCAATAAAACGAAACCAAAATAGTGACCAAACTGCTGAACAGCATGAGCACCGAGTTGTTCAAGGCTTCCTTTACGCTTCGTTTCGACCATTCCGTACTTTTGACAATGGCTTTTTCATCCTGTGAGGCGCCGAACAATTCATAATAATCACCGCCATAATCAAGCCATGCGATTTCTTGATCGGAAATCTGAAGCGGTGAATATGTAAAGTGCTTGCTTGTACTTATAGGAGTAGCCACAAACTGATTGGATTCACTGAAAGGTGCAACGTACAGACTGATGGTATTTTGTCCGCCTACTTTGTGGCTCTCGGATGTGAAGAGGATCGACCGCTTTCCATCGATGTCTGCAAACTGCACGGACCTCGGACTTTCCAATTTGAAGCCTGATTGGTCATTTGTAAATGCAACCTGGGCAGGCTTTATGATCGACGTTCCTATATCGCTCATGGGTGTTTCCAATTTCCATATCTTATAGGACAATGTACCTTGTGCACGCATTTCTTCATTGTACAATAGTGTTAATTGATTGTTTTCTTTTATGAAGGATAACCCGTTAATATGATGATTCGTCGCTGTTTTGACCACGGCAAACGGCTGCTTCACCAATTGTAATTCTTCATCTAAATAGTAAAGATGGGCATGTGTATCATCCTGCTTTATTTGTACTACGGCACTTCCGTCGTTTTCGACATAGGCATCAAGGACTTCATCAGGGAATCTGTAAACTTCCTTGCTGGAAAGATCAGCTGGAGAAAGAGAGTACAGGACTTCTTGTTTCCAGTAATAGATTGTGTTTGATGAAGTGCTGATTCCCGTTACGTTATCATCGATGGTCTTGTCTCCGGTGCCATCGGATGAAATGAGCTGATCACTCTTCACTTGTATGATCTTATTTCCATCCGTCCAAAAAGGCTTGCCCCTTGTCACGCTTATATTCAATGAACCTTCTTTATTTGGATTAAGTGATTCATCGAACGAAAATTGATCTACCTTTCCATTGCTTGCTAAGAATAATCCCTCCCCGTTATAGAAGACAAGCGGACGTTCCTCAGACGTATAGCCCAAAGGGATGGATCTGCTCCAATCGGGATCCGGCTGTTGTTTGACGTTCAGAAGCTGGTGAAAGAAAAGTGCACCAATCAGTAATAAAATGAAGACGATTGGTATTCCAAATGTTTTTAATTTTGCTCTCACATTCATTCCCCCTCATTCTCTCTCTTATAAACATGTGAGTACATTTTAGAATTTTACCACAATTCTTATTTTTGTTCACCAAATTTTTCCTTTAGGGACATTAACTTTTGTGTTGACTTTTATTTTTGGAGGGATTACAATGATATTGAAAATCATTCTCATTAAACAAAAGAGTTCCCCCTCTTTCAGATAGAGAGAATGGTTCATGATTACCCCCTTTTATTAGTTCAAAGAGCCAGGCCTGGAGCAATGCTTCAGGCCTGGCTTTTTCTTGCATTTCATATCATCATGTCGTAAATTGTTAAAGGATGTTTATTTACGGGGAGGGATAATAGAAAGTGAATCATAAGGATGACAGACGGTTTCGGATCGCCAACCACGAAGCATTAATTGGTGTTGCACTCGTTCTCATAAATTTTTTGTGGTGGTATGGATTTGCATTTGGACTCGGCGGACAGCCTGTATCGGAGTACGATTGGATCTTAGGGATGCCGGCATGGTTCTTCTATAGCTGTATTGTGGGATTTCTTCTTATGGTATTTTTAGTGATCATTGTGGTGAAATACTTTCTGACAGATATTCCGTTTGGTGATGAGGAGGATGGTCATGAATAATATGGCAATGATTCCCTTATTTGCCTTTTTGATTTTGATTTTCATAGTAGGGATTTATACCGCTAGAACTGTAAGCAGATCAGATTCATTTGTGCAGGAATATTTCCTCGGCAGCCGACAACTCGGAGGATTTATCCTCGCCATGACGATGATTGCTACATACGGCAGTGCCAGCAGCTTCATCGGTGGTCCGGGTGCTGCATATACATATGGGCTATCGTGGGTGCTCCTTGCCATGAGCCAGGTTGTGACAGGATATTTTGTTCTGCTTATACTCGGTAAGAAGTTTGCCATAATGTCAAGGAAGTATAAAGCCGTTACATTGATCGATTATTTACAGGGGAGATATGGAAGCAATAAGATAACGGTCCTTTCGGCCATCAGTATCATCTTGTTCTTATTTTCTGCCATGATAGCCCAGTGGGTAGGAGGGGCACGTTTAATCGAATCTTTGACGGGATTGAGCTATGAAACCGCTCTGTTCCTGTTTGCCATCTCCGTCCTGGTGTATGTGACGATCGGCGGTTTCCGCGCCGTGGCCATCACAGATGCGATCCAGGGAGTTGTCATGCTTGGAGGGACATTGATCCTGCTGATTGCTACTATCATGGCAGGTGGAGGAATGGAAAAGATCATGATGGAATTGCAGGCTGAAAATCCGAATTTACTAAGTCCTCATGGACCGAACGGTGAATTGAGTGCAAAGTATATTTCGTCTTTCTGGATCTTAGTGGGAGTGGGGGTTGTTGGGCTTCCACAAGTAGCCGTAAGGGCCATGAGCTATAAAAATTCCCGTTCTCTGCACAGGGCACTGATTATCGGCACGATTGTCGTGGGTTCGATCATGCTTGGCATGCATCTTATCGGCGTTCTGGCAAGAGTCGTCCTGCCGGGAATCGAAGTGGCGGACAAAGTCATGCCTCTCCTTGCGCTTGAGGTACTTCCTCCGTGGCTTGCTGGGATTGTTCTGGCAGCTCCCATGGCAGCCATCATGTCGACGGTGGATTCGTTGCTGTTGATTGTATCATCGGCCATCGTGAAAGATGTTTATATGAATTTCATCAATAAAGATGCAAAAGAAAAGCAGATCAAGACGATCAGCTTCTGGGTGACGAGTATTACAGGTATATTGGTTTTTCTTATGGCATTAAGCCCGCCTGAATTGATTATCTGGCTTAATTTATTTTCTTTTGGAGGTCTTGAAGCAGTCTTTATCTGGCCAATTGTACTCGGACTGTACTGGAAAAAGGGAAATAGTGCTGGTGCGCTTGCTTCCATGGTTTCAGGGTTGATGGCGTATATTTTATTTCATAGTTTTGCACCAAACTATCTAGATATGAATACGGTCATCTTTCCTATTATCATTTCCTTTTTCATGTATGTACTGGCTTCTTTAGCTACTCAATCGAAACTTCGGATGGATGGGTTTAAGTAACCCATCCATTTTTGTCTTTTCTAATGCAATACAGTACATTGAATAGTAATAAATGACAGATTGGGTGAAGGAATATGGAACATTCTGTAGTCGTGGTCGGAGGAGGGATCGGGGGGCTCACTGCTGCTGCCCTCCTTGGAAGTGCCGGGTATCATGTACATGTCCTTGAAGCTTCAAGGGAATGGGGAGGCTGTGCCGGGAAGTTCCAACGGGGAGAAGCGTTATTTCCAGTCGGGGCGACTCTTGGAATGGGTTTCGAAACTGGGGGTATTCATCAACGCATCTTCCAGTACCTCGGCATTGAGTTGCCGTCGACTCAACTCCTTGAGCGGGTAATGGACGTTCATCTTCCGGAGGTTAGCTTAACTTTCCATCAGAATCGGAAATCGCATGTAAATGGGTTGATGAAAGCGTTTCCTGATCGTGCAGATAAAATTGCCTGTTACTTCAAGGATTTGTACAGGATCGCAAAAAAAATACGGAGACTCGTGGATTCCCTGCCCATCCTTCCGCCGAGGACGCTAAGAGAGTGGAAGGAGCTCATTATGAGCCTGAATCTGGGTTCACTGACCCTTCTGCCAGGCTTTCAAAAGACCATGCTCGATCTGCTGAAAAAACATGACCTGCATGTCCACACATCCTTCAAACATTTTATTGATGGACAGCTGATCGACAGTATGCAGGTGGAGAGCGACCAATGTTCGTTACTGATAGGATGCCTGGCACTTGATATGTATCATGAGGGGGCCTTCTACCTTGAAGGTGGCTTATATCGCATAGCCGAATGTCTGGTCGATGCATCGGTATCGCGTGGGGTTAAAGCGACCCTGGGGAGGAAAGTGGTAAGCATTACACGTGATGAGCATCTTCAGGAGTGGATCGTCTCTGATCATAGAGGGAATGAATATCATGCCAATCATGTCATATGCAACGTTCCTGTCAAGTCACTCAAGAATCTATTCCCTGACGAATATGCACCAATGATTAAAACCTATTTGAAAGGAAAAGAAAGAGAGCCTGTGTGGGGGACCATGACCCTTTATATGTTATTGAAAGAAGAATCACTTCTGAATACTCTCCCCCTGTTTACGCAAATTTGCACAAGCAACAGTGGTAATATGACGGAAGGAGACCATCTGTTCTTATCATTATCCCATCCGGATGACCGGCAGCGCGCGCCGGAAGGATTCCGTACTATGACGGTATCAACCCATACAAAATTAGAGAATTGGGACTCAAGAGAAAAATATGATTGGTACAAGGAGAATCTTAAAGAGAAGATGCTGGATTCAATAGAGATGGTCATACCCACCATTAGAAGTAGTCTGATAGAATTCTACCCGGGTGCTCCAAAGGCGTGGGAACGATATACAGGGCGGCCCGGCGGGATTGTAGGGGGATTCCCACAAACCAATGATCACGCTCTCTTCAACAGTCTATCGCACAGGACTCCACTTGAGAATGTCTGGATGTGTGGAGATTCTGTCTTCCCAGGTGCGGGGACCATCGGGGTGTCTGTCAGTGGGTATCATGTCTTTCACTCTATCACAGGGTATAAGCTTCCCATATAAAGCAGGAATCAGGATCTCATATGTAGAATGTTGTGATGGGGTGATAATATGTATAAGCTGACACAGTATGAAGACCCAATAGCCTTCCATGATAAGGTTCATTCTCTCCTTATGGAGGATGAGGCAGCGAATAATCTGCCGTTGGGACTATTGAATACCATGAAAACAAGTGACAAATATAGAGATCCACTTCTGCTTTTGGTGGAAAATGAGGATGACAAGGCAGTGGGATCATTCATCATGACTCCTCCTCATTATCTTGTCGTTACCCTGAAAGTAGGGAAGGATGACATCCAGGCAATAGCCGAACGGCTCAATACGTTTTGTGAGGATTCCGGGATCACGATCCCCGGTTTTGTTGCTGAGAAAGAAACCGCACTTCAACTGACCCATGCATGGTGTCACGCTACGGGGAAGGGTTTCACCATCCGTATGAACCAACGTGTGTATCAATTGAATGAAGTGAATGATATCCAGTTGAGTGAAGGGGAAATGGTCCCGGTTCGTTCAGGTCAAGAGGGGCTCCTGTCCAAGTGGATCAGCGAATTTGTCGCAGATACAGAAGTCATAACTTTATCGGGTGATGAAGCGCTCAAAAGGGCGAAAGATATGATTCATAATGAACGTTATGTGTTCTTTTGGGAAGTGGCCGGACAGCCTGTTTCCATGGCAAGGGGGGCAAGAAGAACAGAAAACGGGATTACCGTAAATTTTGTCTATACCCCAACCGAATTCAGGAAGAAGGGATACGCCTCTTCTGTTGTAGCAGAACTGAGCCGTCTGTTACTGCATGAACACTCCTTTTGTTCCCTCTACACGGACCTGGATAATCCTACATCGAACAAAATCTATATGGATATCGGTTATAAACCAGTCTGTGATTCCATGATGATCACCATTGTGTGAACCAATCAGCACAAGTTGGAATAGAATATGAATTAAATGGTTGACATCGTGAGAAAAAGCGATTAGTATAATAAACAATCAATTAAATGAGCGAATGGCTTTGACGAAGAGGAGTACCTATAATCGACACTTAAGAGAGCTGGTGGTTGGTGTGAACCAGTGTGATCGGTACTAGGGAATGGACTTCCGAGCTTCCAAACCGAAACCTTAGGGAAGTAGGCTTTGGCGAATGTCTTATCGTTACAAAAGACGCGTATTAGAGCATTTTGCTCCGATACGATTGAGTGGACTGTTGAAGCAGTCAACAAAGGTGGCACCACGGGTATCCCGTCCTTTCTTTTTATAAGATAAGGATTGGGATGCTTTTTTTTATTCTTTTATATTGATAAATCGTTGAATAAGAGGAGTACATTCAAGTGATGCATAACAGGGAGTTAAGGACAGTGAGACCTTAGCATGATAGCTTGTCTGGAATGGACTTATGAGAGATGATCTGAATGAAGTAGGGTCGTACGGATTTCCACCGTTAAAAGGATAGAGTATCGGGTGATTAACCCCGTACTTGAACCAAGAGGGGGTATAAGTATATCCCAATAGAGGTGGCACCGCGGTCAGCATCGTCCTCTATGAACAGTATTTCTGTTCATAGGGGACTTTTTTTATGGACTTTTTAAAAGGTGAAAGCGAATGGGAGGATATCAATGATGAAGCACCAAGATTTGAACTATGTCGTGAAAGAATTGAATGGTGATATGTTCACACCAATATCACTCTTTCAATCCCTAAAGGGGAAGAAGAAATTTTTATTGGAGAGTTCGCTGAAACACGAACAATCCGGTCGCTATTCTTTTGTTGGAAGCGATCCGTTCATGGAATGTAAAGCATATGGGGATACCGTACAAATTATAAAAACGTCTACTGATCGAGTAGAGGAACGAACAGGGGACCCCGTCGAGATGATTCAAACCCTTATTCCCCACGTTCCTTTAGAAGATGCACCCTTTCCTTTTACAGGTGGAGGGGTTGGATATGTAGGATATGATGTGATCAGACATTACGAGGAAATCGGCATCACCCCCGATGACGAATTGGAGATGCCGGACATTCATCTCATGTTCTATGAAAAAGTCATTGTCTTTGATCACCTTGAGCATAAAGTATACATCATTGTCATGAATGAATGGACAGAAGAAATGGGAGTGGATCTACAGGAAAAAGTGAAAGAAACCGAAGAAGAGCTGACAAATGTGTATTTGGACACAAACAAAGAAAAACTGGATCGTCTTTCCTTTCATGCTCGAACGTCAAAAGATGAATATATGAAAAGAGTGGAAAGAGCGAAGCAGTCGATTCAGGAAGGAGAAATCTTTCAAGTGGTGCTTTCCCAAAGACTGCAGGCATCCTTTTCCGGAGATCCTTTTACATTCTATAGAGGCTTGAGGCAATCCAATCCGTCACCCTATATGTTCTTCATCGACTTTGAAGAGTACGTCGTATTGGGGGCCTCCCCAGAAAGCATGTTGAAGGTACAGGGCAGTCAGATCACAACGAATCCCATTGCAGGTACAAGGCGCAGAGGGAATACCGATGAAGAAGATGGAAAGCTTGAGAGGGAGCTGCTATCGGATGAAAAGGAAATGGCTGAGCATCGAATGCTTGTGGACTTAGGCAGGAATGATCTCGGAAGGATTTGTGAAATCGGATCCATCCGACTAACCAAGTACTTAACCATTGAGAGGTACAAATATGTGATGCACATCGTTTCAGAGGTGAAGGGGAAATTGAAGGAAGAAGTACCCCCCCTTGAAGCATTAACAGGCTGTTTGCCTGCTGGAACAGTGAGCGGAGCACCAAAGATCAGGGCCATGCAGATCATCAATGATCTTGAAACGACAAAACGTGGAGTATACTCAGGTGCTGTCGGATATATCGGGGTCAACGGCAATCTGGACTTTGCCCTGGCGATCCGAACAATGGTCGTGAAAGATGGTGTTGCCAGTGTTCAAGCAGGGGCAGGCATCGTGTATGATTCAGATCCGGAATCTGAGTATGAAGAAACGCTGAATAAAGCGAAATCATTATTGGAGGTGACGGGATGATTCTACTCATTGATAACTATGATTCGTTTACGTATAACCTGTATCAATATATTGAAGAACTTGGTGAAAGGGTAGTGGTCAGACGGAATGATGCGATTTCATTAGAAGAAATAAAAAAACTGGATCCTTCAGGGATCATTCTTTCTCCTGGACCAGGTAAGCCTGAAAATGCGGGTATTTGCACCTCGATTATACAGAATCTTCACGCTAGTGTGCCGATTCTCGGCGTTTGTCTCGGTCATCAGGCAATCGGGGCAGCCTTTGGGGCAACCATTGAAATAGCTGAAAGGGTCATGCATGGAAAGACCTCACTTATCAAACATAGTGGTGAAGGGATATTTGAATATTTGCCACAGCCGTTGGAAGTGATGAGGTACCATTCACTGGTCATCAAAAAAGGGACTCTGCCAGAACCACTGGAGACAGTTGCCCTTTCCATGGATGACGGGGAAATCATGGCCATCAAGCATATGAGATCTCCTTTGTTTGGGGTTCAATTCCATCCAGAGTCCATCGGGACGAAAACAGGGAAGAAGATCATTCAAAACTTTTTAGACGAGATGAGAAAGGGGAATAACCGTGAAAAGATATCTACAAAAGCTGTCTGATGGTCATTCATTAGAAAAAGATGAGATGAGGGGAGCCGTTCAGGAATTATTCAAGGAAGACACGACCGAAAGTCAAATAGCCTGTTTCTTGACCCTGTTGAAAATGAAGGGGGAAACAGTGGGGGAAATGACAGCCCTGGTTGAAGTGCTCCGAGAGAAGGCATTACCCGTAACCAGCACCGTAAAGGATGTATTGGATAACTGCGGGACAGGTGGGGATGGATCGCAGAGCTTTAATATCAGTACAACAAGCGCATTTGTATTGGCAGGGGCAGGCGTCAAAGTCGCAAAGCACGGAAATCGGAGCATATCAAGCAGGACCGGTAGTGCAGATGTGTTGGAACATCTGGGCATCTCATTGGACTTTCAGGCAGATGAAGTAGAAAATCTCCTGAATGAAACCAATATCGCCTTCCTCTATGCCCCTCATATTCATTCGGGGCTGAAAAAAATCATGAAGGTACGGAAAGAATTGAAAATCCCGACCATCTTTAATCTGATTGGTCCACTAACCAATCCCGTTCAATTGGAAACCCAGCTGGTCGGGGTGTACAGAAGAGATAAGCTGGAAACGATGGCACGTGTCTTACGTGAATTGGGAAGAAAGCGGGCAATCGTTTTGAATGGGGCGGACTACATGGATGAAGCGTCACTTGCGGGTGAAAATCATCTTGTCCTTATGGAGAATGGTGAAATCAGCTCATTTACATTATCAGGGGACGAGGTCGGGCTCCCATCTTATACCCTTGAAGAGATAAAAGGAGGAGATGCACGGGACAATGCCCGCATCTTACAGGACGTCTTACAAGGGAAAGAAGGAGCCTATACGGATACGGTCCTATTCAACGCAGGAATCGCCTTAGTTGCTCATGGTAAAGCTTCGACCTTTGCAGAAGGAGTGAAACTGGCAAGGGAAAGTATAGAAAGCGGACGGGCAAATGACGCGCTCTCATCCCTTGTACACTATAGCCGACAACGACGAAAGCAGGTGATTTGAGTGGCAACCATTTTAGAAACCATCATTGAAAAGAAGAAAGAAGAAGTGACCAACTTAAAACAATCCGGATATCAATCCTTTCATAATCAAAGCATTCCGACCGCATCACTATACGAAACGCTTAAATCGGCTTCCTCCCTACAAGTCATAGCTGAAATCAAGCGGGCATCACCATCAAAAGGCGATATCCGGACAGAAGTCGATCCGGAATTACAGGCCGCTATCTATGAAGAAGCTGGAGCATGCGCCATATCTGTTCTGACGGATACACCATTTTTCAAGGGGAGGATGGGGGATCTTGCGAATGTTCGAAGATCCGTATCGATCCCGATTCTGTGTAAGGACTTTATCATCGATGAAATCCAAATCGATCGTGCCAGGGATGCAGGGGCGAATGTGATTCTTCTAATTGTGGCTGCACTGGATTTCACCAGACTTAGGGAATTATATTCTTATGCATCAAATCTTGGACTGGAGGTTCTTGTAGAAGTTCACAAGGAGGAAGAAATGATGGACGCCTTAGAACTCGGTGCCACTATAATCGGGGTGAATAATCGGAACCTGAAAACCTTTGAAGTGGATCTATTGATCACTGAAACACTGGCATCGATGGTGAAGGGAAGGGACGTCGTACTTATTAGTGAAAGTGGGATCAGAGATGAGTCGGATTCAAGGAGAGTGAAAGATGCAGGGGCACAAGGGATCCTCGTCGGGGAAACGTTAATGAGAAGTACAGATCCCGCCGCTACCCTCTCCGCTCTCAAGGTTGAAAAAGGTGAGAAGAAATGACGAAAGTCAAGGTCTGCGGCATCAGAAGACAAGTAGAAGCCGAGTGGGCACTGGAAGCGGGAGCCGATGCGATAGGGTTCGTGTTTGCCGAGAGTAAAAGGAAAGTCGATGTTGAGAAAGCGGCCGAGATCAGCAAATCCGTTTCTCCAGATCTATTGAAAATCGGTGTGTTTGTAAATGAATCAGTAGAAAGAATGGAAGAAATCTTTCATCTCGTTCAGCTCGATTATGTTCAGCTGCACGGGGATGAATCAGTGGAATTCTGTGAAACTCTCAATCTCCCTTTTATCAAGGCGATTTCGGTGAAGGAAAGAAATGATATAGAAGGTATCGATGAATTTCCGGGAGAGATGGTTTTGTTGGATAGCGGAAAGGGACCCCATCGTGGTGGCAATGGCACCACATTCAATTGGGATTATGCACATTCCATCAACATTCCTCAGCAGCTGATTCTTGCAGGAGGATTAAATCCGGACAATGTCAGGGAAGCCATCACAAAGGTCCGTCCCTACATGGTGGATGTCTCGAGTGGGGTTGAGACGGATGGGAAGAAGGACCGGTTAAAGATGGAAGCATTTATTAGGGAAGCGAAATCAGTACTTGTATAAAATGAAAACAGTGAATGGAGGAAGAAGAATGTTATATGCACAACCAGATCATAAAGGCCTATTCGGTCAATTCGGTGGAAGGTTCGTTCCTGAGTCATTGATGAAAGCCGTTCAGGAACTCGAGTCCGCTTACGATGAAGCAATCAATGATGTACGTTTTCAAGAAAAGCTGCAAAGTTACTTGAAGGACTATGTAGGAAGAGAGAATCCTCTCTACTTTGCAGAAAACCTCAGCAGGCAGGTAGGGGGAGCTAAAATCTATCTGAAGCGGGAAGATTTGAATCACACAGGTGCCCATAAAATCAACAACACGATCGGTCAGGCCCTTCTTGCTGAACGGATGGGGAAAAGAAAAGTCGTAGCAGAAACGGGAGCTGGTCAACATGGGGTCGCAACCGCCACCGTATGTGCCCTATTAAACCTTGATTGTGTCATTTTCATGGGTGCGGAAGATATCCGCAGGCAGAAGCTGAATGTATTCAGGATGGAGTTGCTGGGTGCAAAGGTAATCAGCGTCACCCAGGGAAGTGCCACATTGAAGGATGCCGTGAATGAAGCGCTGCGTTACTGGGTAGCCAATGTTGAAGACACTCACTATATAATGGGGTCCGTTTTAGGTCCACACCCATTTCCAAAGATGGTCCGGGACTTCCAAAGTATCATTGGAAAAGAAACGAAAAAACAATTCTTTGAAAAAGAAAAATGTCTTCCAAATGCCATCGTGGCATGTGTCGGAGGAGGAAGCAACGCCATTGGAATGTTCCACCCGTTTATTGAAGACAAAGAAGTGGACTTATACGGTGTCGAAGCAGCCGGAAGCGGTATTGAAACAGATAAGCATGCCGCCACCTTAACGAAAGGATCTGTTGGAATCCTTCATGGTAGCATGATGTATCTCCTACAGAATGAAGAAGGGCAGGTACAGGAAGCCCATTCCATTTCTGCAGGACTTGACTACCCAGGTGTCGGGCCAGAGCACAGCTATTTAAAAGAGATTGACAGAGTCCGCTATGCTTCCATTTCTGACGGTGAAGCGCTGGACGCCTTCAAACAATTATCACAGACGGAAGGGATCATTCCTGCACTCGAAAGCTCCCATGCCGTAGCTTATGCGGTGAAGCTTGCTGAAGGCATGACAAAGGATCAATCCATCGTCATATGTCTATCCGGAAGAGGAGATAAAGATGTTGAACAAGTAAAAGAGTTATTGGGAGGTAGTCAGCATGGGTAAAAAATTTCTGGAGAGCAGCCTTGAAGCAGAATTAAAGCGTGGGAATAAATTGTTCATTCCCTATATAATGGCGGGAGACGGTGGCATAGACACATTGATAACAACTTTAAAGAAACTTGAAGAAGGTGGGGCGACGGCCATTGAAGTTGGTATTCCGTTCTCTGATCCCGTTGCCGATGGACCGACGATCCAAGAAGCGGGTAAAAGAGCATTGGAGAAGGGGACAACACTTCAAAGTGTGTTCGACGTATTGATGGAGGGAAGGGAAGAAGTTGGAATTCCCCTGATATTTATGACGTATATCAATCCGATTTACAAATATGGTGTAGAACGATTCTTCGACGATTGTAAAAAGGCTGGTGTAGATGGAGTGATCATTCCTGATCTGCCACTGGAGCATTACGATTTGGTTAAGCAGCCTTCGAAGGAAAAAGAAATAGCCATCATCCAATTGGCAACCCTCACCAGCCCTTTGGAAAGAGTGAAGAAATTAGCCTCTGTGACAGAAGGTTTCCTCTATGCCGTAACGATTAATGGAATCACTGGAACAAGAGAGGGGTTTGCCGAGAATATATCCCGTCATTTAAACAAGCTTAAGAGCAACAGTCCGGTTCCGGTTCTGGCGGGATTTGGGATATCGAGCCCCGAACATGTCCGCAGTATGAGTGAAAGCTGTGATGGGGTAGTGGTCGGAAGTAAAATTATAGACCTTATTCAAAAAGACTCATTTGATGAAATCAGGGAGTTAATCGGAGCATCAAAGACAGGAGCTTTTCACTCGTGAATTCATATATCTACAGCCGATCCTAAAAGGGTCGGCTGTTTCCTTGATATGATGAATTATTTTACACCTTTTATGGAGACAGTCAGTGCCGGGCTAACATCTTTATAGGATAGTGAAATATGTTTAAAGCCGGTTTCCTGTAGAGCCTGTGAAATTTCTTCACCATAACGTCGGGCTTTGCTGTCCCGCTCTTCATCTCCCCGGGGCTGAACGGTAATAAGGAGGGTGCCACCGGTTTTTAGCATCTTGTATAAATGGCTGAGTGCCTGCTTCTGATCATTCCATAAAGGGTAATTATTAACGGAAAAGATTCGATCGTATTGAGCATCGTTTAAGTCGAATTGACTGATATCCTGAACAAACAGGCGAACCCTGCCTTTCTCGATAGCTTTTTGATTCTTGTTTTCAGCCGCTTCTTTCATTGTTTCAGAAAGATCGACCCCGTCCACAAAGGTATCAGGGAATCGATTGGAAATTTGCTTAATACAATATCCCGGCCCATATCCCACTTCAAGAACACGATCGCCATTTTCGATGGACAGTTGTTTGATGGACCAATTGTTGATCTTCCGATTATCAAACTCCATTACTTTCCCCACAACCCAGCCCAGGATTCCTTTCGGACGCTTAAATTGTTTCTGTAGCGTAAACAACAGGGCATCACCTCATTTCCTTTATTTTAAAATGAACGTTCTATTTTTCAATTTTCCACGAAACCTGTGAAGTAAAACCTTGACGGGAATGTTGCAATTTTTTGAAAAAGTGGCATAATATAATCAAATCTAATTTGCGTTGATGAGAAGAGTACATAGTGAAAGCCCCTTATCAGAGAGCTTCGGAAGCTGAAAAGAAGCAGGGAGATTCCCTATGGAAAATGGTCTCGGAGCATTCTACTCGAACCAATGGGGTGTAGGGTAGAACGGGGTTGGGCGTCCGTTATCACTGCCACGGTATAAGGGCTTATCTTGCTCCGTACTTGTTGAGGTAGTCTTGCGTGAGCAAGCTATAAACTAAGGTGGTACCACGAGCTTAACCCCTCGTCCTTGGATGTCTTTCGATATCCGCAGGACGAGGGGTTTTTATTTATATCGAGGAGGAAAACATTATGACTGTTTTTATAGGAGGGGCTTGGCCATACGCCAATGGCTCCCTGCATTTGGGACACATCGCTGCATTGCTGCCGGGTGATATCATTGCCCGTTATTACCGTTTGAAAGGGGAAAGGGTTCTGTATGTTTCAGGGAGCGACTGCAACGGCACCCCGATCGGGATTCGGGCGGCGCAAGTTGGGATAAAGGTTGAAGAAGTGGCAAATCGCTACCATGAGGAGTTTGTCCGCTCCTTTCAATCCCTGGGATTCAGCTATGATGAGTACACAAGGACGGATCACCCTCATCATCATGAGGAGGTACAAAGGATCTTCACCCTCCTTTATGAAAATGGGTGGCTTTATGAAAAGGAAATAGAGCAAGTGTACTGTGTTCATGATCAGCGGTTCTTGCCTGACCGGTTCGTGGAAGGAACCTGTCCGGTCTGCGGTGCGAAGGCGAGGGGAGATCAATGCGATCATTGTTCGACCGTACTGGATCCAACAGACTTATTGAATGGAATTTGTAAAATTTGCGGTGAGGAACCGGTCCTGAAAACGACCACCCATTTATACTTTGCCCTTTCTAAATTCCAGCAACCATTAGAGAGGCTGATAAAGGAACAGAAAGGAAAGTGGAGGGATAATGCCGTCCAGCTTACAAGGCGCTACCTTAAAGAAGGATTGAAGGACCGCCCGGTTACAAGAGATTTGGAAAATGGGGTGGAGGTTCCGATTGAGGGATTCCGAGATAAGAAGATTTATGTGTGGATCGAAGCGGTGTGTGGATATTTGAGTGCATCAAAGAAATGGGCCGGAGAGGGGAATGAAAGCCTGAAAGAGTTTTGGGCTAAAGATACACTCTCTTATTATGTACATGGAAAAGATAATATTCCATTTCATACGATCATCTGGCCAGCCGTCCTTCTGGGGATGAATGAAGAAACCCATTTACCGGGTCACATTGTCTCAAATGAGTATCTGACATTGGAGAAAAGGAAAATATCGACGAGCCAGAATTGGGCTGTCTGGGTAAAGGATCTTCTCAGTGATTACCATCCTGATACGATTCGTTATTTTCTGACGATCAATGCACCCGAGAAGAGAGATGCAGACTTTTCATGGAGAGAATTTATTTATAGCCATAACAGTGAACTTCTCGGTGCTTTCGGAAATCTTGTTCAACGTACAGTGAAATTCTATAAGAAAGAATTCGGTGACAACCTGACTGTAACCAAAGTAGATGAGAGGGTCCATCAAAAAGTCGAAGAGGTATTCTCATCCGTCGGTCACTGGATTGAATCAGGAAGTACGAGACAGGGGCTTGAAGAAGTATTTGAATTCATAAGGTGGTGTAATAAACGTTTTGATGAACAGAAGCCATGGGTAATAGTGAAAGAAAACAGGGAAGAAGGAAAAAGGGTACTTGAGGAATTCCTTTATTTCATCAGTAATCTTAGAAGCATTCTCGAGCCTTTTATACCTTTTACAGCTTCAAAGGTCGGGGAGCAGTTGGGGATGACCCATCAACCACTATGGGAAAGTGTATCCCTCCCCTTGAAGCTGGCAATAGAAAATGCTTTACCATTGTTCAAGCGGATTGATTTGGAATGGATCGATATAGAAAGGGAAAAGCTGAATGGAAAATCCAAAGGAGAATGAAATGAAAATCGTCATTGTTTCTGACACTCATATGCCGGGAAAAGGAAGGGGACTCCCTCCCATCCTTCAGAAAGATCTTATGGAGAGTGATCTCATCATTCATGGGGGGGATTTCGGGACCCATGATGTATATATGGAATTCATGGGGTACGGGGAATTGATTGCCGTTGCTGGAAATGTCGATGACCCTGAACTTCAATCCCTTCTCCCGAAAAGAAGGATCATAGAAAGAAAGGGCATGAAGATCGGTATAACGCATGGGGACGGAAAGGGGAAGACCACTGAAAAAAGGGCTCTGGAAGCCTTTGACGATATGGATGTGGATGTAATCATCTTCGGTCACTCCCACATACCCTATTCCCGCTTTATGAAAGGAGTCTTCTTGTTCAACCCAGGCTCTCCCACCGATAAACGGAAGCTACCATATTATTCCCACGGTGTATTGACAATCGGAGACACCTGGAAGATCGAGCACATATTTTATAAATAAAAAGTAAAAGCACAGTGGCTGAACTGTGCTTTTTTTTCATTATTTAATGGGATATTGATAATACTCTTGACTATAAAAGGTTTGGAAACCACTTGATTCATAGAGATTCAGTGCCTTGCTGTTCGCTGCAGCCACATCAAGGTATATATCATCGGTCCACTTGGATTCCTGCATCACGACCTGTGACAATGCTTTTCTGCCGATTCCCTTTCCTTGAAAAGATGGGAAGACGGCAAACCCATAAATGAAACTTTTATTGTCCGCACGTTGAACCCTTATCTTGCCGACCACTTTTTCATCATGGATGATCATAAGATTTCCTTCCCTGGACTCTTCGAATAGCCTCTTGGTATAGGATTCAGCATCACTTCTGACAATCCCGAAACAGGTTTCATCAAGGTCGATGATGGTTTCGATATCTTGTTCATCCGCTGTTTTGATCCCGACAGAAACAGAATCTATGACCAACTCTTTTTTATTCCATTTCATTTCATATTCCGTGAAATCATAGACAGCATCCGTATGTGATATAAACCCTTTTCCAGACGTCGAAGATCCCGGAATATTGAGTAAGAGCGTGTTGACCGGTCGGGATTTTAAAGAGTGCAGTGCTTTTTGAAACAGTTCCTGGAACAGGTGCTGACGACGGAAATGAGGATGGATCATACCACATATTTCGTAGGAATCACCAAATCCGTATATTCCTAAAAATCCGACCAGACGGCCCTCCTTATATAGAAGGAAATCATCTTGATCGTTCTTTCTTTTTTTTAGCATTTCCCAATTCAATTTTAAGTTTATCTCTTCAAAATCCTCGCAGACATCCTGAAGATCCTTTATATCTTGAAATTGTGTAGAAGTAAGCATTCGTTATCCCCCTTTTCCTAAAAGAGAAAGAATTTTCTTATTTGATTTTATTTTATGAGCATTATTTATACAAGAGAATCTTGTTATTTCATAGGAAATACAGGCAGGGACAAAAGTGTTTAGTTAAAAGGATATCCGAACAATCATTCGGATTGATCCATTTAATATAGGGAGTAATGGTTGATTTCCGCTCCAGGTG
>NZ_BCVQ01000067.1 GCF_001591825.1 Rossellomorea vietnamensis NBRC 101237
CCCGCGTTTCCCGCAGGAGTCGAGCACCTTCCGCTCCAATCAACATTATAAAGGGAGTTTTTCATGAAACTAAAAATGTCACATTTGTTTCCGGCTACATCAGGTTCTAAAGATTGAGGCGACTTATTATAACAAATATAATATCCTCTTTATCATTACTAGTTTATAAGAACCTCTAGCTCTGCCACCAATTCCTTATTTAAAGGGTGAGGGGAACTGCGTAGACTCCTACGGAAAACGGGCGTGTCGAGACCCCGGAAGCGAACTTTGCTGAGGAGGCTCGGCCGAACGTCCGTGGAAAGCGGAGCAGTTCCCCTCACCCTAAAGCACACACCTGTTGGCAGAGCATTTAGGAACTATATTTAAAGTGTTAATCATCAGCCTCACCTTGCAGGGAAGATGAAAAGGCATAAAGGGATCGACTGAATTGGTCGATTTTCCTTTATGCCTTTCTATTTTGCCTGGATTGTGTAATAATTCATGAAGGTAAATGTATTGAAAATTAAATGAGGTGAAAGACCGTGGAACGATTACAAAAGGTAATTGCTCACAGTGGCGTGGCGTCACGTCGTAAAGCAGAGCAATTAATTATAGAAGGTAAAGTAAAGGTCAATGGGAAAGTCGTGAAGGAACTTGGGACGAAGGTATCACACTCCGATCGAGTTGAAGTGACGGGCATCCAGATCGAAAGAGAAAATAAAGTATATTACATGCTTTATAAACCAAGAGGGGTCATCTCCGCTGTAACAGACGATAAAGATCGGCAGGTGGTAACGGATTTCTTCCCTGAAATTGAGGAAAGAATTTATCCTGTCGGCAGACTTGATTATGAAACGTCAGGGATCCTCCTGTTAACCAATGATGGCGACTTTGCCAATTCCCTTATGCATCCAAGCAATGAGATTGAAAAGACGTATGTGGCAAGATTAAAAGGGATTCCGCCTAAATTCAAGATCCGTGAGCTTGAGAAAGGAATTAAGCTGGAAGACGGAATGACCGCACCGGCTAAAGTGAAGGTCCTCAGCATCGATAAAAAGCAGGGGAAATCAATCGTGGAAATCACGATTCATGAAGGAAGAAACCGTCAGGTCCGCAGGATGTTCGAAGCCCTGGGGTATCCTGTTCAAAAGTTGAAAAGAGAAAGATATGCATTCCTTTCGCTCCACGGCTTGAATGCTGGAGAGGGAAGAGAACTGACACCACATGAAGTGAAACAATTGAGGGCGCTTGCTGAAACAGGCAGCATCCATTAATGTCCACTATGGAAAGTGTCACATATCCTTCATATAATTTACATTAACTTTAAAGTGATAAATGATATAATGAGAAAGGAATTTTACCCTGAAATCATGGGATATTTCTCTGCTCATTATGAGGATATGAAACCGTACATTATGGCAGGGACTGATTTCATAAGTGGACTCTTATGACTTCAGGCCCTTTGCTACTGTAAAGAGAGAAAAACTTCTCCATTCTTGAGAACGATTTCAATTTGGGAGGCACACGTAAATGAATAAGAAAAAGCGCAGATTGCTCATCCGGACCATTATTCTCATTGTGCTGACTTCTGCAGTTGCATATACCCTGTATGCAAACTTCACGAAGGACGAAAGAGGGATGTTAAAGGCAGGCGATAAGGCACCGGATTTTGTCCTTACGGATATGGATGGGAATACACACCGCCTTTCCGATTATGAAGGAAAAGGGGTCTTCCTGAACTTCTGGGGAACATGGTGCAAACCGTGTGAAAGGGAAATGCCTTACATGAACAATCAATTTAAGAAGTACCAGGATCAAGGTGTACAGATTTTAGCGGTAAATGTAGGGGAATCCGATTTCCTCATTAATCGATTCGTTTCAAAACATGGGTTAGAGTTCCCTATATTAGTAGACAAGGAAGAGGAAGTGCAGAATGCATACGGGATCGATCCACTTCCTACGACGTTCCTGATCAACCCTCAGGGAGAAATTGAGAAGATCATAACGGGTACGATGACAGAAAACGATATCATTGAAGATTTAGAGAGCATCAAGCCGTAAGGCAGTTTAACTTGAAATAAGGAGTTTTAGCATGAAAGAGATTAAATGTGTATGCGGTCATGTGAATCCAAATGGTACGGTTCTCTGTGAATCCTGTGGACGGGCTTTAACGGAGGAAGCAAAGAATGAAAAGCTCCATGACATGCGTTACGAGGGGAGTGCTAGACGTTCCCAAACGTATAATAAATCGATTATAGATAAGATTTGGAATTTCTTTTCATCTGTGAAAGTGGGCGTATGGTTAATCGTCATCACGCTTATTGCTTCAGCAGTGGGAACGATACTGCCCCAGGAACAGTATATTCCAAATGGTCAGCCTGCAGATGAGTACTATGAAGATGTTTATGGTTTCTTCGGAGAACTATACTATACGGTAGGGTTCCATGATCTTTATAGCTCATGGTGGTACTTGCTATTGATTGCATCCATTGGGGTTTCCCTCGTCATATGCAGTCTGGATCGTGTGATCCCCCTATATCGCGCCTTGAAGAATCAACGTGTCACAAGGCATGCCGGCTTCTTGAAACGCCAAAGGATCTACGGGAAAACGGACACGACCGAATATGATGAGCCACTCGGAAAAATAAAAGAAAATCTGACCCGGAAAAAATATAAGATCCGGGAAGAGGATGGAAATATCCTTGCAGAGAAGAACCGGTTTTCAAGATGGGGTCCCTATGTAAATCATATCGGTCTTATCATCTTCCTTTTCGGTGGCATGCTTCGATTCGTTCCGGGGATGTACATAGACGAAACGGTGTGGATCCGTGAAGGAGAGACGAGAGCCGTTCCGGGGACGGACCAGGAATATTACTTGGAAAACAAAGGCTTCACCCTGGAGACATACGACAAGAATAAGGATAAAGAAGTATTCGGTGAAGCGATTGACAAAAACGGGACCATTGCGAAGAATTTCCAATCGGATGTGATCCTGTATAAGGAATCAGGAGATCGCGTTCCCGGTCAGAAGGCAGAACGCGAGAAAGAACAAGAGGAGTCTATTAAGGTAAACCATCCTCTTAAATTCGGGAATTTTGCTGTCTATCAAACAAGTTATAAACTGGATGAATTCAAATCCATGTCTTTTACCCTGGATAACAAAGAGTCGGGGAAAAGCTTCGGTGAATTCACAGTCGATTTATTCGACCCTCAAAACGCCTATACGTTTGAAGATGGGTATAAAGCAGAACTTATGGGATATTATCCGGATTTTTCCGGGTTCAACGAGCAGGGTGAACCCCAGACGAAATCCCCTCTTCCGAATAACCCGGCATTCCTGTTTAAATTGTTCTCACCTGAAAAGCCCGAAGGTGAGATCAGTTTTGTAGGAATCCGAAAAAATCTTGAACCTTTAGGGGAAAATGACTATAAATTGTCATTTGCCGGTGTCGAGACGAGAGATGTATCCGCCTTAACCGTACATAAAGATCTTACCCTCTGGATCCTGGCCCTTGGAGGAGCCATCTTCATGATCGGTGTCATACAGGGTGCCTACTGGCATCACAGAAGGATTTGGATCAGGCGGAGTGATGATGGGGATGGACTCATCGTAGCCGGTCATACGAACAAAAACTGGCATGGTTTGAAAAATGAAATCAGCTTTGTATTGGAAGGCAGTGGAATCAATGAGCCTGTCGATCAACAACAAAAGGACGAAGTAAGGAGGAATGAGGATGTCAACGACAACAATGGCAGAGTGGAGCAGTAATTTACTTTACGTATCCTTCATCATGTATTTGATCGCGACTCTGTTTTTTGGCGGGAGTATCCGTCAAAAGAATACAACGGAAACGAACCAGAAGAAATGGGGCTTTATCGGAATTGCTTTAACCCTTGTCGGATTTGCCTCTCAATTGGGGTACTTCTTTCTTAGATGGGGGGCTTCGGGACATGCACCGGTAAGTAATTTATTCGAATTTACAACCTTTTTCGGTATGATGCTTGTCGGGGCATTCATCATTCTTTACTTTATGTATAAGACGACGATCCTTGGTGTCATCGCACTGCCATTCGCCCTTTTGGTGATTGCATACGCCAGCATGTTTCCAAAGGACATCAGTCCACTCATCCCCGCCCTTCAAAGTGATTGGTTGAAGATCCACGTCACAACCGTTTCAGCAGGGGAAGCGATTCTTTCCATCAGCTTCGTGGCAGGGCTGATCTACTTACTGAAATCAGTTCAGCATACAAAAGGCAGCAGGCAGTCATTCTGGCTTGAGACAGTGATGTATTCATTGGTTGTCGTACTGGGGTTTGTTGTCGCATCGACGGCATTTACCCTTGGCCATTATGAAGCGAACTTTCAATATGTGAATCAACAGGGGGAAGAGGCCATTTCTGAATACACGCTTCCTGCCCTGGTAGGTCCGAATAAAGGTGAATTATTGAGCGAAGACGTGATGGAGCCACTCGTTGAAATGCCTGCTCTCATAAATGCGAAGAAATTAAATACCGTGATTTGGTCATTTATGGTCGGGACAGTCATTTATCTTCTTCTCCGCTTGATCTTTAGAAAGCGGATCGCAGCTAAGATGCAGCCACTTGTAAAGAATGTGAACCTCGACCTGATGGACGAAATCGGTTACCGTTCCGTATTGATCGGATTCCCGGTATTCACTCTCGGAGGACTCATCTTTGCCATGATCTGGGCACAGATCGCCTGGACCCGCTTTTGGGGATGGGACCCGAAAGAGGTTTGGGCATTGGTTACATTCTTATTCTATGCAGCCTTTCTCCACCTCCGCCTGTCCAAAGGCTGGCATGGGGAGAAATCGGCATGGCTTGCCGTTGTAGGGGTTGCAATCATTCTATTCAACCTTGTAGCGGTTAATCTTATCATTGCCGGGTTACACTCATACGCATAATCAATCGTAACGAAAGGAAGGAGCTGACAACCATGAGAATCCAATTCTCTTTCCTGTCAGCTTCTTTTTTTATACAAAATATAGGATAATATAGTGTAAATATACAAAGGGGGATGTACCCATGGAGGAAAATATTCGCATTCTGGTTGTTGATGATGAAGATCGAATCAGAAGACTGCTAAAGATGTATTTGGAAAGGGAAAACTATGAAATCGATGAAGCGGAAAATGGGGAACAGGCGTTAGAGATGGCCCTCGAACAAAACTATGATTGTATTCTATTGGATATCATGATGCCTGGAATGGATGGAATCGAAGTGTGTCAGCACCTTCGGGAAAGCAAGGCGACCCCCGTCATCATGCTTACTGCCAAGGGTGAAGAAGTGAATAGGGTACAAGGTTTCGAGGTCGGGACCGACGACTATATCGTGAAGCCTTTCTCTCCCCGTGAAGTAGTTCTCAGGGTGAAGGCACTATTACGACGCTCCACGAAGTCAAGCTTCATTCAGACAGATGCAAAAGCAAAGGACCTGATTGTTTATCCGCATCTGACAATCGATAATGATGCCCACCGGGTGTCGGCGGATGGGATCGATGTCAATCTGACTCCTAAAGAATATGAACTCCTCTATTTCCTTGCGAAAGCTCCTGATAAGGTATTTGATCGTGAGCACCTGTTGAAGGAAGTATGGCATTACGAATTCTTCGGTGATTTGCGTACGGTGGATACCCATGTGAAACGATTACGGGAAAAGCTGAACAAAGTATCTGAAATGGCTGCTAAAATGATCGTGACCGTATGGGGAGTAGGCTATAAATTCGAGGTAACAAATGAATGAGGCTTTGGCGTAGTGTAGTAGGGAAACTGTGGGTGACCATCCTGCTTCTGGTTTCCTTTGTATTATTTATTCTCACCATCTTATTGCTGGAATTCTTTCAAAATTACCATGTTGGGGTAGTGGAGAAAGAACTGACCCATACGGCTGAAAAAGTAGCCAGGGTCATCGAGAATCATAATGACCTGACCCTTGGAATGGAACTTGGGAAAGAGATCATCGATGAACCTGTCAATATCATTATTTCCCTGGACCAAAACCAATCATTATATTCTCAGGATTCGACGGTCTTTCAAAAGAAGATCCACCATTATATCTCGAAGGATAACAAGCTTCAGTCGGTCAAATCAAAAGAAATCACCGTGAAAAAAGAGGTTGAACTGTCCAAGGAGTCGTCTAATCGATATGAGAATGTCATCGTAGTCGGCACGCCCCTTCATATCAATGGGGAAGATGGTGCCGTTTACCTCTATCAGTCCTTAGGGGTGATCAAGGATACGACACGACAAACCACCAAGCTGATACTGCTTGCGGCAGGGATTGCCATCATCCTTACGACGATATTTGCCTTCTTCCTCTCCACCCGTATCACTGCTCCGCTCCGGAAAATGAGGGAGGCTGCTTTCGAAGTGGCAAAGGGAAAATTCGATACAAAGGTTCCGATACTGACAAAGGATGAAATCGGTGAACTTGCTACTGGTTTCAATCAGATGGGAAGGCAGCTGAAGTTTCATATCAACGCACTCAGTCAGGAGAAAGAGCAGCTTTCATCCATTCTCAGCAGTATGGCTGATGGTGTCATCACCTTTAACCGGGACGGGACCATCCTGATTACAAACCCCCCTGCTGATCGTTTCCTTCAACACTGGTATTACGAGCAAAGTGAAGAGGGTGAAGAAGCAATTCCGACGACTGTAAGGGAGTTGTTGCAGAGTGTGGTCGTAACTGAAATGGAACAGACGGATGAACTGAGTCTGCAAGGGCGTTCCTATGTAGTGATTGTGAGTCCCCTGTATAATAATAACACCATCAGGGGAGCGGTCGCGGTGGTTCGGGACATGACAGAAGAACGGAGATTGGATAAGCTCCGCAAGGATTTCATCGCCAATGTCTCCCACGAACTTCGCACCCCCATTTCCATGCTGCAAGGGTATAGTGAAGCGATCGTGGATGATATTGCTGGATCCGAAGAGGAGAAGAAAGAAATTGCCCGCATCATCTATGATGAATCGCTTCGCATGGGAAGGCTCGTCAACGATCTCCTGGATCTCGCCCGCATGGAAGCCGGGCATATCACCTTGAACAAGGATGTGATCGGTGTTGTGCCTTTCACGGAAAGAGTGACAAATAAGTTCATCGGATTGGCCAAGGAAAAAAAGGTTTCCATTTACTTTGAAAGTGATGTGGAACTGAATAAAGAGATTTTCATAGACCCCGATCGAATTGAACAAGTATTAACGAATCTCATCGATAATGCCCTTAGGCATACGCCGACGGGAGGGGAAGTGACGGTTTCCCTGAAGGAAAAGAAAGGCGGATTTCTGTTCCATGTCAGGGACACGGGGTCCGGCATACCTGAAGAAGACCTTCCTTTCGTATTCGAGCGGTTTTACAAGGCAGATAAAGCAAGAACAAGAGGAAAGTCCGGAACAGGTCTCGGCCTCGCCATCGCCAAGAATATCATTGAGTCCCATAAGGGGCATATTCAGGTGCAAAGCAAAGTCGACCAAGGGACAACCTTCACTTTCTTTCTCCCTATTTAGCCAATTATCGATCATCTCCATAGAAACATGACGATTTTTCTTGTTACATGGGAAACATTCTTTATTTTTTGCTCTATTTCAAAAAGGTTGTTGAAAAAGAGAAAATGAGCCAGCAGGGTGATTTCCCTGTTGGCTTTTTTCATGCGGTTTCCAGGTCAATATGGGTCTTTCCTTTTCACCTAAATAATACTATATTGATAGTGTGTAACTTTTTTACATAGTAAACGACTAATAATTTGACGGGGAGGGAATAAAGTGAACTCCGTTTTTGAGAGATTATACTCTGCTTATCATCAGGATGTATTTCAATTCCTCATATACATGGTACAAAATAAACAGCAGGCTGAAGACCTGGCCCAGGAAGTCTATATCCGGGTGCTTAAATCTCATGAGAATTTCGAAGGGAAAAGCTCCGAAAAGACATGGCTTTTTTCCATTGCGAAAAATGTTGCCATCGATCATTTCAGAAGACAAAAAAACTGGAAAAACCGTATTCTTGATAAATTCGATTGGAGTCGCAATGAAGTAACAGACGACGGGGCGCTTCCCGAAGAGATCGCCGTTGCCAATGAAGAAATCCAGGTGTTGTATGAATGTTTGAAACACTGCACAACGGACTTTCGAATGGTCATCATCATGCGTTATTTACAGGAACTTTCAATCTCTGAAACCTCTGAGGTGCTTGGCTGGTCAGAAAGCAAAGTGAAAACGACCCAGCATAGGGCCATCAAATGGTTGAGGATTGAAATGAATCAACGGCTCCCAAAGGAGGAAAGAGACATTGAACCAGTCAGAATGGAAAGATCGTGATATCGAGGACCTCATCAAAAAGCTTCCTCAAATCAAAGATGATCGAACTTCTCACTATATCCATGCACGAATGGAAAGGAGAAAAAAGAAAAGGCAAACCACATTTAAACGATTCATACCGGCAGTCGCTGCATTTGCCGCCATATTCATCATGGTCCTACTCGCTCCCACCGTTCTAAATCAACTAACGGATACGGGTATGGAGAAATCCGAATCGGGTGCGGAACCAGGCAGCTTAGAAAATAAAGGGGACATCGCTTCTCTGCAGAAAGAAAGTGAACTCCCTCCCCAATCCGGTAAAGAAGAGAAAGTCGCTGCGACGGAGGTTGATCCAAATGAAAACAGCAAGCTGACGATGTCGGAGGATCTAAAAGAATCCCCCAAAAGGCTTTCTCTTTATGAAGAAGATCTAGAGGGAAAGGAATTCTATTCCTTTGGACTTGTTTCACCTGAAGCAGTACCCATACCTGTAACGATTGTGGAAGAACAGAGACAGGAAGACTGGTTGACAAGACATGAGCAAATCGGTGAGGAACTGCCGGAAACCGATTGGGGACTTGAAGACTATCTGCCTTTAAATGGAGATGTGTCTCTTGATAAGAATAAGGTCATTTTCACCCTCGACCCCGATCATTCTTACAGTGGCAGCAGTGCAGTAGAATACGCTTTTTATCACTCTCTTCAATATTCATTCCAGCATAAAGGGTTAGAAGAGGTTGTACTGAAAAATCATGACGGTTCGGTCCCTCAATTCAGTTCGACGGGAGAATTCTCAAGTGTTGATCTGAATGAAAAGACGCACAGTGCATACTATCTTTACTCACCCAATGGGAAGGACCGCTTCCTCGTACCGGATAATATAAACAGAGGGGGGATCAAGGAGTCGATTCAAGCAATGAAAAGTGCAGAGACGGGCCTTTTCCAAAGCGTCATCCCGAAAGACATCAATTTTAACGTGACAGAAGCAAGTGAGGTGGTCACAATCAGTTTTTTAAACGAATTGGATTTAACCTCTTTAGGCGAACAAACCGCACAGGAGATGATCGAAGGAATACTGTTGACGAGCAGGAGTTCTGGCTTTGAGAGTGCCCGGTTTGAAAACATTAAACAGGAAAGCTGGAACGGCTTTGACTTCACAGAGCCCCTCGAGACACCGATCAGTCCGAATAAAAAGAGAGTTGTGAATTAAATATCATGGAAAAGACCAGAAGCGGATTTGATCCGAATCTGGTCTTTTTATTTATACGCTATAAAAACGAATATTTACCCCATTCACAGACAAACTACACAAAGGAAAAATATCTCAAAAAGAATGCCTATGCATGTAATGAGGGGGAAACGGTTAGAATGGTGTAATACATATAGAAGTCGAGGCACGTCTGTCAATAAGACCGAAGGAGGACAAGCATGATTTTCGATTATGCAAAAAGGCTTTTCATCGTTTTTCTTTTAACGGTAAGTGTATTCATGATGTTCTTAACCGAAAATGCAGCAAACGCAGAGGGGGATAAGGTGTCAGGTGACACATCGTCCTGGACATTTCCTGTAGAAGGTATGATAACAGATTCATATGGTACAAGGTCGGGTTCTCACAAAGGCATGGATATCGGAGGGGACATCGGGTCGCCTGTATATTCTGTCGCTAAAGGAAAAGTGATCAAATCTTATCTTTCTGATAGCTACGGTCATGTTGTATTCATCAGGCATGAAAATGGATATGAAACCGTCTATGCTCATCTTCAAAGCAGGCTGGTGGATGAAAATCAGGAAGTGGCACAAGGTCAACAACTTGGACGATTGGGGAACACTGGAAGATCAACGGGGGCTCATCTCCATTTTGAAGTACACAGAGGGGAGTGGACGATTGATAAAGAAAATGCAGTCGACCCTTATCGTGTATTCGGTCAGGGGGAAGTCGGACAGCTGGTATTTGCCAAAGAGAAGGATCCTTTCCAGGCAGTAGGTGTCTCTGGGACTCCGGAATCGCTTCCTGAAGAAAGTGTAGCCGAGGGAGTGCACATCGTCCATAAAGGCGAGACTCTTTGGGGGATTTCCAGACAATACGGGATGTCAGTTGAAGAAATCATGAAGAAAAATGAATTGAAGAGCTCCGTGTTAAAGGTCAATCAGAGGTTGATGATTCCAGGATCCTCCCCTAAAGGGCAATACGTAGTGAAGCAAGGGGACACACTGTATTCGATCTCTAAGGCGCAGGGGATCGATATGGATGAACTGGTGTCGAGGAATGACTTGAACCCGGCGTCGGCGATTTACCCCCAGCAGGTGCTGAAGGTGAATTGATGATGTCACATACAGCATGGGAAAGGGAAAACACATAATTAGTTCGAATTCGAACTGTTTTTCTTCACATAACACTCAACTTTATGTATAATGAGAATGTATAAAAAAATAAAGATTCGTCTTCGGGGCAGGGTGAAATTCCCTACCGGCGGTGATGAAACCACGTGTTTCTAAGCCCGCGAGCCTTTTGGGGCAGGATTTGGTGTGATTCCAAAGCCGACAGTATAGTCTGGATGGGAGAAGATGAAGGTGATGGCCACAACGTTTAGAAAATGGGAAGCTAAACGTTTATTAGGGTATGCCTTTCATTCTCCGGGATATGTTTATCCGGGAGTTTTTTAATGCTACCTTTTGCTTGAACCGTCTTCGATTTGAGATGAATCTCCTAAAGGAGAGAGAGTTATGAAAAAAATGAATACGAGAATGTTTGTCACAATTGGTATGCTAAGTGCCATATCGTATGTACTAATGTTATTCAACTTCCCAATTCCACCATTTCCAAAGTTTCTCATGGTTGATTTCAGTGATGTACCTGCATTGATTGCGACGGTCACACTGGGACCGCTTGCAGGAATATTGGTCGAACTATTTAAAAACGTGATCGATTATGTCATGACCGGAAGCGACACAGGTGTTCCGATAGGTCATGCAGCCAATTTTATTGCGGGAGTCCTTTTGATTCTTCCGACGTATTACATCTATTCACGTTTTCAATCGAAAAAAGGTCTGTTGATCGGACTGATCACAGGAACCGTCGTCATGAGTATCAGCATGGGGATCCTGAATTACTTTGTGTTCCTTCCTGCTTATAAATACTTCATGAACTTTGAGCTTCCTGCTGAAATCATCATTACCGGAATCGTTCCATTCAATATCCTGAAAGGGATTTTGGTGACATCCGTATTTACTTTACTGTTTGTCCGCCTTCAAGGCTGGCTATCAAGACAGGTGGCCTTAAACAAAGCGGCATAGTGATATGATAAAAATGAACCCCTCAACCATATTGAGGGGTTTTTCTATTGGATTCCATTTCATTAAAAAAAGCTAAGAAGATCGATCTTCTTAGCCCTCATCCTTACTATTCAAATTTCAGTGCATCTCCGTCGAATGGTTCGTCAGATACTTTAATGGAATCTGTCGGGCAACCTTCGAATGCATCGATCATATCATCTTCCAACACGTCAGGAACTTCAACCGTCCCCTGGTTATCATCTAATGTTACAAATGCAATACCTTCATCATCATAATCGTAAATATCTGGAGCGGCAGCCCCGCATGCTCCACATGCAATGCATGTATCCTTGTCAACGATCGTATATTTTGGCAAAGAAAAAACCTCCCGAATAAATAATTCTATATAATTCATCATTATACACAATGTCAATTTGTGAAAAATCACTTAATGTTTATTTTATAGAGGATTGGATGACTTTTCAATAGTTAGGTGCTTTCTTTTTATTTTTATCCTATATATGAAAAACAAAACATGGTGAAAAGCCAATTTCATGGTACAATATTTGACAATAACCTACATATTAAGGAGGAGAGCATTGACCTATCTTAATTATGTGATCCTATATTGTTTTATGCACATTAATGGAGAGCGCTCCATTTACTCTGTATTTCACATTCTAAAAGGGAAGAAATCTTCCCAATCGATTCAGGATGCACACATTTTTCATCTGCAGCCTTTTTTCCTTTCTTTACCTAAGTTGAAGCGGTCGTATTTCAATCAAAAGGTAAGGGAATTGGAAGAGGCCGGATGGATGACCGTTGGTGAAAATGATAATGCCATAGTGTCATCCGAGGGTTCTAAAGCCGTGAAACAGTATTTTCTTGATGAGACCTTCCCTTCAGAAATGAACGGTCTCATCCATGGTGATAAAGCCCGTCTATTCTGGATGAGGTTAAGCCTCCTGGTTCAGGTCCTTTCCAATGCCAAACGACACGAATTCCTCTATTACCCGGTTCAGCGGAACAGACATATACAGGAATGGGTCAAGAATTGTATCAGGGCCAATCCAAACAGTGACAATCTCTCGTCCCTCTTGTTCAAAGAGCTGACCACCCTGCTGAATGTCCAGGAAAGTGATCCATCTTTATTGGTGTATCGATTAACTGGATATAAGGACTATGGCTGGACGGAATTTCAGGTGGCAGAGCAATTGGACATGGATCTTGAGGAGTGCCGCTTCCGATTCCTGAATTTGCTTCACGGTATGTTGACAGAAATAGAAAAGGATCCTAAAGGCTTTCCGTTATTATATTCCATGGGCTTGAAAAGTGAACACCGACAGAACCTGACCATATCGACCAGCAAGACCTACGACTTGTATAAGAGGGGGCATTCCCTTGAAGAAATCGCCCGGATCCGTAAATTGAAACTCAATACCATCGAGGACCATGTCATCGAGTTGATCTTAACAGAAGAAGGTTTGGGCATTGATCCCTTCATTACCAGGGAAGAATACGTAAACGTACTGAAGGTGATGGAGGAAGCGCAGACGAAAAGACTTAAGCCCATCAAAGAAAAGCTCCCTCATTTGAGCTATTTTCAAATCCGGGTGGCCATCGCAAAGGCAGGTGAAACACGTGAATCTGCAACAAGAACTTAAAGAAAGATTCGGCTATTCTTCCTTTAGGGAAGGACAGGAAGAAATCATCCATTCCGTGCTGAATAAACGGGACACGGTTGCTATGCTCCCGACTGGGACAGGGAAGTCACTGTGTTATCAGCTGTCCGGTTATCTGATGGATGGGCACGTGTTGATCATTTCTCCCCTGCTCTCTTTAATGCAGGATCAAGTGGAGCAGATGAAAGTGATGGGGGAAAAGCGGGTCATCGCACTGAATTCTTTTTTGCCCTATATGGAAAGAAGAGAGGCTTTGGAACGATTACATCTGTATAAGTTCATCTTCATTTCCCCTGAAATGTTAATGAATCGAGGGGTCATATCCTCCCTGCAATCTTTGGATATTTCCCTGTATGTGATTGATGAAGCACACTGTATATCTCAGTGGGGACCTGATTTCAGGCCGGATTATCTAAAGCTCGGGGAACTGAAGAAAATGCTCCACAACCCGACCACCCTGGCATTGACGGCAACGGCGACGGAGGAAGTCAGGGAAGACATCAAGCAGGTGCTTCAAATGGAACATGCTGTTGAAATGGTCTATTCAGTCGATCGTGGGAATATTGGATTATTTGTTAAGAGGGTGTCCGGACCAAATGAAAAGCTGAACACTTTGTTAGAATGTGTGAGAGCGTGGGAGGGTCCGGGAGTAGTATATTTCTCAAGTAAACGCATGGCTGAAGATGTTGCTCTCTGGCTGTCAGAGAACGGTGTGTCAGGAGTGGCCCACTATCATGGTGGGATGGAGCAGGAGGACCGGATCTTGATTCAACAGCAATTCCTTTCAGGGAAGCTTAGAATGATCTGTGCAACCTCTGCGTTTGGAATGGGAGTGAATAAAGAAAATATCCGTTTCGTCATTCACTTTCATTTCCCATCCAGCATCGAAGCGTTTTTACAGGAAATTGGAAGGGCGGGCCGCGATGGAGAAAGTAGTGTATCTGTCGTGCTATACTCAGAACAGGATCTTTCCTTGCCCCTTCAGTTCATCGAAAGTGAGCTGCCCCAAGATGATCAGATTCAGAGGTTTATCGAAGAGGGCAGAAAGGGACAGTCTAAGGAGTTAATCGAACAGCTCCAGCTTACAGAGGTGCAGTATCGATTCCTGTTGTATTATACAGAGGAGTTGACCCGGGACATGCCAATTGATCAAGATAGATTACTAGAAAAAGTGAAACAAATCCGGAACAATCGTTTACAATACAAGAAGGACAACCTGTACGCCATGATCAACTGGCTTCAGGCCGTTACGTGCAGACGGGAGAAGCTCCTCCATTATTTCAATGAAAAAAAGAATGTCGATAACCCATATTGTTGTGATCGATGCGGTGATTCACTCGATGATTTCAAGACTGAGCCATTCGCGTTAAATATACAAGAAACCGGCACTGCGAACTGGGAGAAAAGGTTAGAAAATTTATTATTAGGATAAGTGGTATCAATGAAGAAACAAGGGGAAATCATTCAACAGCTTTCCAAAAAGCAATTAACTTTCCATTTGTATTTTACTCAATTTTTACTATTAACGATCGCCTGTGTGTTAGGTATATTTTTATTTGACACACCGTCCGAATTCTGGAATCAAATCAGGTTTTCCCCTGCCATCTTTACGGTCGGGATGTCCAGCGGTCTCCTGATCGTCCTGCTCGATATCCTCCTGATGAAGGTGTTGCCTGCTAAATATTACGACGATGGCGGGGTCAATGCACAGATATTCACAAATAGAAGCATGGGGGAAATCGCCCTTTTAGCTATGTTTATCAGTGTGAGTGAAGAGGTTTTATTCAGGGGTGTCCTTCAATTTCACTTTGGACTGATCATTTCAAGCATTATTTTCGCACTCATTCATTTCAGGTACTGGGCTCACTGGTTTTTAATCATCAATATCGTATTGCTCAGCTTTTGGATCGGTTTCATTTATGAATTCACAGATAATTTATTGGTTACGATCATCATGCACTTTGTCATCGATTTTTTACTGGGGTTACATATGCGTAAGAATGGAAGACAAAGAAGTAAAGAAGGGATGTCACATGAGTAAAGACCCATATCGAGATCAGGCAGCGAAACGGAAGATAAAAATTGAACGAGTCCCTGAGGAAACACCCGTCAAAAAAAGGGAGCCCCTTCCCCCAAGAAGTGAGCTGCATAGAGAGAAACATAAAAAAAACAAATGGAAAATGAAGTACCCATTGATCAGTATGCTGCTCTTATTTTTTATTTTATTGCCTTTGACCGTTTTTGGCATTTATTCTTATCTCGATCACAGAAATGGTCCCCTCGTCGTCATGTCCGAAGATATAGATGACGTGGTTGAAGTCCGTTATGACCAATCTGAGGATGAACAAGAAGATAGTGAGGCTGAAGCTGCCGTCGCCCCTCAAAAGGAAGAGGATCCTCCTCAAACGGACAAGGAAAATGCAACATCGAAAGAGTCCGCTTCCACTACTGGTGAGAAGAATCAACAAGCCTCGGCACCGCCGCCTAAAGAAACAGTGGAAGAAAAGCCGCAGGAACAGATAGAAGAAAAACCAAAAGAAATAGAGAAAGAAGAGCCAAAGGTCAAGATTGTGTATCATACGGTTAAACCACAGGAAACCTTGTACCGGATCGCCATGAATTACTACCATTCCCCATCAGGCGTTGACCGGATCAAAGAATGGAATAAAATTCAGGATACAGACATTCAGACAGGCCAAGTGTTGGAAATTCCGTTAGATCAATAAAGCACCCTCCCCAGAAAATGGGGCGGGTGTTTTTTTTGTTGGTGATTTACATTCATTTGCAACAATCGCAAGGAGAATTTACATGGAATTAGTAGAAGCATTACATACCGAAAATATAATGAAACTGACATATCAGTATAGAGAAGGGGTTGATTGAATGGACAATATGCTGACGCACTTTCGTCATGCAGATGATAAGTTGTTTATATAGGATCAATGGCCACGACAATGATGGTTATCTTGTTTATCTAAAGGAGCTAACGGAAAGCTAAGATTGCATGCAAACCAAAAAGGGGGAAGGGTAATGAGAGTGGCGCTTTTTACTGATACGTTTTATCCGCAGGTAAACGGAGTGGCGAGGACGTTAAAAAAGCTGACGGATCATTATGATAAGAGAAGGATTGAATACAAAGTGTTCACCCCTGACCTTCAGCATAAAGGGGAGAATTATCCTAATGTGCACTCATTCACGAGTTTCCCATTCTTTCTTTATCCTGAATGCCGGACGGCCATAGTAAATCCAAAAACAATCCGAAAGCAGCTAATGGATTTCTCTCCCACATTGATTCATGTTACCACGCCACTGACGATGGGGCTTTATGGAATCCGTGGAGCAAAGAAATTGGACCTTCCCCTTGTGGCTTCTTATCATACCCATTTTGATGTTTACTTGAATTATTACAAAATGATGTGGGCTGCCCCATTATTATGGAAATATATGAAGTGGTTTTATTCACATGCCGACCGCATCCTCGTCCCTTCTGAAGAAACGAGGATGCATCTGGTGAATCAGGGCTTTACCGACCTGTCCATATGGGGGAGAGGGGTCGATTGTGCGACGTTTTCACCCAAGAAGCGAAACTCCTCCCTTAGGGAAAAATTCAAGATTGATAAGAAATATATCCTCCTTTACGTAGGGAGGCTGGCACCAGAGAAAGACTTGGATACACTTGAAAAAACGATCAAACACCTTCCAAGGGAAGTGAAGGATCGAGTCCAATGGCTCATCGTCGGCGATGGACCGCTAAAGAAAGAGCTCATGGATAAGACCCAGGGTGAAAATGTCGTCTTCACAGGCTATCTGACAGGGGAAGAACTTGCAGAAACGTATGCCTCCTCCGATTTGTTTGTCTTCCCTTCAGCTTCTGAAACATTTGGGAATGTTGTACTGGAAGCCCTGGCATCAGGGTTGCCTGCCGTAGTCGCAGACAGGGGAGGCGTGACGAATATCGTCGAGCATGATCATACGGGCAGGGTTGCAGAAGCTCATCGATATCAATCCTTCATCCACCATATCATCGAATCGCTGGATGAAAGCCGGCTGATCTACATGAAACGAAAAGCACTTCAGATGGCTGAAAAACAATCCTGGGATGCCATCTTTGAAGGACTCATAACTGAATTCAGGGAAGTGAGCTCCTTCCATAGCCAAACACAGCGGTACGGTTGAAAAAATATTCATGATAAGGTTGAGACATTCTAAATCCATTTCCTCTATGACGAACAATCAATAAATTAGTTGGGATAACTTGTTACACCG
>NZ_BCVQ01000068.1 GCF_001591825.1 Rossellomorea vietnamensis NBRC 101237
ACCGCCAGCCCCGCGGAAAGCGAGCACCTGCAGCGGAAATCAAACCACTCGCTATATGAAAAGCGAAAGTTCTCTAAGAAAACAGGTCGTAGACAGCCTACATTTTCCTATCCCTTTTTACCAACAATAGAAAGGGATTCCATCGTCCAGTTAACATGAACTGACAACTTGAAAAAGTTGATAATAGCTTTTATTTGTTATAAGATTGTAATGAGAATAAATTGAGAATGATTAAAGAATTATATTCTTAAATTCATTATAAAGTCACGGAGGTAAATACACATGGCAGGTTCTACTTTAACAATTAAAGATCTTCATGTTGAGATTGAAGGAAAGGAAATCCTGAAAGGGGTTAACCTTGAAATTAAAGGTGGAGAAATCCACGCAGTAATGGGACCAAATGGTACAGGTAAATCAACTTTATCTTCTGCCATCATGGGTCACCCGAAGTATGAAGTGACAAAAGGAAGCATCACGTTCGACGGTGAAGATGTCCTTGAAATGGAAGTGGATGAGCGCGCTCGCGTTGGTCTATTCCTTGCAATGCAATATCCAAGTGAAATCAGTGGTGTAACGAACGCTGACTTCTTACGTTCAGCGATCAACAGCCGTCGCGAAGAGGGCGAAGAAATTTCACTTATGAAGTTCATTCGCAAAATGGATTCTGAAATGGAATACCTTGAGATGGACCCGGATATGGCTCAACGTTACCTGAACGAAGGTTTCTCAGGCGGAGAGAAAAAGCGTAATGAAATCCTTCAACTCATGATGATCGAGCCAAAGATCGCCATTCTTGATGAGATTGATTCAGGGCTTGATATCGATGCACTTAAAGTGGTTTCAAAAGGAATCAACAAGATGCGTGGAGAAGATTTCGGCTGCCTGATCATCACTCACTATCAGCGCCTTCTTAACTACATCACTCCTGATCACGTCCACGTTATGATGCAGGGACGCATTGTGAAATCAGGCGGCGAAGAATTAGCACAGCGCCTTGAAGCAGAAGGATATGACTGGATTAAAGAAGAGCTGGGAATCAAAGACGAAACTGTCGGCCAAGAAGCGTAAGTGTTAGGGGGATGAAAATGACTGTAGAAACGAAACTACCAGTAGATCAAGACTATGTCAGCTCCTACTCAAAACAACTTGGAGAGCCGGAATGGTTAACAGCCCTTCGTACAGATGCCTTTGATAAAGTAAAGGATCTTAGCCTTCCAGTTGCAGATAAAACGAAGATCACAAACTGGAACTTCACTCAATTCCAGAAGCATACAGTGGAAAGTGACGCGTTTTCATCATTGAGCGAGCTGCCTGAAGAAGCGAAAGCACTAGTTGATTTAGATAACAAAGACCAAAGTCTTTATATTCAACGGAATAATACACCTGCTTTTCTTTCACTATCGAACGAATTAAAAGACAACGGTGTTATTTTTACGGATATTTTTTCGGCTGTGAAAGAACACAGTGAGCTTGTACAGAAGTACTTCATGACTGAAGGCGTAAAAGCGGATGAGCATAAGCTTACAGCCCTTCATGCTGCATTGATGAATGGAGGCGCGTTCCTGTACATTCCGAAGAACGTGGAACTCTCTCAACCGATTCAAGCGGTTTACGTTCATGACAATGCTGAAGTTGCGATGTTCAACCACGTATTGGTTGTCGCTGAAGATAACAGTTCTGTCACATATGTGGAGAACTATATCTCTACTGCAAACGTAGAAGATGGAGTTTATAACATTGTCACAGAAGTATTGGCAAATAATAACTCTAAAGTGGCATATGGTGCTGTGGACAATCTTTCAAGCGGGATCACGACTTACGTAAACCGTCGTGGAGTAGCTGCAAGGGATGCACGCATCGAATGGGCTTTAGGGTTAATGAACGATGGTGACACTGTTTCTGAAAACGTGACGAACCTTATGGGCGATGGCTCTTATGGCGATACGAAAACCGTAGTCGTTGGACGCGGGAAACAGAGGCAAAACTTCACGACCAAGGTTGTTCACTACGGTAAAAATTCTGAAGGGTACATCCTTAAGCATGGCGTCATGAAGGACGAATCATCTTCTATCTTCAACGGTATCGGTAAGATCGAACATGGTGCTTCAAAGTCAAATGCAGAGCAGGAATCACGCGTATTGATGCTTAGCGAAAAAGCGCGTGGGGATGCGAACCCGATCCTTCTGATTGATGAAGATGACGTAACGGCAGGGCACGCTGCTTCAGTAGGTCGAGTGGATCCACTTCAACTTTACTATCTAATGAGCCGCGGGATTCCTCAGCATGAAGCTGAACGTCTTGTGATTCACGGCTTCCTTGCTCCTGTGGTAAAGCAATTACCGATCGAAGGAGTCAAGAAACAACTGGTTGAGGTAATTGAAAGGAAAGTAAACTAATGGATGTAAAAGAGATTCGTAAACAATTTCCGATTCTCGACCAGGAAGTAAATGGCCATCCACTCGTTTATCTTGATAGTGCCGCAACGTCTCAGAAGCCGGTTTCCGTTATAGAAGCAGTGAACGATTATTATCGTGGATACAATTCGAATGTTCACCGGGGGGTCCATACCCTTGGGACAAGAGCGACAGATGGCTATGAAGGTGCCCGTGAAAAGGTCCGTAATTTCATCAACGCTTCCTCTACCCAGGAGGTCATATTCACCCGTGGGACGACGACCGCGATCAATACCGTCGCAGCAAGTTACGGCCGGGCCAATTTAGCTGAGGGTGATGAAATTGTGATCACTCATATGGAGCATCACAGTAATATCATTCCTTGGCAGCAGCTGGCGAAAGAAACGGGAGCTACGTTGAAATACGTTCCACTGCAGGAAAATGGAACGATTGCGATCGAGGATGTAAGGGAGACCGTCACTCCTCAAACGAAGATCGTTTCCATCATGATGGTTTCAAACGTACTCGGTACGATGAATCCAATCAAGGAAATCACCAAGATCGCCCATGAAAATGGCGCCGTCATGGTGGTGGACGGAGCACAGGCTGCTCCACATATGAAGATTGACGTACAAGATTTGGACTGCGATTTCTTCGCCTTCTCCGGTCATAAGATGGTAGGTCCTACCGGGATCGGGGTATTGTACGGCAAGAAAAAGCATCTGAATAGCATGGAGCCGGTTGAATTCGGTGGAGAGATGATTGATTTTGTCGGACTTCAGGAATCCACGTGGAAAGAGCTTCCGTGGAAATTTGAAGGGGGCACTCCGATCATTGCAGGAGCCATCGGCCTTGGGGCTGCCATCGATTTCCTTGAGCAAGTCGGTCTTCATAATATTGAAGAGCATGAGCATAAGCTTGCCGCTTACGCTTTGGATAAGATGAGCGAAGTTGAGGGTATGACCATTTTCGGACCAAGTGATCCCGGTCAGCGTGCCGGTCTTGTGACATTCAACATAGATGATGTTCATCCCCATGATGTAGCAACCGTGCTTGACGCAGAAGGGATTGCCGTCCGCGCAGGCCATCACTGTGCACAGCCGTTGATGAAGTGGTTGAACGTATCGGCGACGGCACGTGCCAGCTTCTATCTTTACAACACAGAAGAAGATATTGATAAACTTGTTGCCGGCCTGGTGAAGACAAAGGAGTTTTTCAGCGATGTCTTTTAATAATTTAGATCAGTTATATCGACAAGTCATCATGGATCATTACAAGAATCCACGTAATAAAGGTTCTTTAGAAGATGGGAGCTTTACCATCGATATGAATAACCCTACATGTGGAGACCGTATTCACCTTACGTTAAAGGTTGAAGATGGTGTCGTTCAGGATGCGAAGTTCGATGGGGAAGGTTGTTCGATCTCCATGGCTTCTGCGTCCATGATGACACAGGCAGTCAAGGGAAAAGAGATCGAGAAGGCACTCAAGCTTTCCAAGATCTTCTCTGATATGATGCAGGGCAATGATTATGACGACGATGTGGATTTAGGAGATATAGAAGCATTACAAGGAGTCGCGAAATTCCCGGCCCGTATCAAATGTGCGACACTGGCCTGGAAAGCGATGGAAAAAGGAGTGCAGGAAGAAGAGCAGGAATAAGCTCTTCTCCGACTCTATTTAAGAATGGAGGAATCAACATGGCAAAGAAGATGCCTGAGATCGGAGACTATAAATATGGCTTTAGCGATAAAGACGTATCGATTTTCCGTTCTAAACGTGGTTTGACGCGAGAAATCGTAGAAGAAATTTCTCGTATGAAAGATGAGCCTAAGTGGATGCTTGATTTCCGTTTGAAGTCACTTGAGCATTTTTATAATATGTCTATGCCTCAATGGGGCGGAGACATGCAGGAACTGAACTTTGATGAAATCACTTACTATGTGAAGCCTTCTGAAAAGTCAGAGCGCAGCTGGGATGAAGTACCTGAAGAAATCAAGCAAACGTTTGATAAATTAGGGATTCCGGAAGCTGAGCAAAAGTATCTTGCTGGGGTATCGGCACAGTACGAATCTGAGGTTGTATATCACAACATGCAATCAGATCTTGAAGACATGGGAATTGTATTCAAAGATACAGATTCGGCTCTTAAAGAAAATGAAGAGCTATTCCGTGAGCATTGGGCGAAGGTTATCCCTCCGACGGATAACAAGTTTGCTGCCCTGAACTCAGCGGTATGGTCCGGTGGATCTTTCATCTACGTACCCAAAGGGGTTAAGGTGGATACACCACTTCAAGCTTATTTCCGTATTAACTCGGAAAACATGGGTCAGTTCGAGCGTACGCTGATCATCGTCGACGAAGGCGCAAGCGTGCACTATGTAGAGGGTTGTACAGCACCAGTTTACACAACGAATTCCCTTCACTCTGCAGTCGTTGAAATCATCATCAAGAAAGATGCGTACTGCCGTTATACGACGATTCAAAACTGGGCGAACAACGTATTCAACCTGGTGACGAAGCGTGCCGTATGTGAAGCGAATGCAACGATGGAATGGGTGGATGGAAACATCGGTTCTAAATTGACGATGAAATATCCGGCTGTCATCCTTAAAGGGGAAGGCGCCCGTGGTATGACACTATCCATTGCACTTGCAGGTAAAGGCCAGCACCAGGATGCAGGAGCGAAAATGATTCACCTTGCACCTAATACCTCTTCTACAATCGTTTCTAAATCCATCTCCAAGCATGGTGGTAAAGTAACGTACCGTGGAATTGTACACTTTGGCCGTAAAGCGGAAGGCGCACGCTCAAACATTGAGTGTGACACGCTGATCATGGATAATCAATCGACTTCCGATACGATCCCTTACAACGAAATTCTGAACGATAACATCTCGTTAGAACACGAAGCGAAGGTATCAAAAGTATCAGAAGAACAATTATTCTATCTTATGAGCCGTGGTATTTCTGAGGAAGAAGCAACAGAAATGATCGTAATGGGCTTCATCGAGCCATTCACGAAAGAACTTCCAATGGAATATGCAGTCGAAATGAACCGTTTGATCAAGTTCGAAATGGAAGGTTCAATCGGTTAATAATCAATCAAACTCCCTTGAGTCATCAGGGGAGTTTTTTTCTGGCTCCATTTATTCCCCACTATTTTATCCACCCTCAATCCAAACATAAGAATTTCCATTTCCCTTATGATAAAATGGACATGTTCATAATAAAGCAGGTGAATGCGGATGATATACATAGGAGTTACAGGCTGGGGAGATCATGATACGCTTTATGAGAATGTATCCCCCAGGGACAAACTAAAAGAATACGGAGCTCATTTTCCTGTCGTTGAGGTGGACACGACGTTTTATGCTGTCCAGCCTATTCGGAATGCGGAGAAATGGGTAAAGGAAACACCAGAGGACTTTAAATTTATTGTGAAAGCGTACCAGGGGATGACAGGGCATCAGCGTGGGGAGATCCCTTTTGAAACAAAGGAAGAGATGTTCAGAGCCTTTAAAGAGTCCCTTGCTCCATACACGGTTGCAGGGAAACTGGCGATGGTCCTTCTTCAATTCCCGCCATGGTACGATTGTAAAAAAGAGAATGTCGATTATATTCGGTATTGCAGGGAGCAACTGAAAGATTTTCCTCTATCACTTGAATTCCGGCATCAGAGCTGGTTCAGACCCGAGTATCGCGATAAGACCCTGACGTTCATGAAAAAAGAAGGATGGATCCACAGCATTTGCGATGAGCCCCAAGCGGGTGAAGGATCCGTTCCGCGGGTTCTCGAAGCGACCCATGAAGATGCCACTCTCATCCGGTTTCACGGCAGGAATCTCTATGGTTGGAATAAGCCGAATGGGGAAGATTGGCGGGAGGTCCGCTATTTATATCGCTATAATCGTGCCGAGCTGGAAGAATGGATCCCCCATCTCCATCGCTTGCACGAAAAATCTAAGGATCTTTATATTCTTTTTAACAATAATTCTGGTGGAGACGCGGCTGATAATGCGAAAGAATTGATTGAATTATTGGGGGTTGAGTATGAAGGACTTGCCCCGAAGCAGCTGGATTTATTTTAGCCGACAGGAGATGAAAGGCAGATGGAATGGATTGTTCTTCTATCAATCGGGCTTTTGGCAGGTGCGATAGGATCACTGGTCGGTTTAGGCGGTGGCGTCATCATTGTACCCGCCCTGATCTACTTTGGTACATATACAAGCCTGATAGAAGGGATGAACCCGCAGACCGCTGTGGGTACCTCACTGGTCATTATGATATTTACAGGGTTATCTTCCACCCTTGCATACTTAAAGCATAAAACCGTGGATTATAAAAGCGGATTGATTTTCTTTGCGGGGAGCGGACCCGGTTCAATTCTTGGAGCCTGGGTGAACAAGGGATTGAATATGGAAAGCTTCAATCTTTATTTTGGTATTTTTATGATACTGGTGGCCCTTATTCTAATGCTCCGGAATAAATTAAAGCCAATAGAAAAATTCAGGAACGCCTCTTTTCAGAGGGAATTTACCGACCCAAGTGGCGAAACCTTCCGTTATGGATACCCTCCATTACTTGGAGTGGTGATTGCCTTCGTCGTTGGATTTACATCGGGTTTGTTTGGCATTGGCGGCGGCTCTCTGATGGTCCCGGCCATGATCCTGATTTTTCTTTTCCCGCCCCATGTGGCTGTTGCCACATCCATGTTTATGATTTTTCTTTCGGCATTGGTGAGCTCGGGAACACATGTGATATTTGGGAATGTTAAATGGCTGTATGCACTGGCTCTCATTCCGGGAGCCTGGATCGGGGCAAAGGCCGGGGCATATATCAATACGAAGCTCGAGTCCAAAGTATTGGTGAGCGTATTGAGGATTATATTGATTTTAATTGGGATTCGATTGATTTATCAAGGAATGACAGGATAACATTCCTCCAATAGGAGTGAACGATTTATGGGAGAAACCATTCATATTTATCATACAAACGATCTTCACAGTCACCTGGAGAACTGGCCAAAGATCAGAAACTTTTTAAAACAGAGAAAGCAGAAGCATGTGAATGACGGGGAATCTGTGTATCTATTTGATATCGGTGATCATGTGGACCGCTGGCATCCATTGACAGAAGCGACGTTAGGAAAAGGGAACGTTGATTTATTAAATGAAGCCGGGTTCGATGCTGTCACAATCGGAAACAATGAAGGAATCACATTGGATTATGATGATTTAAACAGCCTGTATGACAATGCCCGGTTTGACGTGATTGTAGGAAATCTGCTGGATCGTTCCTCACGGCGTCCAAGATGGGCAGAGACTCACCGGATTTATCAGACTGGGAGTGGGGTGAGGATTGGCGTCATCGGATTGACGGCCTATTTCAAACCTTTTTACGAGGCTCTAGGCTGGAACATTACCTCCCCTTTGGATGAATTGAAGAAGTTGGTTCAGGAAATCCGCCAAAGCGTCGATATGATCATACTCCTTTCCCATTTGGGAATAAGGGATGACGAGATGATCGGGGAACAATTCCCGGAAATAGACGTTATACTGGGTGCCCATACTCACCATGTCTTGCCTCAAGGGAAAGAGGTGAATGGCACCATGCTTGGTGCTGCAGGGAAATACGGTCATTTTGTCGGTCATATGATGATTGAGGTGGATACAGCCACAAAGCAGGTCATTGAAAAGAAGGCCTGTCTATATAATCAGGGGGAACTTCCGTCAGTTGTCAGGGAATTGGAGGACAGAGAGCAATGGTTCCGGGACGGAGAGGAGCTATTGAAGCAGGAAGTGACCTGCCTGACAACATCCTTCCCGGTTGATTGGTTTCACACGTCCCCGCTGCCTGAAGTGCTTTGTGAAGCACTGACGGAATGGTGTGGAGCCGATTGCGGTTTTCTTAATGCCGGTCTTCTTATAGATGGACTTGACGAAGGAATGGTGACAAAGCAGGATCTTCATCGCATCCTTCCCCACCCGATCAACCCCTGCATGATCCGGATGAAGGGAGCCGAGCTGAAAGAAATCATTAAGCAGACCCTTAATGAGGACTGGCCGCATCTTGAAGTGAAAGGACTTGGTTTCAGGGGGAAAGTGATGGGGAGTTTCGTGTATTCGAATATCCACATTAAAGACCGTGCTATCTTCATCGGAAAGGTTCCGATCGACCCTGGGAAGACATACAAGCTGGCCCTTCCGGATATGTTTACATTCGGCCACTTCTTTCCGGACCTTCAGAGGCTTGAGAAGAAGTACTTTATGCCGGAATTTTTACGGGATGTCCTCGAATGGAAATTGAAACAGTAAATGTCTCACCGTTTCCGCGCTCATGACATACATATGAGTGAAGGGAGCGATGAACCATGATGAATGTATCTCCGATCACCATTGGGGGACATACCTTTACAGCGATTTCTGTTGCACTTCCGAAAACCAATCTCCTCGTCGTGACGAGTGAAAAAGGATATATCATGTGTGGGGCACTTGATGTCGCGCTGCTGAATGAAAAATTAAAGGACAGGGGGATCATCGCAGGAAGAGCGGTGGGTGTGAAAACCATCGATCAGCTCCTCGATGCACCGCTGGAGTCCGTCACCTATGAAGCAGCGAATCTCGGCATCCACACGGGGATGGCCGGAAGGGACGCGCTGTTAAAAATGCTATAGAATCAAAAAAGGACCAGTGCTCTCCTGAGCGGCTGGTCTTTGTTTTACCCCTCTGATTTCCCCGTTATTCTTTCATGAATATTTAACCAAATACACCTTGCAAGATCAATTTTATCCTTTATAATGGAGATACTAGGAAATTTTGTCGAAAAATGAAAGAATTACATAGGAGAATTCTATGAGGCTTATATCAACACGGGCTTTGAAACCCGGCATGGTTCTAGCTACAACGGTATATAATATGAGAGGTCAAGCGTTGATACATGATAATGTTCCCATTACAGAACGCATGATTTACAGATTGCAGGAGCTTAGTATTCAGTATGTGTATATTGAAGACTCTCTTTCCAGTGGAATCCATGTGAAGGGGACCGTTTCAAGTAAAGTGAGACAAGAGGCGGTTCAGAATATCGAGATGGCCTTCAATCAATTAAGCACGTCCAAAGAGAAGCCAAGCCTCCTCGTGATTGAAGATAGTGCCACTCAATTGAAGCAGGTGATTGATGTCGTCCTGTCCGAAGTAAAGGCGAATCATGATCTTCTGACGATTTTGACAGATGTGTTTACATACGACTCCTATATTTTTCATCACTCATTTAATGTTACATTATATACACTTTCCATCGGTCTTGAACTAAAGCTTTCACAGAAGCAGCTCGAGCAGCTCGGGGTTGGGGCGATCCTTCATGATATCGGTAAGATGCTTGTGCCCGAAGAGATCCTGTTGAAGCCCGGGAAACTTACGGAAGACGAATTCTGTGAAATCAAGAAACACTCTGAACATGGCTTTGAAATCCTGCGACAACTGCATTCTGTGTCCCTGATCATCGCGCACTGTGCCTATCAGCATCATGAAAGGCTCGATGGGTCCGGTTACCCACGGGGGATCAAGGGTGAAGATATCCATCCGTTCGCAAAGATCATTGCAGTGGCCGATGTATTTGATGCCATGACTTCTAACAGGGTATACAGGAAGGCAATGCTTCCCCATCAGGCATTAGAGGTATTATACGCGGGATCGGGATCCCTGTTCGATTCACAAGTGATCGAAGCATTCCGGTCATCGGTCGCGATGTATCCGAATGGCATGATCGTGGAACTGAATGATGGAAGAAAAGGGATTGTGACTGATCAAAACAAAGGAGTCACAGACCGTCCTGTCATACGGATCATCGAAGAGGATGGGCAGGAGGCAGACTCTCCTTACCCACTCGATTTAAGCAAGGCATTAGACAAGGTCATCACAGGATTTGATCCTGATTATGAACCGCAATCTCTCAAGATTAAATAAATTTTTGCGCTAAACCTCTCTTACAATGCATACAAATAGCTTGTAAGGGGGGATTTTTTGTGTCTAAGTTCAAAACCTACAAACCCCGAAGAGGAGGTCCGCTGCCTTTTCGTCATGTCATGATCATTACGTTTCTGTTCTTTATGATCTCCACAGGATTCGGATTGTGGATCATTAACAAAGGGTTGAAGCCGACACTTCTTGCATATGCCGAGACACAGACGAGCAGGATCGGTACCCTTGTGATTAACAAAGCCATCAATAAGAAGATTGCCGATGTTCTGGATATTTCGGATATAACCGAAGAAGTGAAGAACCAGGAAGGCGATATCGTCTCGTTTAAATACAATACACAGACCATCAACAGGGTCCAGGCAGAGATTACGAATCTGGTCCAGCAGAATCTCCAGGAAGCAGAGGCAGGGAATATTGAAAATCTTGAGTTCCTCACTGAAGTGGAAATTGATGAAGGGAAGTCGAAGACATCGAAGGGCATCACCTATTCCGTTCCATTGGGGCAGGCAACGAACAACGTATTGCTCGGTAACCTGGGGCCGAAAATCCCGATCCGCTTTCATTCCATCGGTGACGTACGGTCCGATGTGAAGACGACAGTAGAGCAGTTCGGGATCAATAATGCGGTTGTGAAGGTATTTGTGGAGCTTGAGGTAAATGTGCAGATCATCATCCCGTTTGCAACGAAAACCGAAACGATCAAGCAGGATATCCTGGTCGCAATGGGTACCGTCCACTTGGATGTACCGCAATTTTATAACAATGGTGGAGGGGATTCGAGTCCTTCCATTGAATTTCCCACAAATTAGTATGGAAAAAAAGTTGTCAAAAGAATGATAGTTTGTTATATTAATAAAGAAAATTTTATAACACACCACATCATCAGTCCGATGGGGTAGAGGCGCAGGGTTCAAGAGTAATCTGTTCGAGGATGACAACGGAGAAAACAGACGAAAGGGAATCTTTGCCGAAGTAAATATGCATGTCGAAGGTGTATTTGCTGGGGTTATCTTGAAGAAGGATAACACTGTCATTATAGGGAAATCTCTATAATGGGGAGCTACAGATCGTGATGGAGCACTTACGTTACTAACAAAGGTAATGATAGTTTCTCTATCGTTGCCTTTTTTTATTATCCTCTGTCATGCTACGATGGTTCCCCCCTATCAAATAGGAGGAGGACACTATGGAAAACACGATTTACTCATTATTACCACCCCTTTTAGCCATTCTTATGGTTATTCTCACAAGACGGGTACTGCTTTCATTGGGAGTAGGGATCGTTGCTTCTGCCTTTTTGTTGGCAGATTTCTCAATTACGAAAACATTCAGCTTTATGTGGGATGCCTTCAAAGGTATCTTTGTCGCAGACGGCGGACTAAACACCTGGAATGTCTACATCATTTTCTTCTTACTCATTCTTGGTATCATCACGGCATTTGTGAATATCTCCGGCGGGAGCCGCGCATTCGGTGAATGGGCGATGAAACGTGTGAAGACAAGACAGGGCGCACAGCTTCTTGCTGCGGTACTGGGTATCATCATTTTTATTGACGACTATTTCAATGCCCTTGCTGTCGGACAGGTTTCAAGACCCATCACGGATCGTCACAGGATCTCACGTGCTAAATTAGCCTATATCATTGATTCAACATCGGCTCCGATCTGTGTCGTTTCCCCGATTTCAAGCTGGGGAGCATACATCATCGGGATCATCGGCTCCATCCTTGCAACACACAGTATCACGGAGTACACGGCATTCTCGGCATTCATTCAAATGATTCCAATGAACCTATATGTATGGGCCGCCGTACTGCTAGTCGTCATGGTTGCCTATAAGGGACTCGACTTCGGAAAAATGAAAGAGCATGAAGTACGTGCCCTTGAAACCGGAGATCTTTATGACCCGGGCAAAGAGATTCCCGGTGAATTGAAAAATGATCTTCCCGTCAGCTCAAAAGGCTCTGTAGGCGATCTTGTCTGGCCGATCGTTGCACTCGTGATCGGGACGGTTTCCATGATGCTTTGGACCGGTTACCAGGCAGTGGGATCATTCGACTTATTGCCGATTTTTGAAAATACGGATGTGACCAAATCTTTATTATACGGTGGATTATTCGGGCTTGTGATTTCCCTGATCTTCTTCCTTCGCCAAGTAAGCCTAAAAGGAATTGAAGGAAGTGCTCTTGGAACGGCTGTAGTGGAAGGTATCAAGTCGATGCTTCCGGCTGTTTACATTTTGATCTTTGCGTGGACGATCGTGACACTCATCGATCAGCTGCAGACGGGTACGTATCTGGCCGGTCTGGTTGAACAATCAAACCTGCCTATGCAGGCGCTTCCGGTCATCTTATTCCTTGTTGCCGGTATCATGGCGTTCTCAACGGGAACATCTTGGGGATCGTTCGGAATCCTCCTACCGATCGCCGGAGAGATTGCTGCAGCCTCGGATGTAACAATTCTACTTCCTGCCATGGCAGCGGTGCTTGCAGGATCTGTACTGGGTGATCACTGTTCACCTATTTCTGATACGACGATCCTTTCTTCTACGGGAGCGGGAAGCAACCATATCGATCACGTGCTCACGCAGCTTCCATACGCGGTCATCGGTGCGGTCGTTGCCGCCATCGGTTACCTTGTATTGGGATTCACAGGCAGCACCATCCTTGGTCTCGCTGTTGTCATCATTTTGATTCTGGCCTTTGCCTTTTTATTCGGTGAAAAAGCTAAGCCGACATCTGCAGAGTAATTCATAAAAAACCAGGAGTCATCAGGGCTCCTGGTTTTTTTATGGAATCACACCAATTTTCCTTCCTGATCCTATCGTCTCCCTTTCTTCAAAATCCGACAAAATTCTTATAGTGAAATAGTACTGTGGGAATTTGGTGAATTTCTCATCAAATCACTAAAATAAAGCTTTGACAATTGTCCCGGAACTAGCTATACTGACTTTAGATTATAAATAATCTGAAAATATAAAAATTTCAAATACCTCGTTTTGGGGTAGTTGGAAAGAACTAGGGGGGAACAGCATGGAGAATCGTGCACAGTTTGGGACAAGGGCAGGATTTATTCTGGCCGCTGTCGGTTCGGCAATCGGACTAGGGAACATTTGGCGTTTTCCGGCAGTAGCATATGAAAACGGCGGGGGAGCATTCTTTATTCCTTATTTATTCGCTCTTCTAACAGCAGGTATTCCATTATTAGTACTTGAATTTACAATTGGTCATAAGTACCGTGGTTCAGCACCGTTATCTTATTTCCGTCTTAATAAGAAAACAGAATGGCTCGGATGGTGGCAGGTCTTAATTGCATTCGTCATCTCTACCTACTATGCCGTCATTATCGCCTGGGCGATGTCATACAGTGTTTTTTCTTTCAATTTAGGCTGGGGAAAGGATACTGAATCCTTCCTGTTCAGTGATTATTTAAAGCTTTCGGTTGATGCAGGTCAGACGGGCAGTGTGGTCCCTGGGGTATTCATCCCTCTTGTGATCGTTTGGGCGGTTACACTTGGCATTCTTTTCAAAGGTGTAAAGAAAGGAATCGAAGTAGCGAATAAAATCTTTATTCCAGCACTTGTTATCTTATTCTTAATTATCGTTGTTCGCGCTTTAACGTTACCTGGTGCAATGGATGGACTGGATGCGTTCTTCAAGCCTGACTTCACTAAAATTGCCGATCCAGGCGTATGGGTGGCGGCATATGGACAGATCTTCTTCAGTTTATCCATTGCCTTTGCAATCATGATCACCTATTCAAGTTATTTGCCGAAGAAATCGGATATTACGAACAACGCCTTCATAACGGGGTTCAGTAATTCCGGATTCGAACTATTGGCAGGTATCGGTGTATTTGCCGCACTTGGTTTCATGGCACAATCACAAGGTGTGGCCGTGCAGGATGTTGTAAGCGGCGGTGTGGGACTTGCGTTTGTTGTCTTCCCGCAGATCATCAACGAATTCCCGGCATTTAACGAAGTCTTTGGTTTCTTATTCTTTGCTTCACTTGTACTGGCCGGTCTGTCATCATTGATTTCCATTTCGGAAACCTATGTGGCAGCCGTCTCTGAGAAATTCGGGATTTCCCGTAATAAAGCCGTCCTTTTCGGTGGGGGACTTTCAGCTGTCATTTCCATCCTCTTTGCTACACAGGGTGGTCTGTTATTCCTGGATGTTGCGGATTATTTCATCAACCAATTCGGAGTGGCGTTTGTCGGATTAGTGGAAGTAGTCGTGATCGCCTGGTTCCTTCGCAAGCTGGGGGCATTCCAGTCTCATGCCAATGGAATTTCAGATATCCAGCTTGGTGCATGGTGGAAAGTATGTTTAGGCGTCATCACACCAATCGTCCTTGGTTGGATGATGTTCGGTTTATTCAAGATGAATCTACTAAAGGAATTTGAAACGGAAACTGGCAACTACGGTGGATATTCTGATGCTTTCGTTCTTTACAGTGGATGGTTCGTAGCTGCATTTGCCATCATTGTTGGAGTAGCCTTCGGATTTAAACGCTGGCATGCCAAGACAGAAGCCGATAGCTATAAGGAGGTAAGCTAACATGACTGGTAGCGCAATTACTATGATGGTTGTAGGAATGGTCATCATCTGGGGTGGATTAGCAGCTAGTATCATGAACGCTGTTTCCAAATCGAAAAAACAGGTATAAAGGAAGAAGCAGACGATGGAATCCCATTGTCTGCTTTTTTACTGTTTTTTGTTTTTAATTCTGTCCTGTCGCTCCCACATTCTTAGGTGAGGATAGGGATCGAATGACCATTCCGTCAGGCCATTATCCTTATACATTCCATAATGCAAATGCGGAGGGAATTTCCCTGACGTTCCCGGAGGCCCATATCCTGAGCTTCCGACACCGCCGATCACCATTCCCGGTTCAACCACTTGTCCGACATGAAGATCTTTGGCAAAACCACTCAAATGGGCAAAATAATGGTACGTATTATTAATGTCACGTATTCCGATACGCCAGCCTCCATATCGATTCCAGCCTTTCATCTCGATGATGCCATATGATGTAGCCCTGACCGGGACACCGTAATCAGCGAAGAGATCCGTCCCTTCATGGATTCGTCTTCCGCCCCATCCACGGGCGTCTCCCCAGGTGTTCCGGTAACTATAATTAAATCTCAGGGGAAGCGGAAAGGCTTTCTGATTGAGATGAATCGTTCCGTACTGCTTGTATATTTTGGCATTTCCCATAATGATACTGACGGTTTTATCCCGCTTATAATAATCCCAGAGGGCAAGCTTGAAGTTGTCGTGATCGATGCCGTAACGAAGGATAAAGTCGGTTAATGCGGCAAGTTTATCTTCATCACTTTTCAGGCTGGCTTTTCCGTCATGATCCCCGTCCCGGCCGATTCCGTTGAAAAGAGCGATCGTTTCAGGATTATCATCCTCGGCGTGGGGGTTCAAAGGTCCGACCCACTTTTCAGGCTCCATATAAATCGAGATGAAAGAGGATGGCTTTTCCCTATCTTTCCGGGCGAACCTTAGACTGCGTTCGTATTGATCAATAGCTGCCAGGTAGTACCAGGGGATCTGAGTCATAGCCTCGCTCTTCTGAAACAGTTCCATTCTTTTTGTGTGTATCTGCTCATCTGTCAGCTTTTCTGCTGCGAAGCTCTGACAGGGGCTTATCGTGAAGAAGAATACAATGCAGAATACCAATCGTTTGTACAAATTCATCCCTCCATTTTTAGGGGCCTATCTGTAGTTTGTATCGTTATCGGGGATTCATAATCATCAATAAATGGTAATAGGGTATCACATGCTTGTTTTCACTTTTTTAGTATGATAAAGTGACAAAAGAAGTATATTGATGATGGCTTTTTTTACATAGGATGAACGAGAAAATGTTTCACTCTTTGCCTAAGTCAGAATTATTTAGGATTGGAGATGAGGGGTATGAGTAAGAAAGATGAACACATTCGTAAACCGGATTGGCTTAAGATTAAGCTGAATACGAACGATAATTATATGGGTCTTAAAAAAATGATGCGGGAAAACAATCTTCATACAGTATGTGAAGAGGCCCGTTGTCCTAATATTCATGAATGCTGGGGAACCAGACGTACAGCTACGTTCATGATTCTGGGCGACATTTGTACACGTGCCTGCCGTTTCTGTGCCGTTAAAACAGGACTTCCGACTGAACTGGACTTGAAAGAGCCGGAACGCGTTGCGGATTCCGTGCAACTCATGAACTTGAAGCACGTCGTCATTACTGCGGTTGCACGTGATGACCTGAAAGACGGCGGTTCACAAGTCTTTGCTGAAACCGTCCGTGCGATCCGTCGTAAGAGCCCGTTCACATCCATCGAAGTACTGCCTTCTGATATGGGGGGGATTTTTGATAATATCAAGACATTGATGGATGCTAAGCCTGACATCATGAATTACAATGTTGAAACCGTTCGCCGACTGACTCCAAGAGTTCGTGCCCGTGCGACTTACGATCGTACATTGGAATTCCTCCGCCGTGCAAAAGAATTGAATCCGGATATTCCTACGAAATCGAGCATCATGGTCGGTCTTGGGGAAACGAAGGAAGAAATTCTCGAAACAATGGATGATTTACGCGCCAATCATGTTGATATCGTTACATTAGGCCAATATCTGCAACCATCTAAGAAGCATTTGAAGGTTCAAAAATATTATCATCCTGATGAATTTGCCGAACTTCGTGAAGCAGCAATGGAAAAAGGGTTCAGCCACTGTGAAGCAGGTCCTCTCGTTCGCTCATCTTACCATGCCGATGAGCAGGTGAATGCAGCAGCGAAAGCAAGACAAGCTAAAGGTGAGCAGGAAGTACAGAACGCATAATTTAGAGAAATACAAAAGGACTGACCTGAAAGAGAAGCTCTCTGACAGTCAGTCCTTTTTGCAGATGGTTTGGGAGATGTCCAGCTCCGGCGGCTAGAGGCTCGAGGTCATAAGCTAAATGGACCAAGAAGGCAAAGGACGCCTTCGTGGCCCATTCATCTTATGCTTGTCGCCTCTG
>NZ_BCVQ01000069.1 GCF_001591825.1 Rossellomorea vietnamensis NBRC 101237
CTAGCCGCCGGAGCTGGACAAGGGTAGGACACCACTTGAAGCCCGAGGAGGCTCAACTTCCTCCCCGCGCGAGTCTTGTGCCTGGAGCGGAAAGGAACGGTCCACCATTCATAATCAAATCATTTCTCAAGATTATTTGTTTTTTTCATCAATGTAAAATTGTCCGTTTTGGAAGCTGCAGAAGGAGATTTCCTGTACGTTTTTGAATCCGCGTTCTCTCAGTTCTTTCCGTAGCCAGAAGGACGTTTTTCCGATCATATCGAGATGGGTGGTTTGGACCTGTCCATCGAGGATCAGGGGCAGTGTCAGGGAATGAGGGGTCTTTTTATCTTTCTGCAGGACAGATAGTTTTCCCGACGGCTCCAATATCGCAAATTCGACATCTGCCAGATTAAAAATATCCTTTTCCCTTAATTGAAGGAGCAGATCATCATAATTGTAGCGCTGTTTCTTCATGGCTTGGTCGTCGATTTTTCCGTTATGGATAATGACGGTGGGTTTACCGTCCAATAATTCCCGGAACGACTTAGACCTGAGGGAAAACCATGCAAACAGGATTTGGACGAGGACGATGATCCCCATGGGCAGCACTGTATGAATGATGGGATCCTCTGGTTCTTCAATGGCCATGACCGCCATCTCGGCAATCATCATGAATACGACCAGATCCAGAATGCTCAGTTCCCCGATTTCCCTTTTCCCCATGATTCTAAAAATGAAAATGATCATTACGTAAAGAAAAAGAGTGCGTAAAATGATGATAAAATATTCCTCCACTACTTTTCCCTCCCATACACATGTCATTATGTAGTATCGACAGAAGGAGAAAATAAATCGGAGGAATTATTATCCACCCATGAATGGCCGGATGTATTTAAAGTATACGTATATGGTGGAAACAGCAAGGGAAATAACGGTGACGGGGACACCAATCAGTAAGTACTGGTGAAATTTGATATGTACATTTTCCTTCGACGCGAGTCCTGCTATGACCAGATTGGAAGAAGAGCCGAGAAGTGTACCATTCCCACCAAGGCATGCACCCAGGGCCAATGACCACCATAAGGGATCCATATTGACCATCCCGAATTCACCGAATTCCTGAATAACAGGTATCATGGCTGCCACAAACGGAATATTATCGACTACAGCTGACAATAAGCCTGTTCCCCACAGGATCACAAAGGCCGTTTTCTTCATATCTCCATCCGTCGCCCGCAGTATTTCACGTGCGATTTCATCTATGAATCCTGCCTCTTCAATCCCTCCGACCAGGAGGAATAAGCCCATAAAGAAAAAGAGTGTCCCCCATTCCACCTCTCTCAAAATCTTTTCCGGAGGATAAATTTTCTCGAGGAGCAGCATAAGGAGTACTGCACCGGCAAGGGATACCGTCGTCACATCCAGATGGAACACCGGATACACGGAAAAGCCCACCAATACAAGGGCAAGTACAAACAAAGACTGAAAGAGCCCGCTGTCCTTTTTCAAATATTCCTCGGGCTTGATTCCTTTCAGAAGCAGTTTCCTGTCTTCTTTCACGTGCAGCACTTCCTTATATACTACGCACATGATCAAAAGCGTCACGGCGTAAACCATGAGAACAACCGGTAACAGGTTTTCAAGGAAGCTATTGAATGTAAAGTGCTTTACTGCCTGGCCGATCATCATGTTGGGAGGGTCACCTATAAGGGTTGCCGTTCCGCCGATGTTACATGCCAGGATCGTCATAATCAAAAAGGGGATGGGCGGAAGTTCAAGGACCCTGGTCAATTTGAACAAGATCGGAACGAGCAGCATAGCGATCGTCACGTTTGCCAAAAATGCGGAACCCACCGCCGCCAGCAAGGAAAACAGAATCAGGAGCGCGAGCCCGTTCCCGTTTACCCATTGGGCGATCCGGATGGCAATAAACTCAAATATCCCGGTTTTGCTTGTAATGGTGACAATCAGCATCATGGAAAACAGAAGGGAGATGGTTTTCCAGTCGATATACGTAAATAGCGCCTTCTCGATAGGAAAAGCCCCTATCAGGAGCATGGCGACCCCACCGGCCATGGCGGCCAGAACGCGATTCCATTTCTCTGACATCAATAGGATGTAAACCGAAACGAACACAATCAATACCATCATCGGAGACATGGTCACAGCCCCTCCATTTCCAGGAAGTTTCATACTAGTCTATGAGGCTTGACCACATAAAATTTCTAGTCTTTTTTACCATTGCCATGAATATGCTTGTACTAATACGGAATAAAATTATCGATTGAGAAGGGAGAGGACCGTCATAGAAGCGAAAAAAATGGGTGGTGCCGTCCTTTACGGGACGACCACCATATTTGTCATAGCGATTGCCGCAAGTTTATTATTCTCATTGCTTCTAAGGTTTACCGAACTTACTGAAAGCTCCATCACGCTGTTTGTCACGATCGTTTCATTTCTTTCTTTATTTGTCGGTGGATTTATGTCAGGTGGAAAAGGAAAGACAAAAGGCTGGGTGCTTGGAGGTTCGACAGGGCTCATTTACACCCTCGTCATTTTCTTATTTCAATACCTGGGATACGACAGCCTGTTTTCAATGGAACAGCTCATCTATCACGGCTGTTATATCCTGACCGCCATGATGGGGGGAATCCTTGGTGTCAACATGAGTGGCGGTCCGAGGGAGGGTTAGTCCATCCCCATACTAAAAAAGGGTCCCTCTTCCACGTGCCATGGCACATGGAGAGAAACCCTTTTTTTATTATACCTGCTCGGCTCTGATGACTTCCCTGATCGCATTACGATCATATGTAAGACGGCTCCCGTCACCACACAGGATGACTACTTTACCTTCTTCGATAGCATCGATTGATCCGTGTAAACCGCCAATCGTGATGATTCTATCACCCTTCGCAAGCTCATTTTGCATTTTTGAGATCGCTTTTTGACGCTTTTGCTGAGGACGGATCAGTAAAAAGTAAAACAGAACGAACATTAATATTAAAGGTAGTATTGTTCCTAAACTTCCTCCCATTCTTTTTCCCCTCCTTTCAAGTACATTCTATATTGTTATGGCTTTTAGAAGTTTTTCGCATCAGGACGGTTGAAGCCGTACTGCTCGAAAAATTCTTCCCTAAAGTCTCCTAGACGATCTTCACGAATCGCTTGTCTGACTTGCTCCATCAATTTTAACAGAAAATGAAGATTATGATAAGTCGTAAGGCGAATTCCGAACGTTTCGTCACATTTAATCAAATGACGGATATAGGCACGGCTATAATTTTTACACGTATAGCAGTCGCAATTCTCATCGATCGGTCTGAAATCCCTTGCGTATTTAGCGTTTTTCACGACCAGACGGCCTTCACTTGTCATAAGCGTTCCGTTACGGGCGATACGGGTCGGAAGGACACAATCGAACATATCGATTCCGCGAATCGAACCATCGATCAGTGAATCCGGAGATCCGACGCCCATCAGGTAACGAGGCTTATCCGTCGGAAGATGCGGCGTTGTGAAATCAAGCACACGATTCATGACGTCCTTAGGCTCCCCGACAGAAAGTCCACCCACGGCGTATCCAGGGAAATCCATGGATACAAGGTCACGGGCACTTTGCTTACGAAGCTCTTCGTATTCCCCACCTTGGACGATACCGAATAATCCTTGATCCTGCGGTCGCTGATGAGCTTCCAGGCATCGCTCTGCCCAACGCGTGGTACGTTCCACTGAACTCTTCATATACTCATATTCCGCAGGATACGGTGGACATTCATCAAAGGCCATCATGATATCAGAGCCGAGGGCATTCTGAATCTCCATCGCTTTCTCCGGGCTTAGGAAAAGTTTATCCCCGTTCAAGTGATGACGGAAATGGACTCCTTCTTCTTCAATTTGGCGAAGCTTACTCAAACTGAACACTTGGAAGCCGCCTGAATCGGTCAGGATGGCGCGATCCCAGTTCATGAATTTATGAAGGCCGCCAGCTTCCCTTATGATCTCATGACCTGGACGTAACCATAGATGATACGTATTACTTAGGATGATGCCGGATTCCATGGATTTCAGATCCTCCGGGGACATCGTTTTTACAGTTGCCATGGTGCCCACCGGCATGAATGCAGGCGTTTCGAATGAACCGTGTGGCGTATGGACGCGGCCCAGTCTGGCACCGGTTTGTTTACATGTTTTAATGTGTTCATATGTTATTGCTGTCAACTTGGGAATTCTCCTTCCAATTTCCATTGGGTTTTACAATCGGTCATCATTTAATCAACATCGCATCTCCAAAGCTGAAGAAGCGGTACTTCTCTTTAACGGCGGTTTCATAGGCATGCATCACGTTGTCCTGACCCGCAAAGGCGCTGACCAGCATGATCAGGGTCGACTTCGGTAAGTGGAAGTTCGTGATCAGCCCATCAATCCCTTTAAACTCATAGCCTGGATAAATGAAAATATTCGTCCATCCATTTTCTTCAACAAACGTTCCATGCTTGGATGCAATGGTTTCAAGTGTGCGGGTGGAGGTAGTTCCCACCGTTATGATCTTGCCTCCATTTGCCCTTACCTCATTCAAGAGGCGGGCGGTCCCTTCCGATACCTGATAGAATTCGGCATGCATATCATGATCTTCAATGGTCTCGACGGAAACCGGCCTGAACGTTCCGAGTCCCACATGGAGGGTAATGAAAGCGATGTGTACACCTTTTTCTTTCAGCTCTTCCAACAATTCTTCCGTAAAGTGGAGACCTGCAGTCGGCGCAGCCGCTGAGCCCCTTTCCCTGGCAAACACCGTCTGATAGCGGTCCTGTTCTTCCAATCGTTCACGGATGTACGGTGGCAACGGCATTTCACCCAACTCATCCAATACTTCGTAAAAGATCCCCTCATATCGGAATTCAAGGATCCTTCCACCGTGATCCTTCAAGTCCACACAGGTTGCCCTTAATTTGCCATCACCGAAAACGATCTCCGTTCCGACACGGATCCGTTTTGCCGGCTTCACAAGGGTCTCCCACTTGTCACCATCCTCCTGTTTCAGAAGGAGCACTTCAATATTGGCACCTGTATCTTCTTTTTGCCCAAAAAGACGTGCCGGCAGAACCCTTGTATCATTCAGGACAAGACAATCCCCTTCCTGGAGGTACTCGGTGATCTGTTTGAAACGGATATGCTCCATGGAACCATCTTCTTTATCCAATACCATCAGCCTGCTCTCGGAACGGTTCTCAAGAGGAGTCTGGGCAATCAATTCTTCTGGTAAATGAAAATCAAAATCTTCTACTTTCACTGTTCGTCACCTGGCTTATGTAAATCTCACTCATGAATCCTATTTAAATCTCCCGATGAAATAAAAGACAACGGAAAGTATAACACTTATCAGAATAGAAGTCATAAGTGGAAAATAAAATGTCGCATTTTCTTTTTTGATGATGATGTCACCCGGCAGCTTTCCTATTTTGATGAATTGCATAAGGAAGCCGATCACGAGGATGATCGCGCCGATGGTCATGACTAATTTAGGCAGCCCTGTCAATTATCCGGCACCTCCAATTGGAAATGGTCATACACAAGATGAGTGACGATCCTCCCTCTCGGCGTACGCTGAATAAATCCAATCTGCAAAAGGTACGGTTCGTACACATCTTCAATCGTATGGGACTCCTCCCCGATGCTTGCGGCGATCGTATCAAGTCCAACGGGTCCTCCCCTGAAGCGCTCGATGATCCCTTTAAGAAGCTTATGGTCAATATGATCGAGACCGAGTTTATCGACTTGTAGAAGTTCAAGGGCTTCCCGTGACAGGGTGGTGGTGATATCCCCATTCCCCTTCACCTGGGCGAAATCCCTTACCCTCCTGAGCAGCCGATTGGCGATACGCGGAGTCCCTCTTGATCTCCGCGCCAATTCTTCAGAAGCCGTCGCTTCGATCTTTGTGTTCAAAATAGCAGCTGTCCGCTGAACAATTTCATTCAACTGTTCTTCATTATAATATTCCAACCGGCATAAAACACCAAATCGATCTCGAAGGGGAGCCGATAAGGCACCGGCGCGGGTCGTCGCCCCCACCAGTGTAAAAGGCGGAAGATCCAAACGGACAGACCGTGCACTTGGACCATTCCCGATCACGATATCCAAACAGAAATCTTCCATTGCAGGATAAAGGACCTCTTCGATGGCCCGGGGCAGCCGGTGGATTTCATCGATGAACAACACATCACCCGGCTCGAGTGCCGTAAGGACGGCGGCCAGGTCTCCCGGTCTTTCGATTGCCGGTCCCGAGGTCGTGCGCAGGTTCACACCCATCTCATTGGCAATGACGGCGGCCAGGGTCGTTTTCCCTAATCCCGGCGGCCCGTATAGAAGGACATGGTCCAGGGTCTCCTGTCGCATCTTTGCCGCTTCGATGAAAACCTCAAGATTATGCTTGACCTTATCTTGCCCAATATATTGTTTTATTGTCTGAGGACGCAAGGAATATTCAAAGGAATCTTCATTTAATTCCGATTCTCCTGATACGATTCTGTCTTCCATTTAGACTTCCTCCTTTCATAGCAGTCCTTATTTCAAGAGAAGTTGAAGGGCTTTTCGGATGATTTCATCTGACGAATGCCCTTCCCCTTTCAATTTAGGGGTGATTTTCTTGATTTCGCGTTCAGAGTAGCCCAGGGCTTTAAGGGCAAGGATGGCTTCATCGAATGCCTCGTCCTTTCCATGGGATACTTCCGCCTCCTCATGATCTGAGAACAGGCTTGGGAAATAATCAGGCACAACATCCTGCAGCTTCCCTTTTAAATCGAGGATCATCTGACGTGCCGTCTTCTTCCCTACACCAGGGAACTTCGTCAAGAAACTTTCATTCTCTTCCTCGATGGCCGTGATTACCTGCTGCGGGGCCCCTGAAGCCAAAATCGCCAGGGCTCCCTTTGGCCCGATCCCCGATACATTTAATAGTTTCATAAAGAGGAGCTTCTCTTCGATGGCAAGAAACCCGTAAAGGGCGATAAGGTCTTCCCTAACATGCTGATATGTAAAAATCTGAATCTCTTGATTTTGATATTTTGAATACACAAATGGATTCGCCGTATACAACTGATACCCGATCCCATTATTCTCTACCACCACATACTCGGGACCCACTTGACTGACCGTCCCTTTTATATATTCATACATTTCATTCTCTCCCCATTGGTACTACTTCCTATTTATTCTTCCGTCTCACATTCCTGATCAAAAAGACATATAAAATCTATTGTATCATATCACTATTTGATGGGATGGGAAAGGGAGACCAAAGAGAAACACCTGTTCTTATTTTATCAAAGAATGCGGGGATTGGGCAGAGGAAACGGTAAAATAAAAAACCAGTGGCATATGCACTGGTTTTTCGCTGTTATTTAGGGACGGAGTAGGGTTTATATTGCTCGAGTACCTCTTCATACTCCTGCTTCGACTTAATGGGGATGCCTTTGACGAGGTCATCGTGACGCTTACTTTCAAGCTTCCCTACATCGATCTGGAAGAAGGATTGAATGATTTCCGCCTGTCCCGGTCTCCCGTTAAAGATGGACAGTACTCCCTTATCCGATATACCGAAGTAGCCATTGGTCTTGAGAAGAGGCGAAATATCATCCATCTTCTTCTGGAAAACGATCTGTTCTTCCGTCATATCCATCAGTTGCCAGTCATCATACGCAGCCCAGAAGTCTTCCATGCTCCAAATCGTTTCCTGCACGATTTCCTCACTCACTTCCCCGTCCAGATACACGCGTTCCAATATAACGGTGACCGTATGGGCGGACGCAACCTCAGCAGGGGTTTCGTTCAGCATCTCCAGGGAACTGCCATCTGCAGCCTGTTTTTCCTCTGTATAAAAAAATGTGAAATAAAACGCACCGATTAACAACAGAACCATAAACACGATTCGAACCTTCATCGTCATCGTGATCACCTCGAACTTGATTTATGTAACGCTCTATTCACTAGTCTTACCAAAGCCTGTTAAGAATATCCAACCTGCTCCAAACTTTTTAGGGACGGACCTCCCCCGCAAAAAAAAGACTACCCAAGAGTTTTCACTCTTTAAGTAGTCCATCCTTGTTTATCGGTTGATGCGGTCCTTTACCGACCGGAACATATCATGCATGTCGAAGTTGAGTGCGTCCCTCGGGCCGCCGTCGCGTAAATCATTGTCGATGTTTCTTACCCGGCTGAAGGTTCCTTCATCCGTCACCACTGAAACACTTCTCCCGTTCAGATAAGGCTGCACGGCTTCTTTTACACGTGCTTTCGTTTCCTCGATCTTACTATGGTCATCAAGCTCAATGGCTATGAGGACGTCTGAACCATAGGCGACGGCACGAACGTCACTGACGTTCTCCACCTTCCCCGTCACATCGCCTATCTTCTCGGCCAGATCCCCTTCGTAAGCTGTATAATAGGATCTTCTTGCAGATCGGGTATTATCATCAAGGTGACCGTGATAATTCGCATCACCATGGCTTGCACGGGCGTCCCTTGCCAAGAAGTTCTTGTCATAATCGGCAAGCGGCCGGGATGGGTTCTTAGGATTTCCATTCTCATCCCTCACCTGAAGGAACTGGCGTTTCTTTTGACGGATATCCTGCCCTTCTTTTCCGGCAGAGTGATCATACATTTCAGTCAGAGGTCCGTCCCTCTCGTCCCGGTTGTCCCCGCCATGTCCCTCGTTGGAGTAGAAGCCGAGTGGCTCGTAGGAGTCTGAATAACGGTCTTGGGCTTTTTCTTCTCCACTGTTACAAGCAGCAAGACCCAGGGTCATGACGGCTGTTAATGGTACCATGAATAATCGTTTATTCAAGTTACGTTTCCCCCTTCAACCCAATACTTGAGCATTTTTTCTGCTCACCATTAGGTTGTGAAAGGAGATTCTCTTTCATTCGGGTCAATGTTTGGAGACATCCCCTACAATTGGGTATTGATCCTTTTCACTTCTCCATGCAGTTCTTGATTAAATTGCATCCGTTGGGAGAATTGCTGGATCGTCAAGTTCGTTAAATATCCCCATACACGCTGTTTGTACGATTGATCTTCCCTGATGAATCGGTTCCACTCCCTGAATACATCGGATGGATACATCAATCCGATGTGAAAGATAAGATGATCGCGATAAGTATGGAAGTGTTCCATTTCTTTGATATCACTGAGGGACCAATTTAAATAAGGCAAGATCCGATTGCAGTACTGCAGGTCGTCCGTTATTTCCGTGGAGAGTGACATAAGATCAAAGTCGATCAAATAGACAACCCCGTTCTTTCCCCTTAAGAAATTATGATGCGCCACATCTCCATGGGTGATGCAGTCCCCATGATCATGAATGCCGACCGATTTCAATTCTTTGAGTGCCCATTTCCCCCACTCTAAATACGTATATAAGTAATATGGCTGAATGAATGCCTGCAAATAGGGGAGATTATATTGAAACTGCATCAGCCGTTTTTTCCATTTCTTCAGCCAGTGATAGTGAGGAATCTCTTCTGTCCATGAACCATGGATGGTCTTTGAAACGGCATGAAACTTTTTCAATACGTGCAGTGCATCATCCCTGTCAACCGCCTGGTCGTAATGAATGGCCGTTGACGTGTCCAGCCACATCGTAATACCGATGGGAAATCCTTCAAATAATAAAAGCTCCCGTTCATGAATGGGATGAAACGGCAGGACATGATAGAACTTTTCCCTTAAAAGGGTTGAAATCAGCCTTTCCTGTAGGAGGAACTTCAATTGATTGGGAAATCGCTTGACGAACCACTTACTCCCATGGCTTTTCAGCATCCATTTTCCTTCTTTGATCGTTTTCAGTGATGCCCCGGGATCCTTTAATTTATATTGCAAAAAAGAAAGGAGACGATGTGAATAATCGTCCCCTCGTGCATGCATCTTATCCCTCAAAATCATCGTCATTGAAATTCGGCATGCTGAATGCTCTTGGACCAAACATTCCCGGTGATCCCATTTGCATACCCTGGCCTTGAGGTCCCATTGGCATCCCCTGAGGGCCCATTCCCATTCCCTGACCTTGAGGTCCCATCGGCATTCCTTGACCAGGCATTCCCTGCCCCATCATTCCCGGACCGTAGCCGTATGGCTGTTGCATTCCTTGAGGCATCTGCTGCGGCATCATCGGTTGATGCATCATTTGACCATATAGAGGTCCACCGCATCCGCAATCCCCCTGGTCACTTGCTCCCATCACATTGGATGGCTGACCCATAGGCGTTTGATACTGTGCTCCCATCACATTGGACGGTTGGCCCATCGGCATTTGATATCCGCCCATGGAAGGCGACTCTTCCGACATCATTCCCTGTACCTGGCCTCCAGGTCCCATGGGATACCCGCCCGGCATGCCGCCTTGGAATCCCGGTCCCGGCATGACTGGGGATACAGGATAGCAGTTCTGTGGATACGGCATGTATGGAGCCTGTTGCTGTGGCATTTGAACAGAAGGGTAGTTCTCTTCTGATGCACCCATTACTCCAGAAGGCTGACCCATCGGCTGCTGCATCGGCATTTGCATCGGTTGCTGCATATGCATCGGCATCTGCATTGGCTGCTGCATCGGCATTTGTCCTTGTGGCATATACGGCATAACAGAGGACGACTCTTCGTCATATCCCATTTGCGGCATCATCGGCATGTTCTGCATTCCTGGCATCGATTGAGCACCTTGAACCTGACTGCCAGGTCCCATAGGCATCCCTTGACCCATTGGCATTCCTTGGCCCATCGGCATTCCATAACCTGCTCCTGGATGCATTCCATGTGGCGGACAGAAACCTGATCCTGGCATGACCGGGGAGACAGGTACGCAATTATTCGGGTTATAATACATAGGCTGGGTGTTCCCTCCTTGTGGTTGTGATGGCATTTGTAAGCTTTCCTCTTCTTGAACACCTTTTACGGCTTCCTGCTTTGGTTTTGGCATCGGCTTTGGCTGTTCTTTTGCTTTAGGGAGTACGTTGGTAGGTTTAGGCGGTGATTTAGGTTTAGGCATTGGTTTAGCCTGTTGCTTCGGCTGCTGTACTTGCATGTTTGCCATATTCATCATGTAATAGTTGTTAATATCGATTTCCGGTACGACTGGTTTCGGCATTTTTGGTGCAAAAGGCTTTTGTACTTCTTTCGGCATTTCTTTCTTTGGTTCTTCGACCGGCATGGCCATAGGCTTCTGCTCTTTGAATGGATGCTCTGCTTTAGGCATCTCCTTCATCGGCATCTCTTTGGATCCGTATTTGATTTGTGTCTCTTTCTTTACGGTTCCGCCTGTAGTCGGCACTTTTATCTTCATGCCGGGCATGATCATATCGGGATTTGAAAGCTGGGCATTCATCTGTTTTAATTCTTCGAAATTCACGCCATACTTCTTGGCGATCTTCCAAAGAGTATCCCCTTTTTGAACGATATGGATTTTCACTCTTTTTCCCTCCTCAGGCATAAGTCTATATATCCTATGACAAGATAGGCAAATTGCTAATCATCTACATAAAAACTTATGAGATATGAAAAAAAAATATACCGTATCCTGGATAGGGACGGTATATTTCAGCTTGTTCATTTTTATAATCGCCTGCATCAAGCACGTGTCAACATGCGCTCTAAAGCAAAGAGTGCATTCGACGAAACATCTCGATCCACCTTGATGATATTTTCGGGATTTTGTTCCATTATTTTTTCCAACGACCAAAGGAGATGTGGTAAATCGATCCGGTTCATCGTCAAGCAGGGGCACATATATGGATTCAGGGAAACGATCTGTTTATCCGGATGCTCTTTGATCAGCCGTTTCACAAGATTCATCTCAGTCCCGATGGCAAAGGCAGATCCGGAAGGTGATCCTTCAATCGTTTCTATAATGTATTTTGTACTGCCATTCAAATCGGAATTCTCCACTACTTCCCGGCGGCATTCAGGATGAACGATGATTTTCATATCAGGATGATGTTCACGGATATCCCCGATATTTTTCACAGTGAAATTTTCATGCACCGAGCAATGACCCTTCCATAGGATCACTTTCACTTCTTCCATGTCGCCATCATAGATCAGTTCGTTTTGAATGGGATCCCAGACGGCCATCTCACTTAAGGAAACACCAAGATCAGCCGCCGTATTGCGTCCTAAATGCTGATCAGGCAAGAACAGGATACGCTGTTTCTCTCCCAATGCCCATTCCACCATTTTGTGGGCATTGGAAGATGTAACCGTGGCTCCCCCATTCTTTCCGACAAAGCTTTTGATGGCTGCAGTCGAATTCACATACGTAAGGGGGATGATACTGTCACCGAACATCTCCATGAGCTTCCCCCACGCCTTTTCGGTCTGATAAATATCTGCCATATCCGCCATGGAACATCCGGCCCTCATATCCGGCAAGATGACCACTTGATGATCCTCCGTCAGGATATCTGCCGTTTCAGCCATGAAATGGACCCCGCAAAACACAATGAACTCCGCTTCTTTATTCTCAGCCGACAGTCGGGCAAGCTGCAGGGAGTCACCAACGGCGTCGGCAAATTGGATCACTTCGTCTTTTTGATAATGATGCCCGGGAATGAAAAGCTTCTTTCCCAACTGCCGCTTGATTTCCCTCACTCTATTTTCCATCTCTTCCGTCGAGAGGCTGGTGAGTGATTCAGGCAGGACGTTCGTTTCTTTCGTTAATTCATCGAGTAATCCCATGTTCATACCCCTTTTCCTATTCGTACTCTTGCACTGATATCAAGTGATTTCACAGAATGGGTCAAGTACCCGAGGGAGATATAATGAACCCCTGACCCCGCATAGGCTTGAAGGCTCTCCCTGGTGATGCCGCCCGATGCTTCCCTCACGATATGAGGCGGCACAAGGTGTATCCACTCCTTTATCGTCGACGGTGAACAGTTATCGAACATGATGACATCTGCCCCTGCATCAATCGCTTCCAATAATTGTTCCTTCGTTTCAATTTCGACTTCCACTTTTACCATATGACCGATTCGCTTTTTCACCTGCTTGACAGCCTCAGTGATCGACCCGGCGAATGAAATGTGATTATCCTTTAGCATGACAGCATCATAGAGACCATTTCTGTGGTTGAACCCGCCCCCGGCCCTTACAGCGTACTTCTCAAGCATCCGGAGACCCGGCGTCGTTTTCCGCGTATCACACAGACGCACCCCGGTGCCTTTCACCTGTTCAACCGCACGGTACGTTTCCGTTGCAATGCCGCTCATACGCTGGATCAGATTGAGGACCACCCGTTCCCCTTGGAGGAGATCCCCCATCGGACCACGGATTTCAGCAATTGATTGTCCCGCGTCCACCCAATCACCATCGGCAGCAAATACCTGGACATCCACTTTGGGATCGATAAGAGAAAAGCCGATTTCAATCACATCCCTTCCACAAAAAACACCCTGTTCTTTCATGAATAGTGAAAAGGATCCTTCATCGCTTTTACTGAACAAGAATTCAGACGATAGATCACCATCACCCAGATCTTCCTGATAAAACGTTTCAAGCATAGATTTTAGTTTCATTTTGTTCATGATCGTCCACCCTCAATCGCCCTTCATTTTTTTGTAGAACCATTTTCCGTTTCAACCATCCTGCATTATCTTCCTTCGGGAAATCTGCCCGGATGTGGCCTCCCCTGCTTTCAGTCCTTAATAGGGCAGACTCTGTAATAAGCACGCTGACGATCCACATGAAATACAAGTGAATTTCTTCACGTGAATTGAAATCAATATGCTCACAGAAGGTAAGGGGCTGTTCGTTTAACCACTTCAAATGAGCGGATAAGCCTTCCTCCCTCCGAATGATTCCGACGTGATTCATCATTCCTTCTTTTAATTCGTGTGCATGAAAAGGAATCGATAATGGGTCCCCTTCCTCAATCCGGTCCAATGGTGAATGCACATGTGCGGAGGATAAGGCTCCACTCCCCTTCAAATATTCACCGAGCCGCTCCCCGTACACCAATCCTTCCAGCAGGGAATTACTCGCCAAACGATTTGCTCCGTGGATGCCGCTGCATGCCACTTCCCCGATGGCATAAAGTCCTGGAATATTGGTCCTCCCTGCCCGATCCGTGACGATCCCGCCCATCATAAAATGACAACCAGGGGAAACAGGGATTCTCCCTTCCCCGATTGGAATGTGATGTTTTATACATAAGGCGGTAATAGAAGGGAACTTCCTTTGAAAGTCTTCTATTCTACTAATATCCAGATACACATTTCTTCCTTCCCGTCGTTCCTTATATATACACTCCGCCACAATATGCCTCGGCGCGAGTTCCATGAGGGGATCGATGCCCTCCATGATCCTTTTTCCCTCGTCATTCAGGAGTATGGCTCCCTCTCCTCTCACCGCCTCTGAAATCAGACCGCATGTTTTCCCCTCCGACCAAAGGAGCGTCGGATGAAACTGAATGAATTCCATATCGGAAAGTCTTGCTCCTGCAAGAAAGGCAAGGGCCATGCCATCTCCCGTCACGGACGGATGATTGGATGTAGACGGATATAACCCACCGATTCCCCCTGTTGCAAGGACAATATGAGGAGCATAGTAAAGGCGGATGGCGTCATCTTTATCCTTTGTCTTCACCCCGCAGCAGTGTCCCCTGTCATTTTTGACAAGTTCGTACACCATTTCCTGTTCCACAAATCGAACCTTTTCCTGTGAAAGGGATTTCAATAAATGGTTCATTATATATTTCCCCGTCTGATCTCCCCCGCTATGAAGGATGCGATGTTCACTATGGGCCCCTTCCATTCCAAGAGAAAGGCTTCCATCCTCTTTCCGATCGAAAGGTACCCCTTCATACACCAGGGATTCCACGATCCTCTTTCCATCTGTTATGAGCTCTTTCACACTGTCTTCAGGCTGGTGATAGCATCCTGCTTCCAATGTATCCTTTATGTGGTCATGGACAGAATCCTTCTGTCCTACAGGTGCCGCGATCCCGCCTTGAGCGAGATATGAGTTACCGCTTTCGATTTCACCCTTTGTGATAATCATCACATAATAATGATCTTGAAGTCTCCGTGCCAATTGCAAAGCGGCAATGCCACTTCCTACGATGATTATATCGGCTTTTTCCATCAAAAACCCTCCTGATTATTTACAGGTGTCTTGACACATATATTTACACATATTTAAACTAATGACAAGAGTTTTTTACAAGACTCATATATTCAGACAATTCCCATTAAAGGCAGGTTACATGATGAACTATTTTGATTATGCCGCTACAACTCCTGTAGATGCTGAGAGTTTAGACGTATTTCGGACCGTTAGTGAAGAATTCTGGGGCAACCCCAGCTCTCTTCACGATATCGGAGGGAAAGCAGAGCAGCTCCTTTCAAGATGCAGAGAAAAATTGGCTGCTTTGCTCGGCGTCCCCTCCAAAGGGATCCACTTTACTTCCGGAGGGACGGAAGGGAACCATTTAGCCCTCGTCACCCTGGCACTGAGCAGGCAAAAAAAAGGGAAGCACATCATCATCGGAGGAGGCGAGCATTCTTCCCTGCATTCCTCAGCCGCTTTTCTTGAGGGGCTGGGCTTTACTGTCACGAAGATCCCTTTCACTTCTGAAGGCCTGATTGATCTCCTTGCTCTAAAAGAATCGCTTACAGACCAGACGACCGTCGTGAGCATCGGGCACGTCAATGGGGAGATTGGAACGATCCAGCCACTCCATGCCATCCATGATCTACTGAAACATCGTGATATCCTCTTTCACAGCGATATGGTTCAATCATTCGGAAAAATGGACGTCATGGAATTCACGTCCAAGGTCGACAGCTTCACCCTTTCATCCCATAAGATTTACGGTCCCAAAGGGGTCGGCGCATGTTATATCAATCCTAGCCTCGACATCACCCCCATGATACCGGGACAGACCCATGAAGACGGCTTCAGGGGGGGAACGGTGAATCTTCCGGGGATAGCGGGATTTGTGACAGCCGCCGATCTATGCTGCCGTTCCTTTGCAACGTCTCATTACATGGGGTTGAGAACTCATTTTTTAAAAGGACTGAAAGAACAGCTGCCCGGCCAGTATACTCTCTATGAAGGACCGGCCCATGCACAGCTGGCGCATGTCATCGGGCTTGGCATCAAAGGCCTTGAGGGTCAGTGGCTCATGCTTGAATGCAACAGGCGCGGAATGGGGATCTCAACGGGCAGTGCGTGCGGTGCCGGTTCACACGACTTACCCAAGACCCTTCAGAGTATGGGCGTCAATCAAAGAGCAGGAAAGGAATTCATCCGGATATCATTCGGAAGGGAGACAACGGAGGAACACATAACAGAATTGGTCCACGCATTGTCTGACATATATGCGTCCCTGACCTCTCCCTTAACTTGAAGAGCCGGTTGTGATATGATTTCCTATATCGATTGGGGACGGAGGAGATAATTTTGGCAGGAAAAAAAATCCTGGGAGAAGAAAGAAGACAATTGATCCTCGATAAGCTAATGACGAAGCAAGCCCCGATTACAGGGGGAGAGCTCGCGAAGCAGACCAATGTCAGCCGGCAGGTGATCGTCAGTGACATCACCTTACTTAAAGCCAAAGGCGAACCCATCATCGCGACGAGTCAAGGCTACTTGTTCATGCCTGCCTCGAATCAGGATACGATGGTAGAACGAACGGTCGCTTGCAGGCATCACCCTCACCGGTCGGAAGAAGAACTCTTTTTACTTGTCGATCACGGGGTCACAGTCAAGGATGTCAGGATCGAACACGGTGTGTATGGTGATCTGACCGCGTCCATCATGGTTTCAAACCGTAAGGAAGTCGAGCAATTCATGAAGAAGATTGAAGAAACCGGGGCATCCTTCCTATCAGAATTGACCGACGGTGTCCATTTACATACACTGATGGCCCAAACGGAACAAACATTGGATAAAGCAGAAAATGCGCTTCGCGAAGCAGGCTTCTTGATTCAGGGTGATTTATAGGACTGACAGCGGCATATCCTATAATGAAAACCGCGAAAAAAAGGCAGAATCCACAAGGAATCTGCCTTTTTTCTGGTTCTATAATATTTG
>NZ_BCVQ01000070.1 GCF_001591825.1 Rossellomorea vietnamensis NBRC 101237
ACCGCCAGCCCCGCGGAAAGCGAGCACCTGTAGCGGAAATCAACCACCACTCGCTACATAAAAAGCAACTATGTTTACGAAAATAGCATTATTTAAAGATAAACGATTTCAATCTTTGAGAAAATGAGCTTTTTCATAAATAAGATTTTTCTTCATTCGCCCCGTTTGGATTTCCCCGTCAAACAGTATAAAATGGGAGGGGAAGACAATACATATAAAGCAGGTGGTAGGGTTGAGTATCAATTGGACGAATGAAGTGGAGAAACGGAAAGATGATTTGCTTAAGGATTTGCAGAAGTTCCTTCAGATCAAAAGTGTACTGGATGAAGAGGATGCAACAGAAGAAGCTCCTCTTGGAAAAGGTGTGAAGGAAGCTCTGTCTTACCTGTTGACGCTGGGTGAAAAAGACGGATTCACTCCTAAAAACGTTGATCACCTTGCCGGGCATTTGGAATTCGGTGAAGGGAAGGATCTTCTCGGCATTCTTTGTCACGTGGATGTGGTTCCTGAAGGGGACGGATGGAGTGTCGATCCTTATGGCGGTGAAATCAAGGACGGGAAGATTTTTGCCCGTGGAGCGATCGATGACAAGGGACCGACCATGGCCGCTTATTATGCCATGAAAATCGTCAAGGATCTGGACCCAACCTTCAATAAGAGGATCCGCATGATCATCGGTACAGATGAAGAGAGCGATTGGAGATGCGTAGAGCATTATTTCAAAAACGAGGAAATGCCGACAATGGGATTTGCTCCAGATGCAGATTTTCCGATCATCCATGCTGAAAAAGGGATCGCGGATTATGATCTGGTCCAGGTGAAGCCAGAGCAGGTGGCTGATTCAGGGATCAAAGTCCTTTCCTTTGAATCCGGACGCCGGTACAATATGGTACCTGATTATGCAAAGGCCATCCTGGTTGTTGAGGAGGATCATACGAAATGGGTACAGAACTTTGAAATCTTCACAAAGGATGAAGGGGTCAAAGGAAGCTATTATATCGAAAATGGAGAGCTTGTGTTTCAGGTGGAAGGTGTATCTTCACACGGCATGGAACCGGACAATGGAAAAAATGCCGGTCTTTATTTAGCCGCGTTCTTATCAAAGCTGCCACTTTCCTCGCAGGGAAAACAGTTCTTTGAATTCACAACGAAGCATTTCTTTAAGGATTCAAGGGGGATCCAGCTTGGTGTCAGCTACACGGACGACATTACGGGGGATCTGACCATCAACGTCGGGAAGCTCCGTTATTCGGAAGCTGAAGGCGGTCGATTAGGGTTGAACATGCGCTATCCGGTGACCTTTGATATGGATAAAGGGAAGGGCATCATCGAGAACATCGAGGGGTATTCCATCGAGAATTTCACTGACAGCAAGCCTCATCATGTTTCCAAGGATGATGAACTCGTCCAGACCCTGAAAAAAGTATATGAAGATCAAACGGGCGAAAGAGGCGAATTGCTGAGTATCGGTGGCGGGACATATGCGAGAAGTCTCGAAGCCGGCGTAGCCTTTGGAGCATTATTCCCGGGGCGCGAAGATATTGCCCATCAGAAGGATGAGTATATGTATATCGAGGATCTCCTTAAAGCGACGGCCATTTACGCCCAGGCGATTTATGAATTAGCGTGTGAATCATAAAAGAGAAAAGGGGGAGAGGGTAGGATGAACACTGTATTTGTAAACGGGGAACTGATCGACCGTGACAAGGCGAAGGTCGATATCGAGGACCGTGGTTATCAATTCGGGGACGGCATTTATGAAGTGATCCGGGTGTACGACGGAAACACATTCACCATGAAGGAGCATATGGAAAGATTGTATCAAAGCGCTGAAAAAATGAAGCTTTCCATTCCGTATGATGAAGAGGATTTCACATCTAAGCTCCTTCATTTGATTGACGTCAATGGCGTCAAGGACGGAATCGTCTATTTGCAGGTGACACGCGGTGTATCGGCACGTCAGCATCATTTTCCTTCAGAAGATGTAGTGGGGAGTGTCGTCGCGTATACGAAGGATTTCCCAGTTCCGGCTCACCAGATGCAACAAGGGGTAACAGCCAAGCTCGTGGAAGATATCAGATGGCTGCGCTGTGACATAAAGAGCCTTAATCTCCTTGGAAACCTTCTGGCAAAGCAGGAGGCGGCGTCAGAGGGGCACTTCGAAGCGATTCTGCATCGCGGCGACACGGTAACCGAAGGCTCGTCTTCCAATGCTTTTATGGTGAAAGACGGGGTCATTTATACACATCCCGTAACAAACCTGATCCTGAATGGAATCACAAGAAGAGTCATTGAAGATCTATGCAGAAAAAATGGGGTCTCTTTTCAAGAAGAAACGTTTTCTGTTTCTGAATTGATGACAGCAGATGAAGTATTCATTGCCAGTACCACTTCAGAAGTGATGCCTGTGGTCAAGGTCGATGGACAGGAAATCGGAGAAGGAACACCAGGTGCTGTCACGAAAAGGCTTCAGTCGCTGTTCAATGAAAGAAAAGGGATGGAAGCCCGTTAAATCAGTTTTGGAGGCAATACATGTTGATTTGTTCACAACCATTTATGAAGACCGAACGAAGAATAGAAGACAACCAGCAATTCACCGTAGAGACGGAGGAGCATCTTTATTTGTACAGTGACCGGATCGTCACGCCTACGAAAAGCTTCACCATCAGTGATGTGATGGATGTGACAAGTAAGCCCCTGTCTGCTTACTATACGTTCCTCTACCTTCACACGATCGAAGGGGTCTGGACGTTCGTCGTCAAATCTTCTCCAGAACAATTCATCTCCCATTATCATAGCGTTAAATGAACATACGAAAGAGGCTGCCCCATGAACGGGCAGCCTCTTGTCATTGTATTAAAATCTGAATAAATCACTTGATAGATAACGTTCTCCTGTATCGCAGGCGATGCATACGACGACATCTTCAGGCGATAATTTCTTCGCGACTTCGATCGCAGCGTAACATGCGGCTCCTGATGATGGTCCGACTAGGATTCCTTCTTCCCTTGCCATTCTTCGGGCGATGTCATAAGCCTGTTCGTCTTCGATTTTATGAATTTCATCATACACATCCGTATTCAGGATGTCAGGAACGAAGCCTGGACTTGTACCGACCAATTTATGCCTGCCTGGTTTTCCTCCAGATAGCACGGGTGATCCCGCCGGCTCCACTACATGGACAGCAAGCTCGGGATAATGCTCCTTGAGCACCTCGCCTGTTCCGGTGATCGTTCCCCCTGTACCCGCCGTAGCGACGAATGCCGATAGGGGCTTGCCGATTTCCTTCATGGCTTCGACGATCTCCAGGGCCGTTGTTTTCCGGTGGGCCTCGGGATTTGCATCGTTTTCAAACTGCATGGGCATGAAGCTGTTAGGGATCTGCTCTGTTAGTTCTTTGGCTTTTTCGATGGCACCGGGCATTTTGTCATCCCCTGGTGTCAATACTACTTCAGCTCCATAGGCCTTCAAGAGGTTGATCCGTTCTTGAGTCATCGTATCCGGCATGACAAGGATCGCACGGTACCCTCGTGCTGCTGCATTCATGGCGAGGCCGATCCCCGTGTTTCCACTCGTAGGCTCGATGATGGTCGAACCTTCTTTCAACAAACCTTCCTTTTCCGCTTCCACGATCATTTGATAGGCGGCTCTGTCCTTGACGCTTTTACTCGGATTGTAGAATTCCAATTTCACATATACATCCGCACCATCAGCAGGGTTTAACCGATTTAATTTTACAAGGGGGGTGTCCCCGATCAAATCTGCGATATTTTGTACAACTTTCATGTTCATCTTCCTTTCAGAAAACTTTCTTCTTCTATCGTACTAATTCAGATAAATCTTATCAAATAAATTAGCTTTGTATTTCATTTTTGTTGCATTTCCTTCTAGTCATTCTCTCTCATGACACATTTTGCTAAAATGAAAGTACTAACTGAAAGGACGAGTGATATGTTGAAACCCCACTATTTCTTTGCACTTTCCCTGCCTGAGGAAACGAAGCGGTATTTGAATGGATGTGTTGAGCCGATGAGGCTTGAGGGCTCGTTTAAGAAATGGGTCCACCCGGAGGATTATCACCTGACTCTGGCCTTTTTGGGGAGCGCGGATGAACTCGTGCAGGTCATGGACAAAATGGGGCGGTTGACGCAGCCTTCTTTTCCGTTGACCTTGAGCGGATTTGGTACGTTCGGGAAGAGTGATTCCCCGAGGATCCTGTGGATGGGGGTCGAGCCTTCCGACATGCTTCACCGTCTCAGGGACCTTGTGTTTGGTGCATGTGAAGAAGCGGGCTTTCAATTGGATCAGAGACCCTTTTCACCGCATATCACAGTGGGGCGGAAATGGAATGGGGAAACCCAATTTACCCAACAGTGGCTGAATGAATTCCAGCCTCCTGAACGTCATACGTTTACAGCAACAGAAGTGGTATTATATCAAACCCACCCGGACCGGCTGCCTAAGTATGAAGCCATCCATACCATACCTTTACAGGCAAATTGACCGACACGAAAGGACCGATTTCTATGGCACAGCTGATTAAACTTCAAGATTACGTTTCACGTTACGAAACGGATTTATATAGATATCCTTCCCAATTTGTCCGATTAAAAAAGCAGCAATGGGAAAAAATGAAACAACATTGGGAGAATGGAGATCTGCCAAAGCCATCACCAGCAGTAGAGGAATTGGTTGAGGACGAGAAGAACTCCATGAAAGACAAGCTCTTTTCCCTTTTTAAGAAAAAAGAGGATGAAAATGAAGAAGAAACGATTCCCCAGCCGAGTGATGAAGACCTTTATTTGGACATGGATGCAGGTCAGGATATCCACTCGGAAGAGGAATTGAAGGCTTCCTTCTTGAACCTTGTATTTGATTTTCAGCTGAGGTGGGCGAGTTCCACCATCACGGAGAAGTCCTATGTGGATAACAGCTACCATTATGACGAACGATTACGGTATCTCCTTCAGCGTTTCCCGGATAATATTTTTGTCATGTACAACCCCGTCCTGAAAATTAAAAATGCACCTGTCGAACTGGAAACGGTCCTGATTACTCCTACAGGCATATGGTGTTTGACCTTTCTCGAGTTTGAAGAGGGAACAGCCTATATCGGTTCAGGAGAGCGGTTCTGGGTGAAAAAATGGGGGGATAGGGAGGAGAAAGTATTAAATCCCCTTATCGGGTTGAAAAGGATGGAGAGAATCGTCCATCAGATCATCCGTTATGCCGGGGTGGAACTGCCCATTTACCAAGCCGTCATAAGCAGGAACGGGTACATAGATTATCCTCTATCCCCAGTCGGGATTCAGTTTTTGGATAAACGGATCCACCATGAATGGTTCCAGCAGCAGCGTTCAAGCTCTTCACCGATCAAGAGTGTCCAGCTGAAAGCGGCTCAGGCCATTATGGAGTATTGTCAAACAACATCATTCAAGAGGCTGCAGTGGGAAGAAGCGGCGTCAGATGAGTAGCCGTCGGTTTTGCGAAGACGGGTATAGGGTATATTCTTTCAAATAGCGCTTGTTTGACTACTTCATAAAAAGCAGGCATATACCTTAATAGAGAGTCAAGATAGAGATGGATATGAAACCGTTAACTGCGGAGCAAATAGGAATGCAGTGAATACTATGAAGTAACGGTCATTTTAACGAATAAAGTTCAAAAGATGGCAGAGAGTCGGAAAATGTTAAACAAAAGTGGGTGGCAGAAGTGTTAGTCATTAGCAGGCAGTATGACGCGTTTTTAGATACGTTCAATGTAATTACCATGATCCTTCCATACGATTATCATGAAGGGAATTCCAATCACTTCACCCTGATCAAGGATGATGAAAAGATCGCTCTTCATATCGAAGAGAAGATCCCCCTGAATGATGCCATGAAATATGTGACGACCATTCAGAGTGAAAAGATCATCTTAGGCGACACGTATGAAATCGTCGACGAACATGGTACAAAGACGGACCTTCAGATCGGGGCGGTCATACGGACCGAAGAATTTGATCAAAGGTACTATTACGATGGAAATGACCTCGGTGTTACGTATCAGGATGGATGCACCGTATTCAAGGTATGGGCCCCTACAGCGACAGAGGTTCGGTTGAAGCTCAAATCCCCGGATGATGAAGAAATCCAATACCCGTATTCGAGAATGGAAAACGGTGTATGGGAATGCCGGGTCGATCACGATATAGAAGGCTATTTGTATTCGATCCTCCCGTGCATCAATCTCGTTTGGGATGAGCTGATCGACCCTTATGCGAAAGCGGTCTCATTGAATAGCGAGTGGGGCTGCGTCATCAATCCCGGGGAAAAGGTTGCTCCCCTCGCTCCATTAGCTTCTCCGACGGATAGCGTGATTTACGAATTGAATATCAGGGATTTTTCTGCCCAGAAAGAGAGCGGGATGAAATTTCGGGGGAAGTACAGTGCCTTCACGGAAAAAGGAACGAAGACGCCGAAAGGATTCTCGAGCGGGATCCAGTACTTGAAGGAGCTCGGCGTCACACATGTGGAGCTGCTTCCCGTAAACGACTTCGACGGTGTGACGGATAATCCTTCCGATACCACCTATAATTGGGGATACAATCCCTTGTTTTTCAATGCACCTGAAGGGAGCTACAGTTTAAAGCCTGAAGATCCATATGAGCGGATAAAGGAATTAAAGGCTGTGATCCAAAGCCTTCACGATGAGAATATCAGGGTCATTCAGGACGTGGTCTACAACCACGTGTTCATCCGTGAACAATCCTCTTTTGAAAAACTCGTGCCCGGTTATTTTTTCAGACATGATGAAAACGGCTTACCGTCAAACGGGACGGGGGTTGGGAATGACTTTGCCTCAGAACGTCTCATGGCAAGAAAGTTCATTGTCGATTCGATTCTTTATTGGATGAAAGAATACGGTGTCGACGGTTTCCGTTTTGATCTGATGGGGATCCTGGACGTCAAGACGATGACCGTGATCCGTGAAGAAGTGGATAAAGTGTTGCCGGGGGCGATTTTAATAGGAGAAGGCTGGGATTTGAATACGCCACTCCCTCCTCACCAGAAAGCCAATCTCCGGAATGCCCATCATCTTCATGGAATCGGGCAATTCAATGATTGGTTCAGGGACACCATTAAAGGAAGTACATTCAATCTGTATGATAAAGGCTTTGCCCTCGGCCACGGACACCTCGAACAGAAGGTGGAGCTGGTCCTCACCGGCAGCATCGGAATGAAGAGCGGGGAACGGGGCCTCTTTAAAGAACCCTCTCAATCCGTCAACTATGTAGAGTCCCATGATAATCATACTCTATGGGATAAAATGAAGGCGTGCATGAATGAAGACGAAGAAACCCTCAAGGCAAGGCACAGATTAGCGACCACGATGGTGCTCCTGTCTCAAGGGATTCCGTTTCTCCATGCAGGGCAGGAATTCTTCAGAACAAAAAAGGGAATCGAGAACAGCTATAACTCACCCGTTGAAATCAATCAGCTGGACTGGGTCAGAAGAGAAGAGTACGACGAAGTGGTCCGGTATGTGAAGGCCCTGATCCAGATACGGAAAAGTCACGGGGCCTTCCGTTTTCAACAAAGTGATTTGATCCGGGAGCATGTAAAAGTATCTCACAGCAAGGCGAATCTCGTGGATGTCACCTATCAAAATGTCCATCCATATGGTCCGTGGGAAGAGATCCTCATGGTCTTTCACTCGGATACAAAACCCTGTGAGTACTCCTTCGCTGAAGGAAAACAATGGATCTGTTTATCCGATGGCAATCAGGCAAGCGTAAGCGGCCTGTATGATGTGAAGGAGACTTCCATCACCCTTCGGCCGGTGTCTTGCTATGTATTTGTAAGGTGACCATTCATTCCAGTGCTTGACGAAAACGCAAGATGACGATAAAATCGTAAACAGATGGCTATTGATTTGCATTGCCCAATAGCTGTCTTTTTTATTTTATTAGACCTTTTTAATAAGGCACCAACATGATATAAAAGACCCTATAAACGTAAACATATAAACATGACAAAGGACCAATAGAAGGTGAATATATTGGAACACTTATTTGACCAAGATTGGGAAATAGTCCCCGCAGGCGGTGCGACGGGAGAAGCGTTCTTTGCTCAGTATCAGGAGCAGAGGTTATTTCTGAAGCGTAATTCTTCCCCTTTTGTGGCTGTTTTATCAGCAGAAGGAATCGTGCCCAAGCTTGTTTGGACGAAACGAATGGAAAACGGGGACGTCATCACGGCACAACACTGGTTAAATGGGAGAGAGTTAAAGCCTGAAGAGATGAAGGATGAACGGGTGGCGAGGCTGTTGAACAAGATCCACTCCTCAAAGCCCCTTTCAACCATGCTCGAGCGGCTTGGAAAAGAACCGTTTCAACCGGAGCATATGCTGACGGAAGTGGAGACGGGACTCGAGTTCGATCTTCTTTCATTGCCTGTCATCAGAGAGGCGCTTTCCTTTCTTCAAAAGGAGCTTATGGAAGTACAGCAGGATGAATATGTGGTCTGTCACGGAGACGTCAACCATAACAACTGGCTGCTGTCTGATTACAACCAGTTGTATTTAATCGACTGGGACGGAGCGATGATCGCCGATCCGGCCTTTGATGTAGGCTTGCTGTTATACTGGTATATCCCTGAGGATCAGTGGGAAAGCTGGCTGACCCAGTATGGTGCGGAGCTGACCGATAACTTGAAGCTGCGCATGAAATGGTATGTGGTGGCTCAGACGATCCTATCCATCCAGTGGCATAAAGGGAAAGCGCGTTTCCACGAAATGAATCATTGGATTCAATATTTACACAAGGTGATATGAATCAGGAGTAGCTGTTCATATCCGTGACCCATTGGGACAGGTTTTGTTTATTCGTCGTAATATGGTTCGTTAAGTCAGATGATGAAATCCCGCTTTGACTGTACTGGTAAATTTCCTGCAGAACGGGTTTAACGTTTTCATGAATATCGGCATTGACCATCAATGACTTGACCAACCGTTCAACCTGCTCACATTCCGAAACCGAACCGCAGCAATCCGTCGAATGATTGCTTAATATATCTGATAACAACTGCATTTGATTCTGTGAATTTAAAGGCATCGGGTACACCCTTTCATTTTTCGTATGGTTAAATGAAACACGTACATCCCAAGGGCCCTTTAAATGACCAGACCCAAAAAGGAATTCACTACTAGTGTGTGAATTCCTTTTACATTTATGCGCCCTTTTTTGAGGGACGGACCTCTACTCGGGCGCTCCATTCCATTTTTGGCTCTTGCATAGGACGGGGAGTCATGGTATGGTTTTTTCGATAATAAAAAATGAGGTGTCTACATGCGTTTACGTCATAAACCATGGGCTTCTGAGAAAATCAGTGATCATCCACAGTATGTGGTGGCAGAACCCCAGGAGAAAAAAGGTCAATGGAACAAAGAGTTTGGTAACGATAACCCGATCCATATCGAGGTAGGGACAGGAAAAGGTCAATTCGTCACGGAAATGGCAAGGGCCAATCCGGACGTTAATTATATTGGAATCGAGTTATATGAAAGTGTCATCGTGACAGCTCTTGATCGCCTGATCGAAGCGGAACTTCCGAACGTCAAGCTGTTGAATGTCGATGCAAGGAATCTAACGGAATACTTCGAAGCAGGGGAAGTGGACAGGGTCTATCTGAACTTCTCTGATCCATGGCCGAAAAACCGCCATGAAAAACGCCGTCTGACATATAAGGACTTCTTGTCCATGTATGAACAGATCCTGATCAAAGGCGGGGAAATCCACTTCAAGACAGATAATCAAGGATTATTCGAGTACTCTTTAAAGAGTTTCTCATGGTACGGACTTCATCTGAATTTCTTAAGCCTCGACCTTCATAACAGTGAATTCGAAGGCAATATCATGACAGAGTATGAAGAAAAATTCTCAGCCAAAGGGCAAAGAATCTACCGCGTCGAAGCCCAGTTTCAAAATTGATCATATGAGGAAGACAGCCCGGTGAATATGCAGGGCTGTTTTTTGTTTGCTGAGGCATCCGCCTACAAGTTGTCCGTGTATTCTGATAAAATGAAGGAGTATGAACAAAGGAGGAGTCAGGATGGAAACGTTGAAGGTTGGAGATCTTACGATACACTGGTTGAACGGCGGCGTGACTCACATGGATGGGGGAGCCATGTTTGGAGTGGTTCCAAAGCCCCTGTGGTCCAAGAAGTATGAGGTTAATGAATACAACCAGATCGAATTGCGAACCGACCCACTTTTCTTTCAGTGGGAAGGGAAAAATGTCTTGATCGAATCGGGTATCGGCAAAGGGAAGCTGAATGAAAAACAAAAGCGCAATTACGGTGTGCATGAGGAATCGGATATTGAAGCATCCCTCGCCTCCCTTGACCTTACGCCAGACGATATTGATGTGGTCTTGATGACACACATGCACTTTGACCATGCTTGCGGATTGACGAAGGTTGAGGGAGAGGAACTGGTTCCTGCCTTCCCGAATGCCGTCATCTACACCTCTCAGGTGGAATGGGATGAAATGAGGAATCCCAATGTGCGCTCCCGCAATACATATTGGAAAGAAAATTGGGAAAGCATTCAATCGCAAGTGGAAACCTTCAAAGGAGAGATGGAGGTCCTTCCGGGAATCAAAATGGTCCACACCGGTGGTCACAGTGACGGCCACTCGATCATCCTTTTGGAGCATGACGGAGAGACATTCATTCATATGGCAGATATCATGCCGACTCACGCACACAAAAATCCATTATGGGTACTCGCGTATGATGACTATCCGATGACGTCCATCGGGGCCAAAGAAAAATGGATAGGGAAAGCGATGGAAGAAGAGTACTGGTTCCTTTTCTATCATGATGCGGTATACAGAGGTATCAAGTGGAATAGAGACGGAGAAATCATTGATAAGGTTTTAAGGGAAAAATAAGAAAAGGATGATCCCGGAATCAACCGGGGTCATCCCATTTTTTTACGTTAAAGGATATACATCCACCACTGTACCGGTATAAGCGTCGGCTACGAACTCATACTGCTCGAGTTCGCCGTCTTTTCGTCTTGAAATACCGCCTTTATACACCTTGGTGCTGACGTGGTGCTTCTGATAGTCTTCAGGCTTCATCCCGATCCATGAACCATCGATGCTGCCCTCTTTTTTGAAAGAAAGTTTGACGTCTTTTAATACTTTTTCAGCAGAAATAAGGCGGGAATCATCAAGCTTTTCTTTAAGCAGATATCCGCCCGCTGCTCCGATTCCCAATCCAAATACGAAAGATTTCCAGTTCATCCTTTATTCCCTCCACAGGCTAATTTCACGTGCCGGAAGCTTCGGACCGAAAACCTTTAGTCCCTGCAAGCCTTGCCCGGCAATGATCGATAATTTGTCATCCTTAGGTACATTCTATCAAAGAAAACAGAAAAAAGAGAACTGCTTTTGTTCTCAATAGGTGGTAAGAGGTGCGAAAGTTCTGTAAAATAAGATTATACATACTGCAGATTTTATATAAAAGGGGCATAAGACATGAAACAAGATACGTTAGAGTTATTTAAGACATTGACTGAATTACAGGGAGCTCCCGGTAATGAGCATGCGGTCCGGGCATTTATGAAAGAACATCTATCCAGATACTCTGATGAAATCGTGCAAGATCGATTAGGCGGAGTCTTCGGTGTAAGAAAAGGCAGCGATCAGGATCCTGTTGTCATGGTTGCCGGGCACATGGATGAAGTAGGCTTCATGGTTACATCGATCACAGACAATGGAATGATCCGTTTTCAAACCCTCGGTGGCTGGTGGAGCCAGGTGCTGCTTGCTCAGCGGGTCCAGATCATGACGGATAACGGGCCGGTGACAGGAGTGATCGGAAGCATACCGCCTCACCTGTTAGGGGAAGAACAGCGCCGCAAGCCGATGGACATCAAGAATATGCTCATCGATATCGGTGCGGATGATCGGGAAAATGCACGTGAAATCGGAATCAAACCAGGTCAGCAGATTGTACCGATCTGTCCGTTCACCCCGATGGCCAATGAAAAGAAGATCCTTGCCAAAGCCTGGGATAACCGTTATGGATGCGGATTATCCATTGAATTATTAAAAGAGCTTCAGGGCGTGAACCTGCCCAACACCCTTTATTCCGGTGCGACGGTCCAGGAGGAAGTTGGACTGCGCGGCGCCCAGACGGCAGCCAATATGATCAATCCGGATATTTTCTTTGCTCTCGATGCGAGTCCGGCAAATGATATGTCAGGGGATAAGAATGAATTTGGTCAACTTGGAAAAGGGGCCCTTCTCCGCATCCTCGACCGATCCATGGTGACGCACAGGGGAATCAGGGAATTTGTTTTGGATACAGCAGAGTCCAATGACATTCCGTATCAGTACTTTGTCTCACAAGGCGGGACAGACGCCGGAAGAGTACACATGTCAAATGAAGGCGTACCGAGTGCGGTAGTGGGCATCTGTTCAAGATATATCCATACTCATGCGTCCATGATCCATGTAGATGATTATGCGGCTGCCAAAGAGCTGATCGTCAAGTTAGTGAAAGAGTGCGACCGCTCGACCATCGAAACCATTAAATCCAATGGATGATCACGACTAGAAAAATAGCAAAGGGCTGTCTCATTCATATACGAGTTGGGACAGCTTTTTTATAGAGAGAAAAAAGGCGTTTGTCAGACCTTTTAGAAATGAGGTATGAATTTGTTAAAGATAGCAATCGGAACAACGAACCCAGCAAAGGTGCAAGCGATACAAAAGGCGTTCGAGGAGCAATACAAGGAGGTTCAGTTCGAGTGCCTGAAAACCGAGTCCTATGTAAGTGAACAGCCCATGAGCGATCAGGAGACGATCGAAGGGGCATTGAACCGCGCAAAAAATGTTCTCAAAGCAACAGATAGTGATGTAGGAATCGGCCTAGAAGGGGGAGTATCAGAAACCCTTTACGGAATGTTTGTCTGTAACTGGGGGGCGCTTGTCGACCGGCAGGGGAACGAAATCATCGGCGGCGGGGCCAGGATTTCCCTGCCAAACGAGATCAGCCGGGAGTTAAAAGCAGGGAAAGAGCTCGGACCCCTGATGGATGAGTATACCAAGCGTACGGGAATCAGGAAGAAAGAAGGGGCCGTGGGGGTATTCACCAATGGACTCGTTACAAGGGAAACAATGTTCCTGCACGTTGTTCAGCTCCTGCTTGGGCAGTGGCAATATAAAACAAACGACCAAAACAAGTAAATCCCGGTCCATTTAGGGGTTACTTGGCCCATACCAAATCGTCCAGTCCTTCATAGGATGGAGTATATCAGACTTTATTTTATCTGATAAATTCTTTCTAAGGAGGTTAGAATTTATGGGATGCAATTATTGTAACGACCGTGTCGGCGGACGCCGGGATGATGATCGACGTGATGATCGCCGTGACGACCGTTTCTGTTGCGACTGGGATAAATTCCTGTTTGGGGACAGAAGAAGATGCAACTTGTTTGGGGCGAATGATGATCGTAGAAGATGTGGATGCGATAGAGACAACGTTAGAGGAGCAGAAGACCGTAACAGAGGATGCAGAGGCAGAAGAGGCGATGATGACAATCGTGGAAGATGCGGATGCAAGAGACGCAAGCGCTGTGGTTGTGGCTGCGGACTTTTCTGGTAAGAACAGTGGAACCCCATGGTGAATGGGGTTCTCTTTTTATGCAGAAAAATCCCCCTGAAACAAGTCCAGGGGGATTGAGATGATTATTTTACACCTTTCATCGCTCGTTGGATCATAGGTGAAATCAGGAATAAAATGACACCTAACGCGATGGCCATTCCACCGATTGAACCAAAATAAATGGTTTCATTTTCAGGTGAATAGAAGCGGACAAGCTGTGCATTCAGAGCCTGTGCACCGGCAGAAGCCAGGAACCAAAGACTCATCGTTTGAGCAGAGAACGCCTCAGGAGCAAGCTTTGTTGTAGCTGACAGACCGACTGGTGATAAGCATAATTCACCAAGAACAACGATGAAGTAACTTAGCACAAGCCATAAAGGATTAACAAGTGAACCTTCTCCACCCATTTGTGCAGGTAACAGGATCACTAAGAAAGATAAACCGGCAAACAATAGACCGAATGAGAATTTCTTCGGAATGGATGGCTGACGGTCACCCAATTTCACCCACATCCATGCAAATACTGGAGCCAGCAGGATAATAAATAATGGATTCAATGACTGGAACCATGCTGGAGAAATCGAAATCCCCATGAAATCAAGCTGTGTACGCTTGTCTGCATAGGCAGCAAGGATAGTGGATCCTTGTTCCTGGATCGACCAGAACATCACGGCTGAAATAAATAATGGAATATACGCAATGACTCTTGAACGTTCCGTTGCTGTTGTTTTCGGACTATAGTACATCACAATAAAGTAGATGGTTGGAACGACGATACCAAAGATTCCGACAATATTGATGAATACGTCCAGTGTAAATAAACCTGCTGGAATTGTAGTACCTAAGATGATCGCCAAAGCAACGACGACTGCACCTACGATTAATCCGTATTTCTTCTTTTCACGGGCATTAAGCGGATTTGGTACATACGTACCTGCAAGACCAAGATTCTTTTTCTTCGTTAACATAAATACAACAAGACCTAAGAACATACCGATTGCGGCTGCCGCGAATCCCCAGTGGAAACCTTTCGATTCCATCAGGCTACCTACGATCAGTGGAGCGATGAATGCACCTAAGTTGATCCCCATGTAGAAAATACTGAATGCCGCATCACGGCGGGTATCATTTTCACTGTACATTTCACCTACAACTGTAGAAACATTCGGTTTTAATAAACCTGTTCCGACAACAATCAATACCATTGAAACAAAGAACAGAGATAAGCTCCCTGGAAATGATAAAGCGATGTGACCAAACATGATGAATATTCCACCGTAGAAGACGGCTTTCGAAGTTCCGAATATCCTATCAGCCAACCAGCCTCCGATGACCCCGGACATATACACGAGTGAACCGTATATGGACATGATGGCTAAGGCTGTGCCTTCCTCTAGACCCAGTCCACCTTTTGATACCTCATAGTACATGTAGAACACGAGGATGGCACGCATTCCATAATAGGAAAAGCGCTCCCAAAATTCCGTGAAGAATAAAGTGAATAATCCCTTCGGGTGTCCAAAGAAACCTTTTTGAGGGACACTATCCACAATTTTCTGTTTATTCATTGATGACATGTTACTACCTCCCTTATTCTTTTACTATAATATTTTAATATTTTCTTAAAGTCAAAAAAAGTTTGCAAATGGTTAATTATAACATAAAATTTCTATAGATTGCTAATATTTAATTATTTTTAAATAGTAAAAATAATTAGGTCTTTAGGGTGTCTGGGAATTGCGCATAAAAAAGCCTGCAGGATTGATCCTGCAGGCTTTTGGACATGTTTGGGTCATTCGGATTCAAAAACGTAAGAAAGGGTCTTTAGTGCCTGTTCGATGGATGTTACTGTGACATTCGCCTTATTTGTAAGCTCTTTCAATGGATGGTGAAGTTTTTCCGGGCGAATGAGGATCAGGGGCTTTTGTAGGGTAATGGCTGTGCTCGCGTCCATCGCCGTGTTCCATTGCTTATATTCTTCACCGAATAAAGCAATCACCACATCGGATTTCTTCATAAGCAGTTCGGTTCGGAAATTATTGATGGCAGAAGCAGCTTCATCCCGGAATATCTTGTTCGGCTGCTCACCGAGGATTTCTTCCCCAATCGAATCGGAACGGTCGTGATTTTCCATGGGACCGACGAACTGAAGGGGGAGTCTGAGCGCTTTCGCTTTCTCTTTTAATTCGTCTCTCCAGGAGCTATGTATCTCTCCGGCTAAATATACGGTTAATTCCATATTGATCACCTTCCTGTTTTTAGTCATCTTATCATAAATACCCTTTCGAAGGCATTTCAACCACTTTTCCCATGAAAAAGGCAGAATTTCTTATTGGAAGGGTTGTCAGCTGGGACTTTATGAGGGTATCATAAGCGTAGGTCCTAGGTATGAAAGGGAGGGAAATCGAGGATGAAAACCACAGCATCGATCATTTTCTTTATACTATTTCTTATTTTAGCAGGATGCAATACATCGATCGACCAGGAAAAAAAGGAGACGGCAAGCGTGGTGGAGGGAGCTTTGGACTCCAATGAGAAAGCCGGTGAAGACGCTGGGAACATCAGCTTTTATCTCCCGTTTGGTGCCAAGATAGAAAAAGAATCTCCTTATAATATCATTATTTCAAAAGATTCTGATACGTTTATACTTTTCACGAACCCTCAAGAAGATAAGGATAGTGAACTTCTATATAAAATGGCCATTAATGACAAAGAGAGCCTCGTGAAGCATGGGACTTTTAAAGAAGACAACCGCTTAGGATATTATGTCATTAAAGAGTTGCCGGATACTGAAGAATACGAACTTACTGTAGGAGTGGGCGGAACGAAAGTGACAACTCAGTCAGAAATGAAAGACTTGGCGGATAACGCTGAAATGATGATGAAAATGGCAGCATCAGTGAAACACAACTAGATAGATACAGACCGGTTTTTTTCTGCGGGAGCAGGGAAGGGGCCGGTCTTTTTTTACTTTTATAAGCCTTCGCGAAACTTACCCAGGTGAAAACAAGGACCGTTCCTTTCC
>NZ_BCVQ01000071.1 GCF_001591825.1 Rossellomorea vietnamensis NBRC 101237
AAAATATTATAGAACCTAAAAAAATCCCTTTAGTTTAAACTGAAGGGATTACTCGTACTATTTATTTATCCTATCCGCCGGAAATTCAAGACCCATCTGTTTCCGCGCTTCTTCTATAATTCTCATAGTTATCATTGAATGATTGTGCGAATTGATACTTGATTCTAACTGACCAGCCTTAATTAAATTAATAAATTCTTTGGTTTCATAATACATTGTGTTGTTAGATTGTGGGTAGGAAATATCTTCTACTCGTCCATCTCGATAACGAATTTCTACTTTTTGTGGTTGATTGATATTATCTATAATAATGTTTCCATTTTCGCCTTGAATTTCAGAAGGAATATTCGAATCTGTTATTTTTGAATACATAATTACTGCATCCATATCTTTATACTTCAGCAATAGACTTCCTTCTCCGTCTATTCCCGAGTCAAGCATCAACGCATTGGCTTGGACACTAGATGGTACGCCAAATAATACAACCATTGGATAAATACAATAAATACCAATATCCATTATAGAACCATTTGAAAATAAAGGATTGAATGCATTTAATATAGTTCCTTGCTTATAAGCATCATAACGAGAGGAGTATTGACAATAACTTGCAAAATATCGACGTATTTTTCCTATTTTATGTAAATTACTGTAAACACTTTGAAAATTAGGAAGTAATGTTGATTTTAATGCTTCCATTAAAACAACTTTATTACTTTGAGCAACTTGAATCATCGTTTGTAATTCTGTTGTATTGGAAGCAATGGGTTTTTCACAAAGCACATGTTTGCCATACTTCATAAAAATTATAGCTTGCTCGCCATGCAGGGCATTTGGACTGGCTATATAGACTGCATCAATTTCATCGCTTTTTGCCATACTTTCCAAATCCACAAAAATATTCTGTATATTATATTTTCCAGCAAATTCTATTGCCTTTTTCACTGTCCGAGAATAAACAGCAGTTAAAGAAAATTCCTTTAAAGTACTCGCATCTTGTATAAATATGTCCGTTATTCGATTCGTCCCGATTACTCCAAATCGTATCATTTTTCTTACCTCCAATGGACCTTCAGTCGTAATAATTCCCAATATTTCCAATTTAATAGAGTATTACTTGGTCCTTGTAATAATCCCATTGCCGGCATAATCATTACCTGAAATAAATATGGCTTTGCCAAATCGTTGCATTTCTTCATCATACTAGCTAGTTACTCCTTTTTTCTCCTAAGAAAGCGCTATCTATTAAACCATTATAAATTTGTGTAATTACTCTAACAATTACTCATAAATAACTTGGGAAAAGTTTCAGATAATGAATCAAATGAGGTTGAGAAAATTGGCCTTATCTATAAGGTTTAACATTCTAAGCGAAAAAAGATAAAAGATATCACTAACTTTTATCTTCAATACTATTAATAGGGGCATTTTTAAAATCATATTAAGCAACTAAGTGGATATACCCCATCTCAAATATACAGAAGACATTATCAAAGCCAATTCCTCTACATAAAAAAAGACCCTAGGATTCAGGGGTTAAATAAGGTTGAGTTTTAGAAAAAAGGAGTATATCATCGCTTAGAATTCTAAGATTATTTAGCCAATATGAAAGGCTATTAATTCCTTAGCATAGGAAAAAGTCGATTTATTTCATCCAGAAATTGACTTAGCGTATGTTTTCCGCGTTTTGTTGGGGGGACCCCTTCATCAAATGATTGAATCTTATAGTCATATGACTCTACTTTTCCAAATCCATACGATGCATATACAAAGGGGATGCCTGCTTCTTTGGCTGCTTTACGATCGCCTTCTGTATCTCCAATATAGACAGGTTCCTTTAAATGGTTTCGGTCAATGATGAGTTTAATGTTTTCCCCTTTTGAAAGACCGGTCCTCCCTGGATTCTCGTAATCATTGAAATGCCTGTCCAGCCCATGATATTCATAGAATGCTTCGATATACCCGTCCTGACAGTTGCTTACGATGAATAGATCGTATTTCTCAGAAAGCTTCTCCAGCACTTTCTCTACATGGTCATATATTTGACCACCGTTCTTACTCAGGTGGGGAATTTCATGACGGGAAAGGTCTTTCAATAATTGTTCCCTTTCCCCTTCATTCAATTCCGGGAACAACTTCTTACCAATTTCTTTCATTTGAAGCCCCATGGTACCCTCTAAGTGCCTTCTGGTGATTCCATGCTCTAATTGATCATGATCGATGATTGTCTTATTCCAAGCTTCCAGTACCGACTCGATCGGGTCCCACAAGGTACCATCCAGATCAAAGATGATGCTGTCCATATTTCCATCCTCCAGACTCTTTGTATTTTCTGATTTTTTCGGTATTTGAAAATCTGCCAAGTTGATGATCCATTTCTATAATCTAATGATGAATGATCTTCATCTCTTTAACCGGCCAATACACAATATTCGTCGTTCCCACTACTTTATCGATCGGGATCGAGCCGATCTGACGACTGTCCTTGCTGAATCTCCTGTTGTCACCCATGACGAATAATTCACCTTCCGGAACCGTTAGTTGATTCAAAGGGGTATCCTGTAAGGTGAAATCAGGGGTTAACGCCCCTACCGTCACTTCCTTTTGTTCGTCCAGATAAGGCTCATCATATGCTTTACCATTTATGTATAACGTATCGTTTTTATATTCAATCTTGTCACCAGGCAGCCCGATTACACGTTTAATATAATCTTCGGTTTCGCTTGCGTGAAATACGATAATATCAAACCGCTCAGGTTCATCCATTTTGTTTACAATCATGCGGTCATGATCCAGTAAAGTGGTATTCATCGAAGCTCCTTCAACCACAATGGGTATCACGATAAAGGAACGAATAATTACGGCTAACGCTATCCCAATCATCAAAGGCTGTGCCCATCCCATAATCTTTTTGCTTTTATTCACCAATCGATTCATCCTCTCACTTGCAAACTCTCATTCTATTCATCCTCACTGCTTCATTTTAACATATTATTCCTGAATTTTTGTCAACAAATATGAAAGGAGTGGAACAGATAGTTTCATTTTAAAGGATGTGAAATCCGATCGATTCCACATCCTTTTTATTAAAGTCAGTTTAATAGTGGCTATGCCCTTCCTCAGCCGCAATTGCGTCAGCCTTGGTTGCATGCACCGTTCCCCGGGGATGGTGTGGAGGTGCATATATCGAGTACAACTTGATAGGCGTATTCCCGGTATTGATGACATTATGCCAGGTACCTGCCGGGATCATGATCGCAAAATCCTGACTTACTTTTTTCTCATAGGTTAAGTTATCCTGGCGATCACCCATTCTCACAATTCCTTCTCCCTGTTCAAGACGGAGGAATTGATCAGTATTCGGGTGGATTTCCAAACCGATGTCGTCCCCGGGATTGATGCTCATAAGTGTTACCTGCAGATGTTCTCCCGTCCATAAAGCCGTGCGGAACGTGTCATTATTAACCGTCACCTCATCAATGTTCACGGTATACGGGTATGGTCCATAATCCTTTGACAACATCCGATTGTCTTCTTCTGCACCTAACATACTCAATCTTTCGGCATGCCCCCACTCATCCCTGCACGTATTCACGAGGACCTCGTATATCGTGGAATGCTGTGCCTGCATACTGCATATCCGATACAGCTCATAATCTGCTAGCTCCGCCTCATAACCTCTTTGAAGGCCATCCCGATATGAATGAAAAGGAATTCTTTCAACATGATAGGAAGGCTGGGTATCGGTAAGGGAGGTGTATAAATTGGTTAATTCCCACCAATGCCTCTCCTCATCTTCCTTCATCCGCATTAGATTTTGACGTTCCTCACTAGTTGGTGCGGCCCAGGCCAATCGGTCGTATAAATCTGCAGTTGATGCCTTTCTGCTTATACCGTTAAGCAGGGTATTCACTAAGTGCTGAGGATTATCTTCACTTCTTGGTGCAGCGTCTGTAAAGGTTTGGGGGTATGATGAATAGGTCATCGGCACATTGTACATTCTGATCATTCCCTTCTGCTTTTTACCACGATATCATATGCGTGGTTTCAGAAGGTGTGCATCCGCCCAGTTCCAAACTATCCCTCAACTCAGTCAACCAAATAATCCTTTCCTTTTTTCACATACTCTTCCATGATGGCTTCCGGTACTAGATTTCCTCCTGTGGCCCAAACTACATGGGTGGCATGTGATAAGTCCACGTCAAGAGAGGAAAGGTGTTCCTGCACATCCGGCAGAAAAGGACCAATCATCCCCGCCACTGCCGACGGCTCAACGAAGATGGATTCCGACTGATGCAGCAGGGCAAGCAATTTGAATAGGTTCTTATCGCTTACCGTATATACCCCGTTCACCAATTCATGAATCATTCTACCTGCAAGGGCAGAAGGTCTGCCGACCGCCAAACCATCTGCTTCCGTTCGATTGCTCAATCCAATATCCCGGACTGAAATACCTTCATGTCTGCCTGAAGCAAGCCCAAGGAGCATACAAGGGGAATTGACAGGTTCTGCAAAATAACAATGGACATGCTCGCCGAATACATGCTTCAAACCATAGGTTACTCCACCTGGACCACCGCCCACCCCGCATGGCAAGTAAACAATCAAAGGGTGGTCATGATTTACCTGAATCCTCTCTCCATCAAACTGTTTCTTAAGCCTGAGAGCAGCAACTGCATAGCCCATGAATAAATCCATGGAATTTTCATCATCAATGAAGAAACAGTCAGGATCCAACTCACACTGTTTCCTGCCCTCCGCAACCGCATGGGAGAAATCTTGTTCATGTTCTATAACGTTAACCCCCTTCTCTCTCAGGAGTTCCTTTTTCCACCCTCTCGCATCCCGGGACATATGAACAGTGACTTTGAAACCGAGTGCAGCCCCCACGATTCCTATACTCAAGCCAAGGTTTCCCGTTGAACCGACGGCGATGGAATACCGTGAAAAAAGCTTCTTGAAACGACTCGATGCCAGCACCGAATAGTCGTCTGTCTCTTGGATCCAGTTCTGTTCCAAAGCAACCGTTTCCGCGATTTTCAATACTTCATAAATGCCTCCCCTGGCTTTGATCGAACCTGCAATCGGGAGCTCGTTATCACATTTGAGGAGCAGCTGACCTTGTATCGTTGTTTTAAAATAATCTTGAAGCTCAGTTTGCATGTTTCCCAGTCGCTTGATAGGGGACTCGATGATCCCGTTTACCGCTTCAGGGAAGACCTTATTTATATAGGGAGCAAAACGGGCAAGCCGCTGCTCCGCTTCAACGATTTCCTGGAAGCCATCCCCTGGGATATCACCGGAATTGACAAACGGGTTGGTCCATAAAATTTCTTTGTGAGACTGTAAATCCGATAATATTTTCGGATCCATACCGTGGAGATTGTGAGACATATTGTATTCCCCCTGACTGAAATGATTAATTACTGATAACGTAGCACATATATATGATAAAATGGATACCAATCTTCAGACTATTAAAATTTCAATTAAAGGAGAGCCTGTTCCCATGTTACCTTCAGAACTAAGAACGAGCATCAGATGCGGAAAGCACCAAACTCACACTTCAGGAGTCTGCCAGGATTATGTACAAGCCAACCTGGTTGTTCTTCCTAAGGAATATGCCTTTGACTTTTTATTATTCACCATGCGCAATCCAAAATCCTGTCCGATTGTAGAAGTGTTGGAACCCGGGCAATTCCGATCCAAATATGCAAAAAATTCAGATATCCGTACTGACATCCCTCTGTACCATGTATATGAACATGGGCAATTGGTTGAAAAGAAACATCGGATTGATGAAATATGGAGGGATGATCTAGTGAGCTTTCTCATTGGGTGCAGTTTTACATTCGAGAGTCAGCTCATCAAAGGGGACATTCCTCTGCGTCATATAGAGGAAAATAAAAACGTAGCCATGTATCAGACCAATATTCAGACAGAAAAAGCCGGAGTATTTGAAGGGCCAATGGTCGTTTCCATGAGACCGATACCTGATTCACTCGTACAGAAAGCAACAGATATAACTTCACTATTCCCTAAAATGCATGGTGGTCCGGTTCATATTGGTAATCCTGCTGAAATTGGCATTCTGGATATCACGAAGCCTGATTACGGTGACTTTGTCGGTATCAGGAAGGGGGAAACTCCGGTGTTTTGGGCTTGCGGGGTTACCCCTCAGGCAGTGGCCCTTCATGCGAGTATCCCCTACATGCTGACCCATTCCCCTGGCTGTATGTTTGTTACCGATTGGAAAAACGAAGTGTATTTGCAAGAAGGTAAATAAAATAAATGAGGGACGGACCCGTCGCAAGAAAGGTCCGTCCCTCTATTACTTCAAGCATTACTTCTAACCTTCGCAGGTCGCCCGCTTTTGATGAAAAAGGAGAGCAGAAGCCCCGCAATGGCCGTAATGCCGGCTACGATAAATGAGACATTGACTCCATGGATCATCCCTTCGAGTCCTCTGGCGGGATCGGCACTCGTTGTCATGACGGTTACCAGAAGTGCTGTTCCGACGGCACCTGAGACTTGTCTCATCGTATTGTTCATGGCTGTTCCGTGTGGGATCAGACTCCTGTCCAACTGATTCAGCCCGGCAGTTGTCACCGGCATCATCACCATGGCAACCCCGAACATCCTGATGGCATTGACCGTGGCCAGATACATAAACGATGTGTCTGGCGATAAATTCGTAAACATAAACGTCGTGATCGTAAGAATGGTCAACCCGATTATGGCAAGCCACCGGGCTCCGAACTTATCAAAGATCCTCCCGGTAATAGGGTTCATCAGCCCCATCAAGAGTGCCCCGGGAAGGAGCATAAGGCCAGATTCAAAGGCGGAGAACCCTAGCATATTCTGCATAAGAAGAGGGAGTACCGTAGCCGCTCCGATCATCGCGATAAACACGACCATCCCCAACACTGTCGTTAATGTGAACATCTTATTTTGAAACACGCGGAATTCGAGAATCGGCTGCTTCAACTTAAACTGTCTTGTGATAAACCAGAAGAGTGTCACACTTCCCACAATTATCGAAACAATGACTTGAACACTCCCCCATCCCTCGCTTCCTGCAATACTGAAACCATACAATAATCCACCAAATCCCAGTGAAGAAAGAATGATGGAAAGAATATCGAGTTTCGGATATGTTTGCTTGGTCACGTTTTTTAAAATGAAATACGCAACGATAAAATCAATGATGACGATCGGTAAAATCACATAGAACAAGCTTCTCCAAGGGAATTGTTCAACAAGCCAGCCTGAAAGGGTCGGTCCGATTGCCGGAGCGAACGAAATGACCAGCCCGAACATTCCCATGGCCGCTCCCCTTTTCTCAACAGGATAAATAAGAAAGAGGATGGTTTGCATGAGTGGCATGATGATACCTGCTCCTGAAGCCTGAATGATTCTCCCGACCATCAGGAACCCGAAGTTAGGTGCAATGGCACATATAAGCGTCCCTCCTGCAAATAAGCCCATGGCACTCAGGAATAAAGCCCTTGTCGTGAAGCGTTCGATCAGGAATGCCGTAATCGGGATCATCACCCCGTTCACGAGCATAAAGATCGACGTCAGCCACTGGGCAGTACTCGCATCAAGATCCAGATCGGTCATAATATGAGGGAGAGCCGTCCCAAGCAACGTTTGATTGAGGATGGCTGCGAACGCCCCTGATATGAGGACTATGAGCAGGGGTGTTTTATTAAAGGTTTCGGATTGGGTATTAGCATCTCTGTTATTCATGTTCTCCCTTCTTTCTATTCAATTATGAAGATGATTTACATAATCCTCTTTTGATCATACTTATTTCTTTATCGTATTTTCCCAACGCTTCTTCAAGAGTCAATTCATCAGCAATGCTCTGAACAAGATTATGGAATGTGACGGCCGAAAGGATTTGCAACACATGATACAAATCCGATTTATTATCAATTTCAAATTGATTTTTATTAACTAAGAGGAAGATTTCCTCATAGCGCTGGTCGATGGTTTCCCTGGTTAGCGTCTGTGTGAACGTTTTTTCTATTTTGTAATTCATATTCAAAAGGACGTTCCGAATAAAATTATTTTGTCCATTTTCATACGAAAACGAAAGCATTGAATGAAACATGACCCTTGTCGCTTCGAACAAATCCCCATCATGGGTTTCCAACAAAGCAATAAAGGTTTCAAACCGTTTCCGGGCATGCTCTCCTACGAGGTAGAAAAAGGCATCCTCTTTATTCTCAAAGTACTGATAGAAGCTTCCCCTCGGAATTCCAGCCGTTTTCAGGATGTTTGCAATGGAGGCATCGTATAGGGATACCCTGGAAAACTCCTTCTTGGCTGCTTCCACCAAAACATTCCTTTTCTCTTCCTTCAAATTGAAGAATGTAGGTTTAGGCAATTTCGCATTCCTCCTCAAAAAAATGACACCTTGTCATGTGGAACATCCTCACTTTATGTGACACGGTGTCATATGTCAAACGATAGTGTTTAAAATACGTCAATATTTTTTCTTCAATTAGAACTTGATGTTTTTTAAGTTGGCTGAGTGCTGGGTTGCATATTGTTGAATCTGATGATGATAATGATGCCTTATAGCAGCAACCTCTCTTTTCATTTGGTCTGGATGTTTACTCGTTCCAGAGTCAGGGTGTGACCGATAGTTGAGCAGGACTTCATCCAGATAATAAATGATATAGCCTTTCATCAGCATCCGGCACCACATTTCATAGTCCTGGGTGAATTTCAGATTCGGACTGAAATAACCTATATCTTTATATACATCTCTGTGAATCATCACTGAGCACCCGTTGATTGGGTTGATGCGTGTAATGGAACGGTAGAGTTCTTCTGCATTGTCAAACTTTTTCCCAACGTAAGGAAGCAATATTTCATTGTCTTTATTTATATAATGATAATTATGAAAACTTGCTTTGGCTCCCTTACTGATCATATAATCCAATTGTTTCTCTACTTTTTGGTTGTGAAAATGATCATCAGAACTCAACCAGGCGATATATTCCCCACTGGACCTTTTGATACCTTCATTAACGGCGCTTGCTGTCCCACCGTTTTCTTTTTTAAAAATCTTAATTCGATTTATGAAAGGAGTCACCCTATCCAATTCTTTTGTAGAGCCATCATCCACAACTATGACTTCCGTATTCGGATACGTTTGATTTAAGGCGCTGCGAATGGCCTGATCCACGTACGCACAGTTATAAAAGGGGATCACGATTGATACAGTCGGTTTCATCTTCTATTCCTCCAGTATACCCTTGGTCAAGACGTCAATACTATAAGGTATTCATTTACCGCTAATCTGATTAGACGGAGGAGCTATACCGATAATTTATTACAAAAAAAGAAAAAAACCGAACCACAATCGGTCCAGTCCTATATGCCTCTTATATCCAGCTTAATTAAGTCATTAACTTGGAGAACTCCTCTTTCATTTCAAATAACCTACATCATCTTCTTCAACGCGTTCAACCACTGTCCTTGATGCACGACTTCCAACGACTATGTCTGTATTTGGTATCACCACATTTATAAAGCCTCGCTAATTGAATCCTGCGTAACGGCACTCCTTAAAACCCTCCCACTCACTCGGGAAGGAGCTGTCTTTCTAATTCTTCAGCCTCGATTCTTAACTCTTCCTTATCCTTCAATAATCGGAATAATCCTTTCAAGATCAACTTATCCGGCTCCGATTCCCGGCATTCCTCAGATATCCTATTCGCTATGTTCACATAATCTCTACTATCATCTATCCCTTTGATCTTACCATACAGGGATTCCCAAGCTTTCTCCCTCTTCTCAAACGATATGAAAGCACCTTCCTTGTCCATACTGACAGAAAAGGATTTCATCATGTCATCATTCAATTGCGGAGAGCTTTCCCCACATAGGAAGTCATTTGCAAGAAGAGTTATCTGTCTCACTAAATGTGCCCCTAACCTCGAGGGATCAAGGGTATCATCATGAGAAATCAACAGCATCATATAAGACGCATAGATGGATTGGGTCATCCACATCAGATCCCATTTATATGGCCTGATTTCTTCTCCATATACATCGAGGAGATTTTGTTCAAGCCAGCTGAACAGACGCCCCCTCATACGATGCTCCATGGCCGCCAGTTTTTCACTGTTTTTCGTCGACTCTCCTCTCATATGCATCTTCATATAAGACTTGTACTCCAATATCCCTTCGAATTGTACTTGAAACTGTTTGGCAAATCTCTCCATCGGAGGCAGATCGCCATCCAGTCCCACAACGAATGCCCGTTCAAATACAAGCTGTTGATAATGTTCATAAATAGATATGATCAAATCTTCCTTTGATTGAAAATACGAGTATAGGGAGCCTTTTGATATGCCGATACTTTCGGCAATTTGCTGCATGGACGTCTGATTGTATCCGTGTGCTCCAAAGAGTTCAACTGCTGATTCGAGTATTGCGTTCCGCTTATCCATTTTCTACACCTCTATATCCAGAGAAAACTATCCCTTTTTCATTTTACCCATATTCAGTGAAAATGAGAAGAGCATTATTTCTTGACTAGATGATTTTTTTAGGTAAAATGACTAGTGAGTCAACTAAAAATATGACTGTTATATCAATGATTCAACACTTATAAAAATTAAATTATGACTCACAGGTCAAACATTATCAAAGGAGGATGAAACCATGTTAAAAGCTATTTTGAAACGTTCGAAAATCGTCCTGATCTTCATCTTATTATTTGTGATCATCGGAATTTTCACCTTTATTCAATTACCACAACGGGAAATACCGGAAACCAGTGTCAATATCGGTACAGTCACAACTGTATATCCCGGGGCTACCGTTGATTCCGTTGAAAGGACCATTACAAATCCGATAGAATCTTCACTCCAGTCAATCGGGGGCATTAAAGAAATCAGCTCTTCTTCTGCAGCCGGCTTCTCTACTATTATTGTAGAGGTTGAAGATGGTGAAGACAAAAAAGAAGTGTTCGGGGATGTGCGCCAAGCTGTCTCTGATGCATCTACCTCTTTTCCCGAAGAGGTGTTCGACCCTGAAGTCAATGAATCCACTGTCAAAATGCCCATCGTATCTTATCATTTAGTCAGTGATAATAAGGAGTCACTCCTTGAGCTGGACGATGAGGTCAGCAGATGGAAAGAGGAAGTAGAGGACCTATCCGGGGTTTCAAGTGTCACCGTCAAAGGTCTTCCCGAAGAAGAAATCAAGATCGAATTAAAGAAAGAGGAACTCAAGGCTTCAGGCCTGAACCCCTCTTCTGTTATGAATGCCATCAATGATGAGTATTATCCTACTCCACTCGGAAAGCAGGAAGTGGATAATGAAGTTGTTCAACTGACTGTCGATCATTTCACTACCTTAGATGAAATGAAGGAACTCTTTGTGGGGAAAAATCCCAAAGGCGAATCGATCTTACTCGGAGACATTGCCAATGTGAAAGTGTCCCCTAAAGAAGTCAAAGATATTGTAACGTTTGAAGGAAAACCTTCACTATCATTTACTGCTTTTGTACAGCCTGGTGAGGATATCCCAACGGTCGATGAAAGAGTCAGCGATAAAGTGGATGAACTGTCGGACTCCCTCCCAGCCGGTGTAGAACTTGTACCTTATTATTCTCAAGCTTCCACTGTAACGGACATTTTCGATGGGTTGTTTAAGTCCCTCGCTATTTCCGTTGTGGCTGTTATCTTGACTACAGCTCTTGGACTGACAATCTCAGGTGCTTTTGTAGTGGCACTAGCCGTACCGATTTCCGTATTGATGGGATTGATTCCCCTTCCATTTGCCGGAGTGGATCTCAATCAGATCTCTGTCATCGGAGCTATCATTGCCCTCGGGATCCTGGTCGATGATTCCATCGTAGTGAACGACAATATCCAACGCAGATATAAACTCGGGGACGGTGCTCTCATGGGTGCCATTACCGGTGTGAAGGAAATATGGGTGTCAATCGTGACCTCCTCCCTTGCCATTGTATTCACATTCCTTCCGCTTATATTCTTATCAGGCGGAAACGGAGCGTTCATCAGGGCTCTTCCAACAGTCTTGATTACAACGATCATTGCATCGACATTGGTTGCTCTTATTTTTGTTCCTATTATGAGATACTTTCTTTATAGCAAAACGAAGAAAAAAGTTTCTGATGCCCCAGGGCTGCTGGGTAAACCATTAAATAAGATCGCGGATTTCTATGCCGATACTGTGCTGAAGAAGTTCTCTAAAAGGCCGTTCATCGTTTCAGCCATTGGCCTGGTGTTCACAACTGCGATCTTTGGTCTGATCGCTCTGACACCTTTTGAGTTCTTCCCGTCTGCCGATCGTGAAGAAGTGACAGTCGATGTAACGTTACCGATCGGTACCCCGATCGAAGAAACATCCAATACTCTGGAAGAAATAGAAAAGCTTTTAAAAACAGACGAAGGTGTCTTTGAAACGTCTTCCTTTGCAGGTACAGGATTACCGAATCTGTTCAACAGTTCATTATCCAATTCTGGTCAAAATACAGGTCAATTGGTCGCAAGGGTGGATCGAAAAAACCAGACTGCCCAAGGATTGATCGATGAATGGACAGACAAATTGCGAAAAGAGTACCCTGAAGCAAAGATTTTCATGGAAACAATCCAGCAAGGTCCGCCGGCAGGGGCTCCTGTGACGGTGACTGTCTCAGGTCCGGATATGGATCGATTAATTGAACTAAGAGATAAAATTTCCACTGAAATAAATTCATTGGATACTGAATTGGTCGTTGATAACGTCGGAAAAATGGAACCTACTATTGTATATGAGCCTAATCGCGAAAAACTTAAAGAAAATGGTATAACCATTAATGATGTCAGTCAGCAGCTGCGCTTGGCTACTGAAGGTATTCCGATGAAATCGTTTGATAATGGTGTGACAAAACGGGATATGACACTCTTACTGGAAGGAAACGAAGGTGAAGTCGATCTTTCTTCCCTGGAAGTTCCGGCTGAAGCGGCAAACCCTGCAGGACCACCGAATTTGGTTTCACTTAATGAGCTGGTGACACCTGAGAAGAAGGAAGAGCTTCAACTCATCCCTCATAAGGATGGAGAGCGTGCCATTACGATACGCGCCTTCCCTGGTGAAGAAGAGAATTATAAAGAAAATGTACAAGAAATCGTGAAAGATGTCAGGAAGGATCTGGATGACAATAACTACTCCATTACTATAGGCGGGGAAAATGAAGCACAAAATGATTTCTTTGCGGAAATCACCATTCTGTTTATCATCGTGATTTTCCTAGTGTATTTGTTAATTGCGCTTCAGTTCAATTCTTTATCACTTCCATTCCTTGTCCTGGTTGCAGTTTATCTGGCGATCGCAGGTGCGATTCTCGGATTATTTGTCACTCAGACTCCGATCAGCTTCCTTGCCGTGATGGGGATGGTTTCCCTAACCGGTATCGTAGTACGGAATTCAGTCGTGTTAATTGAGTTTATCGAACAAGGATTACAAAGTGGTATGAGTGTGAAGGAAGCAGTCGTTGAATCCGGTCGTACACGACTTCGCCCTATCCTACTCACCGCCCTTACCTCGATTGTCGCCTTGATTCCAGTGGCAGTCAGCGGTGATGCTCTATTTACCCCATTGGCGGTCACTATCATATCGGGTATTCTGTTCTCAGCTGTATTAACGCTGATCATCGTACCGATGATGTACATGGTCTTCCACCGCTTCAGAAGAAAAAAACGTGAAGCATAAATAATAATATCCTGAGGGGAGACATAGTCTCCTCTCTTTTTTATTTTTAGGATGATTGAAACAACGGCTTATGTACAGTCTATTGATTGATAGGTGACTGTTTGTTATGATTCAAACTTTCCCCTTGAGATATTTCACTTCATCAAGCATTATAGATAAGTGTTACATTTTATACTTTATTTGGAGGAACAACATGACAAATAAACTAAATTCAAAAGCAATCCTCATAACATTCATGATCGGTGCTTTTTTTGCCATTTTAAATGAAACGTTATTAAATATCGCCCTCACAGAATTGATGGCCGTCTTTAACGTGGATGCCCCCACTGTCCAATGGCTTGCGACAGGATTCATGCTGGTGATGGGGGTGTTGATGCCTATCTCCGCCCTGTTGATCCAGTGGTTCACAACAAGACAGATGTTCATCGGTGTCATGAGTGTATTTCTACTCGGCACAGTCATCGCAGCCTGTGCCCTGAATTTCCCCATGCTCCTTGTAGGGAGGATGATTCAGGCTGTTGGAACAGGTTTGTTGATACCCGTCATTATGAACGCCCTGCTTCTGATTTACCGCCCTGAAGTCCGCGGCAAAATCATGGGTACATTTGGTTTGGTGATCATGTTCGCTCCAGCTATCGGACCGACTCTGTCTGGAGTGATCGTCGATTTCCTTGGCTGGAGATGGTTGTTTATCACCGTCATCCCATTCGCCGTATTTTCGATTCTGTTTGCTCTGAAATACTTACAGAATGTCGGTGAGGTTTCCCGTCCCGCTGTCGATGTATTTTCAATCATCCTCTCTTCCATAGGGATTGGCGGCATCGTTTACGGCTTCAGTGCAGCTGGCGAAGAAGAAGCAGGATTTACATCGGTGAAAATCATTGCCATCATCGCCATATCTGTAATCAGTGTCATCCTTTTTGTCCTGCGACAATTGAAGCTTGATGAACCACTCCTTGATGTAAGGGTATTCCGGTACAAGAGCTATACGAGAGGTGTGACCATCTTCGTCATCGTCATTATGGCCATGTTCGCTTCCGAAATCGTGATGCCGATGTACCTTCAAGGTCCTCTCGGGTTTTCTGCAAAAGCAGCTGGATTATTGCTGCTTCCGGGAGCACTTCTGAATGGCCTGATGTCTCCTACCATGGGCTCCCTTTTCGATAAATACGGCCCTAGGAAACTCATCATACCAGGCACGCTCACATTGGTGGGAGTCATGATATTCTTTAGCGGCATCAATCCGGCTACACCCATTTGGTTATTTGTACTGGTCTACATGATTCTCATGTTATCGATATCCGCTATCATGATGCCTGCTCAAACCAATGGATTGAATGAACTGCCGAAGCACTTATACCCGCACGGAACCGCCATTGCCAACACATTGCAGCCGGTTGCCGGTGCACTTGGGGTTTCCATCTTTGTCAGCATCATGACCCAAAGTCAGAAAGGATACATTGAAGAGCAAGCAGGTGGGGTAACGGAAGGAATCCTTCACAATGCCATGACCTATGGAGTTCATCATGCTTATTGGTTTGCCCTTGCCTTGGCCGGTATTGCATTCTTGATTTCATTGTTTATCCGAAAAGCAATTGCACCGGATTTTGACGAAGTGAAGTCAGAAGCTTAATAGATGAAATAACCTACAAAAAAGACTGAGACAAAAGTATTTAGTTAAAAAGAAATCCGAACGATCATTCGAAATTCTTATTGAAGGTCGAGATCGTTCGGATTTATTATTTGCTATTTAAGTAATTATCGTTGCTTTTGAATGTAGTGAGTGGTGGTTGTTTTCCGCTCCAGTTGCTCGCTTTCCGCGGGGCTGGCGGT
>NZ_BCVQ01000072.1 GCF_001591825.1 Rossellomorea vietnamensis NBRC 101237
CGGTGTAACAAGTGATCCTAACTTTTATTGTTCGTCTTTAGAGGAATCGATTTAGTTATGTCCCAGCCCATTATTTTTGCTGCTACAGGGAATACCTATACTAAACACTTATTGAGGGATGGTGAAAGATGAGTAAAAGAGCGATTGGTGCATGTGAATTATGTGCCAGGAGAAATGTAGAGATCACGATTCATCACCTCACACCCAAGGAGGTCGGGGGAACATTCCTCCCCACGGCACAACTATGCATCCCTTGTCACAAACAGATTCATTCCCTTTACACTAATGACGAGCTTGGCGCTAGATTGAATTCAATTGAAGAGTTAAGAAAAGATGAGAAGATTCATGCATTCATAAAATGGATCCGCAAGCAGCCGCCTACGAAGTTAATCAAAACAAAGAAAAGTCACGAGCGAAGAAAGAAGAGATAGTCAATACAAAAAAACCAAAAAGCCTGCTGGTGGGCTTTTTGGTTTTTTAGTTATTTCCGGTAATTGGCTGGTCTACCACGTTACAATCAAATGTTGTATTAACACTAAATACATTGTAGCTCAGTTGAAATGGTCCGGTATTGAATCCACCAGAACCACTGAACGTTTTCGATGCGGACTTAGGGGAGATAATACCTGTATCCCCAAACTGTACACTTCCTCCGCCTACATTAAGAATAGCGACAGGACCTACTAAAGCGGGCATATTCAACATCCTCTTCATAAATATCTATACTGTTAACCTATGTGAAACAGAATGGAATGTTCATATTCCTATAGGCTTTTAGTCTGGCTGGTCTATGGTTTCGAAATTTTCCGTCTCTTCATGCTTTTTAGGTTCAAGCTGACGGATGTGCTTCACCCTTGCTTCCATGGCAACATTGGACGTATTTCCAATATGGATAATGGAAGAGAATGCTGTAGCCTTTACAAATATTTGATCCACTTTGATCGGACAAAGGTTCAGTCTGTTGACTCTCACTGTTGGATCGATGGGAGGTTTTTTCAGTGGACCTTGAAAAACATCAGAATCAAAACTTCCTTCACTCGTTAAGAAAAATTCTTTCTCTCGTTGGACCGCATAGGCAAAGGATAGAGCATTTATATTTTCGGAATCGCCTAGTTGATAGAGAGAGCTAAAGGATAACGTTATGCCATCTAATTTGTTTACAATCGAATAACGCTTAAACATCGATCATCCTTTCGGTGTCAGTGGAACGAATGGACCGACGATCAATGACTCTGGCGGTGTATCGAATGCAGAAGTAAGCTGAATGATATCAGCATCCCCGATCAGAACAAGGGAGGAGCTCGCCACCCCTGCAATATCGATACTGCCGACTGATAATTCACGATTGATTACTTGGAGGTTCATTGTTATTCATCCCTTCCATATTCTCCGGCATCTGGGACATAAAGGAGAAGAGTGCCGTTTGAATATCCTGTTTGATTTTTGAAATGATTTTTCTTTCCCATTCCCCTTCAGACTGTTTGGACTCGACATGCGGAATGTTCTCCAGATAGAAATCGATTCTCTGCGGCATCTGATTCAGAAGGTCTTGCTGCACCATTTCATAATAGGAAGGATCGAGGGATCGTTGGAATTGCATTTCATTGTCTTGAATCAGGGAAGGTACTTCGGTTTGAATGTACGCTTGAATTTCTTTCGTTATTCTTTCTTTATAAGGAGTCAGGTCTTTGATCGAATCGACATTCACATTCTGATCCACGGCCAAATCTTCTATCGTATCCTTTAAATTACTTGGATTAAGGCCGATGTTCAATGTTCCGTCCAGGGACTCGACTTTAAGCTGATCGAACTTATATTCAATTTTTTCCACATTGATCTTGGGAGTATCTTTGATCGTCGTCAATTCCTGTGAGAGCTCATCTACTTTCTTTTCTAACGCGACAATTCTCGAATTCAACATGTCGATATACTGATACAGTTGTTGGGGTGTCATATAGTAATTAGTCATCCTGCCACCTCTTTTCTTGTCGCGGACTCTTTTAAGGCCTTTGAAGAGGAACTAAAGGAGATGCTGATGGCCCCTGTGACACACTCCCATTCTTTTCTGCTTCAGGAGCAGGTTCCGTGAAACCACCAGTATTATACAGATAGTCATTTGTATTTATTTGTCCACATGTACCAATCTGCAATACGGAAGAATTGGACATTCCCCCGATTTTTATGAATTGTATCTGTATGGATTGTTGAACATAATAATTCGTCATTTTCGCATCACACTCATAGGGTAAAGTTTATTCCTTGATCCATGCCATCGTCGTCAACCGTGTAGGTCAAGGAACTTTCATTATAGACGGAAATCCCTCTACCTGTAATAAATGAACCTGCACCGGCAAAGGTTTTGGCTGTTGATACCGGACTGATGTTAAAGACGTCCCCAATGTGAAAGACGGCACTGGAACCAACGTTTATGACTTGTGCTATTCCTACAATTGCAGGCATTCTGACTCACACCTTTAAGACAAAGTTAATTATTGTTATTCTATGTTAAGAACATGAATAGGTGATAATCGCCTAAATGACCGTTTCAGGTTAGAATAGAAATTAGATCAATGATTTCGGAGGAAAATGAATGAACAACTTGTCGCCAATTGAACAATCAGAACGTATTGTAACTCTCGATGTGATCAGGGGATTCTCTCTGCTTGGCATCTTTATCATCAACATGATTTCCTTCCATTCACCGTTTCTGTACCTTGATCCGTATACCTGGTGGAAAACGCCTGAAGATACGGCATTATTTCCTTGGATTGATGTTTTGGTCCAAGCGAGTTTCTATCCCTTATTCGCCATGATGTTTGGCTATGGGCTGGGGATTCAGCAGCAAAGGGCAACGATGAAAGGAACGTCTTTCTACCTGTTTGGGGTAAGAAGACTCCTTATTTTATCGGGTATCGGCTGTATTCATGCCTTCCTGATCTGGTCAGGGGACATTCTGATAAATTACGCCGTTTTCGGTCTGATCCTTCTTGGTTTCATGCGGCTTTCCGGGAAGGGCTTGATGTGGCTTGGAGGTATTCTATTTCTCATGCCGCAGTTGTTTTTCAGTATTTTACTAGTGTTGATGACATTCTCTGATCCCACGGGTGTGACCAATTATACGAACATTGCCGCATTGCAGGATTCGGTCGCCGCCTATGCATCAGGAAGCTTCAGCAGTATCATGGAACAACGCTTTCAGGACTGGTATATAGTAAACTCACCTGACAATCTTTTATTCTTGTTACTTTCGATTCTTCCTATGATGATGATCGGGGCAGGCGCAAGTAAACTTCAGCTATTGAGCAAAGTCAGAAAGCATAAGAAGGTTTGGATGATAACGGGAGGATGTACGTTACTCGTTGGAATCATCATTAAATCGCTTCCGTTACTCATTGACTCCAACTTCGCTTACAGCTATATACAGGACTTTTTAGGAGGTCCGTTCTTATCAGTATCTTATGCAATAATCCTTTCATTATTATTGTTGAATGAAAAAATGATGAAATGGAGCAAGCCATTCGCTTCAGTAGGGAAGATGTCCCTTTCAAATTACCTGATGCAATCCATCATCGGCACCCTGATTTTCTATTCCTATGGGTTTGGACTTTACGGAGAAGTGACGTTAACGACAGGGACGATGCTCGCAGTGGGGATTTATGTCATACAGGTGATCCTTTCTGAAATATGGTTATCCAAGTTTCAATATGGACCTGTTGAAAAGCTTTGGCGAGTATTAAGTTATGGGAGACGCAATGTTGTGAAAAAGGGAGAAATGTAAAACTGGAAAAGGGGATGAAGAAGGATGAAATTCGTTAGCTATGCAGTTGAGGGGAACGAAACATATGGAGTGGAAGTGGAAGGAAGGATCATTGATTTAGCGGGGGTGGATGAATTACCCGGGGATTTACTTCAGGGAATCGAAGCCGGGGAAGATTTTCTTAAACGTACGGAAGCGGTTCTTAGGGAAAAGGGTGGAGCTCTTCCATCATTCCGAAAGGATGAAGTGCAGTGGCTTTCCCCGATTCCGAGAGTGAAGAGAAACATCATGTGTGTAGGAAAGAACTATCGTGAACATGCCATTGAAATGGGCGGTGAACAGGATATCCCAAAGAATATCATGATTTTCACGAAAGCAACCCATACGGTCATCGGTCACAGGGAAACGGTGCTTCATCATGATGACATCACGGAGGAGCTTGATTATGAAGGGGAACTGGCCGTCATCATAGGAAGGAAAGGGAGAGGCATTTCTCCAGAAGAAGCGATGGACCATGTGTTTGGTTATTCGATCCTGAATGATATCACAGCCCGTGACCTCCAAAAAAAGCATGGCCAATTTTTCATCGGAAAAAGCTTGGATACAACTTGCCCCATGGGTCCATTCCTTGTGACAAAGGATGAAGTGGATGACCCTCAGAACCTGTCCATCATCACGAAGGTCAATGGCGAAATCCGCCAGTCTTCCAATACGGGACAAATGATTTTCTCCATTCCGACGATTATTTCCACCCTGTCTAAAGGAATGACGCTGTTGCCGGGGGATGTCATTGCGACAGGAACACCTTCTGGAGTCGGAAAAGGCTACAATCCCCCACGCTTTTTAAGAAAGGGAGATGTAGTGGAAATCGAAATAGAAGGATTGGGAATTTTGACAAATCCGTTACAGGCTTAGTTAAAATTTCTGTTGATGTACAGACTGTGGTAATATTATGAGCGTAAACTATCTACCTGTAGGAGGTTCAATATGTTTGATAATACACATGCCCATATTACAACATGGGTCGTTGCCATCATTCTTTTCTTTGTAGCGGTCGGACTGCATAACGCAGGGAAGAAAAAAGGCATGAAAGTTGTACATATGATCTTACGATTATTTTACTTGCTCATTATTCTAACCGGTGCCCTTTTATTCTGGAAGCATCAGGGAATCAATCCGGCTCTTTATGGCATTAAAGGATTGGTGGGAATATGGGTGATCGGGATGTTTGAGATGATCCTGGTCCGCATGAATAAAGGGAAAAGCACGAATGTATTGTGGATTGTCATGGTGATCGCGCTACTCATTGTTCTATACTTGGGACTGCGTTTACCACTTGGGTTACATCCATTTGCATAAGCTGGAAGGTCTGCTCATTTATGGAGCAGGCTTTTTTATTTTGGTCACTTCGTCAGATATCTCGCACTACTATCGATTGATGATAGACAAACGCCTGTCGGGTATCTTACCTGACAGGCGTTTGTCTTTTGTATGTGGGGAACGATCAAATATTGAAGCTTTCAATGACAATTCGTCTACCCGTACTTAAGGTGAATTCAAAGCGGTCGCGTTTCTTCTTGTAGTAGGTGAAGTGATGCTGGACGGCACATACTTCCACACCGTTATCAAACGTGATGAAGTTTACGCCTTCCTTGATTTTTTGGTTTCCAAGGAAAACAAGGTGGTTATGGCAGAAGATACTGTCGTAAATCGAATAGCCCAGGTTATTTAAGGCTGTTGTAAACTGATGAAAGGCATCATCCGAAATCTCTTCTAATAAATTCTCCAATGAATACAATATATTCTTCTTTATTTGAATTCGATCGCCATTCTCGATTCTTATTCGCTCATATGGGGTGACGATGAGACCGTCTTCCAAGAGAACGCCAGAAAGCCACTCTCCATCTCTATACACTTTCAGTTCATGATTGAGGTAAAATTCGAGCTCAGATTCTTCCTCGGCGTCGATCTCGAAAAAGAACCATGTATCTTCTTCGAATAAAGCAGTGCCTTCGGAAAAAGATCTTTTTTGGGATTTTAAAATGTTTGATCGAAATATGTTGCTCAAGTGAATATCCCTCCTTAACTACATTTCTTGTCATAATTATCATATTTCATTCATGTAAAGATTGATTGAGACAATTAACCATTTCTCTCAAAGGGGCATAGAATAATTTATGTGTCAGTGAGCCCAGTTTGTTTGACTAGAAAGTGAGGATGATCACTATGTGCGGAATTACAGGTTGGATCGATTATAAACAAGATATGTCGAATGAAAAAGAAGTTGTTGAAAAAATGGCGGAAACCCTTTCTAAAAGGGGACCTGACGAAACGAATGTCTGGGTCGACCAGCATGCTGCGTTCGGTCATAAACGATTGATCGTAGTCGATCCGGCAGGAGGAAGGCAGCCTATGAGCCTCCACCATGACGGACACCTTTTCACCATTTGCTATAACGGAGAGCTATACAATACTGAAGATCTTAGACAAGTACTTATAGAGAAGGGATATACCTTCAAAGGGCATTCCGATACCGAGGTCCTGTTAACCTCTTATATTGAGTGGAGGGAAGAATGTGTCGAGCACCTGAACGGGATATTCGCCTTTGCCGTATGGGACAGTGAGAAAGGGCATGCCTTTATAGGTAGGGACAGAATGGGCGTAAAGCCTTTATTTTATTTTGAAAAGGATGACGGGATCCTGTTTGCATCAGAAATCAAGGCTTTACTTGCTCATCCCGATGTTTTGCCACAGGTGGACCTGCAGGGGCTTTCAGAAGTGCTCGGCCTCGGTCCATCCCGCACTCCAGGGAATGGGGTGTTCAAAGGGGTGAAGGAACTGCGTCCCGCCCATAGCATGATCTTCTCCAAGGAAGGCTTGGCTATTTGGAGATACTGGAATGTGAAAAGTGAGGAGCATACGGATTCGTTCATCGAGACGGTCTCGAAAGTGCGCTTTCTGCTTACGGATGCCATAGAGAGGCAGCTGGTTTCCGATGTACCTCTGTGCACATTCTTATCGGGAGGACTGGATTCCAGTGCGATTACGGCGGTGGCAGCAAATTCATATAAGGAAGAAGGGAAAGGGAAACTTCATACGTATTCCATTGATTATGAAGAAAATGATCAATACTTTAAAGCGAATGATTTCCAACCGAACTCCGATGCCCCATGGATTGAGAAGATGACTGCTGAATTTGATACGGTTCATCACAAATGTGAGATCAGTCAACAAGAGTTAAAGGACTATCTCATTGAAGCCGTGCATGTAAGGGACCTTCCGGGTATGGCCGATGTGGATTCATCTCTCTTATGGTTCTGCAGGGAAATCAAAGAGGACTTTACCGTAGGGCTGTCAGGTGAATGTGCAGATGAAATCTTCGGGGGGTATCCGTGGTTTCACCGCCCGGAAGATTTCAACCGCAGGGGATTCCCATGGATGCGCTCCACAGCGGAAAGACAGGGACTTCTTAAAGAAGAGTGGAGTAAGAAATTAAACCTCGAGGAATATGTTCTGGAGCAGTATGATCGTACGGTTGCCGAAACCCCGTTGTTGGATGGGGAAAATGAACTGGAGACCAAAAGGAGACAATTATTCTATTTAAACTTATTATGGTTCATGACGACTTTGCTGGATAGAAAGGACCGCATGAGTATGGGAGCGAGCCTCGAAGTCCGTGTGCCGTTTGCAGACCATAGACTTGTAGAGTACGTGTGGAACATCCCGTGGGAGATGAAAATGCATGAAGGCAGGGAAAAGGGCATCCTGAGGAAGGCACTTGAAGGCGTACTTCCCCATGAAGTCCTTTACCGAAAGAAAAGCCCATATCCGAAAACCCATCACCCGGAGTATACAAAATTGGTCAGTGACTGGCTCAATGAAATCCTGGAAGACAAGTCAAGCATTCTCTATGAATTATTTGACGAGGCGAAACTCAAAGAAATCGTCGCTAGCGGGGGAGCTGCCTTTGAAGTCCCCTGGTACGGCCAACTCATGACCGGTCCCCAACTACTTGCCCACCTTGCCCAGATCCATGTGTGGTTCAAGGATTATAATATTGAAATTGTGGAGTAAAGCAATCAAAGTGACAAAGAATGTAGAGACAGGTACACACATAGAATGAAAGTATGAATGATTGAAAAGGAGGCATAGTAAAAGGATAAGAATCCTTTTACTATGCCTCCTATTTGCTCTGGCTTTGAATTTTGTTGCTATGTAGCAACAAAATGATGGGAAAGAGATCCGATTGCGGTTTTAAAGGGTTTATTGGGTATAGGACAAGTCCAATGGAGAGGGAAAAACAAATTTAGTTGGAAAAATAAAGTTTATTGTTTTTTCAGAGTGGAAAACAGTTGTATAAGTGTTGTATAATAATTGTACAAATAAAAGACATTGGAGGCTATAATGATGGCCGAAAAGATAATCGTCATTGGTGCAGGTCCCGGGGGCCTGGCCGCGGCAATGCTTCTTGCCAGTAAAGGGTACAAAGTAGATATATATGAGAAGCAATCATTTGTGGGAGGTAGAAATGGTTCTGTCACGATGGATGGCTATACATTCGATATTGGGCCGACATTCCTCAGCATGCCTGAGATAGCAGAAGAACTATTCGAGGCATCAGGAAGGAATCTTCATGATTATGTTGACCTGCGGGAGCTTTCCATGATGTATGAACTCATTTTTAAAGATAAGAAAGTCAAAATGTATAAAGATCCCGAAGCGTTATCGGAGGAAATCGAACGACATTATCCAGGGAATTCAGAAGGGTATACACGTTTCATGAATGATATACGTAAAAAAATGGAACGTTTGAAACCGATTTTACAAAGTCCGATGGATCGATATTATCAATATATCAGTTGGAAGGTATTGAGGGCACTTCCTCAATTATCCTTGGGTAAATCCCTGTACAGCGTGTTGAGTGATTACTTTACAGAGCATGAACTGCGACTCGCGTTCACCTTCCAGTCTAAGTATTTAGGCATGTCCCCCTGGGAGTGTCCGGGCGCCTTTTCCATCTTGTCTTTCATGGAGCACGAATACGGCATCTTTCACCCGATCGGCGGATTGAATCAATTATCGAAAGCCATGGCAAGTGTGGTGAAGGAGCATGGGGGCTCAATCCATCTCGGGTCTGGTGTCAAGAAATTGTGGATTGAAGACGGAAATGACGTAAAAGGGATCATAACTGAAAATGGGGGGAGAGTTGCTGCGGATCAAGTGATCATCAACGGGGACTTTGCTCATGTCATGACCAACCTGGTGGAAGAGGGGGTTTTGAAAAAATACAGCAAAGAAAAGCTGAAAAAGAAAAAATACTCCTGTTCCACATTTATGATTTACCTGGGGCTTGATAAACAATATGATCTCCCTCATCACAGTATCGTGTTCGCGGAGGATTACAGGCGAAATGTAGAGGAGATAACGAAGACATACACCCTTTCAGAGGACCCTTCAATTTATATCCAAAATGCATCAGTGACAGATCCAACGCTGGCGCCGCCGGGGCATTCAACATTATACATCCTTGCACCGGTCCCTAATAATGTAAGCGGGATCGATTGGACAGAAAATGAACAAACGTTCCGGGATCTGGTACTGGATGCAGTGGAGAGCAAGACAGGTTTAGAGAATATCCGGGATCACATCAAGGTAGAAAAGGTCATCTCGCCCCATCATTGGGAGACCGACTTCAACATATATGAAGGTGCCACCTTCAATCTTGGCCACCAATTAACGCAAATGATGGCACTCCGCCCACATAATAAATTTGAAGAACTCGAACACTGCTGGTTGGTCGGAGGAGGCACGCATCCTGGGAGTGGATTGCCTACAATCTTGGAATCTGCGAGGATCACGACCAATATGTTGATGAATGAAGACCCTTCACACTCGTTCACGAAAGAACAAACGATGGAGGAAGCTTTATGAAAACAGCAGTCGTAGGATCAGGTATCGGCGGTTTGATTTCGGCATTGTTACTTGCGAAAGATGGTCACGACGTTACGGTCTATGAGAAAGAGCCGATCATCGGTGGACGTCTTGCCTTTGTTCAGGATGGTGATTACAAGATTGATAAGGGACCTACCATTGTCCTCCTGCCAGACATGCTCATGTCCATCCTTTCGGAAGCGGGCATAGATACGAATGAAATAGAATTCGTTCGCTGCGATCCCCTCTATGATGTTCATTTTGCTGATGGGAAAACGTATACGAAATATGCCGATATCCATAAGCAATATGAAGAGATCAAGAAGAAGTTTCCCGGGGATGAAGAAGGCTTCATTCAATTTATGAGCGATATGGATGAACGATTTGCAATAGGGAAGCCCCAATTTCTTGAAACGTCCTTTCTGCAAAAGAGGGATTATCTCAATCCCCGAACACTAGGGTCATTGCTTAAGCTGAAGGCATACCGCAATGTGATGGGGAACTTAAAGCATTATTTTCAACATGAGAAGTTGCAGACAGCCTATGGATTGCAAACACTATATATCGGCGGCAATCCCTACACGACCCCGGCGATTTACAGCCTGGTGTCCTTCAGTGAACATAAGCACGGCATCTACTATATAAAAGGGGGATATGCTGGGCTATTGGACCATGTGAAGGAAGCGTGCAACCTGCATGGTGTGAAGATTAAAACCTCCTCACCCGTCTCGGAAATCAAAACGAAAGGAGGCAAAGCGACGCATATCATCCTTGGGGATCAGAGGGAGCCGGTCGATTCGGTTATCATTAATGGGGATTTCCCTACAGCATCCAAATTAGTAAGGAAGAAAGCGCCCAAACCGTATAAGCCTTCATCAGCCTGTGTGCTTTTATATATGGGAGTCGACGGGAAGTATGAAGATAAGGAAATGCATCAATTTTATTTAAATGAAGATTTCTCTGGGAATATGGAGGATATTTTCGAGAATAAGAGACTTCCTAAAGAACCTTCCTTTTACGTATTCAATCCTTCCAAGGTCGATTCGTCACTTGCCCCTGAAGGTAAGAGTGTCCTTTATGTCCTCATACCGGTTCCTGTGTCGGAGAAATTCGATTGGAAAGAAGCTTCAGAATACCTTTCCGACCTTATATTGGATACAATGGAAGAAAGGGGATTCGAAGAACTGAGAAAACGGATAACATGGATGAAAATCAGGACGCCTGAAGAGGCGATGCAAGAAGGGTTATATTCAGGGGGGAGCTTCGGAATTGCGCCAAGCTTGGGTCAATCCGGTCCTTTCAGACCCCAGGTACAACCCTTTCCGGAGAAAAACATCTTTGCTGTCGGGGCATCCATCCACCCTGGAGGAGGAGTACCGATTGTCATGCAGGGTGCTAAGCTCGTAGCCCGAGCCTTTAAGGAACATTGCGAAACAGAATCAGAAAGGAAGGATGTGTCCTTACATGAACAAGATCTTGGAAGCATACGACCACTGTGAAAATATCATAAAAGTTCATTCCAAAACTTTTTACAGAGCTTTTTCATTACTGCCGAAAGACCAAAAGAAGGCTGTGTGGGCTGTGTATGCCTTTTGCCGCAAAGTAGACGATATCGTTGACGAGGGCACGAATCCTTCAGAGGAATTGCGCCGGTTCGAAATGGAATTCGAATCGTATCTGACCGGTTTTTATCCCCCGGATGAGCCGATGTGGGTAGCGTTGGATGATGTGTTTAAACGGTTCAACATGGATATTCAAGCTTTCCGGGACATGATAAAGGGTCAAAGGATGGACCTTGGTGAAAAGGTCTACGTCAAGATGGACGATGTCCTTGACTATTCCTATCACGTGGCGAGTACTGTAGGATTAATGCTCCTGCCCATCCTTGCCCCCGGGAAAGAACAGTCATTGAGGGAAGATGGGATCTACCTTGGTTATGCCATGCAGCTGACCAATATATTAAGAGATATCGGCGAGGATCTTGAAAGGGGTCGATTATATATCCCTCAGGATCTATTAGTGAAATATGAGTATACCGTAACGGATTTAAAAGAACACAGAATCAATGAAGCCTTTCAGTCTATATGGGAAGAAATGGCCCGACTTGCAGAAGATTATTATGGAAAAGCGTTTCGTACCATGAATCTTTATCCTATGTATTCGAGGACCCCGGTAAAAGGTGCTGCCCTATTGTACCGTGCGATTCTGAACGAAGTCAGAACGAATGACTATAATGTTTTTTCCAAGAAGCACTATGTATCCAAAGATGCGAAAGAAAAGATCATTTCATCCATTTCATAAATAAGCTCGTATGGAGGCTGTACGGATGCCTTCCATATGAGCTTATTGTTGTCCTGTGTCCATTTTGAAATAGAAAAAAGAGCCGCATAAAGCAGCTCTTACTCAAAATCAGATTGTGTTCCGTTGATTCATATCGTTCACATTTCCCGTTCCGATCGAGTTCAACCGTTCGACTAAGTCAGATCCGAATGGGGAAGCGGAAGAAACGTTCGATTCCAGTACTGTATCCTTTAATTCATAGGCATTGGAGCCATGCTCCGTAAAATCGAGCCCTGAAAGTTCTTCTTCACGGGAGACACGGATACTTGATAGTCTCGTTACGATGAATAGGAATCCACCAACTGTAACGGACGTCCAGGCAATGACGGATAACACCCCCAGGGCTTGAGTGGCGACCAGGGCAGCGCCTCCACCATATAAAAGTCCGTTCTGAACGTCGAACAGTCCCACAGCCACAGTACCCCATATTCCACAAATTCCATGAACGGCAATGGCCCCAACAGGATCATCGACTTTCAATTTCGAATCGATGAAGGTGACCGCCTCCACCAGAACGACTCCAGCGATCAGACCGATCACGAGAGAACCGGCCAGTGATACATTTGCACAACCGGCAGTGATACCCACTAGTCCGCCGAGGGCACCATTTAAAGTAAGGGATGGATCGATTCGCTTAAATCGGATCAACGTGTAAAAAGCGGATGAAAGAATGGCGGCGGAAGCTGAAAATAAAGTCGTCGTGATGACGTGCGGGACAAGGGTGGGGTCAGCGGCCAGACTGCTTCCTCCATTAAACCCGAACCAGCCGAACCATAGGATGAACACACCGAGGGCACCGATGGGAATATTATGGCCCGGGATGACATTCACTTTTCCTTTGCTGTATTTCCCAACACGGGATCCAAGGAATAGGACAGTGATGAATGCGCCTACTGCACCCGTTAAATGGACGACAGTAGATCCGGCGAAATCGACGAACCCAAGCTCAGATAGCCAGCCGCCGCCCCACACCCAATGTCCGACGATCGGATAGATGATTCCAGTCATGGCAATGGTCAAAAGGATATAGCTTTTAAGTTTCATGCGTTCAGCGACAGCACCGGAAATGATCGTGGCACAGGTAGCGGCAAATACGGATTGAAATAAGAAGAAACCGATGTCTTCCCGTCCTGATAGGAAAAAGCTGTCCGTGCCGATGAGGCCGCCTGATGACCCGCCGAACATGAATCCGAACCCTACGATGAAATAAAGAACAGAGGCAATGGCTACAGTTAAGAAGTTTTTCATGAGGATATTAAGAGAGTTCTTGGCGCGGGTGAATCCGGTCTCGACCATGGCAAATCCGGCATGCATGAAGAACACAAGGACTGCAGCGATCATCACCCACAGGGAGTCGACGGATGCTTGAACAGACTCTGCGGTAGGGGCAGCTGCGAATGCGGTAGTGCTAACAAAAAACGACAGGAACAGAAGTGACGTAATTTTTTTAATCAATGGAATCCCTCCAGTATTGGTTTGGTAAAGCAACTAAATGACTGAGTGAAGAAAGAAGTGATTTACAAAACGGCTTTTTTTCCTCGTTCGCCTGTACGGATGCGGATGACATCTTCGACGGGATAGATGAAAATCTTACCGTCGCCAACGGTGCCTGTGCTGCAATGTTCAACGATGAGATCAATGATGTCTTCCACCTGTTCATCATCGATGATCATTTCCACCTTTACGCGGGGGACTAACTGCAGTTCAAATTTATTCCCTCTGAATATCCCCTGTTTCCCTTTTTGTTTTCCACACCCAGCTGCCTCTGATACTGTCAGGCCGCTGAATCCACGAAGACATAATGCTTCTCGCAGGGATAGAAATGCTTCTGCACGAATAATGGCTTCCACTTTTTTCAATGTGATTTCCTCCTTTTTTAAAATTGGCGTTTCTTCATGTTAGGTTTTATGACATGAATAAGTTATATTATTTATCATATTCAGAAAATAACAAAAGTTCAAGTATTAATTTGTAATGAAAGCGTTTTTATGTAAAAAAACATAACATTTATAAATGAGGGCGTTTTCATTTTTAGGAAAAAGAGGTTGGGACAAAAGAGTTTAGTTAAAAGAAAATCCGAACGATCATTTGAAATCGTTCGGATTTATCATTTAGCTGCTTACGTAAATCCTGTTGGTTTTGGATGTAGTAAGTGCTGGTTGATTTCCGCTCCAGTTGCTCGCTTTCCGCGGGGCTGGCGGTGAGCCTCCTCGG
>NZ_BCVQ01000073.1 GCF_001591825.1 Rossellomorea vietnamensis NBRC 101237
TTCAATCAACTTCCAAGTAGGAGTTTTTATTTGAGATAACAGCATTTTCAAAATGCATTTGATTTTGGCTCCTTTAGAAGAACGGCTATTTTCTTTCAGACGTTCTTCCCCCATTTGTAAGCTTTGTCACACCTTTCATAAAGTTGTGTGAGGGGTAAAGAAAGCACTACATAAGTAAAAGCACAGAGTGGATTGAAGCGGAAGGCACTTGACTCCTGCGGGAATAGAGGAAAGGTCGAGACCCCGCAGGGCTTGCCCGAGGAGGCTCGACTTCCTCCCCGCCGGAAAGCAAGTGCCTGAAGCGGAAAGGAACGGTCCACCTTCCAATCAAACACTTATTTTAACAACCCATTCCCCCTCCCCCATTCAAAAAACACAAGAATATATTATTCCCACACAACATAGACATGAAATAGTGAGACATAGCATCTCCTAAAGTGAGGTGGGAAGATGGCTGTTATTCCTTATAACGAGAAGGAAGTAAAGCTCCTGGCTCGATTGATGAGGGCTGAGGCCGAGGGTGAAGGACAACAAGGAATGCTGATGGTAGGGAACGTCGGGGTGAACCGGGTCCGATCCGATTGCCTTGACTTCAAGAAACTGGCGAATCTTCAGGACATGGTGTTTCAAAGCCCTGGTGGATTCGAGGCCACCCAGAAAAGCTATTTTTATCAGCGGGCCCGGCAGAAAGAGATCGATTTGGCGCGAAAGACCATTAAAGGCGGCAGATATCACCCTGCATCTTACTCCCTTTGGTTCTTTAAGCCCGCCGGGAATTGCCCTGCCGAGTGGTATAACCAGTCCAATGCGGGACGATTCAAATCCCACTGTTTCTATCAACCCACTCAAGGTGATTGTCCGAAAGTATATTAATCTTACTTAAAGGAGGTATTCGGTTTGGCGAACCAATCAAACCCGTATCAAGGGTATAATCAATCTGCTTATAATCCTTATGGTCAGTATTACGGTGGTGGGCAAGGTCAGGGACAATACTATCCCCAGCAGCAAGGTCAAGGTGGTGGAGGGTATCAGATTCCTTCCCCTACGAATGCCCCGGCGCCTTCTCAAAATGTTCCGGGAATGCTTCCGATTGAAGAGTCGTATATCGAGAATATTCTCAGGTTGAATAAAGGAAAAGTCGCAACGGTTTATACGACGTTTGAAAACAATAAGGAATGGAATGCGAAGGTGTTCAAGGGGATCATTGAAGCCGCCGGTCGGGATCACCTTATCCTGAGCGACCCGCAAACCGGTACACGGTACCTCATTCCGATGATTTATCTTGATTACATCACATTTGATGAAGAAATCGAGTATGAATATCCATACGGTGCTGGAGGCTCCATGCAAAGCTATTCCCAACGCTAAAAAAATACCCTGTCAGGAAATCCTCTTCCTGACAGGGTATCTTTTTTATTTATAACGTTTTCGCTGCGAATACGATCAAGAGTACCCAGGCGACGAGGAAGCTGACTCCTCCAAGCGGTGTGATCGCCCCAAGGATCTTCACTCCTGAGATGCTCAGTACATAAAGGCTTCCAGAGAAAAGAATCGTTCCGATCAGCATCAGCCAGCCTGACCAGGAAAGCAGCGATGTCGGCGTGACATTCCCCATCAGCACTCCGACGATGATGATCCCGATCGCATGGAACATTTGATAAAGGACCCCTGTATTCCACGTATCGATGTACTTCTGTGAGATCTTCCCTTCTAATGCGTGGGCTCCGAAAGCTCCAAGTGCCACGGATAAAAAGGCGTTGATGGCACCGATAATGATAAATGTTTTCATGTTGATCCTCCTAGGTTAAAAGTCAAATAAAGAATTGCCATTTGCTCCGTCATCCGTTTCGAGAGGCTCTTCCTTCTGAATGGAAACGGGCTTCTGAACCGGCTGTGATTCCTGGAAATACGGCATGGTTTGCTGAGGTTGGGAATACGTGCTTTCAGCGGATGTTCCGTTGTTCTCCTCCAGCAATACTTCACATAGTGCTTTTATTGAATAAACATGCTCACGGATCTGCTGGGACTTTTCAGCAGACTTCGCTTTACCGAGTTCATGTTCGATTTTCTTGATTAATGATTGATGTGGGATATTCACAATGATTGACTCCTTCCACAAGGTCTACAGTATGTACGTCTTTATCCTAATTCTTATTGAAGGATTTCGCAAATATCATCTTTGTTTTGCCTTGAATTTCATGCATGGACTTCCGGAGGATTGAAAAACCACAAGGGAAGGCATCGCCTTTGTTTTAAATCCGTAGCCCTTACATCCCCGCGGATGAGCCTGCTCCCACGTGGTATAAAAATACTGGCATTGAAAACAGTTGATCCTTTCTTCCTTTTTCACAAAGCTTCCTCCCTCAGTGTTTCACGTGAAACATCCCTACTCTATACACCAGTCGATCGCATCCATTCCCTGTTCACGAAGATACCCGTTCGTTTTTGAATACGGTCTGCTTCCAAAGAAACCGCGGTGGGCCGATAACGGGCTTGGATGGGGAGCCGTGACGATGTAGTGCCTGGTAGAATCAATCAACGACTGCTTTGCCTGGGCAGGCTTCCCCCATAGCAAAAACACCACCGGCTTCTCCCGTTCATTCAATATGGAAATGACTCGATCGGTGAACCGTTCCCACCCCTTCCCCCGATGGGAATGGGCCTTGCCGTCCCCGACGGTCAGCACGGTATTTAAAAGGAGGACACCCTGTTCAGCCCATTTCACCAATGAGCCATGTTCGGGAATCGGACATCCCATGTCATCGTGAAGCTCTTTGTACATATTTCGCAGGGAGGGAGGGATTTTCACCCCTTTTTTCACTGAAAAGCTCAACCCCTCTGCCTGATTTGCCCCATGATACGGATCCTGCCCCAATAAGACAACTTTTACGTCCTCATAGGCTGTATAGTGAAACGCGTTGAAAATATCGTGCATGGGTGGATGAGTGAGGTTCGTTTGATACTCGCCTTTCAGCCATTCACGTAAATCCCGGTAGTACTCCTTTTGAAGTTCATCTTCCAGAACGCGTGCCCAATCATTTTGAAAAATCGCCGACACTTGAAGACACCCTTTCTAGTTTTGAAATTCAATCGTCACATCGTATCCTAATTGCTCAAAGAAGCCCTTCAATGACTTTTCAGCATTTTTTTCAGCCGCTGAAAGGAGCCCCTGTTCAATCGCTTCCTGACTGATTTGATCCTTCGCCACTTCCGCAAGGGCAAACCCTTCATTCCAATCCACATCATTCCGGAAGATCCCTTCTACAGAGAAAGTTTTAATATTGTCCGTATCAATCGACGGCTCCTGAAGGATTTCAGCGCGGGGCAGTGTTAATTGAATTTCTTTCTTCTCTTCATCTACTACTATATCCTTCTCATCAATTCCTTGTAAATCGACCCCTGCAAGAACAGTCCCGGGCACCACCATCAGAAGCTTCCGTTTCGTACCGGGAAGGTCCGCATTGATTTCTTTCCCGAATAATTGATTATCTTCCTGCTCGATCACAGCTTTCACAAATCCTTGAGCCGTAGCCAGTGAACTCATCTCTTGAATCCGTTCTACAAATGAACCCTTTTCTTCTGTAAAAGTAGAGCCCGATAACAAGGAATAAACCCCTATCGCTGCTCCTCCCACCACTAGCAAGAACAATAATAGAAAGAGTACGACTTTCCTTTTCCAAAAAGTCAGGAATGTGTTGGTCCATCCCCGACGCCTGCTGCTTCTATTTTCAATGACCAAAGAGGCACTGGTTTGTCTTTCAGTCGCCTTCAAATCCTCCAAAATCGCTTCCATTTCTTGTATTTTCTTGTATTGACTTGTCAAATCCTTCACCTTCCTCTCTTCTATTATAGGAAATAATGTAGAATCTTGGAAACAATTATTATACTTCTATATTTTGGAAAGTTTGAAGTTAATCCTACCGGGAAAAGAAGGGACAAGACATAAAAACATGGAGGTAATGATCATGTACAAGGTTCAAACAGTTGAAAATGCAGTAGAAGCTAAAAAGGAAATTGACATGTTCACCAGTGAAGGCTACACGAAAGATGATATTTACGTATTCGCTCATGACAAGCATCGCTCTAAACACATCACCGAAGCAACAAATACGGAATCAACCGGTATTAAGGAGCAGGGAATTCTTGAATCCATGGGGAATATGTTCAACAGCCGCGGAGATGAACTGCGTTCGAAAATGAAGGCTGTAGGGATGAATCAGGCAGAAGCCGATGCCTATGAGGAAGAACTTGATAAAGGCAAGCTTGTCATCGTGGCTTCCAAAGAAGCAACGAATAATAATGCGAAACCTTTCTAAGTTGGTCTAACAGCTACCGTAAAGACGTCGATGGATTTTCATCCGGCGTCTTTTTTGTCGTCATCCATAGTCAAAAGGATTTGTATTTAACCGTCCGATATTATATTCTTTAGTCAGACTTTTACAATGAAACGAACTCACAGGAGGAATGCAGCCATGAAAAAGACACTTACAATAGCCGGATCCGACACAAGCGGAGGCGCCGGGATCCAAGCCGACCTTAAAACATTCCAGGAGCACGGCGTATATGGTATGACAGCTCTCACGACCGTTGTGACCATGGATCCGAACAATCACTGGCACCACAACGTCCATCCATTGTCCATCGATACACTGGAAGCACAATTGGAAACGGTACTGTCTGTCGGAGTGGATGCCATGAAGACAGGTATGCTTGGCACCGTTGAAATCATCGAGCTTGCAGCAAAAAAAATCGATGCATTCGGATTAAATAAAGTGGTCATTGACCCCGTCATGGTATGTAAAGGCGAGGATGAAGTCCTCCACCCTGAAACCACTGACGCCATGAGAGAACATCTCTTGCAGCGTGCGACCGTTGTAACGCCTAACCTGTTTGAAGCTGGGCAGCTTGCTCAGACGGGTCCGATCAAAACGATTGATGAAATGAAAGAAGCAGCCAAGAAGATTCACGACCTGGGAGCGAAAAACGTTGTCATCAAAGGCGGAAAGCAATTAAAGCACGATAAAGCATTGGATTTATTCTTTGACGGGAATGAATTCACCCTGCTTGAAGAAGAAAAAGTGGACACGACGTATAACCACGGGGCTGGATGCACGTTTGCGGCAGCCATCACCGCAAACCTTGCCAATGGACAAGACGTGAAAGAAGCCGTCACAAACGCCAAATCCTTCGTCACTGCAGCCATCAAACACGGCTTCAAACTGAACGAATATGTGGGACCCGTCATGCACGGAGCTTACAACCGCTTCAATAAATAATTCTTTCCCGGCCAAGTGCCAGGCACAAATCAACTCTTTCGTGCCTGGCACTTTTTTTGAGGGACGGACCTCTCCACTCGCGCATCCCCTGCCTCCTCAATCATACTTTTCGCATTCATTCATGAATTTTAGTAAGATAGTACATAATGGTTAAGAGTCTTTTCTGTATTTAAGGAGGAAAAAGAATGGAACTAATCAAGATTGCCGATGTGCAGGGAATCATCACCCAGCTTGCCCGTCAGGACGTTTATATACATTTAGAAACCACCAATGGAGCCTACGCTTCACATTTCAATGAAGGCTTCTTCTCCGCGGGAGCCTATATACGCAACGCGAAAGTGAACTATGAGCACGGAAAAATCATCGGGGACGGACCTTACCGTGTCGGCCTGAAAATCGAACTCGGCTGGATCTATGCCGAGGGTCTGACTCATTATGAATTCGATGAACAGAGACGCCTGCTGCTCGCTGGACATGGCGGGGACGGGAAACTCGCCGTTGCCCTTGAAATCAGTCCGACCCCTTTCAAGTAAACTACTTCAACCTATAAATAAAGGAGAGGTCAAAATGGAAAAAGAAAGACAGGTACTGGTCATCTTCCCTCACCCGGATGATGAAGCATTCGGTGTATCAGGGACCATTTCCACCCACGTGAACAATGGCACGCCCGTTACCTATGCATGCCTCACATTAGGGGAAATGGGAAGGAACTTAGGGAACCCGCCATTCGCGACACGGGAATCCCTTCCTTTAATCCGGAAAAAAGAGCTGCAAAAAGCTGCCGATGTGATGGGGATACAGGATCTTCGCATGATGGGTTACCGTGATAAGACCCTTGAGTTTGAAAATGATGAAAAGCTTTCAAACATGGTGACCGAGCTGATCGAGGAATTAAATCCGTCCCTCATCATCACGTTCTACCCGGACTACTCCGTCCACCCGGATCATGAAGCAACCGCCAGAGCCGTCGTCCGGGCCGTCAGACGCCTTCCGAAAGAATCAAGACCGAAGCTTCACTGCCTGGCATTCTCAAAGAATTGTGAGGAAGAATTGGGCAAACCCGATATCTTTGTTGATATCACACCTGTGAAAGACCAAAAAATCGGTGCCATGAAGGCGCACATCTCCCAAACGGCCTGGATGCTGAAGGATCTTGAAAAAGGGATTCAGCAGAATGACCCTGAATCATTGAAATGGGTCACCGTTGAACGATTCTGGAGCTATCAATGGGAAAATGACAACGTGAAATAATCTTTTGAAAAGAGTTTGAGCCAATGGCTCAAGCTCTTTTTTTATTGTCCTCTTCTATAAATAAATTTAGAGAATATATTTGTAGTGAGTGATTACTCACTTTACAAAAGAACGTACATAGATTATATTATAAGTGAGTAATCACTCATTATTTTGAAAGGTGTGATGCATATGGATTCCATCCTCCAACTAAAGAATCTGTCGAAGTCATTCGGCTCTCAGGAGGTACTCAAAAATGTTTCCCTCAACATCCCCAAAGGGAAGATCTATGGTTTATTAGGCCCTTCCGGTTCTGGGAAAACGACGTTAATCAAGCTGATGATTGGTCTTGAAACGCCGTCATCCGGCAGTGTCAGCTATAAAGGAAACAAACTGAAAGCAAGAGACCTGTACCCGAACATCGGTTATATGGCTCAATCCGATGCACTGTACGATGAGCTGACGGCCAGAGAAAACCTCTCATTCATGGCCTCCCTGTATGGATTAAAGAAAAATGAACGAAAAGCGCAAATCGAAAAAGTGATGAACACCGTTGATCTTTTGGAACACCTGAACAAGCCGGTCCATCAGTATTCAGGCGGGATGAAACGAAGACTCTCCCTCGCCATCGCCCTCCTTCATGACCCTGAAGTCCTTTTTCTTGATGAACCGACCGTCGGGATCGATCCCGTCCTGCGAAAAGAAATCTGGGACAGCTTTCACCGCCTGAAAGAAGAAGGCAGGACGCTGATCATCACGACCCATGTCATGGATGAAGCCGAAAGATGCGATGTACTCGGTCTCCTTCAGCATGGGGAAATCATTTCAAGCGACACGCCTGCCGGGATTAAAGAAACGTACGGAGTCACTTCAATTGAAGATGTCTTTTTGAAAAATGGAGGTGTTTCCGTTGAGAATTAGAGGGTTTGTCATCCGTATCCTTCAGCAGCTACTCAGGGATAAACGCACATTGGCCTTGATGTTCCTGGCCCCACTCCTGATCCTCAGCATGCTGTCGCTTGTTTTTAACTCTGAGGATTATGACGCAAAGGTCGCCATCGTGGATCTGCCTCAACAGCTGGAGGCGAAGGTTAATACAGAGGATTTTCAAGACTATCCAAGTCCCGATAAAGCATTGAAGGACATTAAAAGTGGTGAACTGGATGGCTATATTTCATTTGAAGATCCCACTTCTCCATCGATCGTCATCGAAGGAAGCGATCCCACTGTCAATGGGGCCGTCATGAAAAAGATCCAGACCTTGTTCCCATCTCCTTCACAAAACCTGACCGATGAAGTGAAGTATGTGCACGGGAGTAAGGATATGGAGATGTTTGACTCCTTTGGGCCCGTCCTCCTTGGATTTTTCGTCTTCTTCTTCGTCTTTTTAATAAGTGGAGTCTCCTTTTTAAGAGAGAGAACGACGGGGACACTTGAGCGATTGCTTGCTTCTCCCATTAAAATCTGGGAAATGGTCGTCAGTTACGTCATCGGCTTCGGGATCGTGACGCTCCTTCAGGCATCCTTGATTTCGTGGTACTCGATTTATATCCTGGACATGATGATGAAAGGGAGTTTTTTCAACGTATTGATCATCATCGTCTTGTTATCGTTCACCGCTCTTACTCTCGGAATATTGCTGTCCGCTTTTGCTAAAAATGAATTACAGATGATGCAGTTCATTCCGATCGTCGTGGTTCCTCAGATTTTCTTCTCGGGATTATTCAATTTAGATACCATTTCCGAGTGGCTGAGCTGGATCGGGCCCATCACCCCGCTTTATTATGCAGCTGATGCATTAAGGGACGTCATGATCCGCGGCTATTCATTCGGGGACCTGCTCTTGAATCTATCCGTGCTGATCGGTTTTTCTCTACTCTTTATCGTCCTTAATGTTGCAGCCCTCCGAAAATACCGTAAAATATAGGGTAGGAATGAACGACAAGTTAGGGGTTTAAAAATGTCTGAAGAAAAAAATATATTCAAACAGTTATTCGACCAGGAAGAAACACTGACGGATAAACAGCAGAAAATTGTGGAGGCAGCCATTGAGATGTTCTCCGAAAAGGGCTATGCCTCTACCTCTACCAGTCAAATCGCCAAAAAGGCGGGCGTCGCAGAGGGAACCATCTTCCGCCATTATAAAACGAAGAAGGACCTGCTTCTTTCGATTGTATCGCCGACGATGGCTAAACTGATCGCACCTTTTGTGATCCGGGATCTCAATAAGGTCCTCGATGCGAAATATGAGCGCTATGAAGATTTCTTGAAAGCGATGATTCTGAACCGGCAGGAATTTTTGAAAGAGAACATGGCCGCTTTTAAAATTCTGATACAAGAAATACCCTTTCATCCCGAGCTTAAAGAACAGTTTCGGGAGCATATCGGCGAAAAGGTATTCGAGAAATTCGTGAAGCTCGTTGATCATTATAAAGAAAAAGGACAGATCATCGACATGCCTTCACACGCAGTCGTACGATTTTCAGCCTCAAGCATCTTTGGACTGCTCTTGGTCAGGTACCTCTTCCTTCCTGAAGCCGAATGGAATGATGAAAAAGAGATCGAAATGACGGTGCAAATGATTGTAAACGGAATCGGGAAAGCGTAAAAAAAAGGCGACCTTGGAGAGATTTCCAAGGTCGCTTCTCTTTATTATTTGTGGATCCAAACTGCACCGGCAGTATTGTCTTTCGCCTCGCCAATGACTTCAAATTTCAGTCCATAGTTTGGCGTTTTCCGTCCGGCATCTGGAATTAAATTGTTCATGTATGTTTTCGAATCATCGAAGGCACGTACTCCAGCCAGTCCTTTGTAATCAAAGATCCCACGGGATGGAGAGTCGATATACCAATCAGGTGCCTTGTCTAACGAGAAGGCCGCGTCTGCTACTTGGTAGCGGGTACTTTGATAGGTCGAAGGAGCACCGTTTCTCGTTCCTAAGATCGCTTCCGGATGGGAATCAACAACTCCAAGGAATCCTTCACCCGGATGAACACCTACCCAGTTGTCCGTGAAGCTGTCGTCACCGTACCAGACGACTAATCCAGTATTATATTTTACTCCGCGGGAGAAGGCTAATGCTTTGTCAGATCCTGCATAGTTTCTCCATTCGAGATAGTAATAGTGGTCTTTTGTATCAAAACCGTTGGAAACGACGAAGCCGTCTGTTGTAAATTTCGGTTCACCTTCCGCATCGTCTGTAAAGACTACATTACCATCTATCTTCAATGTTGCATTATCCATCGCAAAGCCATCAAGGGCAAGACCGCCATCTGTTACATACTCAAATAAGATTTTCACTTTATCGCCCGCAAACTGACTTAGATCGTATGATTTATCAACCCATTGACCCTTAGTGGATTCCGCACGGGCATCCCCGTCTGTATCGTCATTACCTAATACGTCCAGCTCAATCTCTTCACCCGTTTCCGTTACAGCAGTGACATACAAATAATCATAGTCATACTCGATATCATAAAGGGTTTTAAAATCAAGCGAAGCCGTTGTCGCACCCGTCAAATCAAACTCAGGAGACACCAGTGTCGTATGAAGGTCATCACCCTTCGTACTATAATAATACTTCTCACCAAATGCCGGCTGAATTCCCTTTACTTCTTTTTGGGGGAGATTAACTTTTACAACACCTGGGTTCTTTGATTTCGTTACACTTTGATCAATAATTGTAGCCAGCCCATTTTTATCGATATCTTCATAATTTATTTCAGTCATATTGGCCCAGTTTCCACCCATTGTCTTCTGGAAGAACTCCTTATTCTGAGGAGAGAAGCTTGTCGGCGCCGTTCCTGCAATGTTACCATTCCAGCTGCCGCCACTCATGATGGACCAGGAAGCAATTGGCTCACCTTGGCCGGAATACTGGGTATCATATTCATCCGGTAAGCCTAAATCATGACCGAATTCGTGGGCAAAGACTCCGACCGCTCCGTCTTCTGGTTGGATGGTATAGTCAAACGCTGCCATTTGTCCACCCCAGTATGGTACGGCCGCTTGGGTTCCTGGCACTTTATACGGACTATTCCCTACTACCCAGCGGTGAGACCAGATCGCGTCATCACCCAGAGCACCCCCGCCAGCTTCTTGTCCCGTTCCGGCATGTATGATCATCAGATGATCCACTAGACCGTCAGGCTCGTTTTGGTTGCCGTCTCCATCGAGATCGTATTGGTCAAAAACGTCATATTGGGATAAATCCATTCCAGATGCCACTGCTGCATTCAATGCATCTTTAACCAAATCACGAGGACCTTTTGGTGCTAAATTATCATGTCCCCCATTTGGATTGTCATCACCATACTCTTTTGCCGTTCCAGGCACGGATAACCACTCAGATACAGTACCGTCCAACGTATAGCTACCTCCGGACTGTTCTTCATAGAATTGCTTAAAGGTTTTTACTTTCTCACCATTAAACAATTTGAAATCTTTATCTCCGAACATTAACTTTTCATAATGCTCTTTATTGAAATCATCGGAGTACATGTAACCTTCTTCTTGCTCAACGTTATTATGCTTGAAGTCAGCAAACTCGGTTAAGAGTACTAATACCTTATCTGTACGCACATCCCCCTTGTATTTAGCCTGTTTCGCTGAATCTACTTTTACAGATTCGGTAGGCTTCCCCTTTTTGAAGTTGGCATGACCTTTTTCAAGCTGTTTCATCAATTTATTTTTTTGTTTTTTTAGGAAGTCTTTTGTCTTTTTATCCATTTCATCCTGCTTTGTGGTTTCGGACGTTTTCGTCCCTTTCACATTCTTTTTCTTGTTTATGTACTCTTTTACTGCTTTCTGAATTTCTGAAGAAGAGGCATTTTTTGAGATGACTCCTTTATCCTGTAGCGCCTTTGCCAAGCGGTCTTCGTTAATAATGTTTAAATCAATCGGTGCCGATTCTATCGTAGTGTCCTTAGCCGCCGCAGGTACGACCCTGGACCCGGCCACGCTACCTGCAAACAATGTGGAAGCAACAATGGTGGTGGCCGTGATACTTGTCAAAACTTTTAATGCCGATTTTTTCTTCCTCAACTGATTCACCCCTGTAAATTGATAGAGTACTAGATTCGTTCTTTTTGAAGAACAAGCTGATCATATCAATTAGTCTGAATATTGTAAATACTAGTGATAAAACTAGTCAAAAGATGTGAAAATATTACAATATGTGAGCCAAATTCCGTCGGTAATTCGGCATTGAGCGAGGGTTCAGGTGTTTTCAATTGTCCATCCCAACGTTTATTTTCAATCCCACTACTTTTATTATCAAAAATCTATTTTTATTTTCAAATCTCAACCTTATATTCTCAAAAACGGAATTTTATTTTCAAAACGGCCCCCTTCCGTTTCCCGCCTCCCCCCATCGGGTAAAAACGTACTATACATCACAAGGAGGTAATAGAATGAGTTTCCTTTTTCATGAAAGCACGTTGAAAGATCAGCATATCCTCATCACCGGTGCCACTGGCGGCATTGGATATGAAACGGCGAAAGTAGCCGTTCAAGCGGGCGCCAGGGTGACGATTACAGGGAGGAATGAAGAAAAGCTGAGTGAGCTGAAAGCAGACTGTCAGGATCCGGGCAGGGTCTTCCTCTATAAAGCGGATCTGACAAGTACGGAAGACCGCGAACAGCTTCTAACTGCGGCAAGAGAACAGAATGGCCCCATCACAGGTCTCGTGAATTCAGCCGGGATAGGCGGCGGTGACCTGGTGGAGAAACTATCACAAGAAGATGTACGAAAAATCATGGAGCTAAACTACTTCTCACTGGTCCAGCTTTCCCAGGCCGTCTATAACCAAATGAAGGGCGTAGAAAAAGGAGCGATCGTCAACATCTCTTCCCTTTCCGGACTGAGAGGCACCCACGGAAACAGTGCTTACAGTGCGTCCAAGTTTGCAGTGACAGGGTTCACACAGGCCTTTGCCCATGAAGCGATCGAGCACCGTATCAGAGTAAACGCCATTTGCCCTGGATATGTCGATACAGAGATGGGTCGAAACGCTATCAAATCCAAAGGGGAGCGGGAAGGCAGAAGCTATGAGGAACAACTGGAGATCGCAAAGGGCAGCATTCCTTCAGGAAGATTAACTTCCCCTGTGGAAGTCGCAAACACCATCGTCTATCTATTAAGCGATGCTGCGGAAAACATTGTCGGGGAGTCAGTCAAAATTTCAGGGGGCAGCGTCATGCGCTAATCTCATGAAGAAACGGGCAGGGGTTTGTTCACCCTTGCCCGTTTCCCGTTTCTAGCTGCCCTCTTGAATCTTCTTTTTGATTTCATCAATGTATTTTTTCTTTTCTTTTTCATTGGTGAGCTGGTCATTGTTTTTATCCTGGAGGTATTTCTGAAGTGCCTTCTCAATCTCTTCATGTGTAGCGTCTTCCGCTATGACCCCGGTCTTCTTTAGCATCTCTATGATCTTTTCATCGTTGGCGAGAACATCGATCTTGCTCGCAGGCTGGTCCGTTTCGGCAGCAGGGACATCCGAATTGACTTCAGTAGAATCCTGGTCGTTCTTCCCATCGTCTGCAGCACATCCACCCAGCAACAAACCTCCCAACAGTAAGGCGAACACCCATTTACCACTCATCCCATCACTTCCCTTTCATAGAGAATGAACCTTGTATACTATATTATATAAACTACCCTTCAACACCTTTATTTAAAGCTTAATCTTAAAATCAATATAGCCATTGTTTCACTCACTTCCTGTTTTACCCTTTGGACGAGCCGTGGCGTGAATATGGACCGTTCCTTTTCGCTGCACACACCTTCTTTCCTCGGGGAGGAAGTCGAGCCTCCTCAGGCTAAAGCCTTGCGGGGTCTCGACCTTTCCTCTATTTCCCGCAGGAGTAAGTTGCCTTCCGCTTCAATCCACTCTGTAATTCTATATTCTGACAGACTTATGACGATCAATAAAAATCTTAATGACTATCCACCGGGAATTTAATTATTTGGTATTGTACAATGCGGGGTATAAAAGAAGGCAAGGGGAAATAAAATAATTACCCACCAATTATATAAGATTATGGTACAGATCAATATTAATATTCTTTTTAAGAAAGTTAGCTTAGAAGTTGATTGTAGCGGAAGGTGCTCGACTCCGACGGGAATAGGGGGAAAGTTGAGACCCCACAGGGCAAGTGAGTTGCACCCCTATTGTTGGACACCCCAATCAACAATAGGAGGTGCCAGCACGTATGGCCAAGTTTACTCAAGAATCTAAACTGAAAGCTGCTAAACGTTATCTTAATGAACTCGTTAGTTATCGAGATCTTGCCAATCAAGTGGGGGTTGATCAATCTGTTCTGCGCTATTGGGTGATGTTAGTTCGTCACCACGGGGACCAAGCATTTACCTTTCCC
>NZ_BCVQ01000074.1 GCF_001591825.1 Rossellomorea vietnamensis NBRC 101237
AAGCGAACCAACAACCACAAGGAGTTTTACAACTTCTTCGTTAATATTAAACTGTTTACGAGAGACTCTAGGCTTCCTAGAGTCTCTTTTTATCATTGTCATCAATGGTTACAATAGTCCACCATTCCGTAATTCGCGCAATTTATACAATACAGACCAATAGCTCCTAGCTAAAGAATTCGCAATCTCTTGATCTTTAAAACCCTTCTTCTTGAGGGATATCAACTCATTTATCTCTTTATCAGAGTAATTTTTATTTCTGTTCGAGGAAGAAGCAATAATTTGATAATTTGGGTATTGAACTAAATACTTTTGCTCCTCCTTTTTGAGCCTCCATTCCCAATTAGACTTGTAGTACATACTTTCGCAGGTCAAAGTTATAGGAGTTAGTAAATTTAAGAAATTGTATGTTAGGTCTGTTGATGTTCCTCTCAAAATAAAACCGTGGCCATCTTTTCTTTTATTCAGTTTAAAGTCAATTTGAAATGATTCTAATATGTGTTGCTGTAACACTTCCAGTTCCTCTTTGGGGTAATTTTGAAGGTATAAGAATATATGAGGTGTTAAGTGAATTTTCTTGTTTCGATGATTAATTCTTTTAGAGATTGATAGAGAACCGTCGTCAAGATAAAGTACTGTCAAGAAATAGGGAGAGGTACAATATTTCAAAAGCTTAATTGGGATTTGCTTAGAGTGATTAGTGTAGAAGTATGGAAATAACTCGGTGAAAAGGGGGTCAGATTTTGAACGCATAGTTTGGCTATTCTTTGTAAGGTAGAATAGCTCTGGAAAGAAGGAAGCTTTCCAGATTCGGTAGTTTTCTTGTTCCACACCATAATGTTCACGATAACTATGGTTTTTACGGCGTGAATTAGGGTATATTTTTGTGATTTCACCGTCCCCCATAATGCTACCTACAAGTAAGTTCCTTTGTATAGAAGATATATTTAGAAACTTCTCCATCTATTACAACTCCTTTTGATAAGAACTTATGTTCTATATTTATATTACTATATTACCTTTATGGAAACAAAATAAAGCCTATTCTCCCTAAACTTTCACCACCATACTCCGATATAATCCATATAACCCTCAGGAGGATCAAACGATGATTGATAAAGTGACAGGCGGAGTACAAGGAATACAATCATTTAATAGATTAGAGAACCAAACCAGCGAAGAAGTGAAACAAATTCAAGCGCAGGAACGACATCATGAAGAAACAGCCACGAAAGAACCTGTCACCAAAGAAAAGTTGGAAGATGTCGTTCATGGGATGAATGAGTTTATGTCCACTTCGAATACACACCTCAAATTTGAATTTCATGATAAATTGAAAGAATACTATGTGACGATTGTCGATGATCGGACACAGGAGATAGTGAAAGAAATACCGGCAAAGAAAATGCTTGATATGCATGCAGCGATGACGGAATTTGTTGGTTTAATGGTCGATAAGAAGGTTTAATGGAAGGAGATACATATGGCTGATATGCGAATTGGTGGACTTGCCAGTGGTATGGACACGGATCAAATCATTAAAGACTTGATGAAGGCGGAAAGAATCCCTTTAGATAAATTAGGACAGAAAAAGCAGTACCTTGAATGGCAGCGCGACGACTACCGGGATATGAATAAGATGATGTTTGATTTTAGTAATCTTATTTTTGACGGGGTGATGAAGCAAGGAACGTATACGCAGAAGACGGTTTCCATTTCTGATCCCAATGCGTTATCTATTAAAAATATCAATTCTACTTCAGATTTTAATGGGACGCTCAAAGTGGAGAGGCTGGCTGAAGCGGCAACAATGTTCAGTGTTGGTTCTGTTTTTTCCGGATATGCGGATTTTGACCCAAGTAAGAAGCTTAGTGAGTATGGGGTGACGGGTACTCAATCAATAACGATTAAAGGTATCACGAAAAATGGTGAACTTGAAAGCGGAGATGGATTCAAATTATCCTTTGATCCGACCAAGGAATCCTTGAATAATGTGATAGCCAAAATTAATGCAGAGTCTAATGTCACGATGTTTTATGATTCTTTTACAAAGAAAATATCTGTGACAGCTAAAAATAGCGGGGATGCCGCAAGTACAGAAGAAATTAATTTATCGGGAAGCTTTTTAACCTCTACACTGGGGCTGGACACGACAAATGTCATTGCTGCCGATCCTGCTAACAATAGGGGGTCAGAGGGTGTGAATGCACAATTTACGTATAACGGCCTTTTGACTGAACGTTCGTCGAATACGTTCCAATTAAATGGATTTGAAGTATCTTTAAAGGAAGCGGACCCTACAAAAACTATTACATTTTCTTCACAACCAGACACCGACAAAATTCTAGAAAAAATCGTAAAATTCGTCGACGAATACAACAAGCTCATTGAAAAAGTAAATGGTGAAGTAAACGAAAAGAAATACCGTGACTTCCAACCGTTGACTGCCGAACAAAAGGAGTCAATGGAAGAAAAAGAAATCGAACTTTGGGAAGAAAAGTCACGCAGTGGTACTCTGAGAAACGATTCCGTTCTGACATCTGGACTTAACAAAATGCGAACTGACATGTACACACCGATATCTGGTGGAACTTCAGGCGTTGACCAATTAGCTCAAATCGGAATCAAAACATCAAGTAACTACCTTGATCGCGGAAAGCTGATTATTGATGAAAGCAAGCTGAAAGAAGCGATTTCCAAAGACCCGAATGCGATCTATGAGATTTTTGCTAAAGATGGTGCCACGTCAAATGAACAAGGGATCGCCCGTCGTTTACGTGATACGTTAAAAACCACCATGGACAGTATCGAGAAAAAGGCTGGTAAAGCTTCTAGTACCAACAATACATTTACACTTGGTCGTTTATTAAACAATATGGAAAGCCAGATGGACCGTTTCGAAGACAGGTTAACCCAAGTCGAAGACCGCTACTGGCGTCAATTCACCGCCATGGAAAAAGCGATTCAGCGTTCCAATCAACAATCCATGTACCTCATGCAACAGTTCGGCGGATAATCATAACTAAAGGAGTGTCACTATGGCCATCAACAACCCGTATGCAGCATACCAGAACAACTCGGTCAACACCGCCTCACCAGGTGAACTCACCCTTATGCTCTATAACGGAAGCCTGAAATTTATTCATATCGCCAAAAAAGCCATTGAAGAGAAGAATATTGAACTGAAGAATACCAATATCCAAAAGACCCAAGCCATCGTGAATGAGCTGATGGTGACGTTGAATACGGATCTTGAAGTCTCACAAAACCTTATGTCTCTTTACGACTACATTAACCGTCGCTTAACTGAAGCCAATATCAAGAATGACGTGGCAATTTTAGGTGAAGTAGAGGGTCTCATCACTGACTTCCGTGATACTTGGAAAGAAGTCATTCAACTGAACCGCCAGAAGCAGCATGCCGGTCAAGGTGGACTGGCGTAATGAGCTCGGTTCTTCTTTGTTATACCATCACGAAGCAATTGAAAGAAGCGTTGGAACAGGTTAATGATGAAAATAGGGAGGCCACGATTGAGGAAGTGGAATCTCTTTTAGAAAAAAGGCAGAGTGTACTTGGCACCATCAAGCCTCCGTATACTTTGGAGGAACAGGAATTTGGCAAGCAGATGATTGGATGGAATCAGCAAATTGATCGGCAACTTTCTCAATTACGTCTTCAAATTAAGCGGGACATGAACGGCTTGACCAGGAAGAAAACGTCTGCTCAAAAATACTCAAACCCATACGAATCGTTACAATACGATGGGATGTTCTACGATCAAAAGAAATAGGTGATTCTTTGACAACGAAACTAGACGAAAAACAGTACGAATTGGTCAGCCAATACGTCGGGATGCTCGACACCATTGAAGAAGCACTGAACTATGTGGAAGCAAGCTTCAAGGATTTCAGCAAAACTGAAGGAGACCAGGTCCTTTCTGAAGTATTCATGGCCATTGGGCAGATTTCAGAAAGCAATCCCTTGTTGCAAGAACTATTTGATGAGGAAGGCATTCAGAAAGCTTTAAACGGATTTGATACGGTGACGGATCAGGCATGGAAACCGGACGGACAGTTAGACAACAATGAGATCAAGCAAAGTGTTGTACAAGAAAATCTGTCCCCGGCCTTTTCTGCCTGGAAAACGTCGATTGATATAGAACTAAAACCCTATCTAACACACTAAGCCTCGATTCCCCGAGGCTTTTTTCTTTTTCCAAATCCTCTCATGCTATAATAATAGAAAAATGCTGGAGGACGCCGGTATGAAAACTAGTGAAATAGATGAGATTAGAAGACTATGCCTTCGATATCCGGAAGTTCATGAACACAAAGATGGATTCGGACATGTTTCCTTCCGCGTGAAGGCCAAACCATTTGTCATCATCGGTGAGACCTTATCGATTAAAACGCTCCCTGCTACCCAGGAAATCCTCCTCGAACAGCCAGGCTATATCATAGCACCGTACATAGGTCGACATGGCTGGGTGCTGGTTGAGGTAGAGGAAGCAGGCTGGCAAGCCATTGAAGGATTAATTCGTGAGGGTTATTTGATTGCTGCACCCAAGAGACTGGCCAATCAAGTTCAGAATGGATGAAGAAACATGATGAATTTAATCACCAATGAACTCATTAAACAAATCTCCCGACCGCGTATGTGGATTTCACTGGCACTCATCGTATTCATCGATTCCATGGCGTCCCTTTTTGTCTACCTACTGTTCGACGGCATCCAATTTTCATTTTGGGAGTACATGCGGATCAGTTCCAACCTCCTTATGATCATTCAACTCTTCAGTCTGATCATAGCCGGAGACATCGTTTCAAGTGAATTCTCATCTGGCACCATCAAGCTATTGCTCATCCGACCCATTAACCGTGTGAAAATTCTGCTTTCCAAATACATAACCGTGCTAGTTATCGCTACTGTGTTAACAGCCTCTCATTTCTTATTTTCCACCGTGCTCGGTTCTCTGTGGTTTTATGATAGTTTCTTTGATTTGAACGGGAACTTTTTTATTGTCGCAGGAGCTTACGTATTGAGATTCATAGAAATGATGGTGATTTGTTCATTCGCTTTTACCTTCTCGGTTGTGACGAGGAGCAGTTCGTTTGCGATTGGTTCAACGATCTTTCTGACCTTTTCTGCCGGGACGTTTTTGGTTGTGATGAACGAGCTTGGTATGAAGTGGGGGAGGTATGTGCTGTTTGCGAATACCGATTTGCAGCAATATTTCTTTGGGACTCCTCCGTTTGAGGGAATGACGTTTTGGTTTTCGGTTGGGGTGATTGTGGTTTATTTGGTTGGGTTTGGTGGATTGGCTTGGTGGAGTTTTGGGAAGAGAGATGTGGATGTTTAGATTGGAGGAGTGACTTTTTTGGTTCAGCTGCTGAATAAAAGGATTTTTTCACCTGCTGATATTTTTGTGGAAATCAGCAGGTGAATATCTTAATCATTTCAGCAGCTGATATATAGCCATTAATAAAAAAAGAGATTTCTTTACAAAACAGAAGGTTGGAGGTGATAGATTGAAAACGTACAAGGAACTGACCTACATACAAAGAGCAAAGAGACAGATCATCTTTACCTGCCTGTTAGCCTGCCTCATTTTCATACCTCACTATCCTATTTGGATATATCTTATTGTCATGTCCTTTAATGTTGGAAACATAGCTTACAATCTGAAAAAGCATAGTGAGAGTAAAAAAGATAACAGCCACTGAGTACCTTCAAGATTGGTGTTAGCAGGAATTTTAAAAAGAATGTCGAATAACAAAGATACATCAACTAATAGAAAGGAAGTTGCTATGTACAAGAAAAGAGAGTGGTCGCCAGGCTTTATCTATCATATCACTGCAAGGGGAAACCGGAAGTATACCATTTTTCGCAATAAAGACGATCGCTTGAAATATTTAGAAATAGTAGAAGCCGCAAAAGAAAAATACCCCTTTATCCTACACTCCTATTGCCTCATGACGAATCATGTTCACCTCTTGATTGAGACTCAGAATCATCCTCCAGGAAAAATCCTTCACTACATCCATTACCGGTATGCCAGATACTTCAACAAGAAAAACGGTTTTAATGGGCATCTTTTTGAGGGTCGGTTTAAGTCAGTTCTAATTACCAATAACAAACAACTGACCGACACTAGTTGTTATATCCATCTTAATCCAGTAAGAGCGGGTATCTGTCCCGCACCTGAAGGTTATCAATGGTCCAGTTACCGATCTTTTATAACCAGCCGCCCCAACAAGCATGTAGAAACAGAAAAAATTTTGTCTTATATGGACGACGGTTTGAAAAGTCATTATAAGTTTTATGTGGAGGTTAAATTACATCAGTTTTTGTGAGAGTTAATGAGTTCAGCTGCTGAATAAGTGCCATTATTCAGCAACTGATTTTCTTTTGGAATTTAACTGCTGAATTCCACCTATTATTCTCCTGCTGAAAAACCAGCCAAAATCAGCAGCTGAACCCACCTTAACACCCCTCCAAAAACCCCCTTCACAATTCCGCCCCAAACTCTCCACAAAACCTCCAAATCTCCACCGTCTAACCCCAAAAAAAAGTGAGATAATAATACTACAAAGAGTGCCAGGTGAACCCAAAACACTCGCACCCACCACCTCACTCTTTAACACTCTCCACTCCCGTCACACCAACATTTTCGACACCACCTTACAAACTTCACAAAAAATTGACAAAAAATTTAGAAAGTTTAAGAAGGATTAATGAAGGGAATGGAGAATATATAAACATAGCTTTATTTTTAAAAGGAGGAGTTTACATGTTGAACTACAACATTCGAGGCGAGAACATTGAGGTAACTCCAGCGATTCGCGAACACGTGGAGAAGAAGATTGGTAAGTTAGACCGTTACTTTAATGAAACTCCTGATGCAAATGTACATGTTAATTTGAAAGTGTATCCTGATAAAAATACGAAAACTGAAGTGACTATTCCAATGCCGCAATTAGTTCTACGTGCAGAGGAACGCAACGCAGATATGTATGCGGCCATTGATCTGATAGTAGATAAATTGGAGCGTCAAATTCGCAAACATAAAACCAGAGTGAACCGTAAGATGCGTGAAAAGGGAAGCCCGAAGGAGTTCTTCGCGGCTCAGGAAGATTTGAATCATGTTTCTCCTAACGGCGCAGCTGCCGTTGAATTGGAGGAAGAGGACGATGCGGAAGTAGTAAGAACAAAACAGTTTAATCTGAAGCCGATGGACAGCGAAGAAGCGATCCTGCAGATGAATATGCTGGGTCACACATTCTTCATCTTCACGGACGCAGAGACAAATGCAACGAACATTGTGTACAAGCGTCGTGACGGCAAGTATGGCTTAATTGAAACAAACTAAATATATCATCGAAAATCCTGTGGTCGCTTTGACTGCAGGATTTTTTAATGGATAGGAGGATTTTACCATTTTTTGTCGAAGTTTGAAGGTAGACAAAAATGAGGGGGAAACCATATGAGAGATCCACGATTAGAGAAGTTAGCAGAGGTGCTGCTGACTCATTCATTGAAAGTTAAAGAAGGAGAAAAGCTGATGATCACTGGGGAACATTCAACGCAACCCCTGATTAAGGAGCTTCTGAAAAAATCATATGAAATGGGAGTCATTCCTTATTTTGAATTAAGCGACCTTGAATTGAGCCGGATCATGGTCAGTCAGGCTAAGCCGGAGCAAATCATTATTCGAAATAAATGGAATATGCAACAGTATGAAGACCTGGATGCCTTCATCCATATTGCCAGCGATGCCAACGACGCGGAGATGAGTGAGGTCCCTCCAGAACAATGGCAGGAGCTTATGCCCCATATGAAAGAATCCAATGACTATCTCATTCAGAATAAGAAATGGGTACTTTTAAACTATCCGAACTTTTCGCTCGCTCAAAAAGCGAAGATGAGCTATGAGACATTTTTCAACTATCTAATGGAAGTCTGCACAGTCGATTACAAACAGATGGAAGAAGCCCAGAAGCCTCTTAAAGAGCTATTGGACAAAACAGATAAAGTGCGCATCACCGGTGAAGGGACGGACCTTACGTTTTCCATCAAGGACATTCCTTCTGTCATGTGTTTCGGAGAGCGGAACATTCCGGACGGAGAAGTGTATACGGCTCCTGTAAAGAATAGCGTGAATGGGACGATTACGTATAATACTCCGACTCTTTATCGCGGTTTCTCTTTTAACAATGTCTCTTTGACGTTTGAGAACGGGAAGATCGTGAAGGCGACGGCTGATAAAACGAAGGAACTGAACGATATTCTGGATACAGACGAAGGTGCCCGGTTCATCGGTGAGTTTGCCCTTGGGGTGAATCCGAAGATCAATGAGCCGATGCTGGATATTTTATTTGATGAAAAAATCAACGGAAGCTTTCACTTCACACCGGGACAAGCGTATGAACAGGCAGACAATGGAAATCGTTCCAGTGTCCATTGGGATATGGTGTGCATCCAGCGCCCTGAATACGGAGGCGGGGAAATTTACTTCGATGATGTTTTAATTCGTAAAGATGGGTTATTTGTAGTAGAAGAGCTAAAAGGATTGAATCCTGACGCTTTAATCTAAAGGAGGGTTTCACCATGACGTATTCCATTGTAGGTTATGACCCGGAAGAAAAGGAATGGGGGATTGCGGTCCAGTCCAAGTTCCTCGGTGTTGGTTCGGTTGTGCCGTTTGCGAAAGCGGGAGTCGGGGCTGTGGGGACTCAGTCTTACGCCAATACTTCTTACGGACCCCATGCTCTTCAACTGATGGAGGAAGGCAAGACGGCGGAAGAGGCACTTGATATCATCACCAGGGATGACCCGGAGCGTCCATTGCGTCAGGTGGGATTGATTGATGCGTGTGGCAACCCGGCCACTTTTACCGGTGAAGGGTGCTATGACTGGGCAGGTGGGCAGACTGGAAAGCATTTTGCCGCTCAGGGTAATATTTTAGTGGATGATCAAACTGTGAAGGCGATGGCGGATACCTTTGAGTCCACCACCGGGTCTTTGGCTGAAAGGCTGCTCCACTCCCTCGAGGCCGGCCAGGAAGAAGGCGGTGATTCCCGTGGCATGCAGTCCGCTGCCCTATTAGTCGTAAAGGAGAACGGTGGATACGGTGGATTCAACGATCGTTATATTGACCTCAGGGTGGATGATCACGCCTCTCCTATTCAAGAACTGAAGAGAATCTATCAACTACATCAGCTCTACTTTAAAGAATCAGATGCCGGCAGGGTGGTCCTTCTCGAAGGTGACATTCACGATGAAGTGGAACGTGAACTCATCCGTCTTGGCTATGCGAAAGAAAAGCAATCCCTCTATCAAAATTTGAAAGACTACCTGCACACGGAAAACTTTGAAATGCGTGAGCAGGAAGAGAATTATATCGATTTGGATGTCTTGGATTATATGAAAAATCAAGGAAGATAATTGTAAAAAGAACCAGTCGAAAGTGATTGGTTCTTTTTTCTTGTTTTAAAACAGTTTAATGCTTGCCTGAAATGTTATATAATGAACCTTTGTGTACGGGACTCAGAGAAGTTGGAGGTAAATACAAACATGAGTACAGTCGGAAGAAATGAACCATGCCCATGCGGCAGTGGAAAGAAATATAAGAAATGCTGCGAAAACGTTGTGAATATAGATACGCTGGTGAGTCAGGAACTGGATGTGCTGCAGGCACAGCTGTATGACTTCATTGCTACGGCCCAGTCTGCCGAGATGGAAGAATCCTACCATCACTATCTGTCCAAGATGGATTTGATGCAGGCAGATCCCGATATATATGAAATGGCATTTGTCAGCTGGTACGGAGCCACTCAGAAGGATGCTGACGGTGTTCGTTTGATCGAACGATTTGTGGATAAGCAGCTGAGCACGGTGACTCGACCACAGACAGCTGAGGTATTGGAGTCATGGAAACATGTACGGGTGACAGCGGGTACGGTAGAGAAGCTTGATGACAACACACTGCGTGTAGGGGAAGTGATCACGGGAGATACGCTTATCGTGACGGAAAAATTCGGTAAGCTTGAAGAGAACAGCTTCTTCCTGGGATTACTATTGCCGAACGGGGAGAAATATCTTCCGTTTGCTCAATACTTCATTTATCCGGCGATTGAAAAAGCGGCGATGGAGTTAGTGAAGATTCGTTTCGAGCAGGGTGAGTTTGAAACTCTACATGATTACTTATCAGGTCAGTACCTGGAAATTGCGGATGTCGGATTCGTCCTTTATAGTGCGGAGAAGAAGAAAGCTGGAAAAGCAGCGTCGACGGATAAAGCGTCTGTTGAATCTGATGCAGCGAATGATTCTAATGATGACTCTGCAGACTCCATTGAAGGCGTCGAAATCTGGAAGACGCCGGAATACAATGAAGCGATTACTTCACTTCAAACCTTCCTGACTGAAAAAGGGGAAGATAAGAAAGAAAGTGAACTGCTCGTAGCCGTATTGGAAAAATACTTCTACACAGAACGCCCAACGATCCGCAACCCGAAAATCTACTCGGGGGCTATGGTTGACATGGCGAAAAACATCGACGAAATCAGTATTCGCCACGTTCAAAAGGAACTGGCCGAATACTTCGATGTCTCTGCCAACAGCATCTCAAGACGAAGCAAGCAAATCTGGGAAAGCTACCAGGACACCGTCTACGAACTGCTGAAAGCAACGAACGCCTAAACCAAACTCAATACACATCCTGCAAAAGTCGTCTGATAAAGGCGGCTTTTTTTGAGGGACGGACCTCCCAAATCACGACCGTTGTGGAAAGAAAGCTTGATATGAAAGCTTTCAATTCTCCAAAGGACAGCAATAGGGAGGTCCGCCCCTCAAAGGCTTAAGTTGTAACCGATATGGGATAGTGGTAAGATTGATAGGGAAAATATCGTGTTTGTGTGGGAGGATAATTGGGTTTTGTAGCGAATTTTAAGTAGAGTGATGCGGAAGAGGTCCTGGGAATTTACAGGGATTTCACATTATTCTCATCCAAATCTCATTTTCTTTCGTTATACTTGTGACGTTTGGCTCTCATTCCAACACAGATAAAGGAGCGTTTATACATGCTTGGTCTATTAAATAAAGTGTTCGATGCGAATAAAAGAGAATTAAAGAGGCTGGAGAAACTGGCCGATCAAATAGAAGAATTAGGCCCTGATATGGAGCGTTTGACGGATGACGAAATCCGTGAAAGAACCGAGCGTTTCAAAGAACGTTATCAAAAGGGTGAAGATCTTGAGGACATGCTTGTGGAAGCATTCGCAGTCGTACGGGAAGCGGCCCGACGCGTACTTGGTTTATATCCTTACCGCGTTCAGCTCATGGGTGGTATTTCCCTTCACGGAGGGAACATCTCCGAGATGAAAACCGGTGAAGGTAAAACCCTGACGGCGACGATGCCTGTTTACTTGAATGCCATCACAGGAAAAGGCGTTCACGTTATCACGGTCAATGATTACCTGGCCAGTCGTGATGCCGAAGAAATGGGGAAACTCTACAATTTCTTAGGACTGACTGTAGGGCTCAATCTCAACTCCATGTCTAAAGATGAAAAACGCGAAGCATATAGCGCGGACATCACATATGGTACGAATAACGAATTCGGATTCGATTACCTTCGTGACAACATGGTACTGTACAAAGACCAAATGGTTCAGCGCAGCCTTCATTTTGCCGTTATCGATGAGGTCGACTCCATCTTGATTGATGAAGCACGTACACCATTGATCATTTCAGGTAACGCCCAGCGCACGCCTCAGCTTTATATCCAGGCGAATGCCGTTGTCCGTACACTGAAAAAAGAAGAAGATTACACATATGATGAGAAAACCAAGGGTGTTCAATTAACGGAAGACGGAATCAGCAAGGTAGAAAGAGCTTTCCATATTGATAACCTGTTTGATATTTCACACGTAACCCTTAACCATCACATCAACCAAGCGTTAAAAGCGCACGTAAGTATGCACCGCGATGTGGACTATGTGGTTCAGGAAGGCGAAATCGTCATCGTTGACTCCTTCACTGGCCGCTTGATGAAAGGGCGTCGTTACAGTGACGGTCTTCACCAATCGATTGAAGCCAAAGAAGGTCTGGAGATCCAGAACGAAAGCATGACGATGGCAACGATCACTTTCCAAAACTACTTCCGTATGTACGAAAAGCTCTCCGGTATGACGGGTACAGCGAAGACGGAGGAGGAAGAGTTCCGTAATATTTACAATATGAACGTTATTGTCATTCCGACGAATAGACCGATCGTCCGTGATGACCGCGCCGATTTAATTTACGCGTCCATCGAAGGAAAGTTCAACGCCGTAGTGGAAGACATTAAAGAACGTAACGATAAAGGACAGCCTGTACTGGTCGGTACGGTTGCCGTTGAAACGTCAGAATTGATTTCTAAGCTCCTCACGAAAAAAGGCGTACGCCATAACGTGTTGAATGCGAAAAACCATGGCCGTGAAGCGGAAATCATTTTAGAAGCGGGTCAGCCTGGTGCTGTTACGATCGCCACGAATATGGCCGGTCGTGGTACAGATATCAAGCTTGGCGAAGGCGTCATCGATCTTGGCGGTCTTGCCGTCATCGGTACGGAACGTCACGAATCAAGACGTATCGATAATCAGCTTCGTGGACGTTCCGGACGTCAGGGAGATCCAGGGGTGACTCAATTCTATCTTTCAATGGAAGATGAATTGATGAGAAGATTCGGATCTGACAACATGAAGAGCATGATGGAACGCCTTGGAATGGACGATTCCCAGCCGATCCAGAGTAAAATGGTCAGCCGTGCTGTCGAATCAGCTCAAAAACGAGTAGAAGGAAACAACTTCGACGCTCGTAAACAGCTTCTTCAATATGATGATGTCCTGCGTCAACAGCGTGAAATCATCTACAAACAGCGTAATGAAGTCATCGATTCCGAAAACCTTCGTGACATCGTTGAAGGCATGATCAAATCAGTCATCGAGCGCCAGGTAGCGGCTCATACGGCAGAAGAAGAGATGGAGAATTGGAATCTGCAAGGTATCGTGGATTACGTCAATGCCAACCTTCTACCTGAAAATGACGTGACGGTCGACGACCTTCGTGGAAAAGAAGCCGATGAAATGATGGCTCTCATCTTTGAAGATGTACAGCATCGTTATAATGAAAAAGAAGAGCAGCTGACGCCTGAACAAATGCGCGAGTTTGAAAAGGTCATCCTGCTTCGCGCCGTTGATACGAAATGGATCGATCACATCGATGCCATGGATCAACTTCGCCAGGGTATCCACCTCCGTGCATACGGACAAAACGATCCACTGCGTGAATACCAGCATGAAGGCTTCGCCATGTTCGAAAGCATGGTACTCGCCATCGAAGAAGACGTGGCAAAATACGTCATGAAAGCGGAAATCCGCAACAACCTGGAACGCCAGGAAGTGGCCAAGGGCCAAGCGGTCAATCCGAAAGAAGACGGAGCAAAAGCCAAAAAACAACCAGTCCGCAAACAAGCAGACGTCGGACGCAACGACCCATGCCCATGCGGAAGCGGCAAAAAATACAAACACTGCCACGGCATAACCGGATAATAAAAAAATTCAGATGATACCTGGGACTTATTTTGCTAAAATAAATCCCAGGTACTTTTCCGTTTTTTATAGGTTAGATAAATTAGAAGGCATTAATAATGAATATACTTGTAAAATTGGCAAGTGGTAAAACACTATTGATTGAA
>NZ_BCVQ01000075.1 GCF_001591825.1 Rossellomorea vietnamensis NBRC 101237
TACAATCCACTCTGTGGTACGACACTTTTTTCCATATTGAAAATAACACCACCTCCCACACAGTAACTTTAAGCTTAAACTTAATATTTCTTGTAGCTGTGTTAATTCAGTTGTCCACATCATTTCAGCCGAGAGTGGGGGAAATTATGCTTAGGTTCGAGGAAAATAATAGACAAATCAAACATGTGTCTTTACACTAGTAAAAGGAATGGTAAACGAAGGAGTGAGGGGCTTGAAAGGGTATTTGGAGAGAAAAGGTGTTACGTTTTCTGCGAAGACGTATTTTATAGATGCTTTAAGTTATATGGCACTGGGGTTGTTCAGCTCGTTGATCATTGGATTGATCATCAAGACGATCGGGGAGCAGCTTCCCCTTCCTGCAGGGTTAAGTGAATTCTTCATCGAGATGGGGACACTTGCCATCAGCTTGATGGGGCCGGCGATCGGTGTGGCGATTGCCTTTGGACTTGGGGCGCCGCCGTTGGTCATATTCGCAGCCGTGGTGACAGGGGCTGCCGGAGCGACTCTTGGAGGACCGGCAGGAGCGTATGTAGCGGCTGTCCTGTCTACAGAAATTGGAAAGCTTGTCAGTAAGACAACGAAAATAGATATTATCGTGACGCCATTTGTCACGATTTTTGCAGGATTCACGGTCGCTTACTTCATCGGGCCGGGAATCGCCGACTTTATGAGTATGTTTGGAAGCTGGATCAGCTGGGCGACGGAACAGAGACCGATCATCATGGGGATCCTGGTTGCGGCCCTCATGGGTCTTGCCCTGACTGCCCCGATTTCAAGTGCGGCCATTGCATTGATGCTTGATTTGAATGGGGTCGCTGCAGGTGCCGCCACGATTGGCTGTGCCGCTCAAATGGTTGGATTTGCCGTCATCAGTTATCGGGAGAACCGGGTAGGCGGATTATTCGCCCAGGGAATCGGGACTTCCATGTTACAGGTCCCGAATATCGTTCGAAATCCTCTTATCCTCATTCCGCCGACTCTGGCTGGCATGATTCTCGCTCCCATCGGCACGACCGTTTGGCTGATGGAAAACAATGCAGCCGGTGCCGGGATGGGAACGAGCGGATTCGTCGGACAGATCATGACGTTCAAAACGATGGGATTCAGCTGGGATGTCACAATGAAAATCCTTCTGTTGCATTTTGTTGGACCTGCATTCATAAGCCTGTTAATATCTGAATATATGCGTAAACTAGGTTGGATCAAACCAAACCAAATGACGATTGAAACAGGGGGCAAATAAAATGCGTAAACTTGAATCAGTGGAAGAATTCCACCAATTGAAAGAAAGCGGGAAGCATGTATTCATGTTCTCAGCCGACTGGTGTCCGGATTGCCGAATCATCGAACCGATCCTTCCGGAAATCGAAAGTGAGTATAGTGACTATACATTCTTATATGTAGACAGAGATCAATTCATCGACCTCTGCATCGAGCTTGATATCTTCGGAATCCCGAGCTTCCTCGCATACGGAAACGGTCGTGAACTTGGACGCTTCGTAAGCAAAGACCGGAAATCAAAAGAACAAATCGAGGACTTCATGAACTCGTTAGCTTCATAAATAACGGCAAAGGGGATCTCCTGAAAAACGGGATCCCTTTTCTTTTTCCCTAAATCAAAAGGTTCCTTTTGTAATCTCGCCATTTTCATGTAAAATGTTATAAGTGAGAATGAAAAACGAAGGTTTAGGATCAGTACTTTCTATATAAATGTATCACCAAAGGAGGATCAGATTTGGACATTAAAAAGCTAAAAAGTATACTCCAGGAACGATTAGAGAAACCAAATCGTACGTTTACATATGATCGGGATAAAGATTCACTGAGAATCGAGAACACCACTACGAAAAAAGGGATCACCGTCGCCCTGCCGCCGATCGTATCGAAATGGAAGGAAAACAATAAATCCATCATCGATGAAGTCGTCTATTACGTAGAAGAAGCCTTAAATGTGATGGGAACAGAAGCGGATCTTGCCAGTAAACAGAAGAAGGTCTTTCCTGTCATCCGTTCAACCTCTTTTGCAACTGAATCCAATGAAGGTGTGGCACTCGTGACGGACGAGCATACAGCTGAAACGCGTATCTACTATGCCGTTGATTTAGGGAAAACCTACCGACTGCTGGATGAAAACATGCTGAAGGCTGAAGGCTGGACCCATGAGCAAATGAAGGAGACTGCCCTTTTCAACGTCAGAAGTCTGCCAACAGACATGAAAAAGGATGAAGTAGCAGGAAACCTATTCTATTTTCTCAATAACAATGACGGATACGATGCCAGTCGTATTTTGAATGATAGTTTCTTAAAACAGGTCAGCAAGGATATTCAAGGTGAGATGACGGTATCGGTCCCCCATCAGGATGTATTGGTCATCGGGGATATCCGTAATGAAACGGGCTATGACGTCCTTGCACAGATGACGATGAGTTTCTTTACGACAGGAAATGTTCCGATTACAGCATTATCCTTTGTATATGAAGAAGGGGAATTGGAACCGATCTTCATTTTGGCAAAAAATCGCAAAAAGGAAAGGGAGAAAAAATGATGAACGTATTTTATAACTTGGAAGGCATTGGTGATACCCTGATCGTTACACTGGATCCGGGCTTTGAAGGAGACGTACAACACGAAAGAAAAGAAGACGCAGCACGTTTATTCGATGAGAAAACAGGGAAAACACTTGGCTATAACCTATTCCAAGCATCCAAGTATATAAACGTGAGTGAAGTGGGACCTGTCGAAATGAATGATGAGAAGCTCCAATTGATCAACGAAGCCATCAAGAAGAACGGCTTTGATGAAGTATTGGAAGCAGACTTTTCACCGAAATTTGTTGTCGGCTATGTATCTGAAAAAGAAAAGCATCCAAATGCAGACAAACTGAACATCTGTACCGTCGATGTTGGAGATGAAACCCTGCAAATCGTGTGCGGTGCACCTAACGTAGACAAAGGCCAAAAAGTCGTTGTCGCCAAAGTAGGCGCAGTCATGCCAAGCGGAATGGTCATCAAAGATGCAGAACTTCGAGGAGTCGCATCATCAGGGATGATCTGCTCTGCCAAAGAACTTGCCCTTCCCGATGCACCCCAAGAAAAAGGCATCCTCGTCCTTGAAGACACATACCAAATAGGTCAACCATTCACAGCATAAAAACAAATACCTGGGTCCTGAGTGTGGGCTCAGGTATTTTTGTATATTGGAATGTTAATCAAAGTGTTGCGAATGATCGATTGAAATTAAGAGGGATTTTTCATATGAATCCTTCAAAAAGAGTCGATGATTCATTGGTGTGAACCGATCATTCGTAAGTTGATTGAAGCGGAAGGTGCTCGACTCCTGCGGGAAATACGAAAAGCGGAAGGGCTTTGCCCAGGGGCGACAAGCATAAGACGAGTCTGCCGGAAAGGCGTTTTTGGCCTTTTTGGCAGACTTGGCTTATGACCTCGAGCCCCTAAGCCCTGTAGCTGGACATCGTGAAAGCAGGAGGAGGCTCACCGCCAGCCCCGCGGAAAGCGAGCACCTGCAGTGGAAATCAACCAGCACACACTCATGTGACGAATCTACGTATTACATTCTCTTTACACCTATGTTTATTTCGACACAATCCTTTAACAATTCTCTTATTCTATCGAAATGACTCGAATTTTTCTCTTTAACTGATAAAATAAATAGTAAGTATGAAAGAAAGAGTGATGTTTGTGAGCTGGATCAAAAAAATATTTGGTAAATTATCAGATAACGATGAACAATTTGAAGAGTACCATGATGAAAACCACGACGATGTTCAGCCGCTCGAACCGACAAAGGCTGAACGTAAACATATAGCAGGGCCTAATCATTCACGTGATGTAGAAGCAAGAATGACCTATCAATATCCAAAAGGGAATTTCCGATTTCCCCTGATATCAGACGGTGAAAACAGAGAGCGTCCACGGAGAACTCAAAGGAATCAAGAAAGAGAAAGAGAAAGGGAAAAACCTAGAGAGCAGGAGCATCGGCAGCCGAAAAGCCGAAACCATTCTTCAGACAACCGAAAGTGGAAAGAAGAGAACCAGTCTACCCCCATCAAGACAAAGAAAGCGACAAAGGTGGAAAAAGGAAACAGCCGGCCATTTACGCCAACGGAGATTCCATCACCCATCTATGGTTTTAGAGGGAGACCTGTTAAGAAAGAAGAAAGTGTCGAATATGAGCTGAATAAGTTTTTACATAATGAAGAAGAGAGAAAAGAAGCAGTCATCAATCCAAAAGCTCTATCGATCGTAGAAGAATCCCTTCCTTCCGGAGAAAAAGAATCTGCCATTGCCAAGGAGCCAGAGGCTGAAGCCCGTGTTCAGTCACATACGGAAGAAATAAAAGAAACCTTCCAACCTGTAGAACATCCGGCTCACGCTGAGAAGATAAAGTCAGAAGAGAAACAACCGGATCGAATAATTGAAACGGAACAAGAAGACGACGGAGTAACAGTCATTCCCACGTCATCACATGAGCGTATTTCACTAATAAATGAACCTGAGCCGGTTAAAGAAGAAACCGATATGGCAGGACAACGTGATACGGTTCAAGAGTCAGGTCCGTCCCTCCAATTCGAAGCAGCGGAAACAGTCGAACCCGTACAGGAAGTACCTGCCGGCGAGACAGCTCAAATGCACCAAGAAACAGCAGTCGTTGGAACGGCAGAAGAAGGACCGGCTGTTGATGAAAAGCCTGTCATGGAAGAAGAGTCTCTTGTTGATGAAAGTCCCGTCGACGAAGAACCAGAAGCGGCCGTCCCTTCAGAGCCGATCAAGAAGGAACCGGAAAGGCGGAAGAGATCGCATCTTCCTTTTAACGTGCTGATGCTTAAACAAGATAAGCGCCAGATGGATACTCGCAGATCGTCCGCACGTACGGAAGGTCCCCCTTCCATGGAGAGACAGAGGACCCCTGAACAAACGGCACCTCCCGTTCAAGAAGCGCGTGTGGAAGAATCCGCAGAAGACGTGGGACGTGAAGAAAAGCAGCCTCATCAGGAAAAAGCGCCTCAACAGACTCAGGTCCAAGGAGAAGAAGCGGTAAAGAGCTACAGTGAATTAAGCTCGTCATCGAAACGGACAAGAGACTATGTCTTTCCGAAAGTGGATTATTTGACGCCGCCGGTATCCAAGGAAATGAGCGAAGAGTGGCTGGATTCTCAAAGACTTTTACTTGATGAGACCCTTCATAATTTCAACGTCAGGGCAAAAGTGGTGAATGTCACCCAGGGGCCGTCGGTCACACGTTTTGAAGTGCAGCCTGAACCAGGGGTGAAGGTCAATAAGATTACGAATCTGACAGACGACATAAAGCTGAGCCTTGCAGCCAAGGATATTCGGATGGAAGCGCCGATTCCGGGTAAACACACCATCGGGATTGAGGTGCCGAACAGGGAGAGCCGCCCGGTATGCATCAGTGAAGTCATTGCGAGCCCTGCCTTCCAGGAGCCGTCTTCGCCATTGACGGCGGCCCTCGGGCTGGATATTTCCGGCCAGCCCATCGTGACGGATCTGAGTAAGATGCCGCACGGTCTCATCGCTGGGGCGACCGGTTCGGGAAAAAGTGTATGCATCAATTCGATTCTCGTCAGTCTTCTGTATAAGTCATCTCCGGATGAATTGAAGATGCTCCTCATTGACCCTAAGATGGTCGAGCTTGCACCGTATAACCGCATCCCTCACTTGGTGAGCCCGGTGATCACCGATGTGAAAGCAGCGACCGCCGCCCTTAAATGGGCAGTGGAGGAGATGGAAAGACGATACGAATTATTTGCCCACACAGGGGTAAGGGATATCAAGCGTTTCAACGAACTCGCCAAGCGGAATAAACAATACAGCGATATGCTACCTTACCTCGTGATTGTCATCGATGAGCTGGCGGATTTAATGATGATGTCGCCGGCAGATGTGGAAGAAGCCATTTGCCGTATCGCCCAGAAGGCGCGTGCCTGCGGAATTCACTTGATCATTGCCACTCAGCGTCCTTCGGTTGACGTCATCACAGGCTTGATCAAGGCGAATGTACCGACAAGGGTCGCATTCTCCGTTTCCTCAAGCGTTGACTCGAGGACGATCATCGATGGGAGCGGTGCAGAGCGCCTGCTCGGTAAAGGGGATATGCTGTTCCTTGAGAATGGTTCGTCCAAACCGGTCCGCTTGCAGGGTACGTTCGTATCCGATGACGAAATCGATGACATCATCCGTCATGTCAGGGAACAACGGGAACCGGATTATCTCTTCCAGCAGGATGAATTGATCAAGAAAGCGCAGGTCACCGAGGAAGAGGACGACTTGTTTTTAGAGGCATGTGAGTTTGTCGTCGATCAGGGAGGAGCATCGGCCTCAAGTCTGCAGAGGCGATTCAGGATCGGCTATAACCGGGCTGCAAGATTGATGGAAATGATGGAGAGTAATGGAATCATTTCCGAGTCCAGAGGCAGTAAACCAAGGGATGTCCTCATTTCCGAAAGTGAATTGGAGACACTCGCATAGACTAGTACAAATATTTAATACATGGTATTCTGTTTATATCTGTCCAACAAGGACGAATGTAAACAGAATACCTATTCTTTTTGTGTAGGAAGAGCCATAAGGAGCTTTAGTGATGAAAGAAATCGAATTGAAACTTCAAGGAAAACTCAACAGGTTGACCAATCATACATTTAAATTTGATGAAAGAATCAAGGATGGCTGGTTTTCAGCTGTGTATTTTTTAAAGACGAAGGAAATTGCCAAGAAACATAAACCGGATGCAGTCATCACCATGCAATTCTTTCAAAAGACACATGCCGTGATTTGCGGAACGGACGAAGTCATCGCCCTTCTGCATACATTCGCTGATAACCCGCAGAATCTTGAAATCCACTCCTTAAAGGATGGAGATCAGATCTCTCCGTTTGAAACCGTGCTGACCATCAAGGGCCGCTATCAGGACTTTGGATATTTAGAAGGCATCATCGACGGAATCCTTGCGAGAAGAACGTCCGTTGCGACGAGCGTTTACAATGTGATGAAAGCTGCTTCCTTATCGGGGAAACAGAAGCCCGTCATCTTCATGGGAGACCGGGACGATCATTTTACCCAACAGGCGGGAGACGGTTATGCAGCCTTCATAGGAGGCTCTACCGCCCAGGCGACCCACGCCATGAATGAATGGTGGGGAAAAAAAGGGATGGGAACCATGCCTCATGCCCTCATTCAATTATTCAATGGGGATATCGTAGAGGCAACGAAAGCGTACAAGGAAACATTCCCCGAAGACGAGCTCATCACCCTGGTAGATTACAATAATGATGTCATTACGGACTCATTGAAAGTCGCGAGAGAGTTTGGCCAGGAATTAAAAGGGGTAAGGGTAGATACATCAAGAATGATGATCGATAAATACTTTCTTCGTAATCAGCACGTGCTTGGAACCTTTGATCCCCGCGGGGTCAATATGCAGCTCATCAATGCATTGAGAGATGCTTTGGACGAAGAAGGCTACCAGCACGTCAAGATTGTCGTGTCGGGCGGCTTTAACGAAGACCGCATACGTCAGTTTGAGGAAAATCAAGTTCCAGTCGATATGTACGGAGTCGGAAGCAGTCTTCTGAAGATCCATGTAGGATTCACTGGGGACAACGTCGTCATCGACGGTTCCCCTGAAGCGAAGGCAGGAAGGAAGCTTCGACCGAACCCCCGTCTGGAAAAAGTAGAATTCGAATAGGTGAGAACATGCAAGAGCAGGAAAGCACGTTAGATCTTGAGCGGTTCAGGCAGAAAAAACAGCAAATCGCCGAGGATCATATTGAGGACCTCTACCGGAAAGCGTTTGAGTACGCTTTGAAGGAAACGAATATAAGGGAAAAAGTACGGGCTAAAATGATTTTCTCTAAACGGTTCCTTCAACACGATGAGGCCCGGATAGAGGCTCGAGCCGAGAAATTGTTTCAAGAATGGTTTCTATTTGATTATAAAACCATCAAGGGGCAAACCTTATTCTTTCAATTTCTGCAGTCACATCCCCTTCAGGAATCAACCAAACTCCTAGGTGCCGTTGTATTGACGGCTGCCTGGGAACCCGTCATAGTCAAAGGGAAAGAAGGACGGACCGTACGCTGCCAGACGATCATTCAGGGAGAAGAAGTGATTGTTAAAAGTAACCTTGATTGGATAGAAAAGGAAATATCTGAAGGGCAGGTCTATTTCGTGAGGAAAGTCCCGCTGGTCGTTCATCAGTGGATCTTAGGTCCTGTTTTTCCCGTGAAATCAATGGACGTAATAGCAAATTTGCAAACACACTATAGTCAAATGAATCAAGAAACTGGGGTATTATGGAGGACGTTCTTAAAGGAAGAAGCGCCAAACTTCATTCTGCCCAGTCTTTCGTAGCTTCTGCATGGTCAGGGATTTCAAAAAATGATATAATGTTTCAAGTTGAAGAAAGTACGCTTTTTTCTAAACACACATATCGAAAGCTAAAGACCGATGGCAAAATAAATATAGATTTCATATAATGCTTTTAGATAGACGATTGTTGGAGGTTCTATTATGACGATATATCATTTCGTAGGAATAAAGGGGTCGGGCATGAGTGCATTAGCCCAAATACTCCATGATATGGACTACGAGGTCCAAGGATCTGACGTAGATAAGTATTTCTTTACTCAGAAGGCTCTGGATGAATCAAATATTAAAATACTACCTTTCCAAAAAGAAAACATTGGAGGGGATATGCATGTGATCGCAGGGAATGCCTTCCCTGACACCCATGAAGAAATACAAGCGGCCGTTGAACTAGGACTGCCTGTAACCAGATATCATAAATTCCTTGGTGACTTCATGCAGGAATTCACAAGTGTTGCGGTAACGGGTGCCCATGGAAAAACGTCGACAACCGGTTTACTGGCACATGTCATCAGTGGCGCAAAGCCGACTTCCTTCCTCATAGGGGATGGAACCGGTAAAGGCGAAGTGGATGCGAATTACTTTGTATTCGAAGCATGTGAATACAGACGACACTTTCTGTCTTATTTCCCTGACTATGCCATCATGACGAACATTGATTTCGATCATCCGGACTACTTTGCCAATGTGGATGACGTCTTTTCTGCTTTCCAGGAGATGGCCATGCAGGTGAAAAAAGGAATCATTGCATGCGGGGATGACGAACAGTTGCAAAAAATCCAGGCGCAGGTACCGGTGGTGTTTTACGGTTTCGCCGAGGAAAACGACTTCCAGGCGAGAAACGTATCACGGGACAGAACGGGTACATCATTCGATGTGTTTGTGCGCAATGAATTTTATGCCGCATTCAAAATCCCGACATTCGGTGACCATAACATCATGAACGCCTTATCCGTCATTGCCATTTGTCACTATGAAGAGCTTGATACGGCCATCGTTCAAGAACGATTAAGCACATTTAAAGGAGTCAAGCGCCGTTTCTCTGAAAAAGAAGTGGGCTCACAGATCCTGATCGATGACTATGCTCATCATCCGACTGAAATCAAGGCAACCGTTGATTCGGCAAGACAGAAATATCCTGAAAAAGAGATCATAGCTGTCTTCCAGCCTCACACATTTACACGTACGCAGACCTTCCTGACTGAGTTTGCCGAAACCTTGAGTCTTGCGGACAAAGTGTACCTATGTGAAATCTTCGGTTCCGCACGGGAAAACCACGGAAAACTTTCCATCCACGATCTGGAAAGTAAGATCGAAGGATGTGAAATCATAGACGAACAAGATACGACCGCATTACTCAAACATGAAAACGCCGTACTGATTTTCATGGGGGCGGGAGACGTACAAAAGTTCCAGCAGGCGTATGAACAGAAGCTTGGGGAACAATTGAAAGAAGAGAAATAATAGATAAAACCGGCTCTTATGGGAGCCGGTTTTTTTGTGGTTTGGTTCGTTTGGCAGGAGAGTATTGGTTGAAGTTCAGCAGGAGAATATTAGCTGAAATTCACCTGCTGAATTCTTGCATTTTTTCAGCAGGCAAATTTCTCACTGAAATCACCTGTTAAAATCAGACGGAAATTCAACAGGCAAATACGCTAACCCACTCAATATCCCTATCACCATACAAAAAAAGCCACCGTCATGACTGACGATGACTTCAAACTTCTTACTTCAAATTCTCTGGATTCAACACTTCAAGTTCTTCGATGACAAATCTTCCATCTTTTCGAATCAATACATCATCGAAATAGATTTCGCCGCCGCCATATTCAGGACGCTGGATCATCACCATATCCCAGTGGATGTTCGAGTGGTTTCCGTTATATGCCTCTTCGTAGCATTCCCCTGGTGTGAAGTGGAAACTGCCGTCGATCTTCTCGTCAAAGAGGATGTCCTGCATCGGATGTTGGATGAATGGATTCACGCCGATGGCGAATTCCCCGACATATCGTGCCCCTTCATCCGTATCAAAGATTTTGTTGATCCGGTCTGTATCATTCGCAGTGGCTTCGACAATCTTTCCTTCTTTGAATGTCAATTTGACGTTTTCAAACGTAAATCCGTTATAAGGAGATGGCGTATTGTAGGAAATCACGCCGTTCACCGAGTCCTTCACAGGTGCACTGTACACCTCGCCATCAGGAATATTCAGGCGTCCCGCACATTTCACAGCAGGAATGTCCTTGATGGAGAAAGAAAGGTCCGTCCCTTCACCGACAAGGCGGACTTTATCTGTGTTGTTCATGAGTTCAACGAGGTTATCCATCGCTTTGTCCATTTTGCTGTAGTCCAGGTTGCAGACGTCGAAGTAGAAGTCTTCGAAGCCTTCTGTGCTCATATTGGCGAGCTGTGCCATCGATGCCGTCGGGTAGCGGAGCACGACCCACTTCTTCTTAGGGACTCGGATTTCTCTATGTACTTTCTTCCCGATCGTATTGCCGTGGATCTTCATTTTTTCGTCAGGCACATCGGACTGTTCGCTGATGTTATCGCCTGCACGTAAACCGATATACGCATCCATCTGCTCCATGACATTCGCTTCAAAGCTCGCGATCATATCATATTGCTCTTCCTGGGCTCCCATTAATAATGCGCGGTCGACTGCGTGATCTTTGATGGATACGAAAGGATGTCCTCCGGCTGCATACGCTTCTTTCACGAGAGCCGTCACCAGTTCACGCTGCAATCCGAAGTTTTCGATCAGCACTTTTTCTCCAGGCTGTAATTGCACAGAATATTGAATTAAATTTTTTGCCAGCTTTTCAATGCGTGGATCTTTCATTTCTTTTTCCCCCTTATATGTAGTCTTTTTTATTGTACCCTAAAATGCGTTGGCATGACTCGACCAAAATGTGAAATGCTAACACAAGAAAAAATATTTATTTTTCATGCAGGAAAATGGTTTAGGATGAAGAAATACTAGTATAATGTTTATTTGTTCATCATAAGGGTAAAGAATTTCTATACATGGAGGTGTGGCATATGGAAATCATTCTTTATCTAAGCGTAGCTGTCATAGCAGTTGCATTTTTTATTTTGGTTATGAGTTTGATGAAGACTTTGAAGTCCCTGGGCTCTACATTGGACAGTGTCTCAACGACAATGACCGGACTTGAGAGCCAGCTTCAAGGAGTAACAAGAGAGTCTACAGAATTACTACATAAAACAAATTTATTGGCTGAGGATATCCAGAAGAAGTCTGAGGATCTGAACACGGTTGTTTATGCGGTAAGAGATGTAGGGCATTCCATCCAGAACCTTAATAACTCGGTGAAGAAGGTAAGTACCTCCATTTCAACTGAACTGGAGCGCAACCAGGGCAAGATCTCACAGGTGGTTCAATGGGGTAATGCATTTATTGAGTTAAAGGACAAATGGAAACAAAAACAGGAAAAACAGCCAACACAACCTGATGTTGCTGATGTAGCTGTTCCAAACCAAGCATCCAAGGAAGTTCGATCTCGAGAAAAATTAGTTAAAAGAGCAAGATCTTATAACAATTAGAGAGGGGAATTTTTACATGACTCAACAGTACAATCAAAACCAGAACCAAAACCAGACAAATGACAGCAACAACATCAACTCAAAGGATTTCATGATCGGGACACTGATCGGGGGAATCGTGGGAGCGGCAGCAGCCCTTCTAATGGCCCCGAAATCAGGTAAAGACCTTCGAAATGATATCAATGAGAAAACCGTCGTCCTTAAGGAAAAGACAGGACAATGGAAAGACACGGCTGTAGAGAAGAGCAATGAGCTTGCAGCAGTGGCAAAAGAAAAATCTTCTGCACTGACAAAATCCGTACAAGAACAGTCCAACAATGTGGTTGGGAAGCTGAAAACATACCGCTCCAATAATAACGAACTGCAAGAAACAAATGAAGAGCTTCAAGCTGTTTCAGCAGTGGGAACGACACCTGCTGATGAAACGGAAGATGTGAATCAGAAGCTTGAAGAAACAAAGAAAGCTTTTGATGAAACTGAAAAAACATACAATCAATAATCATTGATTCAAAGGGCGGTGAAGTGATATGATGACTTCACCGTTTTTTTGTTGAAATGAAAAGGTTTATAAATCGCTTTGGCTAAGGAACCATTACAATTGTGAAAGGAAGTATGGAACAGATGAAAAAGATCGATACCGTTCAGGAGTTTGAACAACTTTCCGAGACAAATCCGCGTTTCTTCTTTATGAAACACAGTCTCACTTGCCCTGTAAGCTCGAATGCCTTTACTGAATACCAGGCATTTTTGAACAAGCATGAAGAAGAAGATGGCTACTATCTGGCCGTCCAGGAATCAAGGGAACTGTCCCATCATATCGCTGAAAAATACGGCATCCGCCACGAATCACCCCAAGCCTTCCTCTTCATAGAAGGAAAACCAGGCTGGAATGCCTCCCACTGGAAAATCACCGAAAACGAACTGGACAAACTATAAGAGAAAGGACCCTGATTCAATCAGGGTCCTTTTTTTCGTGATAATGATCTACTCAACCAACCGTCAAGCAGGGTGGTTTATATCAATCGGGGAAAAAGTATTTAATAATTTCCTTCCCCCATTGCAGACAATTGAAGGGGGTTTAGCATTTTTATTTACCTATACAGTTAAACACATGCTTAGTAAGTTGATTGAAGCGGAAGGT
>NZ_BCVQ01000076.1 GCF_001591825.1 Rossellomorea vietnamensis NBRC 101237
TTTTTTCATCATTATTTTCAACTATCCTCTAAACGGATTAATGTCCGCAGTAACAAACGGCTCCAATAATAATCAACAGGATGAATAACACAACGATTAACGCAAAACCACTACCGCCACAACCGGCAACCGGATAAGCATATCCACCTTGATAACATGGATCACAGCCATAACCATAGTTCATACCTATCTCTCCTCAAAAAATTATTTATTTACCTTATACTCTATGTCATTCACCTAGAATGTGTTTGTGCATCCGCCCATTTTTATTTCATGAGACTTCTTTACGCATATCTTATGAGGGTCATTCAATGGATCATTTTTATTTTTTGCTTCATTTACCAAAATCATAATATGGGCATTCCTATTCCACCAAAAACTTATCCCATAAAAAAAAGACCGGCATCTTCGCCGGTCTTTCCACTTACAATTATTTTGAAGAGATTTCCAATACTTCTTCCTGCCCTGCCGTCACACTAGTCACGTCTTTTTTCACAAGATCTCCCATGTCATCACCGTTTGTGATGATGATAGGTGTGATGGTGCTTTTCGCTTTTTCTTTTACAAGTTCCAGGTCGTACGTGATCAATGGGTCTCCGATACTCACTTTTGAACCTTCTGAGATATGGGCTTCAAACCCCTCACCGTTCATCGAGACCGTTTCAAGTCCAATATGGATGAGGATTTCAGCGCCGTTTTTCGCTTTGATTCCAACTGCGTGTTTAGTCGGGAAAAGCTGCATGATTTCACCGTCTACTGGTGAAACGACTTTTCCTATCGTCGGATCGATGGCAATTCCATCCCCCATCATTTTTTGTGAAAATACAGGGTCCGGCACTTCTTCAAGCGATTTCACGGTACCTGTTAAAGGTGCTACAGCATTCACCGTTTTAGGTGCTTCTTCTTTTTTGCCAAAAAGCTTTTTAAGCATCAATATTCACCTTCCTCTTCATATTTTTATATACACATATGTAACTCAAAGTAAACATGAAAAGTCTATTTTAGCACATATGTGAATGTTTTCACAGTAATTCATTATGTTAGAATAACTTCTTGTATACCCCGTAGCCTTCCTCTTCCAATTTCTCGACGGGGACAAATCTGAGTGCTGCCGAATTGATACAATACCGGAGTTTTGTAGGACCGGGTCCATCATTGAACACGTGACCCAGATGAGAATCGGCCTCTTTGCTTCTAACTTCCGTCCGGACCATAAAGTGACTTCTATCTTCTTTTTCCGAAACCTCTTCTTCATCGATCGGTTTGGTGAAACTCGGCCAACCGCAGCCGGCATCATATTTGTCCTTCGAGCTGAAAAGTGGTTTACCTGACACGACATCCACATAGATGCCCTCTTCGAACGTATTCCAATACTCATTTCTAAACGGCGGCTCCGTCCCATTATTCTGGGTGACATCATATTGCTCGGGCGTCAGCTTTTTCTTTAAATCATCTTTACTCATTCTTATCCCCCCAATGATTTTCAATGAATGCAACTCTTCCAGATCCCCTGCTGTATCGTTGATAATGACCCGGGTTCTTTTTGTAATAGTCCTGATGGTATTCCTCTGCAGGATAAAATTCCTTGGCAGGTAAAATGTCTGTGGCAATTGGCTTGGAAAAGATCCCTGACTTCCCGAGCCTGTCCTTTGATTCCTCAGCAAGTCTCTTCTGCTCTTCGTCATGGTAAAAAATGACCGTTTTATACGATTGGCCCCTGTCAAAAAACTGACCGCCGGGATCCGTGGGGTCGATTTGCTGCCAGTACAGTTCCAATAACTTTTCGTAAGGAAAAACGGAGGGGTCATATTCGATTTGAACAGCTTCATAGTGCCCTGTCGTTTCTGAACATACTTCTTTATAAGATGGGTTTGGAACGTGTCCCCCTGTGTATCCGGATGTCACACTGCCGATTCCGGGCTGTTCATCAAATGGTTTTACCATGCACCAAAAACATCCTCCGGCAAACGTGGCTTTTTGATACATTTCAGTTTCTGACATGCTCGTCATCCTTTCCATAACATTCTCTTTCACTATTCCCTTTGTATGCGATTTTAACGCATTCCTGTTAAAAAGGGAAAGCAATTAGCTTGAATCAAACCTCACCATGATTAAAAAAAGAGCGCCCACCATAGGGTCACTCTTTTCGTCCTTTATTTAAACTTTCTCTGCTTCCCTATACTTTTCCACTTCTTTCGTTCCAAAGATTCTAACCTCTTATTTCCCCGTCTTTCCATATAAGCGATTTCCCTTTGCAGCTTCTGATAGTGTTCGAGCCTCTCCTCTGAAAGACTTCCTTCTTCAATGGCCATGCGAATCCCGCAGCCTGGTTCATCTTCATGCTGGCAGTCATTGAATCGGCAGTGAAGGGCTAATTCCTCAATGTCATGATATTGTGTGGACAATCCTTCCTGACCCTGCCACAATTGGATTTCTCTCATACCCGGTGTATCAATGATCGCAGCACCATTTTCTAACAGGAACAGTTCCCGATGAGTCGTGGTATGGCGGCCTTTGTCATCGGATTCCCTTATTTCCTTTGTCTTCTGGACATCATCTCCTACAAGGAGATTGGTCAGTGTGGATTTTCCCACTCCTGAAGAACCAACGAGGGCGACGGTTTGCCCCTTATTTAAATAAGGCATCAGGTTCTCTATCCCTTCCCGACTGACGGCGCTTATGGTAACGACTTTCACCCCAAGCAAAGTATTCTCCACTTCTCTTTTCTTTTCTTCTATATCGGAACACGTGTCCGATTTTGTCAGGACGATGACAGGATTTGCACCGCTTTCCCAGCATAGAAGTAAATATCGCTCCATCCGCTTGCTATTGAGATCATCGTTTAATGAAGATAGGATGAAGACTGTATTGATATTCGTGGCGATGATTTGCTCTTCTGCTTCATTTCCTGCTTTTTTCCTCGAGAATTTACTAATCCGTGGCAGTACTTTTTCAATGACCGCCCCTTCCTTGCTTAGGAGTACCCAGTCACCTACTGCGGGTAGATCTTCGCGCTGAATGGTGTCAAACCTGAGTTTCCCTGAAATCTTACTTAACACTTCCCCTGTTCGTGTCATGACCATAAAGGCACCCCTTTGTTCGGTCACAACCCTTCCCAATATAAAACCTTCTTCTGTCAGGTGGTTCATCATTTCAAAAACTGTTTCTCTCGTATTCAACTTGTTTCCTCCCAAAATAAAAAAATCCGTTGCGTGGTTCGACACGTCAACGGATTTTTCACGAAAGAAGAAATGAAAAAAATCAAAGAATCCCGTTTAAAGTGAGTTGACGTGCAGAACCGATATTATACATATTTACATTAGCCTTTTGCTCAATTAATGATAGGTTCATATGACATCACCCACTTTCTCAATTAGTACTTTTATTATCCAATATTTTCATCCGGTTTGCAAGCTATATTTCTGATTTTTATAAAAATAGGTGTTTTCACCATTTTTTCTCCCCGGCATATTCTATTGTGTTAATACTGTTAAGGGAGAGATACGGATGAGCCAACATGATTATTTGACGAAAGCTGCGATGTATGACTTGTTATCCGGTTATTATAAATATTCCGATCCGTCCATGCACGTTCATTACTACCAGAAGCACCTTAAATATATGAGGCTTGCCATGCAGGCGCAGCGTGCTGACATGACAACCTCTACACAGCCTTCGTACGTCCGTGTGTTACATGCCGTCCCTGATGCACCGAATGTTGATGTATATGTGAACGGAAATCGTGTATTACGGGATGTAGCCTTCAAGGATGTGAGCGATTATTTAACTTTACCAGCCGGAAAGTATCATATTGATGTCTATCCTGCAGGTACAAGTGTGACGACAGTCATTAGTAAAAAAGTGAAAATCGATCCAGGAAAGATCTACACTCTGGCAGCTGTTGGAACACTGAATAAAATGCAATTACTTCCTTATCTGGATGATCCAACAGTGCCAAGCGGAGAAACAAAGGTAAAGTTCATTCACCTTTCCCCTGATGCCCCGGCAGTCGATATAGCTGTGAAAGGCGGGGACGTCATATTCCCGGATATATCCTTTAAACAAGCCACCGATTATCTTGGGTTGACTCCAATGACCGTCAATCTCGAAGCAAGGGTCGCCGGAAGTAAAAACAGTGTACTGAGCGTTCCGAATGTGAAACTGAGCCCAAATCAGGCATACACGATCGTTGCCGTTGGATTAGCCAATGGAACACCGGAACTTGAAGCTCTATTGCTGAAAGGATAGAGTCACAGCATAAAAAGGTTTACCATACAAAAAAGGTGACTCCAGAAGGAAGCCACCTTTTTCTTATTGAGCACGGTCGACAGGGACGAGTAGTCTGAAAGAAATATTATCTTCTTTCAAATCAAATTTGTTTGCCCGTACTTTCACATCACTCTTCAGTTTCATGTCTTGCAGTGAGACGTAAATCAATTCATCATTGGGTTGAATCTCTACCCAATCCGGAAAATTATAAGAATCTCTGATCACTTTCAATACATAGTTGACCGGAAGATTCAGTGAACCTACTGAAATGGATTTTTGTTTTAAGAGAATATCCCCATTATCCAACGCCTTCGGTTCAAAACTCAATTTAAAGTCCAGATCTGAAGTAAAAACAGGGACGGATCCCAGTAGTTCAACATCATCCTTGAGCTGAACATCGTAATCCACCGGCCCTTTCATCCCTTCTTCTTCAATATAATGTTCAATGATTAGATTTAAATCTTTCTTGTTGGTCTCTACATTAAATCCAACTTGTTGATCTGTATTATTTTTGTTGTCAGGCAGTGCATCATCCTTTACAGGCATAAAGATCATGGAAACGATGATGACGAATCCAAGTATGATCATTCCTAAAAGGACAAAGAATCCCACCTTCCATTTATTCTTCATGACGGCTGCTCCTCTTCCTCAACAGAATCTTTTCTATCTGTCAATGTAGCTAATGTTTCCCCTTTTGCAAGATCCGTAAACATTCGGTCTGCGATCAGTTTATACCCTTCATCATTGGGATGAAAGTAGTCTTCATACAACAAAGTATCCCCTGCATCAATAAATAAGTCCTCGATTTTCACGAATAACGTCTTATCATAACCCGTCAGTATCTGTATGCTTGCTTCATTCCAATTATGAATCACCTGATTGACTTCATCAATATCCGAAAACCAAGTATTAAAAGGATTATACAGACCGACCAGGACAATGCCTGCATCGGGGTTATAACTTCTGATCGTTTCAATGATCTCTTGTAACCGGAGTTGATATTGTCGTTTCTCCTCCTGGAATACCTCTAACTTCAAGTGTGATAAATTTTCACGAAAAATCTTCATAACATCGTTTCCACCGATGGTGATCATCACTAAATCAGATTCTTTAATGGAAGATTTCACATCTTCCTTCTTCAATCTTTTCAGTAGTTGATCGGTACGGTTTCCCCTTACTCCGTAGTTATGAAACTGGGCATCCTTAACCCCATCCAATGTTTCGAGACTTTTTTCCAGATAAGGAACATACCCACCCTTTTTCGTACTGTCACCGACACCTTGAGTCAATGAATCTCCTATTGAAACCACCTTCAAGTTTTTCGGTATAAATGTTTCATTGGGACTTTCTTTATCCCACTTGGATACTTCCCTTGTAATATGATCAGCAGCATCTTCCAACGAACACCCTGCCAGGAAAAAAACAAAAGCGAGCATGAGAATGGACATTTTCTTCATATGTGTCACCTCGCTTACTCTTTTAATTATTATATCACGGTTCTTCACCTGTAAAACATTAATACACTCATCCATCGGTCATCGCCAATCCTGACGGCTCGGTCCTGATTGTAAAGTAGAAAAAACTTCCTTTATAAATTGTCCGTAATGGAATTGTTTTGCAATTTTATGGATTCGCCATGGTTCCTTATCCGTTGACTTCCTGAAATCCCCGACACTTTGACCAAATGTACAGCCCGTATTGACGGCCACCCGTATCGGCACTTCCTCGAATATCATCTTCCCTCCATCGGCAAGGGCCCACATGGCCACTAGATCATGGAGGGGACTTCCAGTAATATCCGGATACGTCTTCTTATAAAACCCGTAATAATAATCAACCATTGGTTTTATGATCTGGCCAACTTTATCATTTGATTTCAGATAAAATTCGTGAAGTTGATCGATCATTAGGGGAGTTATGAGTGCATACATTGTAACATCCAATGGAATGAGGTGAATTTTCTTCGGGGCAAGCTGAATCAGGATATTCGCGGCATAAGGATCTCCATAGAAATTGGCTTCTGCGGTCGGGGTGACATTCCCAGGAACATTGAAAGCTCCACCCATTACATAAAATTCTTTGACTTTCTTCATCGTTTCCGGGTACAAGATGAAAGCAGTGGCCAATGAGGTCAATCGACCGGCAGAGTAAATATAGAGTTCTCCTGCGTATTGATTGATGAGTTCCTTGATTTCATAGAAATTTTCACTTATGTCGGAAGGGTCGAATGTCATTTCATCCGGGACGATCGGCCCGAGTCCAGCCACCCCATGAACTTCCGGATAGAAATTCGGCCGGGTACCCGTCAAGGCAGAGACTGCACCACCAATAACCGGGATATCGGTTATCCCCGTAATGCTTTGCAGGTACTTTACATTTTTCAATGCAGATTCTCTGGAAACATTCCCATAGTCCGAAACAATCCCAACGACTTCAATCGTATCGCTATAGTAAGCATACAGTACTGCGACGATATCATCGATTCCAAAATCCGAAATCACCAAGACTTTTTTTTTATCAGACAAGCACATACACTTCCCTTCATCAAACATCCTCTAATAAGGAGGAAATGCTGTTGTTCCCGATTCTATTTGAGCCTTTCTTGCCTATTATATTTCTATGATATGTTGGATGTAGTTATGAGGTGGCAAGAATATTCATAAAATCAACCATAACATGGACGAACCCGTGATGGGTACCATGGTACAATACCTATATATCTAAAATGAAAGGTGATTCGAATGAAGAAAAATATCTTTTTGTATTTCACATGTTTGATTGGTTTATTAGGATTACTTGCCGGTTGTTCAAGTGATCAGAATGAAGATACTCATAAGGACCATACTGCGGCAAACGGGGACATCAGGGAAGAAACCGCTTCTGTCGACACCCTCCCCTCATTTCTTGACGATAAGGATGACAATATGAGACTCATCTATTCCTCGGCAGCTAAAAACCCTGAGCTTCTACAATATATTCCTTGTTATTGCGGGTGCGGGGATTCAGCCGGGCACGAAAGCAACCTGAATTGCTTTGTTTATAAAACGGAGGGGGACAAAGTGGTGTGGGACGACCACGGTACCAGATGTGAGCTTTGCTTGAAAATCGCAGCTGAATCCATCGTAAAATATAAAAATGGCGAATCGATCAAGCAAATCAGAACATTCATTGATGAACAGTATAAAGAAGGCTACGCAAAGCCCACCCCGACTCCGATGCCATCCTGATAACAGGCAGCAGGTTTACCTGCTGTCTTTTTCAACAAAGAAAAAGACGAAAGGATCATTTCCCTTCGTCTTTTTTCATTAGTCTGTGTAATACATGAAACCGATGGCCCCGATACCTGTATGTGTACTGATGATAGGTGTTGTCGGTGCGATTTCGATTTGATCGTATCCTGTCTTCTCAATGATCTTGGCTTTCAGGTTTTGAGCGAGATTCATTCCATCCGCATGGACGAGCCCAACTCCCCGTATGGTCTTTCCTTTCACGTCTTCCACAAATTGTGCCGTTAAATACTTCACTACTTGTGAGTGACTTCGAACCTTTGCAACAGGAGTATACTCTGCTCCTTCCAGTGATGCAATCGGCTTGATATTGAGCAGGGAACCGATCATGGCGCGCCCTTTCCCGATTCTCCCACCCTTTACAAGGTTTTCAAGGGTATCCACCACGACAAACAACTTGGTGTTGGAACGGATCTCTTCGATGGCTGCAAGGATTTCATCCATAGACTTTCCTTCTTGAGCAAGTTTGGCGGCTTCAATCACCTGGAAGGCCAAGCCTTTTGAAATGAAACGGGAATCTACTACCGTCACATCTGCTGAAGACATTTCCGCAGCAGACTCTGCCGATCGAACGGTCCCACTCATATTACCGGTCATATGTATGGATAAAACGCGTGATCCATCGTTACCTAATTCATCATACAGTTCAACAAATGACCCTGCAGGCGGTTGAGAACTTTTTGGTAATTCTTTCGAGGCCTTCATTTTTTCTAAGAAGCTCAGAGGTGAAAGATCTACTCTATCTAAGTATGTTTCTCCATCAATTGAAATGGACAGAGGAACCACATGAATATCCAATTCGTTTACGACTTCATCAGATAAATCAACTGTCGAATCTGTTACAATCTTAATTTTGGTCAATTTTGCCACATCCTATCTCCCATATCATTAGTATTATATCGTTAATCGCTGAGGATTTAAATAGATAGTAAGCATTTAACTCATTGGACATGGATTGATATATAAATCCCGGGATAAGCCCCTAACAGAATGGAAGACAATCATATAAAAAGGTCTGATCCATGGGCATCTCTATGCCTCAAGGATCAGAACCCCGCAAAACTTATGCATTATTCTTTAATTCTTCTGATTGATAAATTTCTTCGTACTCTGACCATTTCGTCGTTCTCTTTAAATGTTCTCTAAAGCTGAAGATGGTCTTAGGCCCATGATGATTCATCACTTTAGTGATAAATTGATGCAGCCTGAGATTTACCCTTAGGTAGAGAGGGCTGTCTTTCTTCAATACAGGAACTTCTGAGATTTTGACCTTCCGTCCATACTTTGATTTGAACTCGATGGTTTTGGTAAGCAAAGTATCAATCCTCTTTTTCACCCGTTTATGCCTATATTATACCCTATTTACGCCCGCATAAAATGTCAAACCGTGCAAAAAATGAATATTTTTTATCCTTCAGATGATACCGGAACAATGCATTCGGATGTATCATGTTTAGGAGAGTTCACGTAGGTGGACACCTGGTAACCCTTCATCACTTCACGTGGAAGTGGCTTCAATACGGATGCAGCCTGATCAAAGGAGTATTCATCGGTGTTGAGCCATTTCTCAATATCTTCACTGTTTGTCAGCATCACAGGCATTCTTTCATGTACATCTTCAACCAGAGAATTGGCTTCGGTTGTGAGAATGGTCGATGTGGTGAACTCCCCATTCCTGTCCCATAACCCGGCAAATACAAATGGCTTTTCTTCTTTCAATTGGAACCTTACCGGAATCCTACCTGATTCCTCCTTCTTCCATTCATAAAAACCGTCAGCAAAGATCACCATCCTTCTTGAATGCACAAGGGTTTTAAAACTGGGTTTGACAAGGAGCGTTTCACTACGGGCATTGATCAATGGCTTCCACTTAGAGGCGTCAGCCCAATGGGGAACAAGCCCCCATTTGATTTCACCTGCCCTCCTCTTCCCCTTATGAGAAATAAGGGAAAGGACGTTCTGGGATGGAGCGATATTGTATCTCGGCTGCCAGTCTTCAAGAAATTCATCTATCAAATAGTGTTTTACCAATTCTTCCAAGGGGGTCGTCAAAGAAAATCTACCGCACATATTTGGCACCTCATCATCGTTTCTTTACTTAGGAATATACATCATTCCGCACTCGAATCCAACCATAATACTTTACTCCTTTACTATGTTGATGATTGCACAATAGCTTAAAGAGGATTATCATGAATATATGAAACTCGTTAAGCGATCAATTTGACGATCGTAGAAAGGATGAAACCACTTTGACATATGATTTCGATTTTTCCAATTGGAAAGAAGAAGTTGCGAACGCCATCACCCATGGTATCGGCTTGATTCTCAGCATTCCGGCATTAGTGATGTTAATCATTTTTGCCGTTCACGAAGGATCTGCCTGGCATATTGTCAGCTTCTCGATATTCGGGGCTTCGATGATTCTTCTTTACTTATTTTCGACACTCTTGCACAGCTTTAAGCCTTCTAAGGTGAAAAATCTATTTGCGATATTGGATCATTCGGCCATTTATGTCCTGATCGCAGGAACGTATACGCCATTTATGCTTGTCAGTGTGAGAGGCGCATTAGGATGGACTTTATTTGGGATAGTGTGGGGTCTTGCCATAGTGGGGATCGTTTTCAAGTGTTATTTTGTTCAGCGCTACCAAGTGGTCTCCACCCTCTTCTATCTTGTGATGGGCTGGCTCGTGATCATCGCGATTAAACCACTTTATGCCAGTTTGACAGGGGCTGGATTCGGTCTTCTCTTAACAGGAGGGATCATGTACTCCGTCGGTGCCATCTTCTACGTGTGGAACAAGCTTCCTTATAATCACGCCATCTGGCACCTGTTCGTCCTTGCCGGCAGCGGTTTTATGTATTTCTGTATCTTGTTCTATGTGTAAATTCATCATTTGAACGGATAAAAAGGTCCAGCATATGGCTGGACCTTTTTATTATGATGCGATTCTCATATCGTCCAAGGCAGACTGAATGATTCCTTGAACCTCGATTATTTTCTTTCATAGATCCTGAATTCATAGTCGTAAGGATTCTTCTCGTCCCTGACACCCTTTTCTGATGAGATACAAGTGAATTCTTCCCATGGAATGGCCGGCATGGTCGTATCCCCTTCAAATTCATGATGGATCTGTGTGACATATAGTCTTTCTACATGGGGGATGAACTGTTTATATATTTCCCTTCCCCCCATGATAAAGATTTCTCCGCCTTTTTCTTTAGACCACTCCAGAATTTCCTCAACAGAATGCATGACAAGGCAGCCTTCTTGTTGAAATGCTGTATTTCTGGTCAAAATGACATTTTCACGATTTGGCAGCGGCTTACCGATGGAATCGAATGTCTTTCTCCCCATGATGATGGCATGTCCGTTCGTCGTCTTTTTGAAGAATTTCAGATCCTCAGGCAGTCTCCAAGGTAATCCATTATCTTTTCCGATCAGCTGATTCTGATCCATCGCCCAAATAAACGAGATCATACACTCACGACTCCTTTGATATGCGGATGAGGATCGTATCCTTCCAGTTTGAAATCTTCGAAAGTGAATTGGAATATGTCCTTCACTTCAGGATTGATTACAAGCTTCGGCAACGATTTAGGCTCTCTTGAAAGCTGTAAGTTCACTTGATCTATATGATTCTGATAGATATGCACGTCTCCGAATGTATGGACGAATTCACCTGCTTCCAGATCACAAGCCTGTGCAACCATCATCGTTAAAAGAGCATATGAGGCAATATTAAACGGAACACCAAGGAATACATCGGCTGATCGTTGATATAACTGACAGGATAACTTACCATCTGCCACGTAGAATTGGAACAGGCAGTGACAAGGAGGTAAAGCCATGTGATCCACATCGGCGACATTCCATGCGCTGACGATCATCCTTCTGGAGTCAGGATTATGTTTAATCGTTTCGATGAGGTTTGTGATCTGATCGATCGTTTCACCGTCTGAACCTGACCAAGATCTCCACTGATGCCCGTATACAGGTCCCAATTCACCATTCTCATCTGCCCATTCATTCCAGATACGGACCCCGTTTTCCTGTAGATAGGCTACGTTGGTATCCCCTTTTAAAAACCAAAGCAGTTCATGGATGATGGATTTGACATGCAATTTCTTCGTTGTAAGAAGAGGGAATCCCTCCTGTAAGTCAAAACGCATCTGGTAACCGAACGTGCTGATCGTACCCGTACCCGTCCGGTCCTCTTTCTTTGTCCCATTTTCCAGTACATGTTTGCACAAGTCTAAATACTGCTTCACAGTGACCACACCTTTTACTAGTTTATAGTTCTTTAAAAAATCGATATGTTGCGGGTGCCTTTTCTTTCAGTAGATTCCTAGTTTCGGGATTCAAATAGTACATAGCAAATGTTTCAGCAAAATATTCTTCTTTGTATTGAATGAAATATTCTTCACCCGGGAAAACCCGGGGTGCTTCCCTTTTCCAAAGGGGTAGGAATTCCAGCTCATAATATAGATCCGTCAACACGTACCGATCAATGCTATGGGCGAACTCATGAAGTTCCAGATTATATGAGTTGTGCCCTTTTCCTTTCCCACTATGACCGATCTTTACCAGTACAAGCTTGGAACCACCTATTCCAGGGACATCATCCCACGTGATACTTTTATTAGTGTACCCTCTCGGGGTGACTCCTTTCAAGTGACTTGTGGTAGAAAAATCGGTTAACTTGGTTTGGAATAATCGAATCTTGATATTCTGCGATTCGGCGGACTCCAAGAGCGAGGTCGGAATATGATCCAGTCGTTTGATCATTGCACCGGCCTCTTCTTGATCAAACGTTGATTCTGGTAAGAGGATCATATTTTCCAGTTGCTCACTGGATTGAAGGTTTAGCTGTGTTTTAAGGGGTGAGTGTTTTAAGAGGGTACCATCGTAAGTAGCATTTGAATGGGTCCAGAGAATGACAAGAGTGACTATATTCAGAAGGATGATGAAGGTACGTTTCACATTGATCCCTCCTTTTTCTTATGATCCGACAATGATACAATTATTACTATTTTACCATAATGATAGACCCGATTTCAGAGAGTATTATTTCCATTTCTTAAAATGAACAAAAAAAACGGTTCAACGTCAAATGTTGGGGTGAAGTGAATGTTGCTTCACCCTTATCCAATATGC
>NZ_BCVQ01000077.1 GCF_001591825.1 Rossellomorea vietnamensis NBRC 101237
CACCTGCAGCGGAAATCAACCAGCACTCTCTCATCTGTTTTTTCGCCTTCCGTCAACACCAATCAGAAAACGAAATGATCAATCCACGCGTAAAAACTCTTTGTATGGTAACCCTAAAAATGATAAAATACTAATAGACAGACAATAAAAACAATTTTTATTATTTAAAATTGTAATCGTTTACATACTTGGAGGTGCTTCTTATGTTATTAGGGAAAAAGAGAAAACTGGGAAGAAAAATCGAAGAAATGACCGTCGGTGAAAAACTGACCCTCACAGAAAAAATTGAAGACAATGAACTTCTGCTATACCTTGGGCTCACAAATGATGCCAATCCATTATATATCCAGCACGATTATGCGTCACAGACACCTTTTAAAAAGCCAATCGTTCCATCTATCATGCTGACGGGGATCATCACGTCTGCTGTATCCAAATATCTGCCGGGACCGGGCTCCCATATCGTGGAGCAAAACATTGAATTTCCAAAGCCGGTCTATCATTATGCAACGGTTCAATTCCTCTTTGAAGTGACAGAAGTCAATCCACATAACCATCTGGTTACCATCCAGGTATCGGCTACGAACGAGGAAGATGAAAAGGTGATCAACGGAACCATCAAGGTGTGTCCGCCTCATCACCTGGAAAAAATGAATAGTCATGCATTGGAAAACTTCTAATGCCGGGAGGGAGCTATGTCATCATAGCTCTTTTTTTATGCATGAAAATGATAAAGAAAAAGCTTGATGTGCATCCTATCATAAAGGGCAGTAAAAAACTAAAAAGGATTAAATGATGGTAAGCCCGGAGAATTATATTATAATGAAAGTACAATTACATAAACAGTTTGGATGTTGGGGTTAATTTTCTTTGGTATGGAGGCACAACACATGAGCAAAAAAATCTTGGTAGTCGATGATGAACAATCCATTGCAACACTCTTAAAGTACAATCTGGAGCAATCCGGTTATTCAGTGACAACAGCACATGACGGCGCAGAGGGAAGGGATCTTGCGATTGAACAGTCCCCGGACTTGATTGTCCTTGACCTGATGCTTCCGTCCATGGATGGAATCGAGGTATGTAAAGAATTGCGGCAGCGAAAGATCAATATCCCGATTCTGATGTTAACGGCGAAGGATGATGAATTCGATAAAGTCCTTGGTTTGGAGCTTGGTGCAGATGACTATATGACAAAACCGTTCAGCCCCCGTGAAGTGGTTGCGAGGGTGAAGGCGATCCTAAGGCGAAGCCAGGCCATTCGGGAAACGGAACCGGCTGCCGAAGAACCGACTGATTATAAGGAAGTCGGGGAACTAAAAGTATATCCTGAACAATATGAGGCGTATTTCCAAGGAGAATTACTTGAACTGACACCAAAGGAATTCGAGCTTTTATTATATTTGACGGATAACAAAGGAAGGGTCCTTACAAGGGATCAGCTGCTGAGTGCGGTATGGAACTACGACTTTGCCGGAGATACGAGGATCGTGGATGTGCATATCAGCCATCTCCGGGAAAAAATCGAGTCCAATACGAAAAAACCAACCTATATCAAAACGATCCGTGGTCTCGGGTATAAATTGGAGGAGCCTAAAAATCGATGACCAAATTTAGAACAAAGCTCCTATTTGCTCTCATTACGTTGATCATCGCTGTCTTAATAGGGCTTGGTCTGCTTTTGGGCCAGATTTTCAAGAACTTCTATTTGGATACCTTTAACTCCAGGATTCAAAAGGAGACCAGGTTACTGGCAAGCTCCATTGAGGAGAACGGGGCACCGAAAGAAATCGATCCTGAAATGATCAAAGGGTTGAGCGACATATTGGATGTCCGGATCACCGTGCTCGATAAATCCGGGGATGTGGTCCACGATACGGATACGTCAGATTCACTGGTTGGTCCGCAGCAGAAGAAAATCGTACAGGAAATCCAGAAAAATTGGGATGTGAAACAGAAGCATAAAAAACTCGTCACATCTGGAAATGAATATCGGTATTACTGGTATCCATTAAAAAATGCCAACGGTGAAAAGATGGGACTTCTCATTATGAGCGCAGAGGTGGATGCCCTGGAAAGAGGCACTCAACAAATTTGGTTTGTACTGTCCATTTCATTGGGACTTGCCCTGGTTCTCATCATCATTCTTGGCTCGAGGATTACGGTGAGGTATACAAAGCCCATTGAATCAGCGACCAATGTGGCTATGGAACTTGCCAAGGGGAATTACCGTGCCAGGACCTACGAGGACCGGCTGGATGAAACGAGTATGCTCAGCACCTCCATCAATATTCTGGCGAGAAACCTTCAGGAAATGGTGAATTCCCAGGAAATGCAGCAAGACCGCTTAACGACATTGATTGAAAATATGGGGAGCGCTCTTCTATTGATCGATCACCGGGGGTTTGTCGTCTTAACGAACAGGACGTTCAGGGAATTCTTTAACCTGGAGGAGAGCCAACTGAAGAAAGTACGATACCATGAGGTGATTCACTATTCTGAAGTGAATAAGCTTGTGGAAGAAATCTTTATGACGGAGGAGCGATTGAGAAGGCAGATTCTCCTTCCGTACAAGCTTGATCGAAAGCACTATGAAGTGTACGGAGCCCCCATTATCGGCAACAATGACGTATGGAAAGGGATTGTTGTCGTATTCCATGACATCACCGAGCTTAAAAAGCTTGAGCAGATGCGCAAAGATTTTGTGGCGAATGTGTCACACGAACTGAAGACGCCGATCACCTCGATCAAAGGATTCTCAGAAACGCTATTAGACGGGGCTATGGATGATCCTGAAACGCTGAAATCCTTCTTAGACATCATCTTAAAGGAAAGTGACCGGCTGCAGTCCCTCATTCAGGATCTGCTGGAGTTATCTAAAATTGAGAAGCAGGGATTCCAGCTATTCGTAGAGGAAGTGGAAGTGGCAGGGCTGATAGAAGATGTAATCCCGATTTTAAAAGAAAAAGCAAAACCGAAGGACATTTCCCTTCAAGCCGATTTCGAATCAAGGGGAACGGCAGAAGTGGATTCCTACCGGTTAAAACAGGTGTTCATCAACCTGATCAGCAATGCGATCGCATACACTCCGAAAGGCGGAAATGTGTCGGTTACGGTGCAGGACGATCAGGATAAGGTGTATGTGAAAGTGAAGGATAACGGGATGGGAATCAGCCAGGAAGAGCTCCCCCGCATCTTTGAACGGTTTTACCGGGTGGATAAAGCGAGAAGCCGGAATTCAGGTGGAACCGGTTTGGGCTTGGCGATTGTCAAGCATATCATTGAAGCCCATGAAGGTGATATTGAAGTGGAAAGTGAACTTGAAAAAGGAACTATTTTCACTGTCACATTGAATAAACGTGCTTCATCCATCTCTCATGGTGGAAATCAAGGAAAACCTTAGGTGTATTTCACCTTATTTACATTGTTTTTACAATCGCTTTAAATTCAATTAACAATGGGGTGTTACGATACTAAGTGAAACCCCTTCATCCAAGGTGTTACGAAAAGACGAGAACCAACCCCGTTCTCGTCTTTTCGCTTTTTATTTTTGAGAACGCTTTCTGTGTTTATCTTGTCATCTTCCCTTAATATTATTGAAACCTTTTTGTCTTACGTCCGTATATCTTAGTAAGCAGAAAATAAGATATAGAGATGGAAAAGGGAGGGTGCATATGAGCTTGAAGCGTGTTTATACTCTGGCAGGAATGGTACTCGCTGCCATTATCCTGATTGTTGTCCTACTGACATCCTGGTATACCGTCGACGAATCAGAACAGGCATTGGTGTTGACGTTCGGGGATGCAGGCGAACCGGTGGTGGAGCCTGGACTGCATTTCAAGATGCCGTGGCCGGTGCAGTCAGTGGAAGTGCTGTCGAAAGAAACCTTCAGTCTTCAATTTGGATATGAAGAAAAAGACGGGAAAATTAAGGACTTTCCTAAAGAAACAAAAATGATCACGGGGGATGAATACATTGTGCTTGCCGATCTTGTGGTTCAATGGAAAATCACCGATCCTGAGGCCTATTTATTCAACTCGGATAAACCGAAAGAAATCCTGTATGATGCGACTTCTTCTTCACTAAGAAGCATTATCGGAAGCTCATTGATCGATGATGCCTTAACGTCCGGGAAAGCCGAAATCGAGGCAGATGTAAGGGATTTATTGACGGAGTTGATCGATGATTATGATATCGGGATCTCGATTCTTGCGGTGAAGCTGCAGGATGTTGAGCTTCCGAATGCAGAGGTCCGCTCGGCGTTTACGGCGGTCACGGATGCAAGGGAAACGATGAATACGAAAATCAATGAAGCCAAGAAATATCGAAACCAGCGGACCAACGAAGCCAAAGGGGAAAAGGATGCCATCATGTCCCGGGCCAAAGGGGATAAAATCGCACGTGTGGAGCAGGCGCGTGGAGATGTAGCGGTATTTGACAAATTATACAATGAGTACAAAACGAACCCTGAAATTACAAGAAAGCGTCTCGTGCTGGAAACGTTGGAAAATGTCCTGCCGGATGCAGAAATTTATATTATGAAGGATAGTGGAGAAACACTGAAATACTTCCCTATCCGTCAAATGGAGAATCAGAATCCTCCGGCGAAGCAGGAAGGAAGTGATGAGAATGAGTGATCAAAACGTATTTGATATCAATACAAAGAAGAAAGAGCCGATCGAGTGGAAGCGTTATACGAAATTAGGGATCTTTTTCGTGATCCTCATCGCTGTCATCCTTCTCCTCTTCACAAGTCTCTTCATTGTCAAAGAAGGAGAATACAAAGTCGTCCGTCAATTTGGGGAAGTGGTACGGATCGATAAGGAACCGGGTATGAAATATAAGATCCCCTTCATCCAATCCGTCACAACCCTACCGAAGCACCAAATGACCTATGACGTGACAGAAGCAGAGATCAACACCAAAGATAAAAAGCGGATGCTCATCGACAATTATGCCGTGTGGCGCATTGAAGACCCACTTAAGATGATCAAGAATGCCAGAACGGTGATCAATGCCGAGACGAAGATGGAAGAATTCATCTATTCCGTTGTCCGCTCAGAGCTCGGTCGATTGGAGTATGATGAAATCATCAATGATGAGAAGTCTTCAAGGGGAAGCTTGAATGATAAAGTGACAGATAAGGTGAATGAGCTGTTGCAGCGGGATAACTATGGAATCGTCGTTCAGGATGTTCGCATGAAGCGCACCGACCTGCCAGAAGCGAATGAAAACTCCGTCTATACCCGAATGATCTCGGAACGGGACTCCAAAGCACAGGAATACCTGTCCATGGGGGATGCCGAGAAACAACGGGTGACGGCTGAAACCGATCGTGAAGTGAAAGAGCTCCTTGCAAAAGCAGGGGCAGATGCCAATGTGATCCGGGCCGAAGGGGAAGCCGAAGCCGCACAAATTTACAACAAATCCTTCTCGAAGGACCCGAGCTTCTATGACCTCTATAAAACGCTCGAAACGTATAAGAAGACCGTGGATGATAAAACCGTCATCATCTTACCATCCGATTCGCCGTATGCGAGGCTGTTGATGGGGTATACAGAGTAATAGGAAGAGACTCTTTGAAAAATGGAATGATCCATTTTCGAAGAGTTTTTTCTTTTATAAGGAGTGGAATTTCAAGAATCACAGTCCCATTCCATAAATAAGGTCCCCGTTTTTCCTTTCATTCCCCAACATGATAGAATGAATATATAGAAACAGAAGCCTTTACAGGAGGTACTTATATGTCCAAAAAATTAGTCCTGATTGACGGTAACAGTATTGCTTACCGTGCATTCTTTGCCCTACCACTATTAAATAACGACAAGGGTGTACATACAAACGCAGTTTACGGCTTTACCACCATGCTGCAGAAGATACTGGAAGATGAAAAGCCGTCTCATATCCTCGTGGCCTTTGATGCGGGGAAAACGACGTTCCGTCATAAGACATTCACGGAATACAAGGGAGGCAGGCAGAAGACCCCGCCTGAATTGTCCGAGCAATTCCCCTATATCCGGGAGCTGCTGGATGCTTACGGAATCAAACGGTATGAAAAAGAAAACTATGAAGCCGATGATATCATCGGAACTCTCTCCCTGCAGGCAGAGTCCGACGGGTTCGAAGTGAAAGTATACTCCGGGGATAAGGATTTGACCCAGTTGAGTTCCAAAGATACGACGGTGTGCATCACAAGAAAAGGAATCACGGATATCGAGGTGTATACTCCTCAGCACATCAAAGAAAAATGGGAGATCACCCCTGACCGGATCATCGATATGAAAGGCTTGATGGGGGATAGCTCCGATAATATCCCTGGTGTACCCGGTGTCGGTGAGAAAACGGCGATCAAGCTCCTGAAGGAATTCGATTCTCTTGAAAAGCTGCTGGAGTCCATCGACAAAGTGAGCGGAAAGAAACTGAAAGAGAAGCTTGAAGAAAATAAAGACCAGGCGATCATGAGTAAAGAACTGGCCACGATCCTCAGGGAAGCTCCCATTGAAGTCACGGTTGAAGAACTGAATTATGATGGTTGGGATGAAGTGAAACTGAAGGAAGTGTACCGGGACCTTGGCTTCAACTCCCTTCTCGAAAAAATGGGAGAGTCCGCTCAAGAAGAGCCCCAGGAGCTGGATGATATCTCCTTTGAAGTGGTGGAAACCATTACAGACGAGCATCTGTCGACTGAGAGCTCCCTATACATCGAAATGCTTGAAGAGAATTATCATCTTGGTGAAGTCATCGGCATGAGCCTTCATAACGAAAATGGGACGATTTTCTTTACCCTTGAAACGGCATTGAATTCAGAAGCTTTTAAAAAATGGGCAGAAGACGGATCGAAGTCGAAGAACGTTTACAACTCGAAAGAGACCGTCGTTGCCCTGAAGCGACAAGGGATCGACATCAAAGGGATCGGGTTCGATCTGCTGCTTGCTTCTTACATTATCAATCCTTCTGAATCGAGTGAGGACTTCGCCTCAATCGCAAAAGGACATGGTCAGCCATCCATCGAATCAGACGAAGCGGTGTATGGAAAAGGGGCCAAGCAGAAGGTCCCTGCCACTGAAGTATTATCCGAACATCTGGCACGAAAGGCATTCATCCTTCAAGACTTAAAGGAAACATGCATAAAAGAGTTGGAAGAAAATGATCTTTATGAATTATACATGGAGCTGGAATTGCCTCTTGCCCTTATCCTGGCTGAGATGGAATTCACCGGTGTGAAAGTGGATCAGGATCGTTTGATGACCATGAAGGAAGAGCTTGCCCTCCGACTGGAAGAATTGGAAAAGAACATTCATGAACTGGCAGGGGAGAGCTTCAATATCAATTCTCCGAAGCAGCTCGGTGTGATCCTTTTTGAAAAATTGGGTCTGCCGGTTGTGAAGAAAACAAAGACTGGTTACTCCACTTCCGCAGACGTATTGGAAAAGCTTCAGTCCAAGCACGAAATCATTGATCATATCCTGCACTACCGTCAGTTAGGAAAGCTCCAGTCCACTTATCTCGAAGGATTATTGAAGGTCGTTCATAAAGATTCGAGCAAGATCCATACGCGGTTCAACCAGGCCCTCACTCAAACCGGCCGCCTGAGCTCAACGGATCCGAACCTTCAAAACATTCCGATCCGCCTGGAAGAAGGCAGGAAGATTCGTCAGGCGTTCATTCCTTCTGAAAAGGGATGGGTCATGTTCGCTGCCGATTATTCACAGATCGAACTGCGTGTGCTTGCCCATATAGCGGGGGATGAGAAATTGGTGGAAGCCTTCCGTAATGATATGGACATCCATACGAAAACGGCCATGGACGTGTTTGGAGTGGAGAAGGAAGAGGTCACATCCAATATGAGAAGGCATGCGAAAGCCGTTAACTTCGGGATCGTCTATGGAATCAGTGACTACGGACTGTCACAAAGTCTTGATATAACACGAAAAGAAGCAGGGGAATTCATTAAGAAATATTTAGAAAGCTTCCCCGGCGTGAAAGAATATATGGATGATATCGTACAGGATGCGAAACAGAAGGGGTATGTGACGACGCTGATGAACAGACGCCGTTACCTTCCTGAAATTACGAGCCGTAATTTCAATTTGCGGAGCTTTGCGGAACGTACTGCGATGAACACACCAATCCAGGGAAGTGCAGCAGATATCATCAAGAAAGCCATGATCGATATGGCGGCCCGTTTGAAGGAAGAGAAACTTCAAACACGGATGCTCTTGCAGGTGCATGATGAATTGATCTTCGAAGCCCCTGAGGATGAAATCGAAACATTGAAGAAAATTGTTCCTGAAGTGATGGAAAACGCAATGGAGCTCGAGGTTCCATTAAAGGTTGATTACTCGTACGGACAAACATGGTACGACGCGAAGTAGTTTTATTGAGAAGGAGGTGGCACCATGCCAGAGCTGCCTGAAGTAGAAACGGTCAGAAGGACATTGGAGCTCCTTGTATCAGGGAAGAAAATAAAGGACGTCAGTGTCTTTTGGCCAAAAATGATCAAGAATCCACCTGAAACGGATGAATTCATCCATAGCTTGAGAGGCCAGGAAATTAATGAAATGAGAAGAAGAGGGAAGTTCTTGATCTTCTCTTGTGACGATGTTGCCCTCGTTTCTCATTTAAGAATGGAAGGAAAGTATAATCTGGCTGATCATGAGGATCCCATTGAAAAACACACTCATGTCATCTTTCACTTTACGGATGGAACGGAACTCAGATACCGTGATGTCCGGAAGTTTGGGACGATGCATCTCTTTAAAAAGGGGGAAGAACTCCTTCACCTGCCCCTCCTCCAGTTGGGGCCGGAGCCGTTTCTGTCGGAGTTTACCCCAGACTATCTGGCTGAAAAGCTCGGGAGGACGGAGAGGATCGTGAAGGCCACCTTATTGGATCAAACGGTGTTGGTGGGCCTCGGAAACATCTATGTGGATGAAGCCCTATTCCGTGCAGGGATTCATCCCGACCGGAAATCAAAGTCCCTGTCACGGGAAGAAATTGAACGTCTCCACAGTGAAATCATCCACACGTTGACAGAAGCGGTGGAAATGGGTGGCAGCACAATCCGGTCTTACGTGAATTCCCAGGGACAGATGGGGATGTTCCAACAGAACCTGTATGTTTACAGCAGGAAAGAAGAGCCGTGCCGGAACTGCGGTACAACGATCGAGAAGAAAGTGTCGGCTGGGCGGGGGACCCATTACTGCCCCCGCTGCCAGCAGTAAAAAGAACGTTTAACATTTGATAAGCCCTTACCATATAGTATTGTAATGATTTTCGGGAGGGCTATTAGATGAGTGAAACAATCTCCTTATTACTGCTGGCGTTCGCTGTAAGTCTCGATAGTTTTAGCACCGGTTTAACTTATGGATTGCGAAAAGTGAAAATCCCTACAAAATCAATCAGCATCATATCGATCTGTTCAGCGAGCTCTTTATTGCTGGCGATGTTACTCGGTCAAACCATCGGGTCCATCATCACCCCGGTCTGGGCGGGAAGAATCGGCGGAATGATCCTTGTCGTGATCGGCGCTGCCGTTCTCTACCAGTTCTTCAGACCAGAAAAAGAGACGGTACTGTCACATGAAAAAACATTGATCAATTTTGAAATTAAATCCATAGGTTTAGTGATTCAAATATTAAGAAGACCGCTCACGGCGGACTTTGATAAATCGGGTACGATTACCGGAATCGAGGCATTCATGCTTGGGATCGCCTTGTCACTGGATGCCTTCGGTGCCGGGATCGGTGCCGCGTTATTACATTTCTCGCCACTACTACTAACCCTGGCGATTTTTGCGATGAGCTTCGCGTTCTTATTTTCCGGATTGAAGATGGGGGAATTCTTCTCTCACCTGCGCTGGATTCACCGCGTTTCATTCCTTCCGGGTGTTCTGCTCATCCTGATCGGGATCCTGAGGTTCTAGTGACCGGCGAGTATTGGAAAGGACACGATCATGGCACGTATTATAGGATTAACAGGTGGAATTGCAAGTGGTAAAAGTACAATCTCCACCATGTTACAAGAAAAAGGATATACCATAATCGACGCAGACCTCGCAGCCCGTATGGTGGTCGAGGTGGGGCAGCCTGCCTATCTGGCGATTGTCGAAGAATTTGGTGAAGGCATCCTTCACGAAAACGATTCGGCCATCAACCGCGAAAAACTCGGTGGAATCATTTTTAACTCTGAAGAAAAAAGAAAAATGCTGAACAGCATCGTGCACCCTGCCGTCAGAAGCATGATGCTCCAGCATAAAGACGAAGCCATCGCGTCCGGCAAGAACACCATATTCATGGATATTCCCTTGCTATTCGAAAGCGACCTCACGTGGATGGTCGAACGCACCCTAGTCATTTACGTAAACGAAGAAACACAATTGTCACGCTTAATGGAACGCAATCACTTAAACCGTCAAGACGCACAAGCACGGATCGCATCCCAATTCCCACTCAAGGACAAAGTCAACCTTGCCGACGCAGTCATCGATAACAACGGAACCCTGCATGACACAAAAGAACAACTAGAAGCTCTATTAACAGAATGGGACCTACAACCATAACAACACAAACGACCGACAAGAAACCCTTGTCGGTTTTTTATGTTGTCTAAGAGTAACATTTGGTGGATTGATCTGACATTTACTATTCGTATTATCATAATACCCATGTTGAGTGTAGCGGAAGGTTGCTCGACTCCGACGGGAAAAGCTGGACAGATGAGACCCCGCAGGCGAAGCCGAGGAGGCTCATCGCCAGCCCCGCGGAAAGCGAGCAACCTGGAGCGGAACTCAACCAGCATATGCTCCGAGAGAATGTGTGAATAAAACCTTCAAATCAAGTATGATTCCAAACCACAAAAATATACATACAATAAGCCTATTTGTCAGAATAATAAAACATTAAAAATCCGCAAAATACTTATTAACTAATTCTCCAAATATGTTATACTATTTTTAGCAAATAAACATATAAGTATAACATTAATATAGAGGGGAGCCGGATTTATGAAGGCGAAAATTGCAATCAATGGTTTTGGACGTATTGGAAGAATGGTTTTCAGAAAAGCAATATTAGAGGAAAACTTAGAGGTTGTAGCCATTAACGCAAGCTACCCTGCTGAAACGTTAGCTCATTTAATAAAGTATGACACAAATCATGGGACATTCCAGGCAGATGTAGTGGTGGAAGATCATGCACTCATCGTCAACGGAAAACGTGTTTTACTATTAAGCAATCGTGATCCTAAAGCATTACCATGGAATGAACTGAACATCGATATCGTCATCGAAGCGACGGGAAAATTCAATTCAAAAGACAAAGCGAGCCTTCACTTGGAAGCAGGAGCGAAAAAAGTCATCCTGACGGCCCCGGGTAAAAATGAAGACGTTACCATTGTGATGGGTGTAAATGAAAGCGCATTAAATATAGAAGAACACAGTGTCATCTCCAATGCTTCCTGCACGACGAACTGTCTGGCTCCTGTAGCGAAAGTGCTGGATGAGCAGTTCGGAATTGAAAACGGTCTCATGACGACGGTTCACGCCTACACGAATGATCAAAAGAATATCGACAATCCACATAAAGATCTAAGAAGAGCTAGAGCATGCGGCCAATCGATCATCCCGACGACAACGGGTGCTGCGAAAGCATTATCATTAGTGCTTCCTCAACTAAACGGGAAGCTTCACGGCATGGCGCTGCGTGTACCGACCCCGAATGTTTCATTAGTGGACCTGGTCGTGGATGTGAAAAGGGACGTAACCGTTGATGAAATCAACGAAGCATTCGTCACAGCCTCCCTTGGTTCCCTGCACGGAGTCTTGGAATATACAACAGAACCACTCGTCTCAATCGATTTTAATACAAACCCACATTCAGCCATCATCGACGGCTTGTCCACAATGGTCATGGGCAGTCGTAAAGTGAAAGTCCTTGCCTGGTACGACAACGAATGGGGCTACTCATGCCGCGTCGTCGACCTGGCCAAATTCGTCGCCACCAAAATGAACGCCAAACAAGAAGTCAACGTTTGAAAGAACCAACATAAATCATAAAGCAAAAACCCTAGAACGTACCTTTTTCAGGTGCGTTCTTTTCTTTTATTAATTTATTACTCTTTTTATAAATGGGTAAACGAAAGTTCTCTAAAAGTGTATGAATTTAGTTGCTACCATGAAAAGTCTTTTTAGACAAATTGTTCTTTCAAAAAACTATGTGTTTACGCGTTTAACTAAAGTAGTACCACAGAGTGGATTGTA
>NZ_BCVQ01000078.1 GCF_001591825.1 Rossellomorea vietnamensis NBRC 101237
CACCTGGAGCGAAAATCAGCCAGGCATCGCTTTGGCTGTAAAAGATTTTGAAAAAAGACATCAAAAGGTTTTGACTTTATGTAATTGTGGTACAAAAAGGATAAGTCATTCATTGAAATTTATATAAATACAAGTTAAAATAATATTATTAGAAAATTCTTTCAATTAAAAAGAGAACGATCATTTTAACTAAAAAGGGGACTTTAAAATGGAAAATACATTCGTTTATTCAAAAGAGAATGCAAACCTTGGGGATACGATTCAGTTTAAAAGAAAGAAACATGTCATCAATGGTGTCGTCACGACCTTGAGAGAAAATACTGTCATCGTCAAAATGGATAGGGAAATTGCGAAGAAACTGGACTTACCAGATGATCAAACGGTCGTAGCACATAAAAACTATGTGGTGACAGAGAGAGCCGAAAACGATACACAGCCTGTATTTGTTTATGATGGGTGGAATAGCGCATTAAAAGCCTAAATTTCAGCCTTCTAATAAAGTAACCCTGATACGACCTCACCATCAGAATGGTTGCAGGCGTATCAGGGTTATTTATGTTGTCCAGCTTATTTTAGTCTCGCGACATATTCTTCAACCATTTCCGTTGACACAAGTTTTCTTTGGGGAACGACACCGCGTCTTGCCAGGGCATTGATTTCATTTGTTACTTGATTAATGTGATCTGTTGTAAAAGGTTTTCCGGCAGAACAAAGCTGAACAGCTTCGTCAATCGCCTTTTCTCTCTGCTCATCCAGTTTCATAAATTGCTGAACAAGCTGATTTTGCATGTTGGAATGCTTGGAAATTTCTTTGTGCACACTCATGATCTCATCCCTCTCTTTTTCTTTCACAATAAGTCTATTATGCCTTTTTCTATCGGCAGATGGCAATGTCCAATCATCTCATCTATAGGATCGGGGACAACAGCCTTGATATGGATTCCTTCACTTTGATCGTCAAAGGTCTTTGATGATAGTCTTCCAATGTTAATTCCCTGCTCTTTTCAATGTCCTTTCTAAATACAACTCCAAGATCCTCAGAGAGTGCCTGATCATATAAAAAGGCATTGACCTCGAAGTTTAAACGAAAGCTTCGGACATCGATATTGGCTGTACCGACAGAGGAAATGACCTCATCGACGACAATCGTTTTGGCATGTATAAATCCATTATCATAAATATAAATCTTCGCTCCGGCTTTCAGGAGCTCCCCGATATACGAATACGTCGCCCAATAGACAAATAGATGGTCGGGTTTATTCGGGATCATAATCCGGACATCCACCCCTGTAAGAGAAGCAATCCTCAAAGAATCGAGGAGACTGACGTCTGGAATGAAGTATGGGGTCTGGATGTAGATGGATTCCTTGGCTGATGAAATCATTTTGATATAGCCATTTTTTATCTGCTCCCATTCCGAGTCGGGACCGCATGTGACAATCTGAACCCCTGCATCCCCCGTGAAAGATGGCGGGGGAAAGTATCGCAGGTCATAGGCAATCTTCTTTGATCGGCTTGCCTGATTCCAATCGAGGATGAATCTTGTCTGCATGGCGAGTGCAGAGCTGCCGGCAATTCTGAGGTGGGTATCCCGCCAATAACCGAACCTGGGGTTCAAGCCCAGGTATTCATCCCCGATATTAAAGCCGCCTACATAGCCAACTTTTCCATCAATGATCACAAGCTTCCTGTGATTCCGATAGTTTAAGCGGAGGTTGATAAAGGGGATCTTGGAAGGGAAAAATACTTCCACCTCACCACCGGCAGAGAGGAGGTCTCTAAAGAACCCCCGCCTCGTTCGCCTGGACCCCATTTCATCGTATAGGACCCTGACCTTTACGCCTTTCTTAGCTTTTTCCGTGAGCTTCTTCAAGATGCGCATACCTAGCTGATCTTTCTTGAAAATATAATATTGTATATGAATATGATCATCTGCTGCCTCGATGTCTTCTAACAGCGCTTCAAACTTGTCTTCTCCGTGTGTATAAAAGGTGACCTCATTATCCTGGGTCAGTAGGGCCTCATTATTGATCAGATGCATATAAATAAGATCCTGATAACGAAAGGCGATTTCATTTTTAAAAGGAAAACGATGTTCCTTCAAGGATTGAATCTGATTGTGAATCAAGCCTTCAATTCCGATCTTCTTCATATCCTCCCAGTCAAATAACCTTTTCCTGCTCAAGTTCTGCCCGAACACCAAATAGAGGATGAACCCCAGAAATGGAATGAAGAACAACACCATCAGCCAGGCCCAGGTCGCTCCCGCATCTTTCCGCTCCAAGAATATGATGACAGCGGCAAGGATCAGGTTAAGAAAAAATAATACCCCTAGAAGAGCAGATAGGATACTCATCATGTTATGGCTCCTTTGACTAACTTTCTATCAATAGTATACCTGAGAATGGAATAGAAAAAAATGACAAGAAAAAAGAGCAGGGACCTGCCCCTGCTCTTTCGTAGAAGGTTGATTATTCATTTACGGCTTTTTTAGGCATATCACTTTGACGCTTTGGCCAGCATTCGACATTCTTTAAACCAGGAATATCATCTGCATAGAAGACAGGATCCAATCCTTGACGACGCTGCGTCATATAGTTGTCCAAAGCCTTAAAGGCGATCGGTGCCAGGACACCGATGGCAGCCAAGTTCGTAAGGGCCATCAAGGCCATTGAAAAGTCAGCGAGGCTCCAGACGATATCAAGACTTGCGACAGACCCGAAGATCACCATTCCCAGTGCAATGAAGCGGTAGATCAGAAGGCCGGTCTTGCTTTTATTAATGAATGGAAGATTGGCTTCACCATAATAATAACTCCCAATGATGGAACTGAAGGCAAAGGTAAAGATGGCAATCGCCAGAAAGATTCCGGCCCATGAGTTAAAGTGTTCAGACATGGCAGCTTGCGATAGTTCGATTCCCGTTAAACCGGAACCGTAGGCGTCTGACGTTAATATGATAAAGGCCGTCGCGGAACATACGAGAATCGTATCAAAGAATACCCCCAGTGCCTGGATGAACCCCTGCTTGACAGGGTGGGAAACCGATGCCGTAGCCGCCGCATTCGGTGCACTACCCATTCCGGCTTCATTGGAGAATAGCCCACGCTTTACACCGTTCATGATCGCGGCTCCGATACCCCCACCGACGACTTGTTCAAAGCCGAAGGCACTCTTGAAAATCATGGCGATGACGCCGGGCATTTCAGTGATATTCGTAATGACTACAAATAGAGCGAGTACAATATAAAAGCCTGCCATGATCGGTACAATGAAAGATGAAAAGTTGGCTATGCGTTTCACACCGCCAAAGATGATGAGTGCAGTCAATCCGGCAAGTACAATTCCAATGACAAACGTATTGATGCCAAATGAATTACTGAAGGCCGTTGCGATGGTATTACTTTGAACAGCATTAAAGGTTGTCCCAAAGGATAGGATGATGGTAACCGCAAAGATCGAACTCATCCAGGGCTTGCCCAGTTGTTTCTTCATATAGTAGCCGGGGCCGCCTTTGAATCCTACCTTATCCTTTTCTTTATAAATCTGTGCCAATGTGCTTTCGACAAAGGCGCTGGCTCCTCCCAGAATGGCAACGAGCCACATCCAGAAGACCGCTCCAGGTCCCCCAATTGCTAAGGCAATGGCTACTCCTGCTAAATTACCTGTACCAATTCGAGTACCTGCTCCAATAAAGAATGCCTGTAAGGAAGAAATCTGCTTTTCCCCTTCTGCTTCAACGACATCTTTATCCCCTAATAATCGAAGCATTTCACCTATATGGCGAATTTGAACAAATTTAGATCCGATTGTGAAGTATAATCCTAAAATGAGCAGTACACCGATTAAAATATACCCCCATAATATGGAGTTTGCTTCCGTAACTAAATTGTTTAAAATATCCATGATAACCCCCTCAAAAATTTGTGTCGGTTACATGTATTATTATCTGAAAATTTAAAATGAAAGTCAAGTTATTATCTGAATATTAAAATATTACCAGATTTTATTTAGTGAACCGAACTATTTTATCATAGTAATAAAGGTTTTCGGGATACGCTTATGACGAAAGTAATAGCGCGGATAATTATCGTGGAATAACTTATATATGTTTATTTGAATAATGATTTTTTATGTGGTGAGTGCAGCCCGTAACACAAAAAAAGCCATAGAAATCCATGGCGACGGTTAAGCGTTCAAGCTATTAAAATAGGATAAATAATGGCAGAGATCTGATTAATAAAAATTCCAAAATCCTAAAACAAATAATAAAATCCCCGTGATCATTGAAATACCAAATAACATAAATAAGAAATCAAGAATGCTGTCGGCGAAGACTCTTTTGCGGTTCTCACGTTTAAAATGACGAACTTCCTTCCGATACGATCGTGCGGCACGGCTCATACAAAACATCCTCCTCCATAAACACCTTTTGCATTAATCACAAATTCGTCACAAACAAAGAAAATCCTTCCTGAACATGAAAAAAATGACGATATGCCCATCTCTTCGTCACAATAAGTCGATTAAGATCTCTTACATGCTGAATAAGGGGCTGCAGAAGCCCCTTATACAGTAAAAGAAAGCTATGAAGTTTCTGCTCTTAAGCCTTTATTAACGAAGGTGATTCTGGGAGATTCCGCTTAAGGCGCTTCCGGCACTTTGATCGGATTTCTGCTGTACTGCCAAATCTCCTAAAGCCAGCATCCCGACCAGCTGACCATTTTCCACAACAGGCAAACGGCGCACCTGATGCTGGGACATCAAAGCCGATGCTTCTTCTACGGATGCATCAGGAGAAATGGTCACAACTTGCTGTGACATTACCTGAGAGACATTTCCCTGTGCACCTTGAGACAGTCCACGGGTCGCAATATCACGGTCCGTAATCATCCCGACAACCTGGCCGTTTTCAACGACAGGAACGGAACCAACGTTTCTGGAACTCATCTTGGAAGCGACGCTCTCAAGTGAATCCTGGTTAGAAGCTGCTTCCACATTTGTCGACATAATATCACGTACTTGCATGAAAAATTCCCCCTTGATCATAATGGCAGTACACCCTTATTATCCATCCTATATCCCACTCTTATTCTGAACATGTTTTTCCAAACTTAGTTGAGCTTTTGGAGGGACGGACCTTCCTCATTCAGCTGTTTATTTCGCAATAAACAGCTGTGTCCAGTACGACCCGTAAGTCCCACCATCGGCATATCCTACGCCCACATGTGTATAGGACTTGTTGAGAATGTTCTTACGGTGAACCGGACTGTCCATCCAGTCCCGGACAACTTTTTCAGGACTCATTTGACCGGCAGCGATATTTTCACTAGCTTCGCTATATACGATGTGGAAACGTGTCAGCATCTCATCGGGAGTTCCGTAGGTCGGGCTTCTATGGGAGAAGTACCCGGCATCCCTCATATCACGGGACTTATACAAGGAGACCCGAGAGAGATTTCCGTCAGAGTGAAGAGGAGGGAGGCCGTTTTTCTCCCGTTCCTTATTTGTTAATTCAATGACTTGGTTTTCGAATGAACTTTGGGAAGTGATGCCAGGGATTTTAATGTTTTGACCCGGATAAATGATGTTTGGATCTTTCAACTGGGGGTTCGCACGGATCATTTCAGACAATCCGATTTGAAACTCCCTGGAAATGGTCCAAAGTGTATCTCCTTTTTTTACAATATACGTGCTTACGGCATTTATTTTATGTAGACCAATTAGACTAAAAAATAGGGACGTTGTGATAAGAATACATGTCAGTTTAGTTTTCATGAGTATAAATTGTGTAATTCGAAACAAATTATTCTTCTGAAATGTGTAAAAGTAGGATTATCGTTTCATTTTTAGGGAAAAGGAAAACCATATTACAATAAGTGAAACCTTTTACGGAGTAAAACGTACAAATAGGTAACGATATTTTAAAAAGAGGTGAATAACGTGGTAAAGGAGAACGATCGCTTTAAAAAAGTGATAACGAAATTGTCGAACGTCGGTGTGAATATTTCAAAAACGAAATCAAGACGGGAAATTCTTCATTCACTAAAGCAGTATCAACCATTACCTAAGACGTTAACACAAGATTCATAATCCACGCATATCCGAAATATAGGACAGACATAATTCCCGATTCTTCCCGATATACTATAGCTAAAGGTAAAGGGGAGGGTTAGGCATGGAAAGAATGATGTTTGATCCACAAGCATTAAAGGAAATCAGAAAGAAGGCAGATGAGATTTCATACTACTGTATGAGCCGGGACCAGCCTTCAGATCCACATCGTATAAGCATGGCATTGGATCAGGTTTGTCGTGCACTGGCTATGTTTGCAGAAATGGAGCTTCATCGCATGCAGCATCAGCATATTCCCTATGACCCCCAAAGCTATATCAAAGGGCGTCTCGGAATTGCCTATCGATCTGTACTCCAAGTCCCTCAGGAAGACTCGAATACGGCATAGTAAAAGAGGTTGACCCAAGATTCATTGGCTTCAAAAGCCGGTAAGTACACATGATAGGTTGAAATATTTTCTAATCATATGGCCTGGTCCGATAAGGATGATCATCACTCATCGTTTTGGGTCAGCCTCTTTTTATGTACCATACTAAATCTATAGGTTAGGTGACGATATTCATGGCGAGATTTTCGGAAGTATTGCTTATATGCAATGGCAAGGCAGGTCAAGGGACACTCGAAATCCTGTTGAAGGATGCCGTCCCCCCTTTATTGGATATCTGCAACGAACTCATCATTCATAAAACAAAAGAAAAGGGAGATGCAGAAAGGGTCTGCAGGGAATCAGGGAGTCGCTATGAGCTGGTGGTCATCATGGGCGGGGATGGTACGATCCATGAAGCCATCAATGGGCTGTCTGTTCTCAGTGATCGTCCGCTTGTCGCCATTCTTCCTGGAGGCACATGTAACGATTTTGCCCGCTCCCTGCGCATTCCGATGAATATTGGACAAGCCGTCCGTCTTATAACCGAACAGCCTTATGAACAGGAAATCGACATTGTGAAAGCAGGGGAGAGGTATTTCAGTAACTTCTGGGGCACGGGATTGGTTGCACAGACGAGCGATAATATTGATGTAGGATCAAAGAGCGTCCTCGGGAAACTGAGCTATTATATCAGTGCATTCCAATCGATTCAGGATTCACCTATCTTGAATGTGAAGGTCACGACGGAAAATGAGGTAGTGGAAGAAGAGGTCGTCATGCTGTTGGTCGCAAACGGACGTTCGATCGGGTCCAATCCACTGCCTACGTGTATCAATATGGACGATGGATTGATGGACATATATTTGGTGAAGAAAAGTGGATTTCCATTGCTGAAGGAATTTCTCGTCATTAAAAGTACTGGCAATATCAGCGAAGAATATGACGATATTATGCACATTCAAGCAAAAGAAGCCCATATTGAACTCGGACAGGATGAGAAGCTTGATATGGATGGGGAACTCTATGAAGGCAGCAGGCAGTCCCTACGCGTATTACATAAGCATCTGCGCTTTGTCGTGGGAGCTTCCGAATAAAAAAGGAGCATGGGGTGATCCCATGCTCCTTTTTAAATCAGCTGATCAAGGAGTTTGCTTTTTCTTTTTGATGACCAAGTAGACGAGATAGACAAGAATCAGTACACCGCCTGCAGCAAGTGTCAGTATAGTGAAGTTCTCCTCGATAAAAGGTTTTGCTTTTGCTCCCAATGTGAGAATGATTGCACCCTCCAGGAAAAAGCGGATCCCCCTGCCGATGATCGACCAGATCACAAGTACCCGGATCTTCACGCCGGATACCCCTGCGAATATGGTGAAAATCTTATACGGGACCGGTGTCAGACCTGCAATCAGTAATGCCATTGGGCCGAACTTTTTGAAGTACTCTTCTACTTTTTGAATTCTTGCTTCAGAGAATAGCCGAACAAGAATCGGGCGACCCAGCTTTTTCCCGATCAACCATCCAAAAAGGGCTCCGATGACGGAAGCGATCGTCGTATAAAGTGCGTAAAGCAGTGCACTGCCGGGGTTGGCAATCGCCAATGGAATCAGTAATACATCAGGTGGAATGGGGAAGAAAGATGAATCTGCGAAAGAGACGATGATCAGTCCCCATACACCATAATCCATTAACCATGCTTCGAACGTGTGAAGTAGTTCAGACATAAGTAATCTCCTTTATGAATAAAGCGTTAGTTTCGTTTTTAATAGAACATAAGAAAGTATATCACTTTTCATAAAGGGAGTCATGAAATATCCTATTCAACCTGTACTTAAAGAACTGAATCGTTCACATTCTCGAAATAAATCTATTTCTCGGGAAATAGTGACAGTATTCTTTCGGATTCTACATTTCAGCAGGGGATTTCATCCCCAATAATCGCAATCCTTCGGCAAGGACAATCCCCACGGCATGAACCAGGGCCAGACGGGAATGTTGCTGGTTGTCATCTGAAATGATTTTGGTTTTAGCATAGTAACGGTTGAAGCTTTGTGATGTGGCGATTAAATATTTGGCAATGACAGATGGAGCATAATGTTGCCATGATTTTTCGATGATTTCCGGAAATAACCGCAGCTGTTTAATCACGTCCCAGCTTTCAGCATCTTCAAGACCTTCAAATGTCAGTGGATCAATCTGTCCTGCTTTTCTGAGAAGGGACTGGGCTCTCGCATACGTGTATTGAATATAAGGACCGGTTTCACCTTCGAAGGTGAGCATATGTTCAAGGGAGAATTCAATATCATTGAGACGGTCATTCTTCAGGTCATGAAAAATGATTGCTCCGACCCCGACATCTCTTGCAACTCTGTAAGCATCCTTTAAGTCAGGGTTTTTCTGCTTAATGTTGTCCTCTGCCATTTTGATGGCTTCGTGAAGCACTTCTTCAAGGAGAATGACCCTTCCTTTTCTTGTAGACATCTTCTTTCCATCTTTTAAATACAAACCGAATGGAATATGCTTCATTTCATCCGCCCAAGTGTACCCGAGCTTTTTCAAGACGTTCATCACTTGCTGGAAATGGATGGTCTGCTCCTGGCCTACAATGTACAGGGCTTCATCAAAGGCATATTGACGCTGACGATAAAGGGCAGCAGCCAGGTCCCGTGTGGCATAAAGGGTTGCTCCATCAGATTTCTTAATCAGGCAGGGAGGCAGATTCCCATCATCCATCCGAACGACTTGAGCCCCCTGGGATTCCTCCAGAAGATGATGTTCCTGAAGCAAGGTCACGACTTCTTCCATCTTGTCATTGAAGAATGATTCACCGTTATAGGAATCGAACTGGACGCCAAGTAAAGAGTAAATCGTCTTAAATGCTTGGAGTGATTCATCCTTAAACCATCTCCAAAGCCCGGTAATCTCTTCATCCCCGTCTTCGAGGAGCTTAAAGGCTTTTCTTCCTTCTTCCTCAAGGGAAGCGTCGAGTTCTGCTTCTTCATGAAATTTTTTATAAAGAATGAACAACTCGGCAATGGGATTTTCTTTGACCTTATCAGGGTCTCCCCACTTTTTGAAAGCGACGATCAGTTTGCCGAACTGTGTTCCCCAGTCTCCGATGTAATTGATTTTTTCGGTACGATAGCCGCATTTTTCCGCAATGGTGGCAATGGCATTCCCGATGACCGTTGAACGGAGGTGCCCCATGGAAAACGGCTTGGCGATGTTGGGGGAGGACATGTCTAATACGACGGTTCTGTTTTCTCCAAAGGTGTGGGTTCCATAGTCCTTTCCTTTCGCCAAAATCCCCGACACGATTTCTTTTCCTGCTTTAGCCCCGTCAAAGTGAATATTGATATAAGGTCCAACCGCCTCCACCTTGGTGAAAAGGGGAGAGGTAATCTCAGCGGCCATTTCCTTCGCGATCTGTGCAGGAGCTTTTTTCATGGTTTTGGCCAACTGGAAGCAAGGGAAGGCTAAGTCCCCTAAATGACTATGCTTCGGGGTTTCAATCAAATCGTATAGTTCTTTCTCGCGCCAGTCCTGCAGGAGCTGAGTCTTTAATTCTTGGGCAAATATTAATTTCAAGTCCATCTTGTTACACCTCCCATTAGTATAAAACACAAAAAAACCCGTCTCTATACAGAGACGAGTTTAGCTCGCGGTACCACTCTTATTCCCGATTAAGGACACTCATTGTATAACGGGAGATCCCGGTCCTTCCCTACTGATTTCAAGAAGAACTTCTCAGAAGTGCGGTTCATCCAGGGCTTCATACCGGGCTCCCACCGCCCCCGGCTCGCTTATGATCCACGTCGGGATTACTCTCTTCTTCACAGAATATTCCATATCTAATTACTATTATTTTACACATTTCAGGGATGAATGCAACCGGTAATTAGGAATCTTCAGAAGAAAACATATACGTTTTATGATGAAACCTCATACTGAACACAAGGCCGAGGGCCAGCATGTTCCCCATGAGGGAGCTCCCTCCATAACTGATGAACGGAAGGGGGATACCGGTGATCGGGAGCAACTGGATCGTCATGCCGATGTTCTGGAACACATGGAACGTGATCATACTGATGATCCCTGCACACACATACGCGTTGAAAGGCTCTTTCGTATCAAGGGCCGTCTTGGTTAGGTGGTAGATCAGCAGAAAATATAAGCTGATGACGACACTTGCGCCGATAAATCCGTATTCTTCACCGATGACACTGAAAATAAAGTCCGTATGATTTTCCGGGATATACACTTCCCGGTCACTGTAGCCTTTCCCGAAAATCTGTCCCGAACCAATGGCGTTAAGGGAGTTGATCAAGTGAAATCCTTCTAATTTAGCATAATTGTACGGATCGAGCCAGGCATAGATCCGTCCGAATTGGTAAGGTTTCACGTTTAAATATTTCTCCAATAATTGTGGTGCCCATATGACCAGTGAAAGGATGCCTGCACCTAAGACTCCGATCGAAGCATAGATAGGCACAATCAGCTTCCACGTAATACCTGAAACGAGGATGATACCCGTCATAATGGCCAGTATGACCAGTGATGTCCCTAAATCCGGCTGCTGCATGATGAAAGCAAGGGGGAGAAGGGTGGTCAAGCCGATTTTAATCAATAACTGAAAGTCCGTCTGCACTGTTTTTCTTGGATTAAGTTCATGATGATTGGTAATGACACGTGCCAAAGCAAGGATTAAGAATGTCTTCATGAACTCTGAAGGCTGTATCGATCCAAGCGGTCCAAGCATGAACCAGCTTTTGGCCCCATTCCGGTGAGGTGCGATGCTTTCCGGAGAAATCAATAATAAAACGAGCAAGAAGATTCCTGCGCCGTATATGTACCAGGCAAGCCGTTTATACTGATCTGAGTCGAGAAATAACGCAGCGCCGATGATGATACCGCCCACTACGTACCAAAAAGCCTGTCTAATCACAAAGTTTGTCCCATATTGCCCTGAGGTCTGGGCACTGCTGATTCCCATTGCACTTACAATAAAGAACAGCATCAATAAAAAGAGAAGACCCCAATCGATCTTATCAGCAAATCGCTGGCGAGTTTCCATAATCTATTCACCTGAATTTCTAAAGATTTCACATTCCTAGTCTAATAGAAATGAAAGGAAATTTCTACTCATGACCCGAGAAATTCAAGAACTTCTGTCGGGACATGTCAGGTATGTGACACATGAGAACCATTCAATACATTGATAATATTGACAACAGAAGCAATCGGGAGAAAAACAGAAAGAACATATTCCATTTATTACATATTTATAATGGGTATTTGATATTGAAATAGATTATATTCATCAATGAAAAGTGTTGGAGTGGATATTCTGAAAATGACACTATTAAAGTTGATTGGAGTGGAAGGTGTTCGACTCCTGCGGGAAATGCTGGACAGTCCGAAAAGCGGAAGCGGCTTGATCAGCCCCGACAAGCATAAGATGAATGGGGTAAGAAGGCGTTTTTTGCCTTCTTGGT
>NZ_BCVQ01000079.1 GCF_001591825.1 Rossellomorea vietnamensis NBRC 101237
CAGCGGAAATCAACCACTACTCGCTCCTTCATAAGCAACAAAGGTCAAAAGTTGATAATATTTGGTAATTCCCTCCTTAACGTTTATTTATCCTCTCACAGGGAAGGTAACTTATAAGAATAAAAAATAGATAAATGGAGGAACGATTTATGACACAGCCTGTACCTTATGAAACTGGGACAAGAAATAATGCGAAAGTGAACGGAAAAAGGAGCGGCAAATTAGTAAAAGGAATGGTGATGGGAGCCGTCGTAGGTGGAGCCCTTGCCATGCTGGATAAAACAACGAGAAAAAATGTGACATCAAGAACATCCGACATGAAGGACTCTACAATGGGGATGGTTGCCAAAGTGAGAGAGAATCCTTCAGGAGTGGTGAATGACTGGCAGGACCGCTTGAAAACAGCGTCCAATGTGCTAAAAGAAGCCATCAACGACGCGCAGAACCTGTACGAAAAGGTGAATGACGATGTGGTGGATCAAGTCAGTCAAATCAAAGATGATTCTACTGAAATGATTGCCACGACGAAAGAAGCGGCAGAAGAATTAAAGGATATCGGCAGCAAAGTGAAGGAAGCGGGAGAAGAAGTAACAGGTGAATCCACACCGTCTCAGCCTGCGAAAAGCTCTACTTCCACATCGGAAGATCAGTCCATTCATCCAACGAACCGTACAAGCAGCATCCCGGGACAAGTTGGATCATAATAATAAAAAAACTGGCGCAATCGCCAGTTTTTTTGTTGTCTGAGATTTATCTGCGGGAGGCTTGGGGCCAGATGATTTCCAGTTCGTCCCCCTGCTCGATTTCTTCGTAAAAAGTCGTTTCGACTCCATTTTTCAAAAGGACAAAGCTTCCGTTCGAATGAGGGGGCATGTTGATTTCCACTGCGTTGAATAAGTCCTGAAAGATAAATGAACCCGCTTGTTGTTCTTCAATCAGGATGCTATCACCGGAGAATAAACGATCTTCCATGTCGAGCTTGATATCATTACGAGTGATGATGCTGCTTTCTTTCCGAAGATGCAATTCCTGTCCGTTAAACGTGATCGTGATGGCTTTTGCCACGGTAAACTGTTTCTTGGCAAGCAGTTCATTCACCGTTGGAGTGACACCGGGTTTGTATGTGATGACATCCCCATTCTTGACTTTAGATGAGTGTTTCGCCTCGATCCCATTGATCAATAATTTTCCGGAATAGGCCGGGAAGAAGGTATCCACACCGTTGATGGAGATTCGATAAGGCTTGGTACTCTCCATCCATTCGTTGTAGCCTAAATGGGCCAACAGGTCCTGGAGGGTATCAATCAATTCAATCCGGATTGAATCACGGTCACCGATGATGTCTTCCAATCGCGCCATTTGATTATTCCTGAAGACGAGAGGGGAGAGAAGGTGCGGGTCCCCGTCTATAACAATCTGTTTTGAAGAAGAGGAATCCACAAGGTCTCCGATCGTCACCTGAGGAGATGATCCGTCTTTCCCTTTCTGAACCGAAATTCGGTCATGATTCTGAATTTTTTCGTCCAGTGCACACTGGTGGCCATTTTTTTCGATGAGGGGCGGCTCTCCGTAACCACCGGGTAACGTGATATCCTGTCCGTTCACATTGACAAAGAAACCATTCCCGGGTGTACCATGCCACTTGGTTAATTTTAATCCCGCAGCAAGGAGGCAGTCGCCTATTGTCAGATCCTTGACTTCGAATAAGCGGACAGGCTGGTCGTTTACATACGCCGTGACATATTGGACCGGGGCCTGCTTCGCTGCAATGGCGATCCCGATCGGCGTGACAAGTTCAGGTCCCTTTGTCACTTCATCCGATACAGTCACGTTCTGAATCGCGTCCACGCCTCTTACGGCCACCCGGTTGGCAGGCAGCTCCAGGGATGAAGCCAGTTGTCCCGGAAGTCCGGGTGTGAGGCTGCCTCCCCCTACGAGCATGACGGCCTGTGGAGGCTTTCCGTTGTTCAGGCGCAGGATTTCACTTGAAATCTCGCCTGCCAGCCGGTTCACAGAAGGGGAGATCTTCTCTACCACTTCATGGGACGGGAAACTCGTTTCGAACCCGAGGATATCGGTCACCGTGATCTCTTCTGAAGACTGCAGATCCCTTTTCGCCTGCTCGGCCAATGGGAAATCGAGCAATAATTCGTTACTGATCGCTTCAGTAATTTCATCCCCTGCTGTCGGCACCATCCCATAGGCGATGACCGTGCCCATATTGGTGATGGCGATATCCGATGTTCCAGCCCCGATATCAACCAAGGAAACATTCAAACGCCGCATCGATTCAGGTATGAGCACGTTAATGGCAGCGATGGGCTCAAGCGTCAGGGCTTCCATCTCAAGCCCTGACCGTGTCAGGGCCGCAATCAGGGAGTCCACGACGACACGGGGCAGGAAGGTCGCGATGATTTCGACGCTTGCTTCATCCCCCTGCTGATCGATCAGGCTGCCGATTTCCTCGCCATCCAACCGGTAAAAAAGGACGGAGTACCCAACACAATAATAATGATAGCCCTTTGAATCGTTCTCGTTTTCTGCAGCTGCTGCCTGTGCCTGCTGAACGGCGCTCAATTCCAGATGAAGGACATCGTTTTTCTGAAGGAGGGGTTTTCCCTTGATCGTTGACGTTGATAGGGCCGTTTCGGTTTTCAGGGCGCGACCTGCCGCTGCGACACATACTTTATAAAGGGGACCGTGTTTCTTTTCCAATTGTTCTTTGATGGAGGAGATAACCTCAGAAACAGCCGGGACATCATGGATCTGTCCATCGAGCATGGCCCGTTTCTTATGTTCTTCTATTAATATATCTGAAACTTGAAATATTCCGTCTATTTCTTCTAAAATGATCCCGACAACCGATCGTGTTCCGATGTCCAATGCAAAGATTTTTTGCTTTTTTTTCAATTCGTATTCACCCGCTTTAGCCTAGTCTCATACAATACTAAAATACTTTAGCGCTTAAAAGCGTCTAATTAATAAAGAATTTTATCGTGACATTTTCGATGTGTTCTATTATAATAAGTTTCAATATCAAAAATGTATCATACTTTCTTAAAACTATAACAGTTTTTGCGTATGAACAGGATAAAAAAAGAAAGGGTGCTGTATTGTGAGTAATCAAGAGCTCGATCAATTACGTAAACAAGTAGACGAGATGAACTTAAAACTATTAGACACCATTAATGAACGTGCTAAACTAGTTCAAGAAATCGGTCGTGTCAAGGAGACTCAAGGAGTATACCGCTATGATCCTGTTCGTGAACGAGGAATGCTTGATCTGATTAAAGAAAATAATGATGGTCCATTCGAACATTCGACCATTGAACATATTTTTAAAGAAATCTTCAAAGCCGGTCTGGAACTTCAGAAGGACGATCATCGGAAAGCCCTGCTGGTTTCCCGTAAAAAGAAACCGGAAGACACAATCGTCAATATTAATGGAGAAGCCATTGGAGATGGAAAGCCTCATTTCGTCTTCGGTCCATGTGCCGTTGAATCATACGAGCAAGTGGCAGAAGTCGCAAAAGCCGTCAAAGCAAAAGGATTGAAAATGCTCCGTGGCGGAGCGTTCAAACCAAGAACGTCGCCTTATGACTTCCAGGGTCTGGGGATTGAAGGCCTGAAAATCCTTAAAAAAGTGGCGGATGAATATGATTTGGCTGTCGTCAGTGAAATCGTGAATCCTGCTGATATCGAACATGCGGTGGAATACATTGATGTGATTCAGATCGGTGCAAGAAATATGCAAAACTTCGAATTATTAAAAGCAGCCGGTGCCGTTAAAAAGCCGGTATTGCTTAAACGTGGTTTAGCCGCAACGATCGATGAATTCATCAATGCTGCTGAATACATCATCTCTCAAGGGAACGGTGACATCATCCTTTGTGAGCGTGGAATCCGTACGTACGAGAAAGCAACTAGAAACACACTTGACATTTCAGCTGTACCAATTCTTAAGCAGGAGACGCATCTACCGGTATTCGTGGATGTAACGCACTCAACCGGACGCAGAGATCTGTTGCTTCCAACAGCGAAAGCGGCACTTGCCATCGGCGCAGACGGCGTCATGGCTGAGGTTCATCCCGATCCTGCCGTTGCCTTATCCGACTCCGCTCAGCAAATGGACCTTGACCAATTCGATCATTTCTACAAGGAAGTATTGAAGGGCAGAACGATAGAAGTATAATAAATGAAGGGCTGAATCCTTTTCAACGGGGATTCAGCCCTTTTTTATGGTGGGAAACAAGAGCATTGTCTGGGAGGCTGATACAGTTATCAGCGAAACACCATTTTCCTTATAAAAATAAGCCGACCGTACTCCCCCTCAATATGCTATAATAATCTTTTTGCACAAATGAAAAGGTGGTCATTGCAGTAATATCAAGTCTATCGTATGATTATCTACATAATTGAAGATAAATAACCTATATAACACTAATGTGAACATAAATATGTGCATTTTTTAACAAACTATTGTAATCGCTTTTTTCTTTAGGTTTATTTGGTGTAGAATAAGGTAAATGAGTAGAAGAATAAAGGAGTGTAAGCTATGAACGTGACAATATATGATGTAGCAAGAGAAGCCAATGTAAGTATGGCGACGGTTTCCCGAGTGGTTAACGGAAATCCGAATGTCAAACCCGCAACAAGGAAGAAGGTATTAGAGGTCATCGATCGACTCGGCTATCGTCCGAATGCTGTAGCAAGAGGGCTTGCGAGCAAGAAAACGACGACGGTCGGGGTCATCATCCCTGATATCTCAAATATCTTCTATGCAGAACTTGCACGTGGGATTGAAGATATCGCCACGATGTATAAGTACAATATCATCCTAAGTAACTCAGATCAGAATACCGAGAAGGAACTTCATCTATTGAATACAATGCTTGGGAAGCAAGTGGATGGTATCCTGTTCCTCGGCGGCCATATTTCAGAAGAGCATGTGCAGGAATTCGAACGCTCTCCGGTACCGATCGTATTAGCTGGTGCCGTTGAAGAAACGAACAAGGTTCCTTCCGTGAACATCGATTATAAAGCGGCGTCCTTTGACGCGGTTTCAGACCTTCTTGAGAAGGGCCACAAGCGCATCGGCTTTGTAAGCGGTCCTTTCCACGATACGATCAACATGAAGTTCAAACTTGAAGGATACAGGGAAGCACTTGCCAAGGCAGGCGTCGAATACAGTGATGACCTGGTTGTAGAAGGTGAATACACGTATGATTCAGGCCTTGAAGCATGGCAGAAGTTCTCTGAGCTATCGGACAAGCCGACAGCCATCTTCGTCGGGAATGATGAAACGGCCCTTGGTGTCGTCCATGGTGCTCAGGATCAGAACGTGTCCATTCCGGAAGAAGTAGAAGTCATCAGCTTCGATAACACACGATTAGCGCTCATGGTAAGACCTCAACTGACTTCAGTCGTACAGCCTCTATATGATATTGGGGCAGTAGCCATGAGATTATTGACGAAATATATGAACAAAGAAACTGTCGACGAATCAACGGTTGTTCTTCCGCATCGACTTGAGCACCGTAACTCAACAAAGTAAGGAGTTTGTCGATATAAAGGATAAAGACAAACAGAACTTATTTTGTAGGGAGAGTCAAAATGAAAAAGCTTGATGTTCTTACACCAATAGGGGTTGTAGTCGGGTTTCTATTCGTTGCATTCGCGATCATTTCGAATGCGGGAGTGACCGGATTCAGTTCCTTCATCGACCTTCCGTCCATCTTCGTGGTGATCGGCGGATTGATCGCAGCCATGCTGGTCAGCTTTTCGATCAGGGAATTGAAACAGCTGGGGAAAGTGATAAGAGAATCCTTCCGGGATGTGGAATATGATCTTCATGACTTGATCCGGACGTTTGTGACCCTGTCAGAAAAGGCGAGGCGGGAAGGTCTTCTCTCACTTGAGGCAGAAGTGGAAGCGGTCGAGGATCCCTTTATCCGAAAAGGGGTCCTGCTCGCAGTCGATGGAATCGAGCAGGATGTGATCGTCGATATCATGAATGCTGAAATCATTGCGTTAGAAGAGCGGCACCGTAAAAATAAGAGTTTATTGGATAAGGCAGGGGAATATGCCCCTGCATGGGGGATGATCGGTACGCTGATCGGTCTCGTCCTGATGTTAAAGAATTTAAACGATCCTGCTTCACTTGGTCCCAATATGGCGATCGCCTTACTTACGACCCTGTATGGATCCCTGCTTGCGAATCTCGTCTTCCTGCCAATGGCCTCCAAGCTTGCGATGAAAACAGAGAAAGAAGTGTTTATGAAACAAATCGTGATCGAAGGTGTCATCGGGGTTCAATCCGGTCAAAATCCGAAAATATTAGAAGAAAAATTAAGAGTGTTCTTATCCAACGAGGAATTGCAGATGTATTCAGAAAGGAAACAAGAAGGGGCAGCATCAGATGAAGCGTAGACGAAGACCGGCATCTCAGCCTCCGGGGGCTCCAAAATGGATGGTTACGTTTTCTGATCTCATTACTCTTATTCTTGTATTCTTTATTCTATTATTCTCGATGTCACAGATCGATATTGTGAAATTCAGGACCATCGCGGATTCCTTTCAGCAGCGGCAGATTCTCGAATTCTATCCTTCTGTCATCCCTTTTGATCAACCGTCGGCAGAACCCGAAGTGAAATCTGGTGAAGGCAGAGAAGCGGAACAGGACCTGAACTCGTTACTGGCCGATATTCAGAGCTATTTGAACGAAAACAAATTGACTGATGTCGTGGTGGCGACCAGGTCTGAGCGGGGAGTCGTGCTGGTCCTTCAGGAACAAGCCCTGTTTGCTTCAGGTGAAGCGACAGTCCTTCCGGATGCCTATCCGTTTTTGGACAAGGTCGGCGTGCTATTATCCGAAATCCCGAACTTTGTAAAAGTGGAGGGGCATACAGATAACCGCCCGATCAATACATATCGTTTCCCGTCAAACTGGGAGCTCTCGTCGGCAAGGGCGAGCAGTGTGGTGCGTTACTTGATCACAACGGAAGATCTCGATCCGAAGCGATTCATCGCCGTCGGATACGGGGATACGCGTCCCGTCGCACCTAATGATAAAGTGGAGAACCTTCAGAAAAACAGGCGGGTCGAAGTGATCATCACAGATCCAGCGTATGAGGAACAATAGACGTACAGGAAAAATAGAAAACAGGCTTCCACCCTTAAAGGTCGGAAGCCTGTTTTTTATTAATTATTTCTTGTCGTTTTTTACCCGGTTTTTACCGATTCCTCTTAATATATAGATAATGATTGTAATCGTACGCTGAACGGCCGGGTCCCCTAAGGCGCGGAACAGTCCGAAAATCCCGGTTCTCTTGGTCGGCGGCCTTTCTTTTCCTATATTCAGATTTCGCGTATTCCGGACACTCAATGTTTCAATCCCTTCCAGGTTCAAACTCCCCAGTAATTCAGTCATACGGGCCAAGTTATTAAGAATCGCCGCGTTCTGATCTTTATTGGCTTCTTTTGAGAAGTTATACAGGATGTCCTCCTGATGGTTTACCATGGCGCTGATTGTATCCAGATTTCGATTTTCATCCATGTGCTTAATGATTCCGATGACCTTTAAAAGGGAATCTTTATTTTCAGCCAGGGCTTCTATCAGTTCATTCAAGTTCTGCTCCTGAATTTTTTCTTTCGGAATCTCGAGAGGAATAATCTTATCAATGGATTTAGCCATTCGTATCAACCTCACTTCCCGGGAAGACGTAATCTTTTCGATCCCATTTTCTTTCTACTTCAGGGCCCAATTGCGGATTGCGTGTTGCCCAGCGATGATTATTATGGGGAATGGGCGATTTCCCTTTTTTCTCGAGAACTTCCACTTTGGCAGGAACCTCTTTATAAGCAGGTGTATCCGTGTCTTTATCTACATTGCTGCTCGTCAAATAGTTCACCGCATTTTTACCGTCACTGTTTAAGGTGATAAACAATTCCTTCTCGAACACTTCCTTCGTTACATGGACCCTGCCGGTGCTCTCACCATTATCATTGGAAAGCTTGATGAGGGCCCCTTCTTCAATGTCAAGTTCCTTAGCCATTTTCTCGGACACTTCAAAAAATGGTTCCGGGATTTTATTTCGGATGCCTCTCGTATGGGAGGTCATATTTCCTTCATGGAAATGTTCAAGAACCCGTCCGTTATTCACATGATAATCGTATCCTTTTTGTGCAGGATAATTGTATTCATATTGGAGCGGGTAGAATCGGGCTTTACCGTCATCGAAGTGGAACCCGTCCGTATAAAGGAGAGGTGTATCCGTCCCGTCCTCCTGCACAGGCCATTGCAGACTGTTGAACCCTTCCAATCTGTCGTAGGAAACCCCGGCAATCAATGGAGTGAGTGAAGCGGCTTCATCCATGATGTCTGCCGGAGATTGATAGCCCCAGTTAAATCCGAGTTTTTCAGCTATACCTGAATAAATCTCCCAGTCGGGTCTTGCTTCCCCCAATGGCTCGAGTGCTTGGTAAATACGCTGAATGCGTCGTTCTGTATTCGTGAAGGTTCCTTCCTTTTCGACACTTGGTACGGCAGGAAGCACCACGTCGGCATATTCGGCGGTCTTTGTGAGGAACAGATCCTGGACGACGAAGAACTCAAGCTTCTCAAATGCGTCTGTCACGTAGTTGATGTTAGAGTCGACGATTCCCATATCCTCACCGGTGACATACAATCCTTTCAGGTTTCCTTCGTGGATTTCCTCCACCATTTCGTGGTTGTTCATCCCGATATCTTTAGGAAGCTCTGCATTCCAGGCGTTTTCGAATTTTGCACGGATCTCTTCATCCTCCACACTTTGGTAGCCTGGGAAGGTATTGGGCATGCTACCGAAGTCGCTTGCTCCCTGGACGTTGTTATGACCACGGAGAGGGTAAGCGCCTGCTCCGGGTTTTCCATAGTTTCCTGTCACCAGCAGGAGGTTGGAGATGGCAGTAGACGTATCGGATCCGATTTGATGCTGGGTAACACCCATTGCCCAGCAAATGACCGTTGAACCTGCCCGGTGGATATTCTCTGCGACGGCTTTGAGATGTTCCTGGGAAATACCCGTTTTTTCCTCGGCATATTCCATTGTGAAAGGAGCAAGACTTTGATAAAACTCATCGAAATCATTCACCTTTTCATCGATGAACTCTTTATCATGCCAACCTTGATCAATGATGAATTTAGATAGGGCAGATAGCCATACGAGATCGGTCCCTGGATTTGGATGTAGGAAAAGATCGGCTCTCTGGGCCATTTCATGCTTTCGTAAGTCAGCCACAATCAATTTTTGTCCAAAGAGTTTGTGGGAACGTTTGATTTTGGAAGCGAGCACAGGATGGGCATCCGCTGTGTTTGTCCCGACCAGCATGACCAGGTCGGCATGCTCGATATCCTTCATGGATCCAGCATCTCCTCCGTATCCGACGGTCCGGAATAACCCTTTGGTTGCGGGAGACTGGCAATAGCGGGAACAATTATCCACGTTATTCGTTCCAATGACCTGTCTGGCCAGCTTTTGCAGGAGATAGGACTCTTCATTGGTGGCCTTGGATGAGGCGATGAATCCGAGTGCGTCCGGTCCATTCTTTTCTTTGATTTCCTTGAATTTCTCGGCCACATAATGGAGGGCTTCTTCCCATTCAACTTCTTTGAAGTGATCTCCTTCGCGGATCAACGGACGTGTGAGGCGTTTGTCGCTGTTCACATGGCCGTAGCCGAATTTCCCTTTCACACAGGAGGCGATCCCGTTAGCCGGGGCTTCTTCTGTAGGTGACATCTTTAAAATATCCCTTCCTTTTGTCCACACATTGAAGCTGCAGCCCACTCCGCAATACGTACATACGGTTTTGGTTTTCTTGATTTGATCATCCCTCATCTGGGCTTCTGAATCAGAAACGGCGAAAAGGGGGCCGTAGCCTGTTTCCACATTTTTCGTGATATCTATCATCGATCTCAAGAGGCTCGTATTATAGCCCGTCATATAACCCGCTTTTCCGAGCATATCGTTTTCCATGAGGGCATTACATGGACATACCGTCACGCATTGGCCGCAGCTGACACAGGAGGACTGATCGATCGGGACATCCTGATCCCAAATGACACGGGGATTTTTACGCTCCCAGTCAATGGACAGCGTTTCGTTGACCTGTATATCCTGGCATGCTTCCACGCATTTTCCGCAAAGGATACATTGATCCGGATCATACCGATAGAATTGACCGGAGAAATCTTTCTCATATGGTTTCGGTTCAAACGGTTTCATTTGATGCTCGAGCCCCATCATAGCCACTGTATTATGGAGGGTACAGTCACCGTTGTTTTTCTCACAGACCGTACAGTATAGCTCGTGGTTCTCTAAAATGTTGTCCATTGCTTTGAATCTGGCCTCTTTCACATGGGAAAGCTCCGTCTGAATATCCATTGCTTCCTGAAGCGGTGTCCCACAGGCTCTTTTCAATTCCCCATTAATGGAGACAATGCATGTATCACAGGTTTCGATGGCACCGAGACTTTCCTGATAACAAACCTGTGGGATTTCCACCTTACTCAGATTAAGAAATTCCAGGACAGACATACCACGTTCTGCCTCATATTGAATGCCATTGATGAATACGGTTACCTTTCCTTCCATTAAAAAAACTCCCCCTCTTGATCGATTTACGTGCTTTCCTACATATGTAGCTCTGTACCGGTGATCCTTTCAGGGTGTGTATAGATATTCATCCTGTCACCCCTGATAAATCCAACGGCCGTGATCCCCAGGTCATCTGCGAGTTCCAATGCAAGATTGGTCGGGGCCGACTTGGACAGCAGGATGGCGATTCCCATCTTGGAAGTCTTCAGCAGTACCTCAGAAGAGATCCTCCCGCTGAACGCAATGACCTTATCCTTGACCGGAATATGATTCATGAGGCAATATCCATAGAGCTTATCCAGTGCGTTATGTCTTCCGATATCCTGATAGCATTGGATGATGCCAGTTGTGCTGCAGATCGCTGCATTGTGCATTCCCCCTGTCCTGTGAAAATCCCGGGAATGCTCCTGCAGCTCTTGCATGTGATGAATGGCCATGACAGCGGTAAGTTCCGTATTGGCCGTAACCGTTTTGGCTGTGAGCATATCGTTCGTGAAATAAAATTGTCTGCTTTTCCCGCAGCAGGAACCGATAAATCGTTTCGAGGTATTCCTGGCCCTGTCTTCCGGCAGTTTATCGATTTGTACATAGGCGAACCCTTTATCCTGATCGATGGAGAAACGGGTGATTTCGTTGAAGCGCCGAATGATCCCCTCTGAAGCCAGAAAGCCAACCACCAATTCTTCCAGGTTGGAAGGAGAACAGACCATCGTCGCCCATTCCTCCCCATTTAAATGAACGGTAAGTGGGAACTCAGCCGCCACCTCATCCACTTCATCAAAAAAGGCTCCATTTCCATATTTGCGGACAGTACGGGTTAGAATACTTTTATCCTCCAACAGCATATCCTCCCCTTTATGAAACTATCATCATATCGTGTTTTCCCTATTAAGTAAGAAAGGAAAACATGAAATGTTTAAAAAAATGAAAAAATAGTTCCTTAATTTGATATAAGGTTCATTTCGTAAACTTTGTGGCTATGTAAGGTAGCCAGGAGTGGTTGATTTCCGCTGCAGGTG
>NZ_BCVQ01000080.1 GCF_001591825.1 Rossellomorea vietnamensis NBRC 101237
CGGTGTAGAAAGTGATCTCGACAAATTACTTGCTTGTTCGTCTTTAGAGATCTGTTGGAGGAAAATGATTCATATTCAAAACATGCCTTTGCTTTAAAGTTTTGATAAAATAGAAATAATACATATAGTAGAGAAAGGACGTTGCTGCTCGTGTCGTTATTAGAAATTAAGCATCTTGTCGGCGGGTATACAAGGAAGCCGGTTTTGAAGGATATAACATTCTCCATTGACTCTAATGAAATTGTCGGGTTAATCGGATTGAATGGGGCTGGTAAGAGTACGACCATCAAGCATATCATCGGGCTGATGGAGGCGAAGCAAGGGGAGGTATCCATCAACGGCCATACGTTGAAAAAGGATGCTGATCAATATCGCAAGCAATTCTCATACATACCGGAAACACCGATCTTATATGATGAACTTACCCTCGAGGAACACCTGAAGCTTACGGCCATGGCCTATGGATTATCAGATGCGGAATATAAGGGAAGAATCGATAAATTGTTGAAAGCGTTTCGTATGGAGAAGAAGATGAGTTGGTTTCCCGCCCATTTTTCTAAAGGGATGAAACAAAAAGTGATGATCATGTGTGCCTTTCTTATCCAGCCCAGTCTGTACATCATCGACGAACCGTTTGTCGGATTGGACCCACTCGGGATCCAGTCGTTACTGGATTGGATGCAGGAAATGAAACAAAATGGGGCGGGCATCCTGATGTCTACCCATATATTGGCTACTGCCGAAAGATATTGTGATTCATTCATCATTCTTCATGAAGGGAAAATCCGGGCAAAGGGGACTTTAGAAGAGCTTCGCAGGGAGTTTACGATGCCTGAAGCCACTTTAGATGATATATACATCCAGCTGACAAAGGAAGAATCCCATGATGAATAACGTGGAGGGCATCTGGAAAAAGAGGATTGTAGAGTATAATCATGAACTTCAAAAGTATTTGAAATACATGTTCAATGATCATTTGTTATTCGTCCTGATTTTCGCTTTGGGGGGCGCTGCATTTACGTATAATCAGTGGGTAAAGACACTCGACCCAACATTCCCGGCTCCTCTCATCATGTCAGTCGCACTTGGTCTCTTATTGGCATGGAGTCCGGTTTACACATTTCTCCGGGAGGCGGATGCTGTATTTCTTCTACCTTTAGAAGAACGGTTATCCGGTTATTTCAGAAAATGTATCTGGATCAGCTTCATGTTCCAATCCTACATTCAACTGCTTGTCCTGGCTGCCTTAATGCCTATGTATGTTGCTGTATCGGGAAACAGTTTCAGAAGCTTCTTTCCGTTACTTGGCTTAGTATTGGTCATGAAAATATGGAATCTCTTTGTTCGTTGGTTCATGTTAAGGTTTCAGGAGAGGGAAGCTCACCTGACGGACAGCCTTGTCCGTTTTCTATTGAATGGGACTCTTTTGTTCCTTGTTTTATCGGGAGCCGATCTTTGGATGACACTCATTGTGGCCGTCTTGATGCTCGGCTATGCCTTGTATTTTCATCAAGGAACAAAGGGTAAGAACCTTAAATGGGATTTATTGATCAATCTTGAAGAGCAGCGCATGCTGATCTTTTATCGCATCGCCAATATGTTCACGGATGTTCCAAAGCTGAAAGGGAAAGTGCACAGGAGAAAATGGCTCGACTGGCTTGTGAAGGCTCCTTTCTCGCAAGCATCAACCTATCGCTATTTGTATCTTCGCTCGCTTGTAAGGACAAGTGAATATTCAGGACTGTATATACGCTTGACCCTGATCGGTGTGTTGCTGATTTATTCCAATCCATCTTTCGTCTTCAGTATTCTGACGGCTTTGGTATTTCTTTATTTGACAGCCTTTCAGATGATTCCATTATTCAAGCGCTTTGACTATAAGATATGGGTACTTATTTATCCGGTTTCAAGGGAATTGAAGACATCATCTTTTCAGAAAATCATGAGCCAGTCGATGATGATTCAGGCCCTTGTGTTTTCACTTCCTCTTTTTATAAGGGGAGAATGGCTGCCTGGATTGATCACGCTGCTTGCAGGCTTAACCTTCTCCATTTTTTTCAGTCAGTTCTACCTCGTCCAAAGGTTGAAGAAGATGGAAGAAACGCTTTTTTAATGAAACAGGCAGGATGAACATAGTATGAGTAAAGGCTGACGAAAAAGGATGGTGGTTCTAAAGTGAGCCATGAAAGAGAAGAGCTCGAGCAATGGAAACGGAGATACACCAGGAAATCGTCCATCTTTAAGAGGGTATCCAAACAGGCCCAGACGAAAGTGAATGAGTGGATACCTGAGAAAGCGCATAAAGTCGTCACGGAAAGCATCAAGAAAATGGTGGAGGTCACCCTGAAGGGCAGCGAATGGGTGTCCCTTCAGGCGGCCTACAGACCTGAGCTACAGGAACGGGAAGTCGTGATGAAGGAACGAATGGAATTTTACCGGAAAGCTGCCACCATCGAAGGGGCGGGAACCGGTGCCGGGGGGATTTTCCTTGGTCTTGCGGATTTCCCATTGCTTTTGTCCATTAAGATGAAATTTTTGAGCGAATGCTCCCTGATTCATGGTTATGACCCCAAACAATATGAGGAGCGTCTATTTCTTCTGTATGTTTTTCAGCTTGCATTCTCAAGTGATGCTCATAAGAAGAAGGTCCTTTCCATCATTGGGAATTGGGAGGAAGAAAAAGAAAAGCTGAAGGAACTTGACTGGAAAACCTTCCAACAGGAGTATCGGGATTACATCGATTTGGTGAAGATGCTCCAGCTCATCCCTGGAGTCGGGGCTGTTGTGGGTGCCTATGCGAATTATCAGCTATTGGATCAGCTTGGTGAGGTGGCAAAATTTGCTTATCGGATTCGCTACTTCCATGCAGTAGAATAGTACCGTATGAAGGTCGATCATCATGATCGGTCTTCTTTTTGTTGGGGTCATTGTGATGACAAACCCATCTTTTTATTTCCGCAATGACTTCATGTATAGTGATAAGGGTAGGGTAAATTGTGTTTAGTGAGGTGTGAAATAGATGAATAAACGGAAAAAAGCATGGAAGATAGTCGGGCTCATTTTATTCTCCTTTTTCTTCTTTCTGGCAGGGGTCTTTCATTTTATTGAAGCTCAAGGATTTGCGAAAATGGTCCCTGCGTTTATTCCTTTAAGGGAAGAGCTTGTTTATATTACGGGAATCATTGAATTTATTCTGTCAGTCCTGCTGTTGATTCCGAAGACGCGTGAAAAAACCGGGATCATCACCGCGATTTATTTAGTTCTTGTATTTCCTGCAAATATCTACGCGGCCATTAAAGGAATTCCGGCCCCGGGACAAGAAGATGCCAATCAACTGCTGCTTTGGGTCAGATTATTGTTCCAGCCCCTCTTGATCTGGTGGGTGTTGGTGGTCAGTAAAATTGAAAAGAATCATCGCTTTTATTAAAAAAGAAGGATGGGACGCGTGCGTCCGATCCTTCTTTGCGTTATTTCGGAACGGCTTTCGAAACGGAATGTTTATCCTGGTAGTGAATGGTTGCACTTGCCAATGATTTTGCTGCAATGAGAAGCGCTTTTTCGTTAAGATCAAACTTGGGGTGGTGGTGTGGGTAGGCCGTTTCTACATTATCGGGCTTGGCTCCCGTAAAGAAGAAAGTACCCTTCACATGTTCTAAATAAAAGGCAAAATCCTCACCGCCCATCTGCATTTCGATTTCTTCCACGGTATGCACTTCATCTACAGTATCGGCACTTTGAATGAATAGTTCTGTCTCCTCAGGGTGATTGACAACGGCTGGATACCCCCGCTCATATACAAACTCATAATCACAGCGTCCTGAAAGGCAGGCCCCTTTCAGGATCTGTTCGATTTCTTCTTCAATAAAGTCCCTGACTTCTGGATTGAAAGTCCGTACCGTTCCAATCAATTTAGCTGAATCGGCTATGACATTGAACGCATTATCAGCTATAAAGGAGCCGACCGTCACCACGGCTGGATCAATCGGGTTTACTCTTCTGCTGACGATTTGTTGAAGTTCTGCAACAACTTGAGCTCCGATAACGATGGAGTCCTTCGTTTTGTGAGGCTGTGCCCCGTGTCCCCCGGATCCTTTAATGACAATCTCAAAGCGGTCCGCAGCGGCCATGATTGGACCTGTTCGATGGAGGACCTTCCCAAGTGGTTCGGTTGCCCATAAATGGGTGCCAAAGATCACGTCCACATCTTCGAGGCAACCCGCTTCGATCATGGATTTAGCTCCTCCGGGTGCATATTCTTCAGCGTGCTGATGTATGAGAACGACTGTTCCTGAAAGGGTTTCTCGCATTTCATGAAGGGTTTTCCCTAATACCAGAAGTGTCGCGGTATGGCCGTCATGACCACAGGCGTGCATGACACCTGGAACGGTAGAACGATATTCCACTTCCTTTTCATCCTGTATGGGAAGGGCGTCAAAGTCCGCACGGAGAGCTACGGTCTTTCCGGGGAGCGCCCCTTCAACCCTTGCTACCACCCCATTGCCCCCGACATGTTCTTGAACGGGGACCCCGATTTCTTTGTAGTAATCCGCAATATACTTTGCCGTATTTTTTTCCTGAAAGGATAATTCCGGGTGTTGATGAAGAAATCTTCTGATATTAACCATTTCTATCCAACGATCTTCTAATTTCTGATATAATTCATTCAGCAAGTCCCCAACCTCCTAATGTTTGGTGAATATTACGAATAGTATAACACTAAATATGTACCGGGAAGAGGGGATAAGTGAAATTCAAGGAGGATCCGATGAATAAAACCTTATCCATTTCAGCTATCATTTCATTTGTACTTTTTATGACCATTGCCCATTTTGTTTATCATGACATGGAGATTTTCGGAGAGGATTATCTTCTGACAAACATGGGCGACATGAACGTTTTAGAACCATTTTCCGTGATAGGGACCGAGCTGGTAATCGGAATCGCCACAATCGCCTTGATCCTGTTTCTGTGGTGGGTTAAAAAAGATTATGCAGGAATCATAACGGTCGTGGTACTGGTTGCGGGAAGTAACGTCCTGAATAAAGCCATCAAAGGGTGGATGGAACGTGAAAGACCTCCGTTTTCCCATGGGGAAGAGGGGTTCAGCTTTCCTAGCGGTCATGCCATGGTGGGTATTGTCTTTCTCCTGGTAATCGCTTATTTCATCAGTAAGGAAATTTCCACCATGGGAATGAAAATCACGATCTTCACTTTGGCCGTCATCCTTTCCCTGTTGGCAGGATTCAGCCGTGTAGCGGAACAGGCTCACTATCCTACTGATGTTGCTGCCGGCTTCCTTCTGGGTTACTCGTTTTTCGTGCTGTGTATTTTCCTATATGAAAAGCGCCCTGCAAAATAAGAGGGACGGACCTTCCCTTGGAAGGTCCGTCCCTCTGTCTTTAGATTAAGAACATCACTACGATGGTAGTTGCGACCAGTCCGATGACGACTGGAAGCAGGTTTCGCCTGGCAAGTTCGAATGGGTCGACTCCGCAGATGGCTGCTGCCGGGATGAGTGCCCATGGTACAAGGGTCCCGCCACCGACCCAGATGGCTGCCACCTGGCCCAGGGCCGTCAGGGTAGCGATGCCGGAACCGATGCTTTCAGCAAATAAATTGGCGACGGAACCGGCAAGAGATATCCCCGAGAAGCCTGATCCATCAAGTCCAGTGATGGCACCGACCGTCGTAAGGGTAATCACGCCCACAGCCTTGGAAAGCGGGACGGCGGCGGCAAGGGATGCGCCCAGGTCATTGACGATTCCATGTGATGTTGCCGGAAGAAAATCCCCAATGATCGTTTGAAACCCCGAGTCCCCTAAATAGAAGAAAGCGGCGATCGGTATGACCGGACCGAATACTTTAAACCCGAACTGAAACCCGTCAATCATGAAACTGGTCGTTTTCTCTAACCCTTTTCCTTTATAAGCGGCCAATGAAATCAATAAGAGGATGATGATGGAGGTTCCCCCGATAAGTGCGGTTGCATCTCCACCCTGTAGATCGAATAGAACCATTGCCGTAATATCAGCAGCAAATAATATAGGGATAAGAATCGCAATGGCCTTTTTCCAACGGGATGATAAAAGCTCATGTGAAGCATCCTGCTCTGGATCGATGGCAGCAAGGGAGCTTGAATCGACCGTAAGGATCCCTTTTTTCATATCTCGTTTAAGGAAGATGAATGCAGTGACGGTCGTGACCACTCCCATGACAATGATGAGGGGGATACTTGCAGAAATAACTTCTGAAACAGGAATACCTGCAGCGTCTGCCGTCAGCTTTGGAGCAGCCTGAATGACAAAGTCACCTGAAAGGGCGATCCCATGACCGAATAAGTTCATGGCCATGGCGATGCCGAGGGCTGGCAATCCGACCCGTAAGGCAACGGGTACCAACACGGCTCCCAAAAGGGCCACTGCGGGGGAGGGCCAGAAAAACCACGAAATGAACATCATGACAAGACCGATCGTCCAGTATGCAAGTGCAGGGGTGCGGATGAACTTAGTGAACGGTCGGATCATCACATCATTGATCCCTGTCGACGTCAATCCTTTACTCATGGCAACAATGATGGAAATGACGAGAATGGTAGAAAGTAATTCAGTGATGGCAAAAATGAAGCTATTAAATATACTACTGATCGACCCGCTGATCGAACCCGTAGCAATCAAAGCGATACTGAAGATTCCGAGAATACATACGATGGTCGTGTCCCTTCGGAAAATCATAAATAGGATGATCAACCCTATGAAAACTAAATAAATCCAATGAAGAGCAGTCAAGTCAATCCCCATTAGAATACCCCCTCAATGTTTCAAACCTTGGGCATTTGCCCTGATCTGTACTATAGATTATGAAAATGCAAATAAGGTGTGATACAGGATAGAAACATTTTTTCAGCCCCTGGACTGAGGGTAAATCATTCCCATGCTCGTCAAACACCCGTGGAAATCAATCTATAATGGAAGAAATAACAGGAATAGACGATGTAAATAGAGAAAGTTAATAAGTGATGTGAAGGTGGTGCCTGTATGAGATACAAAGGAAGAAAGCAATGGTTTTTCTCATTTTTGCTGATGGTGATAGGATTGTGGCTATTATTACTGAATATCGGTGTCATTTCCTTGGAAATAACGCAGATATTTGTCAATATCATTCCTATTTTGTTATTACTGCTGGGTTTGAAGTGGTCAGTAGACAGCTTTTTGAAAAAAAGCTTCGGCAAATTACTGTTCGGCCTATTCAGCTTGGCGCTTGGGGTGCTGATCCTCCTTGATCAATACGATGTGTTGGTTTTCGATTACGGGAATTGGTGGAAACTATGGCCGGTCATCATTATTGCCATTGCGATTCATCGGATCGTGAGGAATAAACCGATTCAAGTGAGTATAAGCAGTGATTATCCGTTTGATAAGACAGCTGAAACAGATGATAAGGAGCAGCCACTGGGTGAAAAGATCCTACACAAGAAACCCAAGGTGAATAGAGGGTTTATCGTCGGGGATATCCGTTTTTCAGAACCGAACTGGCCCCTGGAAAATATGAAACTTTACAATGCCATCGGAGATTACTATTTTGATTTCAGTAAAGCCTTCATTCCTGAAGGGGAAACACCTATTGATATCAGAGGCTGGATTGGCGATGTGAAAATGATCATACCGGAAAATGTCCCTGTGGAAATCACTTTGAAGGTGCAGGTGGGGGATGTGAAATTGTTTGATCAGAAATCTGCTGATATTCGTTCGGAACTGTATTATCGATCACCAGGTTATTTGGAGGCAAGTAAAAAAATAAAGCTGACGATTGATGTGAAAATCGGTTCGATCCGGATTACGAGGATATAAAGCTTGCGTGAAAGGAGGAATGAGATTGAATAAAACCTCAAATATACGAAATTGGATCTTCAAGAGCTTTTTAATGATGGCTGTCATGACCATCCTACTTTTTTTTATCGTTTTGCAAGTCTATCTGTTCCTTTCAGAGGATCCCAGTATCTCTCTTTCTCTTTCCATTTATTTAACCACTTGTTTGGCCATCATTTTATTCCTATTAAGCATTTATTTCGGTTTTCGTACAGGGTATACATTCAAAGGCAGAATCGACGATATATCCACCTTTGTCACCTTACTCCGAAGTGGAAAGTTCTCTGCCAGGGTGGACAGGTATGAGCAGGATGAGCTCGGGATTTTATCGGATGAATTGAATCAGCTTGCGGTATTCATTCAAGAACAGGTGAAATCACTTCAGCGGCTCGCAGATGAAAAGTCAGAGCTTGCCGATCAGGCTCACCAGGCTGCGGTCATGGAGGAGAGGCAGAGGCTTGCCAGGGATTTGCATGACTCTGTCAGCCAGCAATTATTTGCACTGAATATGCTTTCTTCCGCGGCGCAAAAGAGCATCGGGACTGATTATAAGAAGGTTGAAATCATCGTGAAACAAATAGCCGACATTGCAGGGAAGGCACAAGGTGAAATGAGGGCCCTTCTTCTTCATCTGCGACCGATCGACTTAAGGGGCGAAAGTCTTCGAGAAGCATTAACCATCTTGATCAGAGAATTGAAGGAAAAAACACAAATTGAGATCGATGCCACTCTGGATGGTATGGAAGACTTATCGAAAGGTACTGAAACACATATGTTCAGGATCATCCAGGAGAGTCTATCCAATATCCTTCGTCACTCGGAAGCAACGAAAGTAAAAATCGTGACGGAGAAAAAAGAGGGCTTTGTCACATTGTATATCAGTGATAACGGTAAGGGGTTTAATCTTAAGGAAAATAAGATGACCTCGTACGGACTTCAAACGATGAGAGAGCGGGCGGAGGAAATTGGAGGACTATTTCAGATTCGCTCCAAAGAAAAAGAGGGAACGTATATCGATCTCCGCATCCCGGTCTAATTCAAAGGGGGAAGACAATTGGATAAGATAAAGGTAATGATTGTAGATGATCACGAAATGGTACGGCTGGGCATGAAAACCTATTTGCTGACAGAAGAGCGGATTGACTTTCTTGGAGAAGCAAAAAGTGGAAATGAAGCTGCCCGGCTTGCCAAGCTGTATAAGCCCGATGTGATATTAATGGATTTATTGATGGAGGATGGGAATGGCATTGAAGCCACAAGGAAGATCCTATCCTATCATCCCCACTGTAAAATTATCATCCTTACAAGCTACTATGACGATGAAAAGGTGTTTCCTGCCATTGAGGCAGGTGCTCATAGTTACTTATTGAAGACGGCAAGTGCAGAAGAAGTAACCGCGGCGGTTTATAAGGCGGTTAAGGGTGAATCGGTCATAGCGTCTAAAGTTGCCGATAAGATGCTGAACCGCTTCCGTCCCCAGGAAAGAAAGGCTCATGAAGAGTTGACGACAAGGGAAATGGATGTGTTGAAATGCTTGGGTGAGGGGCTGACGAATCAGGAAATTTCCGAAGAGTTATTTATCGGGATCAAGACCGTCAAGACCCATGTGAGTAATATCTTGAGTAAGCTTGGGGTCGCGGACCGGACCCAGGCAGCCATTTATGCCAATCGAAATGGGATCTTGCATAAAGCCGGAAGGAAAGAGTAGAGAAGGAATATGAAAGGCTGAAAGCAGAATGGGCTTAGTCAAAAGGAATGAAGTCATTCCCCTTGACTAAGCCCATTCTGCAAAAAGCGATAATGAAGATTAAAAAATGACCGGCTTCGTTAATTTCAATCGTGATGATAGCAGGGAATCCGTTGAAGAAATAGAAGCAAATTCATGGTGAAGATTTGCCAGGGACAGTCCATGAACAATTTCGGCGGAATATAGGGAACCGTCAAACGAATAGGTTTCAAAGCATGCAGTGGCATCATAAGGGACCGTCACTTCATATCCCAGATCCGCGGCCATACGGACAGTAGTAGAGATACCATGATTCGTTGTGAACCCCATGACAACAAGGGATGTATATTTTTCCCGTTTTAAATATAAATCCAAATCTGTATCGATGAAAGCGCTATTAGCGTGCTTAATGATGTGTTTTTCCTTTTGTACAGGACGGAAAGACTCTATAAAATCAAAACCTCTTGAACTTGAATGAAGTGGTGATTCCATATCGAAAGATGAATGTTGTACGTGTACAACCGGCCAGGCTTTTTCTCTCCAACCGTGCAAAAGCCGATAAGCATTCTTTTCCATAAAGGGATTATTCCGCTTTCCCAGTGAAGAATCAATATATGCCTTTTGGAAATCAACCAAAATCAAACATGTTTCACTCATCGGAACTCCTCTCCTTTCATTCAGGATGTCTGTAACCAATACGATTAAGTATACTGTTAATAATTTGTAATTATGTATGTACACCTTCACTGCAATTGTAAAGATTGAAAAGAATAAAGCTGCCTCTAGTTCAGGCAGCTTTTCTTCAGGATTGACCTGAAACGTAATATTTACTTACATAGGAAGCGCGTGGGAAGATATCTTTTTGATTATCGATTCCTTCTTCAGTGCCCCTCTTTGCATGGGCCTTCTCGTATTGCTTGGATTCCTGCCAGCCCAGGAAGCTCCGTTCATCGTCCCAAAGGGTCATGATCACATATGTATCGTTGTCCATTGGTCTAAGGACTCGAATCGCGGTAAACCCTGGCACCTCTTCAATCAAACCGGCACGGTTTTTAAAGCGGTATTCAAAAAGCGGCCTGCCTTCGTCTGATACGGGGATGTTGTTAAAGACCACGTATCCTTTACTCTCAAGTTCACCTGATTGGTCGACAATCTCATAGCTGCGGGGAGATTCAAAGAAACTTTCGCCGCTTGTTTCATGTAAAAGCAGTGCATCTTCGCCCTGCATCAAAAGCATTTTTTCACCCGCATGCTGATCCATTATTTTCTGTAAGAAATCATGTGTTCCTGTCGTCATATATAGCTTCATCCAAATCACCTCAATAAAGTAGTCACTTCTACTATACTCTTCCCTTTTCTCTCTCTCTTGTAACATGAATGATGGATATTTTTTCACCACCCCTCAAAAATCGGCAAATTTATGACATTTTCCCTTGAAAACTATACAATTCTCCCTAAAACGTCTATAGTTTAAAAGGGTTACAATCTGTACGTTCATATTTAACAAACTTTGAATTTGTTAAAGGCTCTGTCAACAAGAGTGAGGTAGATGGTGAGGGGAACCGCTTCGCTTTCCGGCGGACGAACGGCCGAGCCTCCTCAGCTGTCGCTTCCGGGGTCTCGGCACGCCCGTTTTCCGCAGGAGTCTGCGCAGTTCCCCTCACCATCTTAATCGGGAAAGACTTGACAGAGCCCTATAAATGACACGACAGTCAAAAAAGTATCTCTACTAAATTATTTGGAAATGACAATAAGGAATAAATTGGTTTTGTTAAATTGGTCAAAGAATTGTTTTTAGTTCGAAGTAAAAAACGATACTTAGAAAGTTGATTGAAGCGGTAGGTGCTCGACTCCTGCGGGAAATGCGTGAAA
>NZ_BCVQ01000081.1 GCF_001591825.1 Rossellomorea vietnamensis NBRC 101237
GTTTATCACTTGTCCAAGAAGCGACTTTATTAATATATCATATTTCACACTCTCGCGTCAACAACTTTTTTCATTTGTTTTTCGTAAATGTTGTTTGCTGTATCAGCGACGTTTATTAATATAACACGCAGTTAATGCTATTGCAATATATTTTTAAGGAAAACTTAAAAATATATTTAATCCCTGCAAGTTCTGATAAACGTATATTCCCCATATACATGAGTACTACGCATTCTGAAAGGGGATTTCACTGACATGCTTACAACCGTTGCACTATATCTATCTTTCATTATGGCCGTGTATTTATATGCGTATTCTTATGTACAGGCCCTTAAGATATGTGAGAGTACTGTTCCTGTAAGGGGACTGACCTTTATTTTTTCCGTGGTCATGGCATTTATATTTTCCGGGTTTACATACGTTTTTTCTTAAGTCCGACGTATCCAAAAAGACTAAGGGGCCTTCGCTCCTTAGTCTTTTTGATTGAGGTCCAACAGTAGCCCCTCTTCCTGGTGCCGTTCATTTCCTATTGTCAGTGTTTCTTCCTTTATCAGTGCAGGACTATATTTATGGTAAAAGTATTTAGACGGGTTCTCTTTCAACACCCAAATCCACATCGAGTTGAAACCCATGTTCCGGAGCTCTCCCCTGGCGATCTCAAATAATGTCTTTCCAATGCCCTTCCCTTGATGATCTTTCAAGAGATAGATGGCGTATAATTCTCCCTCATATTCACCAGTACGCTCTTTTCCGAATGAAACAAAGCCGAGGATTTCCCCTTTTTCCGATTCGCATACATACGTATGGTGAGAGTCAGATAGAATCCTGATCCACTTTTCTTCTTTTTCCACTATGGATAAAGACTCCAGGTAATCTTCTGAGACAATTCCCCGGTAGGTGGTCCTCCAGCTATGCACATGGACGTAAGCGAGGCCCCCAGCGTCTTGTAACTCTGCCTTTCTATAGTGCATCCGTCTTCACCTCACTGGCTTGGGTAAGCTTTTTCAGTTTTCTTTCTTCTATTAAGAAAAGGGTCACACCGGTCATAATGACCATGCCGCCCAGCACCTGAGTCATCAGTACTTTTTCCCCTAACAGCCAATAGGCCAGCAGAGATGCACCGATTGGTTCAAAGAGGATGGCCATAGAGATCGTCGAGGTACTTAACCACTTTAGGGACCAATTAAACAATGTATGGCCGAGTAGAGTCGGGATGATGGCAAGAAGAATGAAATAAATCCAATCTTCCTTCGGGTAAGGTCCCAGACTTTCCGATTGAATAAAGACATAGAGCAATAAGACGATAGAGCTTATGACATAAACGAGGTACGTATAGGTCATTAGAGACAGCCGCTTTCTGATTGTCTGCCCGAATAAGAGGTATCCAGTGATAAGGGCGCATGCAATCAAAGCCAAAATATCTCCCCAAAGAGCGCTTCCGCTTATCCGGAAGTCCCCCCAGCTGATGATGAAGCTCCCGGCAACGGCTAAGACAGCGGATAGTAAAGCCTTTGCCGTTAACTTCTCCTGAAAGAACAGGTACGCACCGATAAAAGCGAATAACGGTTGCAGTGTGACAAGCACCGTGGAACTCGCGACCGAGGTGTAATGCAGGGATTCAAACCAAAGGATGAAGTGAAACGCCAGGAAAACCCCGGCTAAAATCGAAAACACCCAATCTCTCAGAGTAATAAGTTTCAATTCCTTCACATACTTTAAGAAAAATACCGGGGACATTAGAAGAACGGTGAAAAACAACCGGTAAAATGCCAAAATGCCTGACGGCGCACTCGATACCTTCACTAAGATGGCGGAGGTAGAAACGGAGATGACTCCGATAGCAAGGATAAGGTATGGATTTACTTTCGCATCCGACATGACAGACCTCCTGATATATGTTGTTCATTGCTCTATTTTATAATCAGACGAATCGAATTACTACATGAATTTTTTTGCAGTCTGGAAGGATTGGAGGGGGATGGATGGAGCTACTAGATACGACATTCTTGATAAAACTCGGTGTTTCAGCCGTATTGGGATTGATCATAGGTCTCGAGAGGGAATTAAAGAGAAAGCCTGTTGGACTGAAGACGTCCCTTGTCATTTGCATTGTGAGCTGTTTATTGACGATTGTGTCCATGGAATCCGCCTATCTTTCTGAGGGATCGAACAAAGTGAATATCACCATGGACCCGCTTCGTTTAGCTGCTCAGATTGTTTCGGGTATCGGCTTCCTCGGAGCAGGTGTCATCCTTCGCAAAGGGAACGATAGTATTTCAGGTTTGACCACTGCCGCGATGATTTGGGGTGCAGCAGGAATAGGGATAGCCGTCGGTGCAGGCTTTTATTTCGAAGCAACTGCAGGGGTCATCCTTTTAATCGTATCCGTAGAAGTGGTCCCGGTCATCATTACTTACTTAGGCCCAAAACGTCTGAGGGAAAAAGAATTGTCCCTTCGCGCTACGATAGCCGAGAAGAAGGAGATCAAGTCGATCATTGAGAAAATCAAAGCCGAAGAAATCACCATTGAAAATATCCGGATCAAAGACTTAAAGAATCAGCACCATCTATTAGAATTAAAGATCATTGTCGATTTCAGGAAAAAGACGGTAGACATTTACTACACCATTTCAGAGATAGAAGGAATTAAGGATGTAGAGATTGAGAGCTTATAGACGCAAGAAAGAACGAGGGAAAATCCCCTCGTTCTTTTATTTGTCCTTCTCTATTTTACAGGTTTCTTCAAGAAGCCTACCATCAGCGCTGTGATGACGGACCCGATCAGAACCGCCAGTAGATATAAGAACGGATTTCCTTCCACTACAGGGAAGACGAACAATCCTCCATGAGGTGCTGGTAAACCGATCCCGAAGAACATGGTCAGCGCCCCTGCGATCGCAGATCCCGTCACAATCGAAGGAATGACACGGAAGGGATCCGCTGCTGCAAATGGAATCGCTCCTTCTGTGATAAAGGAAGCGCCCATAAAGTAAGCTGCAATACCCGCTTTGCGCTCATTATCATTGAACTTCTTCTTAAATAATGTTGTAGCCAAGGCAAGTCCTAATGGAGGAACCATCCCTCCTGCCATAATGGCCGCATGTGGAGCCAGGTTACCGCCTTCTATCATGGCGATACCGAATGTAAAGGCCGCTTTATTGATGGGCCCCCCCATGTCGACAGCCATCATTCCACCCAGGATCAACCCAAGCAATATCAAGTTCCCTGTTCCCAGGCCGTCAAGCCAGTTCTGTATACCTGTATTGACTGCACTAAGGGGTTCAACCAGGAATTGAAGCATGATCACACCTGTAATGAAAATACCAAGTAACGGATAAATGAGTACCGGCTTGATTCCTTCCAGTGCGGAAGGGAAATTCTTCGTTAAACGTTTGATTCCAAGTACGACATAACCGGCTAAGAAACCGGCAATGATTCCACCTAAGAATCCACTTTGACCCGTTGCCGCAATTAATCCGCCCACCATACCAGGGGCAAATCCCGGTCTGTCGGCAATACTCATGGCAATGAATCCTGCAAGGACTGGAACCATCAGGTAAAAGGCATTGCCTCCACCGATCGTATTCAAGATCGCTGCAAACTCATTGTACTCGGGAGAATCAGGGTTCGCTGACTGGATGCCGAATAAGAATGAGATGGCAATCAGGATCCCTCCCCCTACCACGAATGGAAGCATGTTGGATACACCATTCATGAGATGCTTATAGAACCCTGATTTTTGCTTTTTCTCAGAGCCCTTGTCGGAATCTTTCTCCTGCTCTCCCCCTTTATATATTGGGGCATCCTGTGTCATGGCTTGATTCAATAGTTCTTCAGGACGCCTGATCGCCTCGGCCACCGGGACTTCGATGACGTGTTTTCCTTGGAACCGGTTCATTTCCACTTTTGTGTCAGCTGCGACAATGATGGCTACGGCACTTTCAATGTCCTCTTGTGTCAGGACGTTCTTCGCCCCTCCTGAACCATTCGTCTCTACCTTCAGGTTCACATCCATCGTTTTCGCCTTAGCCTTTAAAGCGTCGGCTGCCATATACGTATGAGCGATCCCTGTCGGACATGCGGTTACAGCAAGGATTTTCCCACCCGGAGAAGACGTTTCAACCGTTGTCTCTTCTTCTTCCTCACCATCATGGGCATTAATGATTTCCAAAACTTCTTCTTCCGTACCTGCGTTCAACAGTGCTTTCCGGACGTCCATATCCATCAGCATGGACGACAGGCGACTGAGTGCTTCTAAATGGGTTTGATTCGCTCCTTCAGTCGCGGCAATCATGAAGAACAAATGAGCTGGTTCGCCATCAAGAGATTCATAATCAATACCCGCTTCTGATTTTCCAAACGCAATCGCAGGTGCTTTCACAGCGGATGTTTTCGCATGGGGAATCGCAATCCCTTCCCCGATCCCCGTTGTACTCTGTGCTTCCCGATTAAGGATTGCTTTCTTGAATTCATCACGGTCCTGCAATTTACCGCTTTGATCCAAAACGGATACCAACTCGTCTATGACTTCGTTTTTCGAATGAGAAGACACATGGAGCTGAATCGTGTCTTTTGTCAGTAATTCCGTTATTCTCATTTTGAATTCCCCCTCTATATGTTTGTAATCTGAATGTCTTCGAATAATCTTTCCACGTGTTCAGAAGAACAGAGGCCAATGGAATAGGCTGTTGCCGATCCGGCTGAGGTACCCAAGCGGAACGAATCCTTCACGCTCCATCCCCTTGACAGGCCGGCAAGGAACCCTGCGACCGTTGAATCCCCTGCTCCGACCGAGCTTTTTAACTCCCCCTTAGGTACAGAAGAATAAAAGACTTCATCTTCAGTCAGGAGAAGTGCACCTTTTTCAGCCATGGACACCATGACGTTTTCAACACCAGTATCCTTGAGTTTCTTTCCGTAATGTACTGCCTTTTCGATAGAGTCGATCTCTACATCAAACATTTCCCCGAGCTCATGATGATTCGGCTTAATGAGGAAAGGCTTTAAGGGCAGGACCGGTTCGATCAATTTTTTCTCAGCATCAATGATCACTTTCGTCCCTTGTTTTTGACATTGGGCGGCAATCTCCTGATAAAATGTTTTCGGAACCGAACCAGGTATGCTTCCTGCAAGCACAACCATGTCATCTGCCGTCAAGGAAGATATTTGATCGAGCAGCTCCCGGGTATGCTCTTCACTGATGGAAGGACCGCTCCCGTTAATTTCGGTCTCATCATCCGCCTTCACCTTGACGTTTATGCGAGAGGCTTCCTCTACCCCAACAAACTCTGTCCTGATATCCTCTTGATTCAAAAATTGTTTAATGTACTCTCCCGTATATCCTCCTGCAAAACCAAGAGCCACACTATCCACGTTCAATAGGTGTAAAACGCGGGAGACATTGATCCCCTTTCCCCCTGGAAAGGCACTTTCTGCACTGCTCCGGTTAAGACCGCCTTTCTGGAATGAGTCCAGTTCCATAATGTAATCCACAGAAGGGTTCAGTGTTAATGTGTAAATCATGATGTCACAACCTTTATCGTAGTTTGATTCTTCATCGCCGTATCATGTTCTTCATCCAAATTGTTCGTAATGATCATCGCCTTGTCGAGATCGACTATTTTACTGAATGCAATCTCTCCAAATTTCGAATCGTCGGCAAGAAACATCGCTTCTCTTGATAACTCGATGGCCATGCGCTTCACCTGGGCCTCTTCGGGATCAGGCGTCGTGAATCCATATTGTGCATGCACGCCGTTTGCCCCCATAAACGCTTTATCAAACCGGTATTGACGAATGGAATCCAGTGCCCCACTGCCGACCATCGCTCTCGTAACAGGCTTTACGTACCCACCAATCATATACGTCTTAATCCCTTTCTGAAGCAGGGCTTCCACATGGGTCAATCCATTTGTGACGACGACAATGTCTTTTTCAGGAAGATGATCAATCAGACTCAAGGTCGTCGTACCGGCATCCAGATAGATGCAATCCCCATCTTCCACCAGAGAAGCTGCGTATTGGCCGATTATTTGTTTTTCATGAAGGCTTTTGGATGATTTTTCAGAAACGCTCAATTCCTTCAATTTCCCTTGCAGCTTCGACGCTCCGCCATGGACACGTTTCAGGAATTTTTCCTGTTCAAGCTGTGTTAAGTCCCTGCGAATCGTTGACTCTGAGGCATTCGTTACATCCACGATATCCTGGATCTTAATCGCATCCTTCTCCTTCAATAAGTCTAAAATGACTCGATGTCGTTCCTCGGTTAACATGGTCTCTCCTACTTTCTCCGATCGTTTGTTACCTTCATTATAATGAGAACGGTTACAAAAATCAATCATTTTTAATCAAAAACAATCACAATCAATCATATTTCATTCATAAATGAGCATGGATTGGCTAGCCGGGGGTGGGTTTGCCTGTTGAATCAGCTTATATTTTCACCTGTTATTATCGGTTATATATTTACCTGTCAAAATCAGTTATATATTTGACAGGCAAAATCATCGTATTTTCTCCTGTTGAAATCCTTCCCCTTTTCAGCAGCTGAACTTACAACCCCTACCCACAACAAAAAAAGCCAGCCCCCCCACCATCATGGTGAAAGGACTGGCTCACTATTCCCGAATTACTCGTGAGACTCTTCCTGAGAAGCTTCAGGATTTTCTGCGCTTTTCGGATTCGGGTTTATATATTGATAATCTGAACGATCGATTTGCTTATAGCCTTCTGGCTTGTAGAAACGAAGTAAGTCTTCATAAACTACTTTATCTGAAAGCTCAAGACGTTTCGTAGCTTCTTTAGAAGCTTCTTCACATGCGTTGCTTCCTTCTTCTACAGGTTGACCCGTTTCGTTATTATAACATACTCCTTTGATATCAGAGTATTCAGGTGTGATGACGTCTCCATTACGGAAAGGTACAATTTGTTTACGATCTTTGGACAGTAAGTCCTGACCGAAACTGATGTAGTCCTTGTTATCCACACCAAGAAGGTTGAATAGTGTTTCACGGACGTCTATTTGACCACCGTATGTGTGGTTGACTTCACCTTTTACTCCTGGAGCAATGATGAATAAAGGAACGCGTTGAAGCTGTGCATTTTTGAAATCTGTGATTTCTTCGCCTGTGACTTGTTCCATGGCTCTATTGTGGTTTTCTGAAATACCATAGTGATCACCGTAAAGGACGATGACGGTATCATCATATAATCCACTTTCTTTCAGATCATTAAAGAATTGTTCCAATGCAGAATCCATATAGTTGGCCGTTTGGAAATAACGGTTCACTACACCATCGCCAAATTGGCCCGGTTCGAAGTCTGTATCATTTTCATGACGATCGAACGGGAAGTGGTTCGATAGTGAAATGAATTTCGTATAGAACGGCTGTGGTAATTCTTTAAGCATCGGCATGGACTCTTTGAAGAACGGCTTATCCTTTAATCCGTAAGGGAGCTGCTCTTCAGGTTTACTCATATCATAATACGTTGCATCGTAGAACTCATCATATCCCATCGTACGATACATTTCAGAACGGTTCCAGAACGTTTTATAGTTTCCGTGGAACGCAGCTGAAGTATATCCTTCACCTTTTAAGATTCCAGGTGCTGATTGTAACGTGTTGTTGGCGTTCGTCATGTAGACGGCACCCTGAGGTAAACCGAATAATCCATTTTCCATGATGAACTCGGCATCGGATGTCTTCCCTTGACCCGTCTGGTGGAAGAAGTTATCGAAATAGATCGCATTTTCTTTTTCCACTAGGGAGTTAAGGAATGGTGTTACCTCTTGACCATCGATTTCTTTCCCGATCACAAAGTTTTGCAGGGATTCCATCGATACATAAATGACGTTTTTCCCTTTTGCTTTACCGAAATATTCAGGGTTCGGATCCACTTTATTTGCTTTTACATAGTTCTCTACTTCTGATACTTCATTGCTGTCTGCCAGGGCACGCTTGGCAGATGTCTTAGAGTTCTGGATGACATCATAAATCGTGAAGTTGTGAGTACCAAGATACTTCACAAGATAGTTACGGTCAAAGCTTCGTGTCAATAGTTCCGGACGGTCGATCTCTGCAAGCCCAAGGTTCAGTAAGAATACAAGGACTGCCGATGTCATGACCGCGAATACTGAACGGAAGCGTAATTTTTCCTGTGGCTTCACTTTCTTCATGATCATCAGTCCGATGATGATGAACAGGTCAGAGAAGTACAGGATATCGATAGGACTCAATAGTTCCAGTGCACTTCCGCCAAGTCCGTTATTCGTTTTCGCCTGAAATAATACCGGGACTGTAATGAAGTCATTAAAGAAACGATAGTACACGACGTTCGCATACAGGACAAAGGACATCAGGAAGTTAATGACGATGAATGCAATATACCGTCCCTTGCCTTTCCAGAATAATGCGAGAGCAAAGAATAGGAGCGCTGAACTTAATGGGTTAAGAAATAAAAGAAAATGCTGAAGCGCATTTTGTATTCCGAGATTAAATTCGGCTAAATATACCGCGTAGGTCTTGATCCAAAATAATACGACGACTGTAAAGAAGAACGATAACTTCCCAGTGCGCATATCTTCAAACTGTCTTTTAAAGAAGTTCATACTTCATCACCTTTTTTTAATGTATTTAATTTGTAGCACTTATGAGCATCATTTGATTAAGGAATTGTTAAGCGAATGTAAATCCAATCGAATCAACAACGAGTATTATAACAAAAATTGATTTCATGTGTATAACAATTTGCGGTAAATGTATCAAAAATATTTCATGGAGATTCGACAAACACTGCTAATTGTAGTGCGGAATCCATATCCGCCAAGGGCTGAGGAATTTTGAACAAGAAGTGAACGAGCCATATATTCCCACTCTGGTGGTTGAATATACTACCATTGTTAAAAATATCCGTGTTTTGTTTGCTCAGTGTAAACTAATTCCCCATAAATCTTTACGTAAAACATAAATATCTAATGAAATTATTCCCAGCAAGTTTGGTGTCTTCTCCTTTATTATGCTCCACCCTTACATATTTACCTTTTGAAAATCGGACTTATCGAGCTCTTTCACTTTGTTTTCCTTCACCTGGCGGTAGGCCGCTTTGAATTTCTTTTTATAGTAGGATTGTCCGCTCGTTGCCTGGACATATCCTTCGATCATGAACGAAACCGATAGCATCGTCGCGGAAAAAAACAGGATCGGCGTCAACGGGATCCACGGTGACCCTTGTAGATAGCGGAAGGAATCGCCTATCAGACCGGACCATTCATACGTAATCGATCTTGGCGGGTCATGTACCATCTGATAGTCCACGTCCGTCCCACCCAGGAATAAGGTGAGAAGCCCAAGATGTATGAAGATGACGAGCGTTTGCATGAATTGCTGCCCCAGTAAAATTATGAGCTTTTCTTTCATGGAAGGTAAGATATGCTTAAAGATGATCCTCCACTTTCCTGCCCCCAGTGTTTTCGCACTCAAAATGAATTCCTGCTTGTACACTAAAGACACTTCATTTCCCAGAAGCGCAGACAAAATCGGTACGATAAGGAATGTTAATATGAGAATTTCGATGACGAACCGCTCCACGATGGAAGTGGAAAATCCTTCGAACGGTTCCCAAAGGACCGGCTCCAGCAAAAAATACGCAAGAATTGTCAAAGGGATGTAGTGGAAGGAATCGATCCAGCCATTGATGTACTTCTTGTACTTCATCAGGAAGGTTCCCAGTATCAAACCGAGTGGAACCGATAAAAATACCCGTAAGAAAGCAATCACAAAGGCCGATAAGATGGTGTATTTTGCCCCGATGATGATTTTACCGAGCATGTCAAGGCCCTGGGCATCGGTCCCGAATGGAAATAACCACTTCGGTGAAATAGGCGAAGATTCCACGACCACTCCTTCTACAGAGATAAAATACAACCTTCTGACTTCGTTCCCCCATATAAACGAATACAAGAAGCTTGAAGCAATCATCACAAAAATAAAGGTGAATCCAATAAGAAAGAACGGATTTTTCCATACGCTTTTTTTCATATTAAAATTCCTCCCCCTTGTTGGCTTTTTTAGAGAGAATCATTTCTCCCACCGTATAAAAGACAAACAGAGGAATGAAAATCGAAAGAATGGCGATTGTAAACATCTTCGGCTGTAACGTCGACTTCAGGAAACGGGTAATCCCGGCGATATTGAACAAAAGCTCCAGGACGAACAAATTGGAAAGCATGAACCACACCATTTTCTTCGATTGAAAAAAAACGGAGATGATGGCATTCCTTAATATATGGAAGGTTAAGATCACCAGTTTCCCCAAACCGATTGATTGAGCAAGGGTCACATAGTCTTTTCCTTCTTCCCTTTCAAATGAAAGGATTGAAATCCGAAACAGCTGGACCGTAGGCAATACCGCCAACACAAGGATGGGAAGAAGATATGCCTTTTCTGTCGCCACGGAAGCAATTTCAAAAAATAAAATGCCAGTCTGCTTATAAAGAAAGAGGACAAGAAGCTGAGAAAGCAAGATGACCAGCACATCCGGTATTGATTCGCATAAATATAGGAAGAATTTGATTCGATTTCGTTTTTTCTGTGAAAACAGCATGGTGAAGATCGTGAGGAGAATGCTTAAGAAACTTGCGAGAAGAAATGCGGAAAATAAAATGATGAGTGAATAGATGATCGGCTCCCATAAATAAGGAAACAGGCTGCGTTCCTGCTCCAATCCGATGACCTTATATGTTAAATCCCCGGCATGAAACAGGGCATATACGATTTCTTTTACCGATTGCCAATACGCCTGCAGTCTCAATTCCCGCTCGCCAATACCCGAAAGCAGTACGGGCAGGCCGCCTATAAAAATGATTCCTATGATCGATAATAGGAATTTCACTACTATACCACCAATAAATTTCAACTCTCTGTCCTCCGTTTACAATGTTACTTTTAATAGTATCATAGATCGGAAGGTTTTATACATTTTTTTCCTTTTATTTTCAAGCAGGCAAAAATAAA
>NZ_BCVQ01000082.1 GCF_001591825.1 Rossellomorea vietnamensis NBRC 101237
TTTTTTTTATGGGTTTTTCCGTAATTTCCTGCACTCTTGGTTTTTGGGCTTTGTCAGATGCTTTTTTTACCACGACAAACTTTGCTAAATAGTCTCTCGTAAAAATTCTTGATCCTTTTTAGTAAGAGATTTTATATCTATTCATAATTAGAAGCCCCCATGTAAAAGCAAAGAGTGGATTGTAGCGGAAGGCACTTGACTCCTTCGGGAAATAGAGGATAGGTCGAGACCCCGCAGGGCGAAGCCCGAGGAGGCTCGACTTCCTCCCCGAGGAAAGCAAGTGCCTGGAGCGAAAAGGAACGGTTTTTTTTACGCCACAACTTATATTCAACGACAATCGATTTTTAATATTAGAAGAGTGAATTCCCCCAAAACTATAAATAATCACAGGAAAATGTCGATGAATAAGTGTGTGTACATTGATGTTTTTTGTAGTAAAAGGGGGAATTTTGGTGAAAAAAATCAGAAAGAAAAACAAAAAAGATCATAAAAAGACATTTATTTTATCATCCATCAGATTGAAGCTTATCGTCATCATTTCTATCTTATTTATGGTTTCCTTGGCTGTCATCATATCCATTACCAGCTGGCAGACGAGAATGAAAACAGAGGATGAAGTCATCAGTCAAACCCAAGGGATTGTCGGGGAACTCAATAATTCCGTACAGCTGTTCCTTGGACAATATGAAAAGAGTATTGATCAGTACTCCGTTTCCAACTCATTAAAAAACTATGCCAAGGCACAAATGCAAACAGAAAAGGACGTAGATAATACAGAGCTATATGCAAATATCCAATCGGATTTTGATAATTATCTAAATTTGTACGAGGAAGCTACTTCCATCTACTTTGCATCACCGAATAAGAAACTGAAAATCGTCCCTTCCGTCTCTCTGCCGAGTGATTTTGATCCAACGAGCAGAGATTGGTATAAAACCGCTGCAGAGGCAAGGGCCGGAGTCGTATGGAGCGAACCTTATGTGGATACGGCAACGGAGGAATACATCATAACCGCCTCAAGGGCGATTGTCTCTGAAAACAAAGTGGTGGGTGTCCTCGGTGTCGATATTAATTTGTCGAAACTGACTGACCGTGTTTCCAAAATGGATATCGGATATAATGGCTATCCATTTTTGATCGGTCTTGATGGGACAGCCATCGTTCACCCAACCAAACGCGGTGAAGATTTGTCCACCCTGCCTTTCATCAGCAAAATGCTGAAATCCGATAAAGAATCGGATACGATCCGTTATGAACTCGAAGGCGATAAAAAAATATTGGTATACAGTACGGTACCGAAGACGAATTGGAAAGTGGGATCTGCTTATAATATGGAGGATCTCATTCAGTCATCGAAAGACATCGAACGTTTACTCATGATCACGGCTCTGATTACACTGGTCATCATGCTGGTACTGGTTGTCATTGTAGCCAACATGATGACGAAACCGATTAAAGAGCTGCAAAAAACGGTAACTGACGTTTCGTCCGGTGATTTATCCATTCAATCTACGATTAACACAAAAGATGAAACGGGCCTCCTGGCTACAGATTTAAATAAAATGATCGTGAATATGAAAGATACGATAAAAGTCGTTCAGGAATCGATCTATAATGTTCGGGAATCTGCCGAAGGGCTTAGTGCAGTTTCTGAGGAAACAAATGCGTCAAGTGAGGAGATGGCAAGGGCCATAGCGGAAATCGCCAGTGGAGCTTCACAGTCAGCGGCTGACTCTGATCGGGCTCATCTTCAAACTGAGCAATTGGGAGCGAGAATTGATGGGGTTTATGAAAAATCCAAAGCCATGTCGGAACTTGCAGGGAAAGCGGATGCCATGAACCAATCTGGATTGAATCAGGTGAAAGAATTGGAAAGTGCCTACCATTCTTCCAGTGAATATATCACTTCCATGGAAAAAGTCATCCTTAGCCTGGAAGCGAAAGTGAAGACGATTGAATCCGTCATGGGGACGATCACGGAAATTTCGTCTCAAACGAATCTGCTTGCCCTCAATGCGAGCATTGAAGCAGCAAGAGCCGGAGAGCACGGCAAAGGCTTCGCTGTAGTTGCCGAAGAGGTTCGCAAACTTGCCGATCAATCCGTGAAAGCAACGGAAGAAGTCAAGCGCACGATTGTTGAGATCCAAAAGGGATCTCATCAAGCAGTGGATGAAATGGTCAAAACAAAAGAAACATTCGAGGTGCAGAATGATGTGATTCAAAAAACGAATCATGTATTCGACGAAACCTCTCAATTAATGAAATCCATGCAGCGTGAGATTGAGAATATGTATAACGAAGTGGGTCAAATCAACCTCGAAAAGGATGAAGTGGTCAATGTCATCCAAATGATGGCCGCGACAGCCGAAGAGACAGCCGCTTCCTGCGAGGAAATGAGTGCTTCGACAGAGGAGCAGGTAAGGGCTGTACAATCCGTTACGCATGCAGCGGAGCGTCTGACGGACTTAAGCCAGGAGCTTCAGTCCTCCATTGAACGATTCAAAATTTCATAATCTGTGATAGTAGGGTCATCCTGACACATTGCCATTCTTTATCTACTACGTATACTCCTTTTTAGAGTGAGTGCATACTAGAGTAGATGGATAGCTGTGAAGAGGGGTGCCCTCTTTTTATATGAACATAATGAAGGATCTTCACAATCTGGAACGTGTTCGACCAGAAGTGGTCCGAGTTTCACTGAAAGTGGCACAAATTTGACAAAAGCCCCTTTCAAATCCCCATTAGATGAAATCTATCTTCAAAATTGATATGATAGTGCTATTGCATTGTTTAATCTATCGTAAGGAGCGTTTTGAGTGAGGAATCCCCGTGTATTGACAGAAGGTGCGCTTATGCTCGCCATCTTTACTGTGCTGATGTTATTGAGTTTATATGTTCCTCTTATTGGGACCCTGGCATTTTTTGTGTTGCCCCTCCCTCTTATTTTATTCAGTTCCAAGTATTCGTTATGGAATTCGATCGTAGTATTGATCGGATCACTGGGGCTGTCTTTCTTATTCGGAGGACTGCCTGCATTACCGGTTGCCTTTATGGTGGCTACAACCGGGGTGGTCATCGGCTGGTGTGTGAGGGCAAGAGTGGATAAGATGAGGCTATTTATGGCAGCAAGTTTCACGCTTGTTATCAACATTGTGATTGGTTACGTTGTTTCCATTTTATTTTTAGGTGTGAATGTAATTGAAGACAGCCTGAAGGAATCAAAGGCTGTTTATTATTCTTTTTTCGAAAAGCTTGGCCAGCAACCGGATAAAAAGCTGGTTGAGAGTCTGGAGAGTTCCGTCGATTTGATCCACACCCTGATTCCTACTTTGTTTGTAGGGATAGCTGTGGTACTTGCCTTACTATTCATCTTGATCAATTTCCCGATCATGAAGCGTCTGGGAAGGGATGTACCGGTCTTCAAGCCATTCAGGGAATGGAAGCTCCCTAAGAGCATTCTTTGGTATTATTTGATCACACTTGTGCTGTCCATGATCCTTCAGCCGGAAAAAGGAACTTACGTTTATACGGCACTGATTAATATTTTGTATGTACTGCAGACACTGATGGCGGTGCAAGGTTTGTCTTTCATTTATTTCTTTGCTCATCTGAAAGGATGGTCCAAAGGAATTTTGGTATTAATTACAATCATTTCGATTCCTCTTCTTTATCTCGTGCGAATTTTAGGTATAATTGACTTAGGATTTGATCTAAGACAACGCCTGCAACGCAAGTCATAGAAATTTAAGATCCAGGAGCTGAAATCATGCCATCTTATTTTAATAAGCGAATGATCCGCTACCCATTGTACGGTCTAGCTATATTAACAGCTCTATTGTTAGTATCGGTTTCCTTTTACCAATGGATCATTTCGTTAATAGGGTTGATTGTCTTTGGAATCGTGTACTTTCTCGCTTTCTATTTTGAAAGAAGGTCACACGAAGAAACAGAGGAATATATCTCCACCTTATCCTATCGCGTCAAACGTGTAGGGGAAGAGGCATTGATGGAGATGCCCATTGGGATCATGCTGATCAATGATGAATATTACATAGAATGGACGAACCCCTTTCTTGCCTCTTGTTTCAATGAAGACACAGTCGTTGGAAGGTCCCTTTACGATGTGGCTGAATCACTCGTTCCATTAATCAAGCAGGAAGTCGATTCGGAAATTGTGACGATTAATGAACGAAAATATCATGTCGTATTGAAGCTCAAAGAAAAACTACTCTACTTCTTTGATGTCACAGAGCAAAAAGAAATAGAAAAGCAATACCATGATGAACGCACGAATATTGGAATTATTTTTCTAGATAACTATGATGAGTTGACGCAAGGCATGGATGATCAGACGAGAAGCAGCTTGAACAGCCTTGTGACATCCATCCTGAATAAGTGGGCGAAAGAGTACGGTGTGTTCCTGAAGAGGGTCTCTTCCGAACGCTTCATCGCCGTCATAAATGAAAAGATCCTTCAAGTGTTGGAGAAGGAGAAGTTTGGGATTCTGGATGATGTCCGGGATACGACCTCGAAGCAAAATGTCCCCCTCACCTTGAGTATCGGTGTCGGGACAGGGGTCTCCTCCCTTCCGGAACTTGGGACACTGGCTCAATCAAGCCTCGACCTCGCCCTTGGACGAGGCGGCGATCAGGTCGCGATTAAACAGACCAATGGAAAGGTCAAGTTCTATGGCGGTAAAACCAATCCGATGGAAAAACGGACCCGTGTACGGGCAAGGGTCATTTCCCATGCTTTAAAGGAAATCATGATTGAAAGTGACAAGGTCATCATCATGGGGCACAAGCATCCCGACATGGACGCCATCGGAGCAGCAATCGGGATCCGGAAAGTGGCTCAGATGAATCAGCGTGAAGGATACGTCGTCTTGAACTTCAATGAAATCGACAACGGTGTAAAACGTTTGATGAAGGAAATCAAAGCGAATTCCGATCTTCATCCACGCTTCATTACCCCGGAGGAAGCACTTGAGATGGCAACGGACGATACGGTGCTCGTCGTCGTCGATACCCATAAGCCTTCCCTGGTCATTGAAGAAAAGCTATTAAACAAGGTGGATAAAGTCGTCGTCATCGATCATCATCGACGGGGCGAAGATTTTATCAAAAATCCACTGCTTGTCTATATGGAGCCTTATGCTTCTTCTACGGCAGAGCTTGTGACAGAGCTTCTCGAGTATCAGCCGAAGCATGAGAAGATCACGATGCTGGAAGCGACATCGCTCCTTGCCGGTATCATTGTCGATACGAAGAGCTTTACGCTTCGGACGGGATCGAGGACGTTTGATGCGGCTTCCTACTTACGGGCACAGGGTGCAGACACAGTGCTCGTCCAAAAATTCCTCAAAGAGGATGTCGATACGTACATCAAGCGTTCCCGGTTGATCGAGTCGGTCAAGTTTTTCCGTGAAGGAGTTGCCATAGCGAAAGCCGAGGATGATGTCATTTATGATCCCGTCCTCATTGCCCAGGCAGCAGACACCTTATTGACCATGGATGAAGTCATCGCGTCCTTCGTCATCTCGAAGCGGGACCCTGACACAATCGGTATCAGTGCCCGTTCACTGGGTGACGTTAATGTACAGATCATCATGGAAAACTTGAACGGCGGAGGTCATTTAACCAATGCCGCCACCCAGATCAAGCAAGTATCGGTCCTGGAAGCGGAAGAACAGCTGAAAGAAGCACTAAATGATTATTTTGAAGGGAGAAAAGAGATATGAAAGTCATTTTCTTAAAAGACGTTAAAGGCAAAGGTAAAAAAGGTGAAGTGAAAAACGTAGCGGACGGCTATGCACATAACTTTTTACTGAAAAAAGGATTGGCCGTTGAAGCGACAAACGCCAATATGGGCCAACTTGAGGGTCAAAAGAAGAAAGAAGAGCAATTGGCTCAAGAGGAACTGGAAGAAGCGAAAAAATTAAAAGCGACATTAGAAGAGCTCACGGTTGAAATGAAAGCGAAGTCCGGTGAAGGCGGCCGTTTATTCGGTTCCATCACGAGCAAGCAGATAGCAGATGCGCTGAAAAAGGCTCATGACATCAAGATCGATAAACGTAAAATCGAGATGAATGACGCCATCCGCGCACTTGGTTACACAAATGTTCCTGTGAAGCTGCATACAGATGTGTCTGCGACATTAAAGGTACATGTAACGGAAGAATAGTTTTCCACTGAATATACGAAATTTGGTAACTTCATTTTGAGAAAAATATGTTAAAATGAATATAGCTTGATATGAAATGTGATCTGGATTTTATCCTGATCACATTTTTTCGGTAAAATACCATTCTTTTTTTATATAGATAATGTTGATCGTAAGGGAGGCGTGAGCATAGATGAATGAAATGTTTCAGGACCGGGTGCCACCTCAGAATATTGAGGCTGAACAAGCGGTATTAGGGGCCATTTTCCTGGAGCCCAGTGCATTGACGACCACATCGGAAATATTGATTCCAGAGGATTTCTATCGTCATTCTCATCAAAGAATATACAATGTCATGCTGAATCTCGGGGATGGCGGAAAGGCCGTCGACCTGATAACGGTGACTGAAGAACTGGCAGCAGCGAAAGAGCTCGAGGATGTTGGCGGGGTCGCTTACTTAAGTGAATTGGCCGCTTCCGTTCCAACCGCTGCGAATATTGAATACTACGCAAAGATCGTGGAAGAGAAGTCATTACTGAGAAGGTTGATTCGTACAGCAACCGATATCGCTTCTGACGGCTATGCCCGTGAGGATGAGGTGGACAGCCTCCTGAGCGAAGCGGAAAAAAATATCATGGAAGTCGCTCAGCGTAAAAATGCCGGAGCTTTCCATAATATCAAAGATGTACTCGTGCGCACCTATGACAACATCGAAACCCTGACGAACCGTAAAGGTGACGTGACGGGGATTTCAACAGGATTCGCCGACCTTGACCATATGACGGCAGGATTCCAGCGAAATGACTTGATCATTGTCGGGGCCCGTCCTTCCATGGGTAAGACAGCTTTTGCCCTGAACATCGCTCAAAACGTAGCCGTTAAGGCCAAGGAAAATGTAGCCATCTTCTCACTCGAGATGGGTGCGGAACAGCTCGTCATGCGTATGCTGTGTGCAGAAGGGAATATTAACGCACAAAATCTCCGAACCGGTGACCTGACGGACGAAGACTGGAGAAAATTGACCATGGCAATGGGGAGCCTCTCCAATGCCGGTATTTATATCGATGATACGCCGGGGATCAAAGTAGGGGAAATCCGTTCCAAATGCCGCCGACTTGCACAGGAGCACGGTCTTGGAATGATCCTCATAGACTACTTGCAGCTGATCCAGGGTAGCGGTCGCTCCGGCGAAAACCGTCAGCAGGAAGTTTCGGAGATCTCACGGTCACTGAAAGGGCTGGCCCGTGAGCTTCAAGTGCCGGTCATCGCCTTATCCCAGCTCTCCCGTGGAGTGGAGCAGCGTCAGGATAAACGTCCGATGATGTCCGATATCCGTGAATCAGGAAGTATCGAGCAGGATGCTGACATCGTAGCCTTCCTATACCGAGAAGATTACTACGACAAAGAAGCGGAAAATAAGAATATCATCGAAATCATCATCGCCAAGCAGCGTAACGGTCCGGTTGGGAACGTGTCTCTGGCGTTCGTGAAGGAATACAATAAATTCGTGAATCTGGAGCGGCGGTTCGACGACGCTCCGGCTTAATAGAAAAAATCCAAGCGTATCAGGCTTGGATTTTTTTTGTTGTTATAAGATTGTGGCATGTTGATGAGCATGAAGCCTTGTAAAGATTCCATTTTCATTAGAGAGTAACTCTTCATGAGTCCCATCCTCGGCGATCCCGTTTTCAGTGACGACGAGAATACGGTCTGCTTTCCGGATCGTTGCCAACCGGTGGGCAATTACGAGGGTGGTCCTGTCTTTCGCCAGTTCATTTAACGCCTCCTGGATGATCGCTTCTGTCTCTGTATCCAGAGCGGAAGTGGCTTCATCCAAAATCAGGATTCGTGGATTTTTAAGGAACATACGGGCAATGGATAAACGCTGCTTTTGCCCCCCGGAAAGCTTCAGTCCCCTTTCCCCGATCTGGGTCTCATATCCGTCTGGAAGGGATGCGATCAGATCTGTCAGATGCGCACGTCTCGTCGCTTCCTCAATCTCTTCCTGAGTGGCATCAAGCTTCCCATAAGCGATATTTTCACGGAGCGTCCCAGTGAATAAGAACACATCCTGTTGGACGATCCCGATCTGGGAACGGAGGGATTCCTTCGTCATTTCACGGATATCAATGCCATCAATGGTGATGGCTCCTTCTTCTATATCATAGAAGCGTGGGATCAATGAACATATCGTCGTTTTCCCGGCACCGGAAGGACCGACAAAAGCGACCGTCTGTCCTGGTTGGATGGTGAAGGATAAATCGTTCAGAATGGGCCGGTCAGGTTCATATCCAAAAGTCACGTCGTTAAAGGCAATATCACCTCGGAGCGTAGACACTTCAACAGCATGGGGGCGATTCTCGATATCCGGCTCCATATCCATAAGCTCGGTGAACCGCTTAAAGCCTGCCATGCCCTTCGGATACAGCTCTAAAAGGGCTGAAATCTTGTCGATCGGTTTAAACAGGACGTTGATATAAAGGATGAAGGCGACAAGCTCCCCATACGAGAGGGCTCCTGAAAAACTCAGCCAGGCTCCGTATACTAGAATGATCAGGGTCATCAACCGGGTCGTAATATAAATCCCTGATAAATTTACGCTCATTACGTTATAAGCCTTCAGTTTCGACTTCCGGAAAAATTGATTATTTTCATTAAAACGTTCCATTTCATAAGACTCATTCGTGAATGATTGAACCACTCTCGCCCCTGAAACACTGTCTTCAACGCGGCTGTTGACATCAGCGATATTTCCGTACATCTTCGTCCAGGCTGCATTCATTTTAATATTCGAATACGAAATGAGCCACACAAGGAACGGAACAATGATGATCGCAACCAAAGCAAGCTCCATATTGATCGAGAGCATGATCCAGAACGCCCCGATAAAGGTCATGACGGCGATGAACAGATCTTCTGGTCCATGGTGGGCAAGCTCCCCGATATCCATCAGATCATTTGTCACCCGGCTCATGACATGACCTGTTTTCGTATTATCAAAGAAGCGGAAGGATTGCCTCTGAACATGATGAAACAATTCCCGCCTCATATCCGTCTCGATATTGATCCCGAGCTTATGCCCCCAGTAGTTCACGACGAACTGCATACTCGAACTGAGCAAATAAAGAACAAGGAGACCCGCTGAAACAGCCAGGATGGTACTCCAATTCCCTTCAGGCAATAAAGAGTCAATGAACCACGATACCGCCAAAGGAAATCCCAACTCTAAAAGTCCAACCAACACCGCACAGACGAAATCAATATAAAAAAGCCGCCGGTGCGGACGGTAATAACTAAAAAATCGTCTAATCATCACATCGTCACCTCGTTATTCAATTGTATGTAAAATTCAAAATGCTTATCTTAGATTAGCAAAAGTTTCTACATTGCGCTATCTTATTTGTTCGGTTCTTTACCACGCTTGATCAATCAAATTGAGTGTGTCTGCTCTGTTCGATTAGCAAATTGCTTGATTGTCAGGGGATTCGCTCCCTTTCCGCGGACGACCGGTCAAGCCTCCTCGCATTCGCTGCGGGGTCTTGCCTCGCCCGTTTTTCCGCAGGAGTCTCGCAAATCCCCTGACAATCTTTATGAAGAAATCATGAACAGAGCAAATAAATTTGAGATGACTGCTTATTTTCCAATTGATGGGTAATGTACATGAGGGCAGTCTAAATCATCTGTGAGGGAATGATTAAATTTGTGATCCTTTGAAGATGGTTTATTTTCTGAAGCAAACTATCTAGAATAGGAGTTTTTTGTAGACTATTCTCATAATGCAATCAGAATATAGAAGCACAGAGTGGATTGTA
>NZ_BCVQ01000083.1 GCF_001591825.1 Rossellomorea vietnamensis NBRC 101237
CCCTGCGGGGTCTCAACTTTCCCGCTATTCCCGTCGGAGTCGAGCTCCTTCCACTCCAATCAACTTCCTGAGCATGCATTACTAAAACTATTTTAGAAACCTGCACGTTTTTTTACAGCAGCCACTTTTAGCATTTAAAGCTGAGGAGGCTTGGCCGAACGTCCACGGAAAGCGAAGCAGTTCCCCTCACCATCCACCACGTACTAATTGACAGAGCATTTGAAGATCCAGTTATTAAAGTCAGGCTGCGAAAAGAGCTTTGCTTTTTAAAAAAGGACCGACGTTTGCGGGAAACAAATGTCAGTCCGTTGGCTTGGATTATCGTTAATCTTTTTCTTCTAATTGGTACTGGTCCCAGGCCATGTCGAAGATGGACATGCTTTCAAGGTAGTGCCCATTCATTTCGAGATAGGAGCTGATTTCATGGTATTGCCCGGACTGTTTCGGAAAGCTGTGATCATCATAAGCTGAATTCGCAAATCGGGTTATATCATCCTTGGCAGTAGGTTGCCTGTATTTCATCAAATAATGATAAAAGGATTTTCTCATCTCTTCCACCTGCCCTCGTTCTTTCTTTTCTAAAAGGATAGCGGAAGATGATGAATTCGTAAAGTGTTTGCATCAAATGAGAGCATATTGGTGCCTCTACCTGCTAAAATCGAAAATAATTCTTCTTAAGTAAGCGGGGAAGAGCCATTAACTCTTTATAAGAAATCACTTTATCAATTACCTTCGTATCGATCAGCATCAGTTGGTCCTCTATTTCATTGATGATGGATTCCTCTTGATAGTCCATCCCGCAATGACTGCAACATAGGCTCGGGACATTCGCAATCTGAACCGCCCGTGAGCCATCGGGCAGCTCCCAATACACACTTGACTGATGAGCATGAGCCGTGTTCTCTTCACACCATTCGCACCGTTTCGCCGTATTTTCAACCATTGATGGTTTCTTCCTTATCATCATTTTTGTCCTGATTCATTTTTGAAAGCATCGCTTTATGCTTCTTTTCCTTCAGCTGATCCCTTTTTCCCCTGAAGTCCTTGAGAGAATTATGATCCGGGTTCTCCTGATATTCCTTGCGACGTTCCAAACGGTTGAGACCTGCAGGCGTAAGAGAGGAATGTGTTTGATTCATCAATCCCGCGATCCCTATGGTAGGTTCATTGATTTCTTCATCATGATAAACTTCTTTAAAGTATTCATCCGCCCTTCCTGCTACGTATTCCTCCGGTTCCGGATAGGTGGAAATGACGCCTTCGAAATTCCTTACGACCACTTTTGAAGCACTTTGGGATATCAGGTAATTCGGTTGAAGGGATATTTTCCCTCCGCCTCCTGGAGCATCCAACACGAAGGTCGGTACGGCGTAACCCGATGTGTGTCCCCTCAATCCTTCAATGATTTCAAGCCCTTTGCTGACAGGTGCCCTGAAATGACCGATCCCCTCCGATAGGTCACATTGATAAATATAATACGGACGTACGCGAATTTTAACCAGATCGTGCATAAGCTTCTTCATGATCGGGACGCTGTCATTGATGCCAGCCAGGATCACAGCTTGATTCCCTACAGGAACCCCTGCATTCACAAGCATCTCACATGCCTTTTTGGACTCTTCCGTGATTTCGATGGATGTATTGAAGTGAGTATTTAACCAAACCGGATGGTATTTCTTTAATATATTACACAGGTTTTCAGTGATCCGTTGTGGAAACACGACAGGAGCCCTCGTTCCGATTCGGATGATCTCGACATGGGGGATATCCCTCAGGTTCTTTAATATATACTCGAGTATTTGATCATTGATCAAGAGACCATCCCCGCCGGAAAGCAGGACGTCCCTTACGCTCGGCGTTTCCCTTATATATTCAATGGCCGCGTCAAGCTGCTTCTTCGGGACACCCATTCCGATCTGCCCGGAAAACCTCCTTCTCGTACAGTATCTGCAGTACATGGAACATTGATTGGTGACGAGGAATAACACCCTGTCCGGGTATCTGTGCGTTAACCCCGGTACCGGTGAATCCTCATCTTCATGCAAAGGATCTTCCAGGTCATACTTTGTTTTATGGATCTCCTGGCCTATCGGAACGGATTGCATCCGGATCGGGCAGCGGGGGTCATCCTCATTCATCAGCCATGCATAGTAAGGAGTGATATTCAACGGAATGGTCTTGGTTGAAATTTTGACCCCTTCTTCTTCCTCCGGCGTCAAGTTCACCACTTTCTTTAAGTCATCAAGGGTTCTGATTGTGTTTGTCAGCTGCCATAACCAGTTATTCCATTGTTCATCCGTGACATCTTTCCAAAGCTCAATATCCTTCCAATCCCTTTTTGGTTTATAGAGATTCATTTTCATCTATTCCACCAACTTTCCAGAAAGTTTCGTTCCACAAGACCAGGAGAATCCTTCTACCTTTCACTTAAATCCTTCTCCCAAATGTTCATATCTTCCATTTTGTCAAAAATGATGCAGTTATTCGCAAGTCTCCCACCATATCTGTACCCAAGCTGGTGGAATGCAGCATTCATCCCAAATGAAAGTGCCCTGGCAATCGTATACGCGCAAAAAATGTTCTGTTTCACTAATTCATCCTCAAGCTTCGTCAGCAGATGCTTCATATACCCGCCTTTACGATGAGAAGATCTCGTAGCACAATCCGTTAGTTCAGCATTCTTGTTGGTTGCAGATATTTCAGCAGATGCAGCGCTGATGATCCTTCCATCCTCCTCGATGTATACAAAGATTGTCCCATTTTTCATGGATTCTTTTATATAATCGGGATCTTGTAACGGTACAGGATATAGCGTGAACACTTCTTGATAGAGATCTGCTAATTTCTCTGCATGCCCCCCGGTGGCTACAGATATCAGTCCTGATCCTTCCATGGATTTTCTATCCAGCTGTTGAACCGCTTGAAGAATGTCATCCTCTTTTCTCCAAAAAGAACTATTCCTTCGATCATCCGTCAGAAATTTACTCATAAAGAAAGCACTGTCTCCCCTAAAGTAACCGTTTACTCCCCCCTCTACAATAAACCCCTTTTCTATCAGGTAGGCAACCTGATTTGACTTTGCCTTCACAATGAACTTTTCAAACCGATGGGTCTCAGCCATATTCACCATGTGCTCTAATAGCCTTCCTGCGTTCCCCCTGAATTCATCCACCCTGAGCCTGCGATTATAATCATCTTTATAAATGGTCGCTTCCACTTTTGGTTGTTGTATATATTCATATGCTTGCATTCTTTTAAGCCCCTTTTTAACAAACATATGAAGGCATAAGATAAGTTATGAAACAAACCACCATAAAAAGGGAACAACCTCATACTTGAATCAAGTGAGTTGTTCCTGTCTAAGGGTGAAGAAAGGGATGGGTGTTTGACTTCGTTCTTTTGTCCTGGTGTGTCCGGGTCATGACCAATCCTCTTCTCATCGAATGAGTATAACATCTTATTACCTTCTACCCCATTGGAATAGAAATCATGAGGATTTATTACACCAATCGATCATAAATCGAGAAAAAATTTCAGCCGATTGGTAAACCCTCTCTAATTCAATGTATTCATTTGCATCATGGGCCACTTGGGTTGTGCCCGGTCCAAAAATCACGACAGGCATATTGCCTCCTTGAGACAAAATCCCCCCATCCGTTCCCCAGGGCGAGGCTTCAATGATCGGCTCAGACGACATTACCTGTTTAGCATGCAGCGACAAGGTGTTAACTAATTCATGGTCACTTGGAAGGTTGCCCGGCTGCCAGCGCCCGCCAAACCATTCCACCTCGACAGGGTGTTCTTCAAACCAGGGATCGATTGATTTCAGCTTGGAAATTTCAGTTGTGAATTCCTGTTCGACTTCATGGAGTGTCTCCCAGGGTCCGACTCCTATCCTGCCTTCAATGATAGCCGCATCAGGAACGGATGATGGCCATTTCCCACTTTCTATTCTTCCGATATTAACCGGTAACGGGATAGGAATATTCCGATACAATGGATCATCCACCCTCTCATTACGTACATTCTCCAATTGCTGAAGAACTCCAATGACTTTATATGCTTTCTCTATTGCATTTACCCCTTCATACCTCGTTCCCCCATGTGCAGATTTGCCTTTTACCTTTAGGCGAAACCACATGGATCCTTGCTGTTTAGGGAAGATCTTCATATTGGTCGGCTCAGGAATGATGACAGCATCCGCCTTATAGCCTCTAATCAATGTGGCTAAGGTACCCGTTCCCCCACTTTCCTCTTCTATGACACTTTGAAAGATCACATCTCCCTTTAAAGGAATATTCAACTCTTGTATCACTTCGATGGCGAGTAGCAAAGCGACCGAACCGCCTTTCATATCCGTTGCTCCCCGCCCGTAAAGCTTCCCGTCCTTGATGAGTCCGCTATAGGGATCATGAATCCAATCTCTTCTATCCCCTTCCGGTACAACATCGATATGTCCATTTAAAAGAAGGCTCTTTCCGCCGCCTGTTCCTTTTAAAACCCCTACCACATTGGGATTACCTTTAAAATTAGTCCGGTCACATTTGTAAAATGGATGATGCTTGATATCCGTCTCTTTTATTTCCCAAATGTCCAGATCCAATCCGAGCTTTCTGCACTTCTCTATGATGATTGCCTGTGCCTTTGATTCGTTTCCCCTGACACTATCTTCCTGAACCAGTCTTTGCAGAAGCTTGATCGTCCTTTTCTTTTTTTCTTCTATTTTTTCTTTAATGAGGCGATGAGTATCCATTTGTATTCCTCCCCCTACCCTATAAACTTGATATCAGGGCTTAAGATGTAACTGGCTTCTGTCGTCTCCTCTATATCTTTCAATGTGTAAGGATTGAATATCTCACGCAGAATTAGATGATCATTTTCAAGTGAGAATACAGCACGATCAGTGATGATCATCGAAACACAGCGCCTGGCCGTTAATGGAAGGGAACATTCCCTTACGATCTTGCTGCCGCCATTTTTGTCTAAGTGGGTCATGAGTACAATGACTTTCTTTGCATTAGAGGCGAGTTCCGTTGCCCCTCCCATCCCCGGGACCTTCTTGCCCGGTATGATCCAATTGGCAAGATCACCCTTTTCACTGACCTGCAGGGAGCCAAGTATCGTCAGATCGATCTTGCCCCGGCGGATCATAGCGAAAGCGATGGAGCTGTCTGTATAACATCCCCCCTCCACCAACGAAACCGGGAACCCCCCGGCATTGCACAGATTTTCATCTTCATGGCCTTTCAAGGGTGCAGGACCGATGCCGATGATTCCATTTTCAGATTGAAATATGACCGGAAATCCTTGAGGAAGGTGATCTGGAACGAGGGAAGGTATCCCGATCCCGAGATTCACAATCATATTTTCTTTCACCTCAAGCGCTGCACGTTTTGCCATTTTTTCCTTCAATTCGTTTCCCAGGCCCATTTCCAATCGACTCCTTTAGACAACACGATATGATCCACAAACACTCCTGAAGTGACGATTTCCTCTGGATCCAGCTCTCCGTAAGCAACTACTTCCTCCGTCTCGACAATCGTCACATCCGAGGCCATGGCGATCAGGGGATTTGTATTCCTTGCGCTCTTATCATAGACAAGGTTCCCGAATGTATCGGCTTTCTTCGCATAGACAATCCCCACTTCAGCAACCAGTGCCGCCTCGAATACAAAACGATCACCCTCTACCTCAACGAATGTCTTCCCCTTATTCAAATAGGGGTCATCCACCCCGATGTCGCTTATGATCCCTTTTAGTCCCACTCCGCCTGCCCTGATTCTTTCAGCTAAGATACCTTGTGGGGAGAATTCAACTTCAAGCTTCCCTTCACTCATCAATCTTCCTGCAATCGGATTAGATCCTATGTGTGAAGCAATCACTTTCCTCACACGATTCTTAGCAACCAATTGACCGATGCCGATGTGAGGGAACCCTGTGTCGTTTCCGATGATGGTAAGATCCTTCACACCCCACTCCACAAGATGCTTTATCATGCCAGGAGGGGAACCAACCCCTCCAAACCCTCCAAACATCATCGTCATTTCATCATGAAAAAAGTGGCGGATTCCCTCATAGTCGCTCAACTTATTGTGATGTGCGGACATCTACTTCACCTTCCAATTATCTGCTGCCATTTGAAAAGTCCTTCTCAACCTTTTAACCATCTCCTCAAGCTCTCTTTTCGTACTGTTCAATGGAGGTGCCACCATGATGGCAGAGCCCTTCCTGCCATCAATTCCAGCTGAAGCAGGATATAACAATATCCCGTTATCCACTCCATTCTGAACGATGAAAGACGTAAATCCCGCACCCCGCTCATCAAATTCAATCCCCCACATGAGGCCCCGTCCCCTGATGTCCTGAATAAAGGAAAATTCTGTCCTGCATTTTTCCAGGAGATTTTTTAAATAGGTCCCTTTCTGATCGACACCTTCAATGATCTTTTCTGATTCGATCAGCTTAAGTACGGCCAATGCCGCAGTGGCAGACATGGGGTTCCCACTAAAGGTATGGCCGCTCATGATCACTTTACTTCCCTGTACGATCGGTTCCATGATCATTTCAGAAATGAGGGTGGCAGCAATCGGAGCATATCCGGCACTGAGGCCTTTACCGACAGCGACGATATCTGCCTTGACCCCCCATTGTTCCAGAGCTAAAAAGGTTCCCGTCCTCCCACATCCGGTCATGACTTCGTCGGAAATGAATAATATGTCATGGGCTTCACAGATTTCTTTAATCCGCTCATAATATCCCTTTGGAGGAGTGATGGCCCCCCCAGCTGCTCCGATGATCGGTTCTGCCATAAAAGCAGCTATGTTCTCAGCCCCTATCCTCGTAATCATGGTATCCAGTTGGGACGCACATGCCAAACCGCAAGAAGGGTAAGTCTTCCCAAATGGACAGTGTGCACAATAAGGGGGTTCGATGGTTGGCCAGTCCCCTAAAAACGAATCAAACCTTTCCCTTCTTGATGGATGTCCTGAAGCAGATAAGGCCCCAAAGGTGATGCCGTGATAACTGAGCCAACGTGATAATATCTTTCTCTTCAGGGGCTTACCTTTCTCCTGCCAATGTTGAATGGCGATCTTGATGGCTGTTTCCACTGCCTCTGATCCACTATTGACAAAGAAGGTCCAGGGATAACCAGTTTTATCATTCAAAAAGGAGGCTAACTCCTCTGCCGGCTGATTGCTGAACTGAGACCTGTACACAAAAGCCACTTTGTTTCCTTGATTCACGATTGATTGAAGGATTTCTTCCATACCATGTCCCAAATTTGCCGTCACCGCTCCAGAACAGGCATCTACGTATTCATGTCCATCGGTGTCATACAAGAAAACACCCTTTCCATAATCGATCGTTGGATATTGCTCCCCAATCAACGGTTTTATTAAATGCGAATGAGGCATTGTTCCCCCTCCTGAAAGAATCAGATTCGTACTCTCTTTCGATTCGCTCATCTGGATGCTCATAAAGATTTCCCATACCTTATTCATATGTGTGAAAAGCCGAATCTTTCATTTTTTATTTAAAAATCATCTTATCTTTGGATTTTCCCGGAAATCAGGCAATGATCGAAAGAGAGTTTCCTATTTTCTATGATTGAAATATACTAAAATTCTCAAAAATTCGACAAAATTTCTGCAAATTGACTAGATATATTAGGTCGATATGTATAAAATAATGGTAAGTTCATCCTTTGATGCTACTTTTTTCTTTATCTTCAGGAGGGGGAAACGGTGAAAAAAACGAGAGAAAAATGGCTGAAATCGCCAAAAAGAAAGAAAATGAAAAAGGAAAGACCAAAAAGAAGCTTTGGTATATTCTCATACTTTCGTACTATAAGAGGAAAAGTCGTCCTGTCATTCGGCCTTTTGACCATTGTCCTGTTGGTCCTCGCGTCTACTTCTTATATCAATATGATGAAGCTCCAGAAAGAAATCGACACGTTAATCACATATGATATGAAAGTCGATACCAACTTAAAGGATCTTTCAAAAGTATTAAACGATATCGAAATCGGGGAGCAAGGGTTCGTGATTACAGGTGCAACTGGTTTTCTTGCACCCTATCAAAATGGAAAAAAAGAAGTGGAAGGCCAAATCAAAGATTTAAATTCACTTTTGAAAGATGACCCGGAACAGCTTGAGAAGATGGGAAAAATCGAAGCACAGTACGGTTTCTGGATGCAATTTGTCGATCGGGTGATCGAGACCAGGAAAGATAAAGGCCTCGAAAAGGCTGCGAACCTTGTCGAAACTGGAGTAGGTAAAAAATATCTGGACGGGATCCGCTCATATGTAGATATGATCGTCGTCGACCAGCAAAAAGATCTGGATGCACGGATCGACTCCCTGACCCGCCAAGTTCAACTGTCGCAAGTCGTCACCATCGGCTTATCGGCATTCGCCGTTCTATTGGCCGTATTCTTTGGAATCATTTTATCTCATACGATTAAAACCAATACAAAGAAAATCAGTACATCCATTTTGGAGATTGCCAATGCAGGTGGAGACTTAACGAAACGGATCCATGTGAAATCAAAAGATGAGCTGGCTGACCTGGCGTCGGATACGAATCAGCTTATCGCAGGAATCGCATTGCTTGTAAAACAAGTTTCAGAGATGGCAGAAAACGTATCTGCAAGCAGCCAGGAGCTTCTCGCATCTGCAGAGGAAACATCGCGCACAATCACGTCCATTGCGGAAACATCGAGTGAAATTGCCGCTGGAAGCGACCAGACGACACATCGCATGTCCTCTTCATTAGAGAAGATGAACAGCTTGGAGGAAGCCGCCCGCTTCTTATTCAACCAGGCAGAACTTGTCAGACAAACCGCTCGTGACATGAGAGTCGTTGCTGAAAAAGGCGGAAAGACTGTCCACGCCTCTTCAACTAAAATGATGAGCATTGAAGAAACCATGTCCAATACGAGTGAAACAGTCGAAGCCCTGGGACAACGTTCAACACAGATCACCACTATTATCGGAACCATCACTGACATTGCCGAACAAACCAACCTTCTCGCTCTGAATGCTGCCATCGAAGCAGCAAGGGCAGGGGAACACGGCAGGGGATTTGCAGTTGTAGCAGATGAAGTCAGAAAGCTTGCTGAACAATCCCGCCAGGCTGCCAAGGGTGTAACGGAGATCGTCCACAGCATTCAGGAAGAAGTCAATATCATCATCAAGCAAAACTCCGACGGCGTGAAGGAAGTCATCGCAGGAGTAGAAATCACCAATGAGACCAACGCATCACTAGAAGATATACTGAGCCAAACGACGAAGACAACGGTAGTCGTGGATGAAATGGTCGACCATATTCAGGAAACACTGAATCTCAGTCAAGAGGTGGCCACTTCATTTGCCCATGTCAATGAAATTGCCGAATCTACCGCATCTAACACCGAAACCACTGCAGCTGCATCAGAGGAAGGATCCGCTGCCATGGAACAAGTCACGGCAAGTGCTTCTGAACTTTCACAGCAAGCTGAAAAACTGAAAGAGTTAATTTCCAGCTTCAAAATATAATCCAAAAGA
>NZ_BCVQ01000084.1 GCF_001591825.1 Rossellomorea vietnamensis NBRC 101237
TATTTGGAGAAGTACTCAAGTGGCTGAAGAGGCGCCCCTGCTAAGGGTGTAGGTCGGGCAACTGGCGCGAGGGTTCAAATCCCTCCTTCTCCGCCATTAAGGCCCATTGGTCAAGCGGTTAAGACACCGCCCTTTCACGGCGGTAACACGGGTTCGAATCCCGTATGGGTCATTATGAAGAGACTATCATTCTTGATAGTCTTTTTTTTGTTGTACAAATTATTACTTTGCTTGAAATAAAGCTGATATAAGCATGTTTTATATGTAAATGTTTTATCTTGCATCGATGGATATACTCTCGACTTTTTCCCCTTTTATCATCAACTTCCTAACACCCCTTTCCTCCCTTTATTCGACACCGCTGCTTCTTCTTCCAACCAACCAAAATCTTATACAAAATACCGGAATCCTTCTATATTCCCTACATATTTTAGCTTTTTTCATGAAAAAACTTTCGACAAATTCCGCTAAGAATTCAATGTATTTCCCCTATCTTTTTACAATGTAAACCTTACCATTTAGAATAACTTTCCAAATAACACCCTTTTTCATATATGCATGTAGTAAATTGTCGTAATTGAACGACGATTATAAAGAGGATTTTGGTGATGGTGTTAGAAAGTAGTTATGTAGATTGAAAAAATGTAGGTGAGATGATGAACGCAATGACCATAACAGATTACGATGTGTTTTTGTTTCATGAGGGAAATTTGCAGCAGGCCTATCAGTTTATGGGTGCACATGTGAGAAGGGATTCCACTGGGACCTATACAGATTTTTGCGTTTGGGCACCGAAAGCAAGACATGTTTCATTGGTGGGATCCTTTAATCAATGGAATGGGAATGGATATGATTTAAAAAAGCGGAATAGTGAAGGTTTGTGGTCGATTCGAGTCGATCAAGACCTGACCGGAGAAACGTATAAGTATGAGATTACGACTCCCCTGGGGGCAAAGAAGCTGAAGGCGGATCCGTACGGGTTTGCCTCTGAGAAGCGCCCTCATACGGCAAGCGTCGTATATGAGCTGGATGGCTTTCGATGGGAAGATGAGAAGTGGCTCGAGAACCGTTCATCCACTACCATCTACGACAAGCCGATGGCGATTTATGAAGTCCATTTAGGTACGTGGAAGAAGGAAGCAGGAACGTTTCTATCTTATAGGGAATTAGCGCAGCAATTGATTCCCCATGTGAAGGAGCAGGGATTCACCCATATTGAACTGCTGCCTGTCACGGAGCATCCATTTGACCGGTCCTGGGGTTATCAGGGTACGGGGTATTATTCCCCTACCAGTCGCTACGGCTCACCACATGATTTGATGACATTTGTGAATGAATGTCATTTACATAATATTGGCGTGATCCTGGATTGGGTCCCAGGTCATTTTTGTAAGGATGCGCATGGGTTATATGAGTTCGATGGTTCGTTCGCCTATGAGTACAGTGAGGAAAGGGACCGGGAGAATTATACGTGGGGAACGGCGAACTTTGATTTAGGTAAAGGGGAAGTGAGGAGCTTTCTGATTTCAAACGCCCGCTTCTGGATGGATCAGTATCATATCGATGGCTTCAGGATCGATGCGGTGGCGAACATCATTTATTGGGCGAATCAGGGTGAGCTTAACCCGAATGAAGGCGCCATACAGTTTTTGAAAAACTTGAACAAGGCCGTTTTTGAGTTTGATTCTTCGATTCTGATGATTGCAGAGGATTCTACGGACTGGCCACAGGTGACGTCCCCTGTTCACTATGGAGGACTGGGATTTAATTATAAGTGGAATATGGGATGGATGAATGACGTCCTTAAATATATGGAAACCGAACCATCTGAACGTAGGCATGTGCATTCTCTCATCACATTTTCCCTTTTATATGCCTTTTCAGAGAATTATGTTCTTCCCTTCTCCCATGATGAAGTGGTGCATGGGAAGAAGTCGTTATTAAATAAAATGCCCGGGGATTATTGGCAGAAATTCGCTCAATACCGTTTGCTCCTCGGCTTCATGATGGCTCATCCAGGGAAAAAGCTTCTGTTCATGGGAAGTGAACTGGCCCCGTTTTCTGAATGGAAGGACCTTGAGGAGTTAGATTGGCATTTACTGGATTACGAATTTCATCACAAATTCAATTCATATTTTAAAGAGCTTATGCATTTATATAAAGGTGCTGAACCATTATTTCAGATGGATCATCGTTCAGACGGATTCCAGTGGGTTGACGTAAATAATGCAGAGCAGCAGATTTTCTCTTTCATCCGTTATGGGGTAGAGAAGGGAGATCATCTTGTGGTGATCTGCAATTTCAGTCCCCATGTGTATCACCAGTATAAGGTGGGGGTAGATAAGGTTTCTTCGTATGAAGAGATTTGGAATAGTGATGATGGAAGGTTTGGAGGTTCCCATCAGGTGAATCCCAACCCGCTGACCGTGCACAATCAACCGTATCATGGAAGGGATGGGTATGTGGAAATGACGATTCCACCATACGCAGCCGTTTATTTAAGACCAATCGAGTGAAAGGGGAGAAGAGTAATGGCAAAAGGTAGATGTGTGGCCATGTTATTAGCAGGTGGAAAAGGGAGCAGGTTAAGTTCATTGACGAAGAGTCTGGCGAAACCGGCCGTACCATTTGGAGGAAAGTACCGTATCATTGATTTTACCCTGAGCAATTGTACGAACTCAGGCATCGACACAGTCGGTGTTCTTACCCAGTACCAGCCCCTGGTATTGAATTCGTATATCGGGATCGGGAGTGCGTGGGACCTTGACCGCAAAAACGGTGGTGTGACCGTGCTGCCCCCATATGCTGAATCATCGGAGATGCGCTGGTATACGGGGACGGCAAGCGCCATCTATCAAAATATGAATTACCTCGAGCAATATGATCCCGAGTACGTATTGATTCTGTCGGGTGATCACATTTACAAAATGGATTATAGTAAAATGCTTGATTATCATATCGAGAAAAAAGCGGATGTATCGATTTCAGTCATTGAAGTGGGATGGGATGAAGCCAGTCGTTTCGGATTGATGAACACGAATGAGGATATGCGTGTCACCGAGTTTGAAGAAAAACCGCCTTTCCCGAAAAGCAATCTTGCTTCGATGGGCATTTACATCTTCAATTATTCCGTGCTGAAGGATTATTTGGAGATGGATGAACGGAATCCGGACTCAAGCCATGACTTTGGGAAGGATGTCATTCCTCTCCTCCTTGATGAAAAGAAGAAACTGATGGCTTATCCATTTGAAGGTTATTGGAAGGATGTCGGTACGGTCAAGAGCCTTTGGGAAGCCAATATGGATCTGATAGATGAACAGAATGAACTGAATCTGTTCGATCATGATTGGAGAGTGTATTCAGTTAATCCGAATGAGCCTCCTCAATATATTTCAGAAGAAGCCCTTGTAGAGGGATCTCTTGTAAATGAAGGGTGTACGATTGAAGGAACGATTCAAAAGTCCGTCCTCTTCCAGGGAACAACGGTGAAAAAGGGAGCGCATGTCAGCCGTTCAGTCATCATGCCGGACGCTGTCGTTGAAGAAAACGTCTATATCGAGCAGGCGATCGTGCCGTCGAATGTAAGAGTTCCAAAAGGCTTATGCATCATGCCGGAAGAGGGATCCGACGAAGTGATCCTCGTGACGGAATCATTCATTGAAGCACTGCTGGAGCAGGAAAGAGTGTAAGGTTCAAGACCATCTTAACAACATTAGAGGAGGAGAAGTGTTTTGAAAAATACGATGCTTGGTGTTATTGATGCGACGAGTTACTACGATTCCCTGGAGGATTTATTATTGCATCGCTCATTGGCGGCCCTTCCGATTGCCGGGAGATACCGGTTGATTGACTTTGTCCTTTCCAATATGGTGAATTCCGATATCGGCAGCGTTGCGATCTTTCCAAAGTTTCAATACAGATCCCTGATGGATCATCTTGGATCAGGGAAGAACTGGGATCTGAACCGGAAGCGGGATGGCTTGTTTTTCTTCCCTGCTCCTGGACTGGAAGCGAATGAAGAGGGTGTCGGGTCCTTTAATCACTTTGCCCATCATATGGACTACTTCAGACGCAGTACCCAGGAGTACGCCCTGATCAGCAATTGCTTCACGTTATGTAACATCGATTATCAACCCGTACTGGAACGTCATATCCGTATCGGTTGTGATATAACCGAAATGCGTCACAACGGCAGCTCCTTGGATATGTACTTAGTCAAAACGTCTACATTGATTGAATTGGTAGAGAACAGGCGTGAAACGGGCTATACATGTATGCAGGATGTAGTAGACGACATGGATAGCGGATTCAAGGTGTGCGGCTATGAGCATGCAGGATTTGTTCAAACGATTGATTCCATTGAAGAATACTATGATGCGAGCATGAAGCTTATGAACCTATCCTATTGGAAAGAGCTGTTCAAGAAAGATATGCCCATTTATACGAAAGTGAAGGATGAGCCGCCGACACGCTATACATCGGCTGCAAGCGTGAAAAACAGCATCATCGCCAATGGATGCTTCATTGAAGGCCAAGTGAAGAATTCTACTATGTTCAGAGCGGTGAAGGTCGGCAAGGATACCACAATTTCTAACAGCATCATTATGCAGAAGAGCCAAATTGGGGATAACTGTGTACTGGAGAATGTGATTCTGGATAAAGATGTGAGGATAGAAGATGGTGTCAAGCTTATGGGGGAAGCAAACAATCCAATCGTCATTCGCAAAGGGATGATTCAAGGAGCGCTGATGAATTCGTGAAAGTGTTATTTGTAGTATCTGAGTGTGTCCCATTTATTAAGTCCGGGGGCTTGGCCGACGTTGCCGGTGCTCTGCCCAAGGAGTTAAGAAGTTTAGGCACGGATGTCAGGGTGATTCTGCCTAAATACGGCGGGATTCCTCAAGCATTCCGTTCAAAAATGAAACGGAAGAAAGAATTTTTTGTGTCGGTAGGCTGGAGAAATCAGTATTGTGGAATTGAAGAGTACAGTGAAAATGGCGTGACCTATTATTTTGTGGATAATGAATATTACTTTAACCGGGAGCGATTATACGGATACTTTGACGATGGGGAAAGATTCTCCTATTTTACAAGGGCTGTGTTGGAAAGCATCGCTGTTCTTGATTTCTATCCTGATGTGATTCATTGTCACGATTGGCATACGGGCATGGTTCCGTTCTTACTCAGAAGCGAGTATCAGGAGAGACCGGGCTATTCATTCATCCGCAGCGTATTCACGATCCATAATCTTCAATTCCAAGGAATCTACCCTAAAGAAGTGATGACGGACTTACTGGCTATCCCAGAGAAGTATTTTCATCCTGAATACCTCGAATTTTATGGGAATATCAATTTCATGAAAGGCGCACTCATTTCTTCGGATTTCGTCACTACGGTGAGTCCTACGTATAAAGAAGAAATCCTCACGCCTTACTACGGGGAAAAGCTTCATAATATACTCGGTCAGCGGTATAACCAATTATTGGGGATCCTTAATGGGATTGATGATGAAGTGTATAATCCTGATGACGGGGAGTTTCCTTTCTTCAGCGGGAATCTTCAAGGAAAGAAGCAGGCGAAGCAACATCTGCAAAAAAGCCTCGGACTTCGTGAGGACGAAGGAATCCCACTGGTGTCCATCATTTCGAGACTGACGAACCAAAAGGGTCTTGAACTCATCAGGGGCGTCTTTCATGAGATGATCCAGGAAAATGTCCAGTTTGTCCTGTTGGGGACAGGAGATTGGGAGTTTGAACAGTTCTTCAGGGAAATGGAGTGGACGTATCCTGATAAGGTCAGAGTACAGATCGGCTTCAATGAAGAATTGGCGAAACAGATCTATTCTGCCAGTGATCTGTTCCTGATGCCTTCCAAGTTCGAGCCTTGCGGGCTGGGACAGTTGATCGCCATGAGATACGGAGCCCTGCCACTTGTAAGGGAGACAGGCGGACTGAACGATACCGTTGAATCCTACAATGAGGAGACGAAGAGCGGAAACGGCTTCTCATTCAAAAACTTTAATGCTCACGATATGCTTTACACCTATCGAAGAGCCCTGGCGTATTTCCACGAAGATCCGGAAACATGGAATCATATTGTACGTAATGCAATGAATAAGGATTATAGTTGGGCCCAATCGGCCTTTAAGTATAATCAACTATACGCTGACCTGGTATCAAGGAGTGAAAGCCATGTTTTCTGATCCGATTGAATTCAAAGAATTGTTTCTGAAGAAGCTTGAAATGATGTATGGAAAGACGTTTCCTGAGTCCACCAGTCAGGATCAATTTTTCACATTGGGCCATTTAATACGGGAATATATTTCGATGAACTGGATCCATACGAATGAGCAGTACCGTTTCAATAAACAAAAGCAGGTGTATTATCTATCCATCGAATTCCTGCTGGGGCGTCTGCTCCGGCAAAATCTGACGAATCTGGGGATTTACGAAATTGTGGATAAAGGGCTTCTGGATCTTGGAATCGACCTTGCGGAGATGGAAGAGGTAGAGCACGATGCAGGACTGGGAAATGGCGGTCTCGGTCGTTTAGCCGCCTGCTTTCTGGATTCCCTGGCTTCCCTCAATTTACCCGGTCATGGATATGGTATCCGTTATAAGCATGGATTGTTTGAACAAAAAATTGTGAACGGATTTCAGATGGAGCTTCCGGAACAGTGGCTTCGTCATGGGCATGTGTGGGAGGTCCGCAAATCCGACCTTACCGTTGAAGTGCCTTTCTGGGGGAAGGTGGAGTCCTACACAGAAAAGGATGTCCTAAGGTTTCGACATGTAGATGCAGAAATCGTCGCGGCGGTTCCGTATGATATGCCCGTAGTGGGGTTCGAAACGTCGACGGTCAATACGCTCCGATTATGGAGTGCCGAGCCTGCTGCTTATAAAGCGGGAAAAGATATGATGAAATACAAGCGGGATACAGAAGCCATCACGGAATTTTTATATCCAGACGATACCCATGAGGAAGGGAAGATCCTGCGCTTGAAGCAGCAATACTTCCTGGTGTCAGCAAGTATCCGCTCCATTCTGGATTCGTACCTTTACCGAAATGGCGATCTGAAGGAACTGCATGAGAATATTTCAATCCATATCAATGATACCCATCCGGTTCTTGCCATCCCGGAATTGATGAGGGTCCTTCTGGATGAATACTCCTTTGAATGGGAAGAAGCATGGGAAATCACGACGAATACATTCGCCTATACAAACCATACGACGCTGTCAGAAGCACTGGAAAGATGGCCGCTCCGTATATTCCAGCCCCTCCTGCCCCGCATCCACATGATCGTGAATGAAATAAATGAACGATTCTGCAGGGAATTATGGAAAGAGTATCCCGGTGAGTGGAAGAGGATAGAGGACATGGCGATCATCTCTCATGATGAAGTCAAAATGGCCCATCTTGCCATTGTAGGAAGCTTCAGTGTGAACGGTGTGGCAAAGATTCACACAGAAATCCTGAAGCAGCGGGAAATGAACTTATTTTATCAATATTATCCTGGAAAATTTAATAGTAAGACCAATGGGATCACTCATAGAAGGTGGCTCCTGAATAGCAATCCAGCCCTTTCGAACCTGATTACCTCTTCGATCGGGGATGAGTGGATCAAAGACCCTTCCAAACTGGTGAAGCTGAAGGAGTATCATCATGATACGGCATTCCTGAAAGACCTGTATGATGTGAAGCAGGGAAATAAACAAAAGCTTGCCGGGTTGATATATGAAAGCAATGGTATCATTGTCGATCCGTCTTCCATATTCGATATCCAGGTGAAGCGGCTTCATGCGTACAAACGTCAGTTAATGAATGTCCTGCACATCCTTCACCTGTACAATCGCTGTGTCGAAGATCCGGGATTTGATTTTCATCCACGGACATTCATTTTCGGGGCAAAGGCGTCCCCGGGTTACTATTATGCCAAAAAAATCATTAAGTTGATCCACTCTGTAGCCGATCTCGTAAATGATCACCCACTTGTAAAAGGGCGCATTAAAGTCGTGTTCCTTGAAAATTACCGGGTGTCCCTTGCAGAAGAGATCATCCCGGCAGCTGACTTGTCCGAGCAGATCTCAACGGCCAGTAAGGAAGCGTCCGGTACGGGGAATATGAAGTTCATGATGAACGGTGCTTTGACCCTGGGAACACTGGATGGAGCAAATATCGAGATCCTGGAACAAGTCGGGAATGATAACATCTTCATATTCGGCTTGACCGCTGAGGAAGTGATGAAGTACCAGCATCATGGCGGCTATTATGCAATGGAGTATTTCCACTATGATACAAGGATCAAAAAGGTGTTGAATCAATTGATCGATGATACCCTGCCGGATGCAGGTGATCACTTCGAAACGATTTATGACTCGTTACTGACTGAGAATGATCAATTCTTTGTCCTGAGGGATTTCGATTCCTACGTAAGGGTTCATGAACAGGCCGGAAAGGCGTATGAAAACAAAGAGCACTGGTCAAGGATGTGCCTGCAGAACATTGCCAATTCGGGCTATTTCTCCAGTGACCGGACAATCGAACAATATGCCAAGGACATATGGGGCATTGCACAGGGGAGTTTAATGAAATAGAAAAAACGCTTGGGAATCGGATCCCAAGCGTTTTTTTCTATTTTTTCTTCTTGTCTGAAACGTAGCTGTCTCCATCTTTATAGGGGATGTCACCCAGAGGGGACTCCATATCATTTTCATCGAGCATATCCTCATACTCTTCATGTGTCTTCGACGGATAGGCTTTACGGTTCGATCCTTCCATGTCGGTCCCGACGAATGATTCAAAATCCTCGGTGAACCCCTCCGATGTGTCCTCATCCTGATACAGGTCTGAGTAATCCTCGTGATCCCCTTCAAAGTCGGATGGGGTTTCCGATGTCCCGAAACGGCCGACTTCCTGGAAGCTGTCCTGATCGTCGCGCACATTCCCATCGGTTTCATGTCTGAATTCATTATCGACTGGCGGCTGAAGCACATCTTCTTCCACCGGCCTATCCTGCGGTGTCGACTTCTCCGGGGTATGGTCCTTACAATAAAGGGTGGTCGGAATGACTTCGAGACGCTCGTAAGGGATATCCTGTCCACATTCTTTACATTCTCCGTACGTACCGGCTTCAATCGCGTGCAGGGCCTGTTGGATTTTATCCAGTTCAAGCTTCGCATGATCATCAATGGCAAAATCCTTCTCCCGTTCATATAACTCTGTACCCATATCGGCCGGATGGTTATCGTAAAGGGAAAGTTCTCCTGAGTTATCGCGTTCGTTTGTATGGTGAAGATTATCTAAATCCTGATGTAAATGTTCTTTTAACTGCTTTTCCTGTTGAACCAATTCTTGTTTTAATGACTGTTTTTGGCTGTCTGTTAGCAATTTCTTCACATCCTTCATTATGTTCGCTTAAATCTTGTCCTAACCATACTTTATCCGAAAGTGGGAAGGTTAAAACATAAAAGGTTTTTTTCATAAACATGAGGCTGATCAATTAGCCAGTGCTAGTTGCTTTCCGCTCCAGGTG
>NZ_BCVQ01000085.1 GCF_001591825.1 Rossellomorea vietnamensis NBRC 101237
GTTTCGTTAGGCTCTCTTGAGCACCTCTTAAATATAACATTTTTCGATATGAAGCGTCAAGCTTTTTTTGAAATTTGTTTCTCGCCTTGTTTTGGCGACAAGGAATATAATAGCATCTTCTTCTATTAATAGTCAATACTATTTTTCATCTTTTCTTCATTATTTCTGAAAGGGTTTCTGTTCCCTCTATTCTTCTTTAAATGGAACCTCCCTTTCATCCAATTATAGGAGTACACATCCGGTGCCCTTGGTAGCCTCGGATACTCCATAAATAGTTTCATCGTATTGTATTGAAGTTGATAGTATTTTCTACTCTATATTGGTGAAATGAGAGAAATATATAATAGAGGAATTTCAGATCGTTTATAGAAGTGTACTTATAGATAGAGTTTGTGTCGAAGGGAGAAGTTAATATGAATGAAGTCATTCGTGCCATCCAGGATGATTACCCTGATGATTTTGCATGGTGCTACGGGTGTGGACGACTTAATGAAGAGGGGCATCATTTTCGTACGGGCGGTGAAGGGGATCAAACCGTCACCATCTATACTCCAAAACCGGAACATACTGCTTTACCGGGCTTTGTGTATGGCGGATTGATTGCCTCTTTAATCGATTGTCACGGTACCGGCTCAGCAGCAATCGCTCTTCATCGGAAAAATGGCGGGGAGATCGGGGACGGTCAGGAACCTCCCCGCTTCGTGACGGCTTCCCTGCAAGTTGATTTCATGAAACCCACTCCACACAATGTTCCTTTAAAGGCAGTAGGAACGGTTCACGAGATTCATCCGAAGAAGTTTAAAGTAGAAACAGAAGTGTTCGCAGAAGGGAATTTATGCGCACGGGGAGAAGTAGTGGCGGTGGTCATGCCAAAAACATTCGTCAAATAAAAAGCAGTCAAGACCCGGGTAACCTTCACCTGGATCTTGACTGCTTTTTCAATCGGCTTTACCTGACTGCTATAATATCCACATTTGAATCACCGTAAGTCCCACTACCCCCGGAATACCCAATATCCCTGAAATAGATGAGGTGGCGACGTTAATCGGAACGTGAATTCCGTACTGACTTCCAAAAGCGTTCAGGAAAAATAAAAATAGTGCTCCGATCATGACCTTCATGGCGACTTGTCCAACAAACCGCAATGGCTTGATGGGCGTCCCCGTCGCTAACAGCAGTACAATCAGACCGCTGATCACCGCTATGACGATAACTGGGCTCATACCATTCTCTCCTCTCAACAAAGAACATATATAGTCTCTTATTGAAAAGATATGATGGTTGTCTACCTTTTTATGACGATCTTTCTATGTTTCGCTTCCCTAAAAAGAAAAAAATATTTGGCTTCTGCGATTTTTGAATGACAATGGATGTTCAAATTATAATCCACACTCATCTCTTCTATGGAACGCTGCTGATTCCAATGATCCTTTGTTTCGTCTAAAACGTGAAGTAAGGATTGGTCATACTCTTTTTTCAGCTTTCCTTTTTTCCTGAAAAACATTGGTATCCTCTCCTTCGTTAAACGTCTCTTCTTCCTTCCAGGGCTTTCGATAACGTTACTTCGTCTGCATATTCCAGATCACCGCCGACAGGAAGTCCGTGGGCGATCCTTGTGATCCTGATACCGGATGGTTTGACGAGTCGGGAGATGTACATGGCTGTCGCTTCCCCTTCGATATTGGGGTTGGTTGCCAGGATGACTTCCTGGACTTCATCACTTTGAAGTCGTTTGATGAGGTCAGGTACATTAATGTCTTCAGGTCCGATCCCATCCATCGGGGAGATGGCTCCATGAAGCACATGGTATTGTCCGTTATACTCTTTCATCTTCTCCATAGCGATGACGTCTTTAGGGTCCTGTACGACACAGATGATGCTGCGATCACGCCTTTGATCTTCACAGATATAGCAGGGGTCTTGATCCGTTATGTGCCCGCAGACGGAGCAGTAACTCAAGTTTCGTTTTGCATTGACCAGCGCTTTCGCAAAGTCCAATACGGTATCCTCTTTCATACTAAGAACAAAAAAAGCCAGGCGGGCCGCAGTTTTCGGCCCGATTCCCGGCAGTTTCATAAAGCTGTCGATCAGCTTTGATATAGGCTCAGGATAATGCATATGTTTGCCTCCTAGAACATTCCCGGTAGGTTCATTCCTTTAGTGAACTGACCCATGGTTGAGTTCGTTAGTTCGTCCGCTTTCTTCAGTGCATCGTTAGTCGCTGCAAGAACCAAGTCTTGTAACATTTCTACATCATCGGGATCAACCGCTTCTTCGTTGATTTTCACATCAATGACTTGTTTATGGCCGGACACGATGACTGTTACCATTCCGCCGCCTGCTGTTCCTTCGATTTGCTTTTCACCCAGTTCTTCCTGAGCTTCCGCCATCTTCTTTTGCATTTTTTGCATTTGCTTCATCATGTTTTGCATATTTCCATTTCCACGCATCATCATCATTACCTCCAGTTTATTATTGAAACTATTAATCGTTAAGTTCTATTAAATCCATACCGACCAGCTTTTCAGCTTCCGTTAAGAGAGAATCTTCTTCTTGATTTCCGCTGGATGAATCCCCATCCTCTGTTTTCGAATTCCGGATGAAGTCTTCCCTAATGGACATCCACTGATCCTCAGGAATCCCAATAGCCGCATAGCTATTTCCCGTTAATTCTTCCAAGATGGAAGCAATCGCGGAAGTGAAAGCTTGATTCTCCATTGCCATCTGACAATGGATATCATATTTGAATTTTAACACAAATGAGCCGTTTGTTGCTGCTACAGGTTCAGCATCATTTAATAATGCAGACTGCGAACGCATCTGACGCTGATTGAGGGTTTCCACCATGTCTCCCCATCGGCTCTTGATAAGATTGAGATCTTCTTTCGTGGCCGTTCGGAGCACTTCCTGAATCTTACCGGTAGGGGCACGGAATCCCTTCTTCGCCCTGATCGGTTTTTTTGCTGCCTGTGCAGCGGGCTCCGCTTGGACCTTGACTCCATTTGCCTTCAGCTGTTCGACCTCTTTTTCAAGAAGGTTAATCTTTTTCATCAAATCATTCACTTCCGGCGAAGAAGCCGATACGGGCGCTTCCATCTGACATAGCTTCACAATGGAAACCTCCAGATAAATCCGGGCATGGTTCGTAAACTTCATTTCCTGACCGGCCTGATTCAGGACGTCAATGTACTGATAGATCTGTCCAGGCTGGGTACGCTCCGCCAATTCTTTGAAATCATCGTCGAGCATGACCCGTTCCAGTGATTCCTCCAGGTTCGGTGCGGTCTGGTATAACAGCATGTCCCTGAAATAAAGGATGAAGTCCTCTGCAAACCTCGCCGGGTCCTTCCCTTGAAACAGGAGCTCTTCCAGGGCCCCTAAACCAGTTGTAACATCTCGTTCCAGGATGGCCTTTGCCAGAGTATTCAAGTAACCTTGAGAAACGGCTCCCGTTACCGTCAGGGCATCGTCGACCGTGACCCGGTCCTGACTGAAGGAGATCGCCTGATCGAGAAGGCTGAGAGCATCCCGCATACCTCCCTCGGCAGCCCTTGCAATGATCGTCAGGGCATTTTCCTCAAAATTCACGCCGGATTCCGTGGCAATATGACTCATTCTTCCCACAATATCCATGGCTGTGATCCGTTTAAAGTCAAATCGCTGACAGCGCGAAATGATGGTCAGAGGAATCTTATGGGGTTCGGTCGTAGCCAGGATGAATATGACATGCTTAGGCGGCTCCTCCAATGTTTTCAGAAGCGCATTGAATGCCCCGATGGATAACATATGAACTTCATCAATGATGTAGACTTTATACTCGACAACGTTTGGAGAATATTTGACTTTATCCCGGATGTCCCGGATCTCCTCCACCCCGTTATTGGAGGCGGCATCGATTTCAATGACATCAGGGATCGAACCGTCCGTGATCCCTTTACATGCATCGCACTCATTGCAAGGTTCCGCTACAGGGGAACGTTCACAGTTAACGGCTTTTGCCAGAATCTTCGCTGCACTCGTCTTCCCTGTCCCTCTTGGTCCCGAGAATAAATAGGCATGGGAAATCTTCTGATGAAGGAGGGCATTTTGCAACGTTTTCGTTACATGCTGCTGTCCCACTACATCAATAAATGACTGAGGACGCCACACACGATATAAAGCTTGATATGCCAAAATACTCCCCCCTCTTTTTATGTACTATAGTGTCTCTATTATAACGTAATGTAAATCCCTTTTACAAAGAAAACCGGAGATCAATTTAAACCTTTACACAAACAAAAAACTCATCCGGAAATGGATGAGTTGTTGTATATAAATGAAACTGCCGTGCACCTTTCGTCGACAAGCATCCATAGGCGTTACTCAAGCAGTTAGCTCGGCCCAGGCAACCCTGCGGCACATGGGAGCTTCCACTTAATGCTGCTTCCTTCCGGACCTGACATGGTTCATGGATTCCCATTGCGCAGGACCCAGGCGTCAACACCACTTACTTGAGGCAGGCCCTACAGAGTGCGAGCCTCGGAAAGGAATTCGGTCTCGCTGGAGCGGATTGCGAGTACAGGGCACCGCTACCTCCCCACCTAGCACGGCAAAATTGATACCATATTTAGTTGCGTCATTAGTGCGACGCAAAATTAAGTATACTAGGATTTACGGTAAAAAGCAATGATGGAATGCTGTAAGTTATTTACAGACTATCCATCCTCTTTTTCTTCTCACTTTTCTTCCGATCCCTCAATCCTTTAAAAAATCGGGACAGGATTCCTCCACACTCTTCCGACAATACCCCAGGCAATACTTCACACTGGTGATTAAACCGATCATCCTCTAGTAAATTCATCAACGTCCCGGCACAACCCGCTTTCGGATCCTTTGCCCCATAAACGACTTTCTCTATTCTCGATAGGAGGATGGCCCCGCTGCACATGGGACAAGGTTCAAGGGTGACATAAATCTCCGCTCCTTCAAGACGCCAAGTGCCAAGCTTCTCACATGCCTCTTGGATCGCCAATGTTTCGGCATGGGTAATGGCGTTTTGGCTCGTTTCCCTCAAATTATGGGCCCGGGCGATGATTTCGTCATCCATCACAATCACGGCGCCAATCGGGACTTCCTGGATGGCGGCGGCTTTCTCTGCTTCTATCAGTGCTTCTTTCATAAACTGTTCTTCTCTAATACCCATTGTGTACTCCTGTAAATTTATTTCTCAATCCTTTATAAAATATCCCGATTCACACCAAACTATAGTGGAAAGGGGCTTTCACATGATACCTAACGATACTGCTCTTCTGGTCATCGATATTATGAATCCATTTGACTTTAAACACGGGGAAACGTTGGCGCAACACACCTCAAAGATTGTCGATCCCATTAACTCCCTGCGTCGCTATTGCATGAAACATCAGCTTCCTACCATCTATATTAACGACCATTACGAGCTTTGGAAAGCAGATTACAAAGAGATCTATAAGAAATGTCATAATAAGACGAGCGACCCGATCATGACTCCTCTCCAACCGATGGAAGACGATTACTTTCTTATTAAACCGAAGCATTCTGCCTTTTATGGTACGGCATTAAACACGCTTCTTCACCACTTATCTGTCAAGAACCTGATCATCACAGGGATTGCCGGTAATATATGTGTACTCTTCACAGCCAATGATGCCTATATGAGAGAGTTTAACCTGATGGTGCCCGGCGACGCCATCGCTTCTGTCAGTGAAGAAGATAATCACTACGCCTTGACGATGATGAAAAATGTCTTAAAAGCAAAGATTGATCCTACCGGCGGGATTTTATAAAATTTCCGGCAGAAAACATATTCAAACCACCCTTCTCATACGCTGATTATAGTGAATGAATTAGAGGAGGGTTTGTTTATGCAAATACATGTTGTCCAGCCGAACCAATCTTTATTTGGTATCGCTCAAGCGTATGGATCAACAGTTAAGGATATAGTGGACGCTAATCAATTGCCGAACCCCAATAATTTAGTGATCGGCCAATCACTTGTCATCCCGATTATAGGAAGTTTTTATTTTGTTCAACCCGGGGATAGTCTTTGGGGAATCAGTCAAAAGACGGGCGTCCCTTACCAGGAACTTGCAAGGGTGAACGGGATTTCCCCTAATCAGCCTCTACAGGTGGGGACTCGTTTATACATCCCACAGAAGCCTAAGGTGAAAGCGGAGTTTAATGGCTATGTTGAGCCATACGGAAAGGAAGTGGCCCCGAACCTTGAACAAAGCGCCAAGGAAGCCGCCCCCTACCTCACGTATCTCGCTCCATTCAGTTTTCAGGCGAAGCGGGATGGCACTTTGAAAGAACCTCCCCTCGGAAATCTCATTCAAACCGGGAAAGACAATAATAATGTCATGATGATGGCCATCACCAACCAAGAGGAAGGGACATTCAGTGATGAACTGGGCAGAATTCTATTAACCGATCAGAACATCCAGAATAAGTTCCTGGATAACGTCGTCCAAACCGCCAAGAAGTATGGATTCAGGGATATTCACTTCGACTTTGAGTACTTACGTCCACAGGACAAAGAAGCCTACAACCAATTTTTACGAAAAGCGAAGGCACGCTTCAATCAGGAAGGATGGCTGCTCTCCACCGCCCTTGCTCCAAAGACCAGCGCGGATCAAAAAGGGAAATGGTATGAAGCACATGATTATAAAGCCCATGGTGAAATTGTCGACTTCGTGGTCATCATGACGTATGAGTGGGGTTACAGCGGCGGTCCCGCCATGGCCGTATCCCCTATCGGACCGGTGAGGGATGTTCTTGAGTATGCTGTTTCCGAGATGCCCCCATCCAAGATTCTCATGGGGCAGAATTTGTATGGTTATGACTGGACACTTCCTTTTGTACAGGGAAGCACAGCCAAAGCCATCAGTCCGCAACAGGCAATCCAGATAGCCGCTGATAACAATGTTAAAATCGATTATGATCAAAAAGCGCAGGCACCATTCTTCAAGTACCGTGATGCAGGCACCGGAAAGGATCATGAAGTTTGGTTTGAAGATGCAAGGAGCATCCAGGCCAAATTCGACCTTATGAAAGAGTTGAAATTGAGGGGGATGAGCTATTGGAAGCTCGGTCTGCCTTTCCCTCAAAACTGGCTGTTAATTTCCGACAATTTCAACGTTGTGAAAAGATAATTAATAGAAGCTGATGCATAGGTAAATCTATAAACACCTATTCATCAGCTTTTTATGTGCGTCTTCATAAAATTCCCTTACAGGAAGCCGATACAATGAAGGTGATGTGTTTTATCTATACAGGAAATATCCTGAACAAACCATCCATATATTGTGTTACAATAATTCCTGTCGTAATTTTTCACACTATATTCGAGAGTAATATGAGGAGGACAATTAATGGGGCGCATTCCTTTCATTACCGTTGAAGGCCCGATTGGAATAGGAAAAACCTCTCTTGCAAAAGCGATTTCCGATCATTTTCAATTTCACCTACTTAAAGAAATCGTAGATGAAAACCCATTCTTAGATAAGTTTTATGATGACATTGAAGAGTGGAGCTTTCAAACAGAGATGTTTTTCTTATGCAATCGATATAAACAATTAGAAGATATCGAGAAACACTACTTATCTCAGAACAAATCTGTCGTTGCAGATTATCATATTCTTAAAAACATCATCTTCGCAAAACGCACATTGAAGGATGAACAACAATTCAAGAAATACCTCAACATCTATGACATCCTGACTTCAGACATGCCGAGACCCAATGTGGTCATTTACTTGAACGCAAGCTTGGATACGCTCCTGAAGCGCATCGAAAAAAGAGGACGTGATTTTGAAAAGAAAATCAGCCCTCTATACCTGAAACAGCTATCACTGGATTATGAAGAATATATGAATACATTCGAAGAAACACACCCGGATATCCCTGTTCTTCGCTACAATGGCGACCACGTAGACTTTGTTCAAAACAAAGAGGATCTGGATCATATCCTTACTCAATTAGAAACTACACTGAAAAAAGGAGTTCACTATCATGAATCTTCGCACTAAATACGGGATCCCGAACAATGCCGTGATCACCATTGCCGGAACGGTCGGTGTCGGGAAATCCACGATGACAAACGGATTGGCTAACGCTTTGGGCTTCCGGACGTCATTTGAAAAAGTGGATACCAATCCATATCTTGATAAATTTTATCAGGACTTTAAAAGCTGGAGCTTCCACCTTCAAGTCTACTTCCTGGCAGAACGCTTTAAAGAACAGAAGAAAATCTTTGAATACGGCGGCGGCTTTATCCAAGACCGCTCGATCTACGAGGATACAGGCATATTCGCACGCATGCATTATGAAAAAGGGAATATGAGTGAAATCGACTATGAAACCTATACAAGCCTATTCGATGCCATGGTCATGACGCCATACTTCCCTCACCCTGATCTGTTGATTTACCTTGAAGGATCCATTGATCATATCGTGGACCGCATCAAAGAGCGGGGGCGCCCGATGGAACAGCAAACGCCTGTTGCCTACTGGGAGGAAATGCACGAGCGCTACGAAAACTGGATCAATTCATTTAACGCGTGTCCCGTCTTAAGACTCGACATCAGCGAATACGATCTCGTCAACGACCAAAACTCCATCGAACCAATCGTCGAAAGAATCGGCTACTTCATCGAACAGACGAGAATGTTAAAGAGCTGAATAAAGAAAAGACTACTCTGCGG
>NZ_BCVQ01000086.1 GCF_001591825.1 Rossellomorea vietnamensis NBRC 101237
TCGACAAGAATTATAATAACATGGTGTATAAATGGAGTCAAGGATATTTCAAAAAAAAATTAAAAAGAAGTCTCACGGAGGAACGCGAGACTTCTTTTTGCTGATAAAAACGTTTTATTTAATGACTTCCACTCCACCCATATATGGACGAAGGGCTTCGGGTACGATGACACTGCCATCCTCCTGCTGGTAGTTTTCCAGGATGGCTGCTACTGTACGTCCGATCGCTAATCCAGAACCATTTAACGTATGCACATGTTCAGGCTTTGCGTTCGGCTCTCTTCTGAAGCGGATGTTGGCACGTCTCGCCTGGAAGCTCTCAAAGTTACTGCAAGATGAAATCTCACGGTACGTCCCGTAACTCGGGATCCATACTTCAATATCGTACTTCTTGGCTGCTGTGAAGCCCAGGTCCGCTGTACACATAGATAATACGCGGTACGGTAGGCCAAGCAGCTGAAGAACTTTTTCAGCGTGACCCGTCAATTTCTCTAACTCATCATAAGAGTCCTCAGGCTTCACAAAGCGTACCAGCTCGACTTTGTTGAATTGATGCTGACGGATCAGCCCTCTTGTGTCACGTCCTGCAGATCCAGCTTCAGAGCGGAAGTTGGCGCTGTATGCCACATAGCTTACAGGCAGTTCGTCAGCCTTCAGGATCTCATCACGATGATAATTCGTCACAGGCACTTCTGCCGTCGGAACCAGGAAGTAGTCCTCGCTCTCGATTCTGAAAGCATCCTCTTCAAACTTTGGAAGCTGACCTGTTCCTGTCATACTCGCTCTATTCACAAGGAATGGAGGGATCATTTCCGTATAGCCATGCTCATCCATGTGAAGGTCCATCATGAAGTTGATGAGGGCTCTTTCAAGTCTTGCTCCAAGTCCTTTATAGAAAACGAATCGGCTTCCCGTCACTTTTCCTGCACGTTCGAAATCAAGAATTCCAAGTCCTGTTGCAACATCCCAGTGAGGCTGTGCTTCGAAATCGAATTCCCTGACCTCTCCCCATTTACGAGCTTCGATATTATCATCTTCGGTTTCCCCTACAGGTACAGATTCATGAGGAATGTTTGGAATAGAAAGAAGGATACGCTCTAACTCTTCTTCGATGCCTCTTAGCTCATCATCCAGCTTTTTAACCATGGCCCCGACTTCGCGCATTTCCACAATCATATCTTGAGCATCTTTTTTCTCTTTTTTCAGCTCGGCAATTTGTTGAGATACATCATTACGCTTGCTCTTGAGATCTTCACTTTCCACAAGGAGCTCTCTTCTTCTCTTATCGAGCTCTTCAAACTTACCGAAGTCCTCCAGGTTCTCACCGCGGTGCTGAAGTCGGGCTTTTACATCTTCCAGATTGTTACGTAAATACTTAATGTCTAACATGCAGTTTCTCTCCTTTTTATAAAAATATAAAAAACCCCCATCCCTGGTAAAAGGGACGGAGGTTTCCGCGTTGCCACCCTAATTGAAGACGCTTAGCATCTTCCTCTTAAGAGATGGTAACGGAATCACCGAAAATACCTACTTCATTCAGTACTTCACTCAAGGATGGATTCGTAAAGCTCCTGCATCGATTCTCACCGGCCATCGACTCTCTTTAGCAAGGTTTCTTTACTACTATTTCCTATCAACGATTTAAATTTTTATTGGTTATTTCATAATCTACTACAATGTTTTCCATTTTGCAATAGAATTATGCGATTGTTTTTTCCATGCTTTCTTTCACCATTTCAACGAAAAATGCAGTCAGACGATGATCATCCGTCAATTCAGGATGGAAAGAGCAGCCGAGGAACTGTCCGTGGCGGGCAAGCACGATACGCTCGTTATGCTTCGCCAGGATTTCAACATCTTCTCCCGCTTCCACGATATGAGGCGCACGGATGAAGACGGCATTGAATCCTTCTCCGACATGGGCAATCGAAAGGTCCGCTTCAAAGCTTTCCTTCTGACGGCCAAATGAATTACGCTCCACCGTCACATCCATCACCCCAAGATGAGGCTCTTCATAACCGACAACATGCTTCGCTAACAGAATCAAACCGGCACATGTTCCAAAGATCGGCTTCCCTGCTGCTGCGAATTGTCTTAACGGCTCCATAAAGCCATAACGGTCAATCAGCCTTCTCATGGTGGTACTTTCCCCGCCAGGCATGATGAGCCCCTGAATCTCTTCCAGTTGCTCTACACGCTTCACGACGATCGCCTTGGCACCTGAGGCTTCAATGGAACGAACATGCTCCCTGACGGCACCTTGAAGTCCTAATACACCGATGTTCAACATAGAATCACACCTTACCATCCACGATCTTGCATACGGTTTTCAGGGAGGATAGAAGAAATTTCTACACCCTTCATGGCTACACCAAGCTCTTTAGATAGTTCTGCGATCAACTTGTAATCCTGGTAGTGAGTAGTCGCTTCTACAATCGCTCTTGCGAATTTTTCAGGGTTCTCTGACTTGAAGATACCAGAGCCTACGAATACTCCGTCAGCCCCGAGTTCCATCATAAGAGCCGCATCAGCTGGTGTAGCAATTCCGCCTGCAGCAAAGTTTACAACAGGTAAACGACCGTTTTCTTTAATTTCTAACAATAATTCGTATGGTGCTCCCAGTAACTTCGCTTCTGTCATGATCTCATCTTCATTCATGCTCACTAGCTTACGTACTTGAGCATTCACTTTACGCATATGACGAACCGCTTCAACGATGTTACCTGTTCCAGGCTCACCCTTTGTACGAAGCATAGATGCCCCTTCACCGATACGGCGGGCAGCTTCACCTAAATCACGGCATCCGCATACGAAAGGAACCGTGAAATCTCTTTTATTTAAATGGTACTCTTCATCAGCGGGCGTCAATACTTCACTTTCATCAAGGTAGTCAACACCCATTGATTCAAGAACTCTCGCCTCAACGATATGACCGATACGGGCCTTTGCCATTACAGGAATCGAAACAGCACCCATCACTTCTTCAATAATACGAGGATCTGCCATTCTTGCCACTCCACCTGCAGCACGGATGTCTGCTGGGACACGTTCTAAAGCCATTACCGCAACTGCACCCGCAGCTTCGGCAACTTTTGCCTGCTCTGCATTGACAACGTCCATGATAACGCCGCCTTTTTGCATTTCAGCCATACCTCTTTTTACACGATCTGTACCAGTCTTCATATCTATATCCCCCTTATATTTATCCCTTGCCTGCCCCACAACTTCCCAAAAAAGGAAGAAATCGTGACTAAAACAATCGGAATGATTATGTAACCCTACTGCTAAATAAACAATAAAAATGGGCTTATGTCAAGACGAAAAGCGGAGGGGCTCGTTCTGGGGCGACAAGCATTTCATGGAAATAAGATATACCTTCCATATAGAGACCCCTCCAATATTTCAAGTATAAAAAAAACACCAGGACTCATCAACTTGAGCCTTGGTGTTTATTATAAATTAGAACCAGCCTTTAACCGTAGAAGTAATGGAATCCCAGATATCTCCGAAGAAACCACCGACGGCTCTCATGGAAAGGACGAACCAGTTCGCTTTCTCGACACCATCCACTGTCACAACAGATGCCTTTGAAGCGTTCGTTCCTTTATCCGTAAGATAACCTAAATCTTTTTTGCCTTTAGCTTCCAGCATGACATACCCAACTTTTTCCCCTTCTTTAACAGGAGCGGTCAGTTCGCCATCATCATTCAACTTTTTCTTATCCAACACAAACTTAGGCTTGTATTGATCTTCTTCACCGTTCTTAACCACCATGCTTAATGGAGAATCGGTTTTGATTTGAACTTCTTTTTCTTTTCCTTTTTGAACTGAAAGTGTTTTATGTCCTTTTACTTTGTAGTCAGCAGGAAGGACTTCTTCCATTGTGAAATTAGTAAAGGCGTAATCTAACATTTTTCTTGTTTCATTAAACCGTGCGTCATAAGAATTCTCACCAGAGCTGATATCCACGTTCATCACCACTGTAATATAACGCATTCCATCCCTTTCAGCTGTTCCGGTAAAACATCCACCCGCAAAATCAGTCGTACCGGTTTTCAAACCGTCCATACCTTCATATTCACGAATTAATCCAGGCAGCATCCAATTCCAGTTTTTCATATTGAAAGCATCTTCAGTGCCTTCGGCGAATGTTTTCTTCGCGATTTTTGATGTCTCAAGGATTTCAGGGAAATCTTTCATCAATCGATAAGCAAGCGTTGCGGTATCTTTCGCAGACATCACATTTTCTTCATCTGCTCCACCGACCACTTGATCCACATAAGGAGCTAAATCTTTATTATTCAATCCAGTCACATTGACAAATTTATAGTTTTCCAAGCCCAGTTCTTTGGCTTTATCATTCATCATTTGAACAAACTTTTCTTGAGAACCGGCTACAGTTTCAGCGATAGCCATCGCTGCAGCATTTGCAGATTCGATCGCCATTGCCTCATACAGATCTTTAATTTTATATGTTCCCTCTTCTCTTAAAGGAACATTACTCAAATTATCATTATGGGACATATTCGAAATTTTTGTTGGAACCGTGTATGTCTGATCCCATTTCACTTTTCCTTCTTTAACCGCTTCAAGTAACACGTATTCCGTCATCATCTTCGTCATACTTGCAATGCCTTGAGCTGTATCGGAGTTCTTTTCATACAGAATCTTACCAGTACTTGCTTCTACTAAAATCGCAGCTTTTGCGTTTACGTCCAAGTCACCTTGAGCATTTGCAGGTTTCTGCACCATACTCATTGCCATCATAAAAACCATCATACAAACAAAAGATTTTTGAATCCAACTTCTTTTCACTGTTAGCCCTCCAAGATTTTATGTACACCTCCGTTATTTTAACATAGTTCCAAAGGTAAGAATAGACAGAGAATATGACTAGTTTTGGCATAGGTCAAGGGACTTGCGGCCTCTAAAAAAAGGCGGAGAATAACCTTTCTTTCACATTAAAAAAAGCTGACCAGGAAATTCTGATCAGCTTTTGTCATTATTTTCTTATAAAGAGTAATTTGGTGCTTCTTTCGTAATCTGAACATCATGGGGGTGACTTTCACGAAGACCGGCACCTGTCATTTTGATGAATTGTGCCTTTTCTCTTAAGTCGAATAAGTCTTTCGTTCCACAATACCCCATACCCGAACGCAAGCCTCCGACCAGCTGATACAATGTATCTGCTAACGGCCCTTTATAAGGAATACGCCCTTCGATGCCTTCTGGAACGAACTTTTTCGCTTCCTCTTGGAAATAGCGGTCCTTTGATCCTTTTTCCATGGAGCTGACAGAACCCATCCCTCTGTATACTTTAAAGCGGCGACCTTGGAAGATTTCCGTTTCGCCAGGGCTTTCAGATGTACCTGCCAATAAGCTTCCAAGCATGACGGCATGTCCTCCGGCTGCCAGGGCTTTCACGATATCACCGGAGTACTTGATGCCTCCATCGGCGATGATGCTCTTCCCATGCTTTCTTGCTTCCGTTGCACAATCATACACAGCGGTAATTTGTGGAACACCCACACCTGCAACCACGCGGGTTGTACAAATCGAACCAGGTCCGATTCCCACTTTGACCACATCTGCACCTGCTTCAATCAATTCTCTTGTCGCTTCAGCCGTCGCTACATTACCTGCAACGATATTTAACGTTGGATAAGCTTCACGTATTTCACGAACAATAGAAAGGACTCCAGCGGAATGACCGTGAGCCGTATCGATCACGATGACATCCACATGGGCTTTAACCAAATGTTCTACACGAGTTAATGTGTCCTTGGAAATACCAACTGCTGCTCCCACTAATAAACGCCCTTGAGCATCTTTAGCCGAATTCGGGAACTCGATGACTTTCTCAATATCCTTGATCGTAATCAATCCTTTAAGTGTTCCTTCTTGATCGATCAAAGGCAGCTTTTCAATCTTATATTGCTGAAGAATTTTTTCCGCTTCTTCTAGGGTAGTGCCGACTGGAGCCGTTACAAGATTCTCCTTCGTCATGACATCCGAAATCTGGATCGAATAATCCTGGATGAAACGAAGGTCGCGATTCGTTAAAATCCCGACAAGCTTCTGTTCTTGCTCGTTGTTCACAATCGGAACACCGGAAATTCTATATTTGCCCATCAAGTGCTCTGCAGAAAAGACTTGATGATCCGGAGTTAAAAAGAATGGATCAGAGATAACTCCACTTTCGGAACGTTTTACTTTATCGACCTGTTCAGCTTGCTGTTCAATACTCATATTCTTGTGGATGATACCGAGTCCACCTGTTCGAGCCATTGCAATCGCCATTTCGGCTTCGGTTACGGTATCCATCCCTGCACTGATGATCGGAACATTCAGCTTGATTGATTCCGTTAATTCAACAGAGATGTTGACATCCTTTGGTAGCACCTCTGATTTAGCTGGTAATAATAACACATCGTCAAACGTTAAACCTTCTTTAGCAAATTTAGAATCCCACATGTTTTCGGCCTCCCTAGTCCCAAAATATTATTAGTAGGTTATCAATTGGTTAAAATACTGTCAAGAAGAATAGGATTAATTTAACTTTTCAGAATAATTAGAAGGTGATCTCTTGAACGAAATACATCAGCACTGGGACTTCATTCACTATTTTCAATCAGCCGAATACTCCCAGAAGTTTCTAAAAAAGTGTTACGAGAAACTGGGGTCCATTCAAGCTGAAGTAAAGAGTTATGACAACTGTTATCCATTCATGTATTACCTGGAACAAGGAGAACTTTATTATAAACAAGCCATGATGTCTCCTTTTTCACTAAAGCCCATATTGCTTTTTTATGGATACATTCATTTCATTAAAGCGATTGTCCTGACAGAAGATCCGGAATACCCTGAAACAACTACCGTTCTTGCTCATGGGATTACCTCAAGAAAAAGAAAGAAGCAGCAGTACAGGTTTCTACAGGATGAGGTAAAGGTTCAGAAAAACGGGCTCTTTTCACATTTTTCGGACCTCGTGTTCCACGTGAAACATATCATCGGAGAAAAATATAAAATGGAAGATCTGCTCGTCCAAATACCTGAACTTGAAGAAGCCTTTCTTATTCTACTCAAAAAGAAAACCATGTTCTGGTTCACCAATAAAAACGAACTGACGATCGACGAGTCCTTACTCTCCCACTTTCATATGTCCGGGTCTTTATTTAAACAATACCTGAACGAAAAAATAACGGGGGATTCACTTTCTATTACAGAGGACACGCTGCACACAACCAGCGCGGAGGAACAACTACCTGTCAGATGGCATTTAAACAAAGACCGGTTGGCACTGCCAGGAATTCGAAACGAGGCATCCGGCATACCTGAAGTGCTCATCCACTATGCCATATTATACAATCTAAGCATGATTGCCCGGTACGAAACCGAATGGTGGGTGGAACTATTAAAAAACCGAACGAATGAAGACTATCCAATCATTACGACGTTTCTCAACGTCACAACAGAAAAGTCACCCTATCTGTTACTCAAGATTCTTAAGGATAAAACATAGGAGAAAGAGAAAGGCCGAGCCTTTCCTCTTTCTCTATTCAGCCTGAAGTAACTTTCTAATGTCATCCTCAATTTTACGAGGATTGGTTTGCGGTGAATACCTGTCGAATACCTCACCATTTTTCCCAACGAGAAACTTAGTGAAGTTCCATTTAATATTTGAAAGAAGGACACCCTTTTTCTCCCGGGTTAAGAACGTGAACAATGGGTGAGCTTCCTTCCCCTTTACGTCCACCTTCGCAAACATCGGGAATGATACTCCGTAATTCACCTGACAGAACTCCATGATTTCATCCTGATTATCAAATTCCTGGTTCATGAATTGATCACACGGAAATCCCAGTACGACAAGCCCTTTCTCTTTGTACTCTTCATACAGGCCCTGAAGCTCTTCAAATTGGGGCGTAAAGCCACACTTACTTGCTGTGTTCACAATCAGCATGACCTTCCCCCGGTACTCGTCCAGCGACGTCACAGACCCATTCGCTCTCTTAACAGTGAAATCATAAATTGTCGTCATGTTTTTCTCTCCTTGTTTATACTCTTAATTAAATAATACGTTAGGAGGTTGGGGGATAGCAATTTTGAATGGGTGTCGGGAGGGGGATGTTGGTGGGTGGGTTGGATAAGTGTTTGCTTAGTGGTCAGATGACTGATATCTGATCTCGTACATCTAATAGATTGGCTACTAGGATAAAGAAAGTTTTATAATTCTATTGTATCTTGAAAAACACTTAGATTCAGTGTATTTAGAACCATAAAATGTTTCCTTGGTTAGCATAAGTCTTAAGATTGCAAGATTACTAGCCTTTTTTTAAGGACTTCGTAACCGAGAGAATAGGAAGAGAAGTTAATTGCGTCATTTACGGAAGTGATTGCGTCGTTTTTTCTTTTTATGCGTCTTTTACCTTTTAATTCCATACCCTCTCGTTCCTCCCTACCTTCGCACTGCGGTCCAGGAGAGATCTAATAAAACAATTATGTTCTTT
>NZ_BCVQ01000087.1 GCF_001591825.1 Rossellomorea vietnamensis NBRC 101237
CTTCGCCCATTCATCTTATGCTTGTCGGGGCTGAGCAAGCCACCTCCGCTTTTCAAACTTTCCCGCGTTTCCCGCAGGAGTCGAGCACCTTCCGCTCCAATCAACTTTCCAAGTGTAAGTTTTCACTATAACAATGTAAGGTAGAGATTGCTTTACCATCATATTCACCAACTCTAGTTGCATTAGTTACAATGACCGATTACTGTCTAACCTGACGTGAATGACTCATTTTGTTCCGATACATCCAAAATGAGCGATCATTCGAAAACTGTAGTCTGTGTATGTATAACAATCTGGTGAAATGGTCCTTTTATAATTATTGCTAAAACATATTCAATGTATAAAGCAGGATCTAGCTATTGCACGGAAATCAATAGCGGTGAAACAAGTGATCCTAACTAATTTTTTGTCTTTAGAGAAAATGGATACAGTTATGTTCAAGCCTCATACGAATTAAAGGAGCTTAGAGTTGTAAATGTGCTCAAAGGGATCGTTTTGATCGTAGGAAGTATGGAAATGGATGGGCTTTAATGCAGCGTAACTTCCACCGATGATGATGGCACAGAGAACGGGTAAGGATAAAATACCGAGCATAGTATAGCCTCCTTATCATGTTTTTGGAATGAAAGAGCAATGGAATTCCTTGCAGTATTCACTTTAAAGTGTGAAACGCGTTTCAGAGCAAGCGTTATTTTGAAGAGATCGTTTAGGGTTGGAATATGGTTACTTAAGGGGTATGGGTATGACAAATATCAGAAGTATTGCAAAGCTTGCAGGAGTTTCGGTGTCAACGGTTTCGAGGGTATTGAATGACCATCCTTATGTGAAAGAAGAGAAGCGCCGAAAGGTCCTGGATGCTGTGGAGCAGTTAAACTACATAAAGAACGCGAACGCCGTCCATTTATCAAAAGGGAAAACCTATAGCATCGGAGTGATTCTGCCCTATTTGAATCTTCCTTACTTCGGGGAGATTCTTCAAGGCATAGCGGGGGAAGCGTTAAAGCATGGTTATCACCTCCAGCTTTTTCAGACGGATTATGACAGGGGGGCTGAACTTGATGCCTTTCATCGGCTTCAGATGAAGGAAGTGGATGGATTGATCCTGACGTCACGCTCTAATTCTCTGGATGCTCTTGCTTCATATATCAGTCCGAAAGTGGTTTTTTGTGAAAATGTATATGACCCCACATACAAGAAGGTATTCATTGATCATTATCAGGGAATTCGGAGCGGGCTCCAATATCTTTACTCTAAAGGGCATTCGAGAATCGGGTTGTGTTTGCACAGAACATTTGGGACGAATAGCGAAGAGCGGATCCGGGGATTCTTCGACAGCGCAGAGGCTGCCGGCCATCCCGTGCGTGACGAGTGGATCTTCAATGACTGCTACGATCTTCAGGACGGACGGGATGTGTTGAGTGAATGGGAACGGATGGAAGAGAAGCCCTCTGCCCTTATCGTAACGAGCGATCAAGTATCTGCGGGAATGGTGGCAGAGGCGGGAAAAAGATCAATCAGGATTCCAGACGACCTGGCTATCCTGAGCTTTGATAACCATCCCCTTTCCGATGCCCTGGATATCACATCTTTTGAAGTACCGATAAGAAAGGTGGGGGAAGAAGCGTTTAAACTCTTTCTTGAATCGGAACATCCTGATCCGGTCATATTGAACACAAGATTGTTTGAACGGGGAAGCGTGTAAGTCACGCTGCTCATTAGAGGGAGGGAAAACCATGCAGGGGAACAAGGAAGAAAAAATGCTCGTCATCCTGATGGGAGTTGTCGCATGTATTGTATTGCTCGCCATCATAGGAAAATATCTTTTATAAGGAATTAGCCTTCATAACCCGCTCCTTTTCCCCATATCTTAAAGTAATGAAGCATCTTCAGAAAGACAGGAGTGATTGGATTGGGGAAGTTCCTGGGCTCATTGGTTGACCTTCTTCTGATTGCCACAAGTATTTTTCTAATGGTTAAACTGGTCAATCGTTTAACTGCCAGTGATCAGGCTTCTAAGGTTCATAGGACGAACAATCTTGAAGTCCTGCAGGAAATCAGAGACATTCTGAAGGACGATTTTAGGAGTGCCCGCATAGCGGTACCGGTCAAAGCCCGTGATCTCCTGACGAAAAGCGGCATGAAAATTCAAATGAGGACGGATCGTAAGTTAAAGTGAATTCATGATCATTGCCTAAATCCTACTTTTATAGTAGGATTACTTTGTGTTAAAAGACTGTATATTTAAAATCATACGAACAAATGGGGTAATGATCATGAAAAAAATTCATATCATTCATGAAAACAGTGAATGGACCAATCATTTAACGGCCAGGCTTGATGAGCTACAACTGCCATATGAGGAATGGTTCCTTGATCGTGGACTCGTCGAATTATCATCAAAGCCGCCGGAAGGTATTTTCTATAATCGAATCAGTGCGTCGTCTCATACGCGAAACCATCGTTTTGCACCGGAGTTGACGGAGAGCGTTCTATCCTGGTTAGAGCGAAACGAGAGAAAGGTCCTTAATGGAAGCCGTGCCCTTCGCTTGGAAGTTAGTAAAGTAAATCAGTATACAGCTTTGAATGCTGCCGGCATCAAGACACCGGAAACCATTGCAGCCGTTGGGAAAGAACAAATAATCGAAGCTGCTGAAAAGCTTGGTAAACCATCTTTCATCACGAAGCATAATCGTGCAGGAAAAGGTTTGGGAGTGCAATTGTTCCATTCGGTGGAAGCATTGAAGAATTATGTGTACAGTGACGACTTTGAAGAGCCATTAGACGGCACGACACTTATACAGGAATACATCGAAGCACCCGATGCATCGATTACACGCTGTGAGTTCATAGGTGGTAAGTTCATGTATGCAGTGAAGGTGGATACATCGGAAGGATTCGAATTATGCCCTGCTGACGTATGCCAGGTGGATGATCTATTCTGTCCTGTAGGGGAACAGGAAGACAAGCCTAAGTTTCAGATCAGGGAGAACTTTTCACATGAGATCCTGACCTCATATGAAGCGTTTTTGCATGCGAATCGAATCGATATTGCCGGGATTGAATTTATCCAGGACAAAGAAGGCAACATCTACACGTATGATGTGAACACGAATACGAATTACAATAAAGAGGCCGAGTCGAAGTCCGGGCAATACGGAATGCTCGAGCTGGCAAAATATCTTGGTGAACAATTGAAAACGGTGTAAGGTGATGACTCTCCTGTAGTACAGGAGAGTTCTCTTATGTAAATAACAAGTTACATATATAATTGTAACGATAGAGGGATTAGTATGGTAGAATTTTTAAAGAAGACAATTTCTGTGAAAGGTCAAAGGGTCAGGATGATTATTTTTAATCAGGATGTCATTAATAATTTCTTTTATATCATTTTGAGTATTTTTTTAATTTTTTTCCTTGTTGAAAAAAAGATGATACAAGGTTGGTATACAAGGTTCGCAACCCTTGTTTCTTTAAGTATCGCCATTATTCTGTGCATGCTTTCCCCCATATACAATAACCCCTACTGTGTCCACGATCTCAGGATGATCCCGTTTGTTCTCGGCATTCTGTATGGCGGTCCATTTACAGGCCTCGCATTGCTCGCTGTCTTATTGGTATCCAGGACGATGATCTACAGTTGGAGTATGGTGGCATTCGTGATATATGCCGTGATCTACCTCTTGACGGTCATCGGGATGAAATGGTTCGATTTCAACCGGTTATCAAGCCGGAAGAAAATCATATTCTCTGTGGTCCTTTTTACAGTTCATTCCATCGTAGCAGCTCTTATTGCGAAGGCGATGACTGTGTTTGTGATCGACGAAAGCTATCTGATCAATTTTATTTTTCTCCCTTCCCTGGGCATGCTGATCCTGACGTATATATGTGAGACGTTGCTGAAACAGATTCAAATCAAACAAGCACTTGTGAAAATAGAAAAAATGGAAGTGCTCGCTCAGCTGGCCGCCAGCATTTCCCATGAGGTAAAAAATCCTTTAACGGTGATCAAGGGATTCCTGAGGCTGCTCCATCAGGAAAATCTTCCTGTAGGGAAAAGGGAACAATATCTAACGATCGCATCATCCGAACTGAACCGGGCAGAAGAAATCATCAACGATTATCTCACGTTCGCTAAACCGGATCCGGATCAAGTGGAGAACATCTCCATTTCGGAGCAGCTCCATAAGCTCGCCGACATGGTTGAGCCCTTGAGCAATCAACAATCTGTCCTCGTACATAAACGGATCGAGGATGCCTCCATCGTAGGGAACACCCGCAGTTTCCAACAGGCATTTCTCAACATCATGAAAAACGCCATTGAATCCATGCCTGATGGGGGCACACTCACCATTCTTTCGAAGGTTCAAAAAGGGACCGTAAGCATATCCATCATTGATACCGGCGTCGGAATGACCCCGGATCAACAAGAGAGACTCGGCGAACCTTATTTCTCTACGAAGGAAAAGGGAACGGGCCTCGGTCTGATGGTTTCCTACCGGATCATCGAAGCCATGAGGGGTGTCATTACCGTGGAGAGCCGAGTGGGTAAGGGGACTGGTTTTCAGATTGTGTTTCCTGTGGATAGAGTAAGGGACCCTTCATCTGTTTAGGTGGAGGGTTTTTCTACTTGTTTATTCCTGAATTATCTGATAATATATATTTCTGCTCCCAAACGCCTACATAATTTTTACAGATTTCATTGTGTCTTAATCAACGTTTTCCCCATCAAGAGTCGTTACCTCGGTGGAAGTGGCAAGACGTTTTTTCTCCATTGCGGCTAAAACAATTGGAAGGAGAAATGTATGACAAAGGAATCGACTATTCATCCCGATTTTTCAATTGAATCAGAACGATTAGAGTTTACGAAGCGCTATATTGACGTAGTCATCAGCACATCCCTGACGAGTAAGGAAAAGTATAAGGAAAACATGGAAAAAGCTTTTGGAGATATTGATTGGGGAGAGTCGAGTGCCGCCTACATCGATATCTTGACGAACTCAAGCTTTTTTGAGATGTCCAAAGAAGAATTGGAGTCCCTTACGAAAGCAAAGACTAAACCGTACTTTGCCCGGATCGATTTTCAACACGAGGGCTCCGGTAAGGTGGAGAAGCATTATATCGGGAAGACCTCCTTGTATCAGCGTGAAAATCAGGAGCAAATCATCGTCGACTGGAGATCCCCCATCGCAAACCTGTACTACGAAGGAAGGATTGGCGATGTCTCATACGAGGCTGAAGGTGAAACGTACGAGGGGGATTTATCCCTGAAGCGCCAATACATGATCGAGGATGGACTCCTGGAAGAGATTCGCGATATTGACTTAACCACCACGGATGAACTGCTTCAGGATTCTTTAGCCAAAAGCTCCAGTAACCGTTTGACTGAAATCATTTCCACCATCCAGGAGGAACAGAACCGGATCATCCGGGCCGACTTGAATAAGCCGATCATTGTACAGGGAGCGGCGGGGAGTGGAAAAACAACCATTGCCCTTCACCGGATTTCTTATTTTATTTATAACTATAAACAGCATTTTGATCCGAGGCAACTGATGATCCTGGCCCCGAGTAATTTGTTCATTGACTATATTTCAGAAGCGCTGCCGGAACTTGGTGTGGAGCGGGTAAGGCAAACGACATTCACGGATTATGTCATGACCTGCTTAGAAAAGAAGCTTACGATTGTAGAAGATAATAAGCTTATTCAACTGATCGAGACCCATGATGAAAAAGTAGAGACCGCATCATGGATATCAGGATTCAAAGGGTCTAAAGCATTCAGAAGAATCCTCGAGCATTATATAGAAGAAGTCGAACAGCGCTTTTATACTTCAAAGGACTTCTATGTGGATAAATACAAGCTCTACACCGCCAAAAGGTTCACTCACCTTTTCAAAGAGGAATATACGTATATGCCAATCTATCGCCGGATGGAAAAGCTGAAGTCACTCCTTCAAAGCTATGTCCGGTCGAACAAGAAGCAAATGGTTGAGAAGGTTGAGAAATTTTTTGATGAGCGGATCGAAACCGCACTCTTTGAACGTTCAAAGGCAGGGAACCGAAAGGAATATGTCTCGAAAGCATTGGATAAGAAACTCGAGCGCGTGAACGAGATCAAGAAAGCAATACGTACAAGTGTGAATGGATACATGAAGCAGTTTGAAAAGAAAACACTTCATCAATATTTCATTGAGTTGTTCTCAGATCCCGTGCGCCTTGCTTCCTACTCGAAGGGGGAGCTCAGCGGGAGACAGGCGGAACAGCTCTGTCAGTACACGTTGAAATATGCGAAGAAAAAGCAGTATGAAGTAGAGGATCTGGCCATTCTCCTATACTTGCAATCCCATTTGTTCGGAATCGATAAATTCCACAAAGCAAAAAACATCGTCATAGATGAAGCACAGGATTATAGTTATATGCAGCTCTATTCATTGAAGCGGGCCCTTGAGACCGACATGTTTACACTGGTCGGGGATCTCGCTCAAGGGATCCACTCATACCGGGGCCTTCAGTCCTGGGAACCTGTCTATCGGGATATCTTTCCGAGGGCGACGTACACGGAGCTTCAAAAAAGCTACCGTACGACGATTGAAATCATGGAGGAAGCGAATAAACTGCTTAGTCTCCTGCCCTATGATTTCCCGAAAGTGAATCCGGTGGTGCGACACGGAGATTCTCCGAGCTTTGATGAGTATGTGGAAGAGGACGAACTCGCTTCCTTCATCGAGAAGGAAGTGGATTCAGGACGGAATGAAGGGTTCCAAACCTTCGCCGTCATTGGAAAAAGCATGAAGGACTGTGTAAAAATCAGTGCAATCCTTCAAGAGAGGCAGCCAGGGAAAGTAAAACTATTGGAAGAACAGGAATCGATTCCGAAAGATCAGATTGTCGTCGTTCCTTCCTATCTCTCAAAGGGACTCGAGTTTGACGTGGTGATCATCGCTGCGGTGGATGAAGCATTCAACCCGGAAAACGAACTCGACATCAAGCTCCAGTACGTTGCCATGACACGTCCCCTTCATAAACTTGCATTCATAGGAAAGAAACGAGAACAATTTATCGGTCAATCGGCAAAATAGAAGAATAGAGGCTGGGCCATAAGTGTTTTAGTCAAAAGGAAATCCGAACAATCATTCGAAATTCTTTATTGAAAATCGGATTGGTTCGGATTTTTTTGTTTGTAAAATTATATAAAGTGTATTTAAACGGTTCTAGCTGCT
>NZ_BCVQ01000088.1 GCF_001591825.1 Rossellomorea vietnamensis NBRC 101237
TTTTTTCTATCTTCCATAGGAGGTTTCTCTCCCTGTACCGGGGGTATGGTATAAGAACCTATCATTTAAAGGAGGATGTACATCATGACCAAAAGAACGAATCAAAATCCGGAAAATGCCGAGCAGGATCAGGAAAGTATCCTTGATCAGCATGAAAGTGAACAAAATGTCGATCCCATCCCTATCGACGAACTAAAAAAGGACCAGCGTGACGAAAAGAAAAAACACGATACCAAAGACGAATAAATAAACCGCCCTGTGGATGACCCACAGGGCGGTTCTACATTATTCAGCTAACCAATCTGTATGGAAAGTACCTTCTTTGTCTATACGCTGATACGTATGGGCTCCGAAATAGTCCCGTTGTGCTTGCAGCAGATTCGCCGGCAGCGACTCAGAACGATAGCTGTCATAGTAAGCTAATGCACTGGCAAGACCCGGTACAGGAATGCCCAGCTTGATGGCTGTTGCCACTACTTCCCTTGCTTCATCCTGATAATTTTCAACAATCTCTTTAAAATATGGATCAAGGAGTAGATTCGTTAAGCCGGGATCACGATCATAGGCATTCTTGATTTCTCCCAGGAAGCCGGCACGGATGATGCAACCGCCTCTGAAGATCATGGAAATTTCACCAGGTTTAAGATCCCAGTTGTACTCATCCGACGCCGATTGAAGCTGTGCGAATCCTTGTGCATAAGAACAGATCTTGCTCAAGTACAACGCCTTTCGGATCATTTCGATGAACTCCTGTTTATTACCTGTAAACTCTTTATTTTTAGGTCCTCTCAGGATCTTACTGGCCTTCACACGCTCTTCCTTCATGGCTGAAATGAAACGGGCAAATACGGATTCAGTGATGATGGATAACGGCACGCCTAATTCAAGTGAACTGATGCTCGTCCATTTTCCTGTCCCTTTTTGACCGGCAGTATCCAAAATGACATCTACAAGGGGCTTACCTGTTTCTTCATCCACCTTCGTGAAGATATCGGCAGTAATTTCAATCAGATAGCTGTCAAGCTCCCCTGCGTTCCACTCTTTGAATATTTCATGAAGTTCCGTAGCACTTAAACCCAGCACATTCTTCATTAGATAATACGCTTCACAAATGAGTTGCATATCACTGTATTCTATTCCGTTATGAACCATTTTCACGTAATGGCCGGATCCGTCCGGGCCGATATATGTACTGCATGCATCCCCTTTTACCTTGGCAGCGATGGCTGTGAGGAAAGGCTCGACTAAATCGTACGCTTCTTTCTGGCCGCTTGGCATAATGGCAGGTCCGTATAACGCACCCTCTTCTCCGCCGGAAACTCCTGCACCGATGAAGTTGATTCCCTTCTCATCCAGAGCCTTATTACGGCGGATCGTATCTTCAAAGTAGGTGTTCCCACCGTCAATGAGGATATCCCCTTTATCCAGGTGAGGAAGCAATGAATCGATCGCTTTGTCCGTAATATTACCGGCAGGTACCATGATAAGAATTTTACGCGGTACTTCCAATGATTGAACAAACTCACTTACATCATGTGTTCCAACCAAATTCTTTCCTTGATGCTCGTCCAGTACTTCTTTTACCTTTTCATCCGACACATCATATATAGAAACTGAATAGCCCCTGCTTTCAAAGTTTAAGGCTAGGCTCTTTCCCATCACTCCGACGCCGACTACTCCTATTTGTTGTTTTGTCATTACGTTCATTCCTTTCAAGTACGATTATATAGATTACTTCACCGTTATTATTATAATACGAAATAAATTTCCGTGGTGGATTTTTATGAAATAATATTTTTTTATTTCGTAAAATAGGTTAAAATTATTTTCACAGAAGTCTTATAGGAGGTATTCTACCATCATGGATGATCAGGCTCAACATTGTTTTCCACGAATCCGTTCCCATTACTCTCAGTTCAGTGAAAAAGAAAAGATGATTGCTGATTTTATTATTGCTAATCCTGAAAAAATTATCCATTCAACCATCAGTGGCGTGGCAGAAGATCTCGGCATTGCAGATGCCACCGTCTTCCGCTTCTGCAAGCGATTAGGCTTCAAAGGCTACCAGGCGATGAAGATTTCACTGGCTTCTGATCTTGTGGCACCGATCAAGGATATCCATGAAACCATCCAGGAAGAGGATACTGAAGGGGTCATTGCCCAGAAGGTGTTCCGGTCCAATATGAGGAGCCTTGAAGACTCATTGCGCATCATGAAAGAAGACACGTTCCGGCAAGCCGTTCAAGCGATGATTTGTGCAAGGAGGATCGAATTTTATGGTACAGGCGGTTCAGGATTCATTGCCATGGATGCCCATCATAAGTTTCTCCGAACCGGGATGACCACTAACGCTTATAATGACTCCCACATGCAGCTGATATCCGCTTCTCAACTGACAGAAGAAGATGTGATTGTGTTTATTTCCCATTCAGGGGCCAATAAAGATCTATTGGAAGTGCTGGAGGTTGCGAAGAAAAATCATGTCACCACGATCGGCATCACTCATTTTGCTAAGTCTCCCTTGAGCAGCCGGATCGATATTCCATTATTCACCGTCTCACAGGAAACTGAATACCGCGGGGAAGCCCTTGCGTCAAGAATCAGTCAGCTGAGCATTGTGGATGCCCTCTATGTGAACATCATGAAAAAACGGAAGGACCTATCCAAAACCTCCCTGCAAAAAATGCGCGACGCCATTTCCATTAAAAAAGTATAATCATTGAGAGGGACGGACCTTTAAAGGTCCGTCCCTCTCAATGATTATACTTCCAGTCTCTCGATGATTGTGGCATTGGCCATGCCGTGTCCTTCACACATGGTTTGCAGTCCGTATTTTCCTCCTGTGCGTTCAAGCTCATGCATCATGCTCACCATGATTCTTGCTCCACTGGCCCCTAATGGATGTCCGAGGGCGATTGCCCCTCCGTTCGGATTTAACTTGGATGGATCCGCATCGATCTCCTTCAACCATGCAAGTGCCACTGGGGCAAATGCTTCGTTCACTTCAAAGATGTCGATATCTTGGACAGACAGCCCCGCTTTTTGCAGGGCTTTCCTGGTGGCAGGGATGGGCCCCGTTAACATCAGGGTCGGATCAGACCCCACCACTACACGGGTTTGAATCCTAAAACGTGCTTTCAATCCCAATTCGTCGGCTTTTTCCCTCGACATAAGAAGAAGGGCTGCAGCGCCATCACTGATTTGACTGGCATTCCCCGCATGAATGACGCCCTCTTCTTTGAATGCAGGTTTTAATTTCCCAAGTATTTCGAGTGACGTTTCTTCTCTTGGTCCTTCATCTTTTGTGAAGAAGAATGGATTTCCGTCTTCCCCCTGTACTTTCACACCATAAATTTCACGATCAAAGCGTCCTTCTTCCTGGGACTTTAAAGCTTTCTGATGACTCTCATAGGAGAACCGATCTAATTCTTCACGGGTAAAACCATATTTCTCAGCAATTCGCTCGGCTGATAACCCCTGATGAATGATTTCATGTTTTCCCCTTAACTTTTCACTAAAATTTGCACCTTGATAATTAGATCCGATTGGCGTTCTGGTCATGTTCTCCACCCCACCTGCAATGACGACATCCATATCCCCGGAGAGGATGGCTTGTGATGCAAAATGCACGGCCTGCTGACTCGATCCACATTGACGGTCAATGGTTGTGCCGGGCACTTCAATCGGAAAACCCGCTATTAGGGCAGCGACCCTTGCAATATCTCCTGCCTGTTCTCCAGACTGAGTGACACATCCAAGAATGACATCGTCGATACAACCCGGATCAACACCCGACTTCTCTACCAATCCTTTAAGTATCTCTCCTGCCAAATCGTCAGGTCTCATCCCCATCAACGATCCCTTTCTTCTTCCAACCGCAGAACGGATCCCTTCAACAATGACAACTTCTCTCATCCCACTCTCCCTTTCTATAACCCCAGATTCTTCGCAATGATCACTTTCATGATTTCATTTGTGCCGGCATAAATGCTTGCAACCGGTATATCCCGATATCGCCTGGCGATCGGATATTCTTCCATATAGCCATATCCACCGTGAAGCTGCATGCATTCTGTGGCAATTTGACGGGCCATTTCTGTCAGCTTATACTTGGCCATGGATACCTTTGTCACCACGTCCTTCCCATGCATATGCTCGGCTATCAACCCATCCAAAAAAGCTCTGCCCATTTCAATATCAGTGGCCATTTCTGCCAGCTTGAATTGGGTATTCTGAAATTGACTGACGGACCTTCCAAAGGCTTGACGGCTCTTCACGTATTCCATCGTAAGGGAAAACATTTCTTCCGAAGCCGTTTGGGCTGCAATCGCCACAATAAGACGTTCCTGCTGCAGCTTATTCATCAAATAGTGAAAGCCACTGCCTTCCTCTCCGATCAGGTTTTCTTTCGGTACCTTACAATCTTCAAAAATGAGTTCGGCTGTATCCTGGCAGTGTAATCCGATCTTATCAAGCTTCCGCCCCCTGGAAAACCCTGGAGTATCCCTTTCAATCGCCAACAGGCTGACACCTTTATAAGGCGGTTTACTGTGGAGATCCGTTTTAACCGCAACAATCACCAGGTCTCCATGAATACCATTTGTGATAAAAGTCTTTTGCCCGTTCACAATATAATGGTCCCCGTCTGACTCCGCTGTCGTTTTGATGGCGGCTAAATCAGAACCTGTCCCCGGCTCTGTCATGGCAATGGCTGTGATCATCTTTCCACTCGCACATAAAGGAAGCCACTTCTTTTTCTGTTGTATTGTCCCGTACTCTGAGATATAAGGAACGACGATATCATTATGAAGCCCTATTCCAATCAAACCGGAACCCACTCTTTCCAATTCTTCATTAATGATGACCGAAAAGCCCCAATCGACCCCGCTTCCCCCATATTCCTCTTCAATGTCCGGGCAGAGAAACCCTTGCTTCCCCATCTTCTCCCAGAAAGATCTCGGAACCATCCGATTATTCTCCCACTCCTCATAAAAAGGATAAGCTTCCTTTTGTAGAAACTTCCTCAGAGCCAGACGAAATATACTGTGTTCTTCGGTTAAATAAGGATGTTTCATACGTCTCTCCCTCATTTCGTATTGGTGTCTAAAGGATAGCGCTTTCATTTAGAAATGAATGAACATGCATTCACTCATTGGTTATTTAGGCTGCATCCTGATGGCTCCGTCCAGGCGTATCGTCTCACCATTCAACATCGGGTTTTCGAGTATGCTTTTCACCAACTGGGCATATTCAGATGGATAACCAAGTCTATTGGGGAAAGGAACCGTGCTTCCAAGGGATTGTCTTGCCTCTTCTGGAAGAGTGTCAAACATAGGGGTATGGAATAATCCCGGTGCAATCGTCATGACCCTGATGCCGTCCTTGGCAAGCTCCCTGGCAATCGGCAGGGTCATTCCTACGACTCCTCCTTTTGATGCACTATACGCTGCCTGACCGATTTGGCCGTCAAATGCGGCAACAGACGCAGTATTCACAATCACACCTTTTTCCCCATGCTCATTCGGTATGTTTTGCATCATCTTTTCTGCAGTCAACCGAATGACATTGAACGTACCGATCAAATTCACTTCAATTACTTTGGAAAATTTCTCAAGGGAATGGACTCCTTTTCTCCCCACCACTTTTCCAGGAGGTGCGATACCTGCACAATTCACAACTGTATTGAAACCCCCGAAATCTTCCATGGCTCTCTCAAGGGCCTCTTTTACACTTTTTTCATTTGTTACATCTGTTTCATGATAAAACATGGAGTCCCCATACTCTTTTTTTAACGTTGAGCTTCTCTCTCTATTGAGGTCAAGGATATAAACCTTTCCCCCTTCTTCCATGATTTTTCGTGCCGTGGCTTCTCCCAGTCCGGATGCTCCCCCCGTGATCACCGCAACAGAATTTTTCATCTCCATTCACATTCCCTCCAATCTGCCTGCTTATAGTTTTATTTTAGCGTTGGATGCAGGAAAAAGATATAAAGTTTTAAAAATTCCGTCTATTCATTAGTTGGGTAGATCCATACGTACCAAACAGGCATGAATCCATAAAAAAAACAGACTCACAAGTGAGTCTGTTTTTGGATGTGTAAAGTTAGATTATGCTTTACGTACGTTAGCTGCTTGTGGTCCACGAGCACCTTGTTCAACGTCGAAAGATACTTCTTGACCTTCGTCAAGAGATTTGAAACCTTCACCTTGAATCGCTGAGAAGTGTACGAATACGTCGTCTCCACCTTCTACTTCGATGAATCCGAAACCTTTTTCTGCGTTAAACCATTTTACTTTACCATTTTCCATGTTTGTTGCCTCCTAAAGTGCGTTACACACAATATATTACTATTCTTGCGATATCAGGTGAAAACCAAATCTTGTTCTTCCCTCGTATACCGGACAAAAATAATTCTTCTATAGAATAACAGTAATGAAACAAATAAGCAAGTTCCTGAGAGGGAAGTTTTTAAAGTCAGACCTCCGACAAAATTTAACTCCTCCATCTTATAACCCTTTTTGCCGAGGGTGCATTCCACTTTTTAACATGAATGCGTTTCCTTTCTTCTTCCTTCTGGTCCTTTTGGTGGAACGTGATCGTTTTATCAAGTTTATCACTCATGGGACTCTAAAATGGAGGGTAAACTGTGGTATAATGAGTAAATATGAAAGGGAGTGCCCAATGAAATCCACAAAAAATCGGTTCAGTAATGGTTCTATGGTTACGATCAAGGAAACAGGAGAAACAGTGACAATATTAAAGTGGCAATACGTTAAAAACATGAAGCGGTATTCTTATATCGTAAAGGAACATCCAGGCACATTCTATTTTGAAGAAGAGTTAGAAGTGAACTAAATACGATCATCATTAATATGATTTTGACAAGGACTCTTACCCGAATTCAGCAGAGTCCTTTTTCAATTTAATCTTTTAAACGTTCAAAAAAAGGATGCATCTTATGAGATGCATCCTTT
>NZ_BCVQ01000089.1 GCF_001591825.1 Rossellomorea vietnamensis NBRC 101237
AAGGCGTCCCCATCATGAGGCGCCTTCTTTTTCGTTCTATTTTCTAAACTGTACATCCCATTCATTGATCGGCCAATAGCGAAGGTCCACTTTCCCGACAATCTGCTCACGGTCCACAAATCCGAAATAGCGGCTATCCATACTTCCCCTGCGATTATCCCCGAGAACGAAGATTTTACCTTTAGGAACTGTTTTTTCTCCTGTGATTTCCTGCAGGGTAAAATCACCCGTCAGCTTACTGCCGATGTACTCCTGCTTGAACTTCTCTAAATAGGGTTCTGGATAGTACTTCCCATTCACATAAAGTTTGTCATCTTTGTACACGATTTTATCACCAGGCAAACCAATGATCCTCTTCACATAATCTTCTTTTTCATTTGCATGGAACACCACTACATCAAAGCGGTCCAGTTCTCCTATATGATAGCCGATTTTATTGACAACCAGTTTATTTCCATCCTGCAGTGTCGGCATCATCGATTCGCCTTCCACCACATAGTTGGAGAAGAGAAAGGTCCGAATGATGATGAATATGATTAATCCAATTCCCAGGGCTTTGATCCATTCAAGTCCTTCTCTTTTTACCTCTTCTCTCAATTTGATTCCTCCTGCTTTTTCCGTTCGATTCGTTGGTCTAATTCCATTTTCTTATTCAGATGTATCTCAATTCTTTTTCCGATAAACCATAACACAAAAATAATAGCCACAACGATTACAGTACGAATTGGTTGTTTAACTAATGATATAATATCATATCCTATAAAACTAATGGTGAATATCATCACCATTTTCCCCGTTACCACTGCCAGCATATATTGAGCAATGCTGATGGAGGATAATCCTGCCACCACATTTACAACCGCAGACGGGGTAAACGGGAAACACAAAAGGATGAACAGCGGTCCAAACCCATGCCTGTCTACCCATTTTGTCAATCGATTCACTTGCTTATTCTTCCTCAAAAAGCGAAAGACCCTTGTCTCTCCGTATCTTCTTACCAATAGAAAGACGATCAGGGCACCAAGCGTCGCACCGATCCATGAGAACAAAAAGCCCCACCATAAACCGAATGCATTCGCATTGGCCGTCACAAACACCACCAGGGGCAGGAACGGAAGAAATGCCTCCAGCAATGGGAGGAGGATTCCGGGAATCGGTCCAAATGAACGATATTGCTGAATCAGATCCATCATATTTTCAAGCGTAAACCAATTTTTTATCGTATTGATATTCATATTATATGTTTCCCCTTAAACGACCATGAACTTCGCCTTCACTTCTTACTCTCCCATCATATCACACCGGAACAGGATTTCCATATTGCAATTTGACGTGTCGTTTTTATTAATACACGTTTTCCTAAAGCGGGGGATTGTAAACCTCATCCGGCAGGGTAATTTTTTTCATGAGGGGTCCTTGCCCACCTGTCGAACGTCTAAGGATGGCCGTTCCCCCTCTCCCTATTCCGTTCCCCTCAAAAAAACTGCCATCCGCAACGGAATGACAGTTCTCCCAATTCTCTATAAATGCTCCCCGAACCAGTCGAGGATTTCCTGCAAACGGGCTTCCCGCATGGATGGCTTTCCTGTACGGGAGAGGTTGTGGTTGGATTCCGGGAAGCGGACGAACTTCGTCTCTTTATTCTCCCGTTTTAATGCGATGAATAACTGTTCTGCCTGCTCAATCGGACAGCGGTAATCCTTTTCACTGTGAAGGATCAATAACGGAGTGTCCATATCCTTCACGTAGGCGAGGGGAGAGTGCTTCCACAAAGTTTCAACGTCCCCAAGGTCGCTTTGGATCTGCCACTCGGAGAAATAGTAGCCGATATCACTCACTCCATAAAAGCTGATCCAGTTACTGATCGATCGCTGGGTCACAGCTGCTTTGAACCTGTCGCTGTGGCCGATGATCCAGTTGGTCATGAAGCCTCCATAGCTTCCACCGGTCACACCAAGGCGGGATTCATCGATGAAAGGAAATTTCTTCAGTGCGTAATCCACTGCCTTCATGATATCTTCGTAATCCCCCCCGCCATAATCACCCCGTACGGCATCGACGAACTCCTGACCGTAGCCATGACTTCCTCGGGGATTGACGTATAAGACAGCATAGCCCGAGTTTGTGAGGACCTGGAACTCATGAAAGAATGTGTTACCGTACATCGTATGAGGACCGCCATGGATTTCCACGATAAGGGGATACTTCTTTCCTTCCTCAAATCCCGCAGGTTTCATGATCCAGCCTTGGACCGGCATATCTTTCGCCCCGTTATATATGAACGATTCCGGAGAGGACAGTTCCCTCGTGGCAAGCAGATCCCCGTTTAAACGGGTGATGGTGGTGAGTTCTCCGGTCGGGACATGCAGTGTATACAATTCCCCTGGTTCTGTCGGTCTGCTCATTGCCAACAGGATGGTTTGGCGGTCCGAATCCAGGTCGAAGCCGTAGACATGCTGCTCCTCCTGTAAAAGTGCAGGATAAATGCCCCCCTCGATGTGAGCATAATAGAGGACCGTATTCCCCGAGTCCGATGCCAGAAAGTAAAAACTTTCATTGTCCTTAGACCACTGTATCCCCGTCCGTGACGAGCCCTGGATGCTGTCGCTGTTAAGATAATCCCCTACCGGCACATCCATCCCTTCAGTCAGGCAAACGGAATGCCCGGTCTCAAGTCCGTGAATATATATCTTATTATGAGTTGCGTTCTCAAATTCACGATTATGGCCAGTATAGGCAAGGCGCTTGCCATCCGGAGACCAACTTGCTTCCCCGTAGTATCCCGGCTCCCCGTTCACCTGTTTCATCTCTCCAGTGTCAAGGTCAAAAAGATATAAATCGGACTGGAATGAAAAGTCCCTGTCTTCTTTCCTGTCTGTCGATACGGCAAGGTACTTTCCATCCGGGGACCATGAATGAAGCGTGTAGTCATGTTCATCATCCGTGAGCCTTTTCATTTCCTTCGTTTCTACATTCACATATGCTATCTGTGAATATGAATCATCATGGAAGCCGCGATCATCACTTTTATATTTCATGCTTGTTGTAACAAAAGGCTTTGGCTTTTCCTCTTTTTCTTCTTTATGATCAAACGTTCCGCCTTTCTCTAAGCGAATGGTTAAAGCAATCTTTTCACCGCATGGGGACCACACAGGATTCGAGACCGCAACCGGACAGTCCGTGACCCGCTCTGCTTCCCCTCCATCCCGTCGGATGAGATGGAGCTGATTGACACCGGACCGGTTGGAGATGAAAGCAATCCTCCTTCCATCAGGTGACCATCTTGGTGACGAAATCCTCTGTTCCCCAAACGTCCATTGACGAATGGATTTTTCTTTTAGGTCGATACTATGTAAGGTTGAGAAATATTCATCTTTTTCTTTACACATCACCGTTTGAACGAATACAGCTTCATCTCCACCCGGTGAGAGCCTTGGATCCGATACAGCCTTTATTTCATAAAGGTCTTTTATGGTTATGTTTTTCTTCATGCTACAGCACCTTCCTTTCATTCTGTACCCTATTATATTTTCGACATTGAAAATGCGAATCCCTTCACGGATAAAAACCTGCGATCCCCTTCATAATAGAAACAAATTCAAATTCTACAATTTTCCCTATTGAAAGTAAATTGAAATCAACGTAAAATATAAAATACGAACACACGTTCTATACCAAAGTGAAAAGGAGTCTTTTCATATGACAAGGATACCGGAGACCGATCGGAATATTTTGGAGCAGGCCATCTATCTGCCCATGGTACTGACGATATTGAATCGCGACCTGCAAGTCGTCGACAGCAGCCCATTTAAATTAAAGAGACCGTATTTAGAGATGATCGAGGAGACGATGAAGGTCATTCAGGGGGAACTGGCCCACGTTAAAAAGTATATGAGGACGAATAAGATGAAGGTGGAAAGGATTCAATCGGATGATGCTTTCACGATGTACATGTTTTTGTATAAGGGATATGAAGAGCATCATAATTACTTCAATCCACGTCTCCGGAACCGGGTGGAGGATTTAATGAGACATTATCTGTTCCGCCGTTTCACGGAAACAAAGACAGATACAACAAAAGAAGCGTGACAGTGGCTCACGCATCGGTTTTGTGTATATGTCGATTCAAATAGAACGTTTTTACATTATTCATTTCCCTCTGGACCTTCGTATTATATTTACTTTCCATTTCGGCGATCCGCTGTGTATAGGCAATGCGTAGATCCGAGGTGCGGAGCATTTGGTTTTCAAAAGAACTGTAAGAAATGGGAACCGTGCAGGATTCATTGTTTTGCAGGAAGATTCGTGTTGATCCATTTGTCAACCGTTCATATCCCCGGACATGGGAGTGGGAAATCCATGCACATTCCTGCTTTACTGGAGATGATGTCGGGAATAGATAAATGGACATATCAGGGTTGACCATGATGGGGGCTTTGTAGATGATACCCGTAAGTTTCTTCGTACCTTCTTTCCTGCCTTCATAAGAACAGCCAAAGAATTCACAACTTTTCTTGAGGATATCAAAGGGTTTAAACGGAGAAATCAATACGTCATCCACCTCTATTATTTTCGTAAATGTCCTGGCGCCATATTCCATAGGCTGAAGGATCATCGTATGGGGATTCACTTCATATTCTTCTATAATTCGAGATTTTTCTCTCATTTCATCGCCTCCATTTACATTTTTCACCAAAATAATACCACAAATTTCGAGGGTTGTCTCTCATATTTTTAAAAATTCTGATATTTATCCCCTTCTACTGTTTTATGAATAAAAAATTATCAGAATATTTAATTTTTTGGTTGAATTTTTACTACTTACCCCATATACTAATAAAAAGAATTCAGGGGTGACGTATATGGAAAGCAAAAAGTCCTATACAGAAATGATGAAAGCCGCTGCCATGACCCGGAAGAAAGCCGCTGAAAGAAGCGTAATGGAAATCTATATCGATATGGTACTGCATGAAAGCATTTTAATGACACAGAAATCCAAGCTCTTAATTGACATTGATGCCGCCCTGGATACTAAGGATAAAGCACTGTTCATGAAATTATCAAAGGAATTAAATGAATTGAACGTAAGTTACGGATAATCATAAATGGCTGACTCCACCTCCCGAGTCAGCCATTCCCTTTTTATCGGACGGGCCTTTGGTACCTTCACGTGCATGACTTCCTCCCCATTGGCTAATCCTAATGGGGAATCTATACACGATGGAGCGAATCATCATGATCCTATTGATAAAAGTTCTGGTCCTCTACCTGATCACCATAGCGGCTATGAGGCTGATGGGTAAGTCTACAATCGTCCAGATGACCCCTTATGACCTGGTGGCCATCATCATCGTCGGGACCATTGCCTCTGAACCATTGATTTCAACAAAATTCTGGCCGACCATCACAGCGCTCGTCTTTCTTGTCGGACTCCATGTGCTGTTTTCATTCCTTACGTTAAGTCAATGGGGAAACCGGTTCTTCCTGGGAGAGCCTACATTGTTAATAAAAGACGGGGAAATATTGGAAGATAACCTGGAAAAATCAAAGATCTCACTCATTCAATTAACATCCATCCTCAGATCTCAAGGGTACCCGAAGATTTCAGATGTGGACTATGCGATGCTCGAGCCCATCGGGGAAGTGAGCATTATCCCCAAGGTAGAAAATACGCCGGTGACAGTGGAACATCTCAAATTGAAGATCGACGATGAAGGCCTGCCGATTTCGGTCATAGTGGACGGAAAAATCCAAACTAGGAACTTGAAGCTCCTGGGAAAATCGAAGGAATGGCTGGAAACACAACTAACCAACTCCAACCTGCACCATAAAGATGTGATCTTCGCCTATATGACGGAAAAAGCGAAAAACCTGGTTATCAGCAAAAGAGAAAAGGCCTAGTGGGTGACCAGGCCTTTTTCTTTATGCCTTCAAGATTTCAATGGAAAATGTCCCCATAAGCTTTCATTGTTAAATAGAATACGACTACAGTGTAAATCAAGGCTGTCCAAAATGATATCGAGTGATAGAATCTCTTCTTCTTTTTCCCTTTTAACAAGTTGTGGATCCTTTGATACCGATAACCACCACCGTAAGCATAAATGATGATCAAAGTGATCAATATCCCAATGATCAATGACCATTCCATCATTGGGCGGCCAGTTTCAAGATAACTCCAAAATGGCAATCCCACTAACACCAACATAGTAAAAGCAATATTGCTAAAGTACACTAACAGTTTTTGGTTTATGATTCCTTCCATCCCCTACCACCTCTCCATCCAATTTTCATGATCCAGCTTATAGATATATTACTTATTTTACCATAAAAGTTATAATTTAGAGAAAACATTTTTACTTAATCTTTCTGTTATCTCGTGTTAGCTGGTTGATCCTTTCCCCGTTCATTCAAAAAATAAAAAAAA
>NZ_BCVQ01000090.1 GCF_001591825.1 Rossellomorea vietnamensis NBRC 101237
TTCCCTGGCTATGAAGAAATTAATTATGGAAGTTTTGCAAAAAAATGTTGAATGGAGTACCTATATTCAATTTACAGTTAAGAAAGACAAGTATGGAATTTACACAATATAAAGGACTTGACTTTTGCCGACCTGAATTGCGTCATTTTCGACGGTGATTGCGTCATTTTACGATTTATTGCGTCGTTTCTATAAGTAATCTTTACGACCCCCTAATTCCTTTGGACACTTTTGTACCTAAAACAGTACACTAGAACCATAAATACAGAGGGATTTTGGAGGGCTGTTCCATGTCAAAAAAGATTGAAGCCTTAGAGGAAGTAAAAAGGAATTATGTTCGGATGGCTTTAGAGAGTGGGAATTACTCTTCCATTTCTCGAAACGCTGGAATTTCACGGTCCACTTTGACGAGGTGGATTAAGGAATATGAGGATGAAGTACGTGATCAAATGGAAGATCCAGCTTCAGCTATCCTGTCCACTGAGCCTTCTAGAGAAGAGTTAAAAGCAAAATATGAACAAGCTATGAAACTGCTTGGTGAGAAAGAACTTGAAGTGGCGATGCTTAGAAACTTATTAAAAAAAAACCAATACCGGCCGTGACCGTCTTAGAAGAGCTTCGAGTATGGGCAAGGGAGGGGTTTCATATTACTAAGCTTACTGAGATAACAGGGACAAACAGATCCCTGTATTATTACCATAATGCCACTGACGAACCAATTGAAATGGTAGAGAAAAGGGGTCGTCCCATTCCAGGGTATTCAAAGACCCAATCAGGAGACATCATCCCTGATGAGCAGATTGAGGAATTCTTGATGGAGGCCATTGAGGGAGATGGTGCCACGTATGGTGTAAAGAATCTCACCAAATTATTAGAAGATGAACATGACCTTCAAATTAATCATAAAAAGGTGGCCAGGTTGTGCAAAAGGCTAGGCATTCTACTGCCACAACGACTGGGAAATCCTAAATACCCCAAACGATTGGTTCGTAACCGTATCATTACTGCCCCTAATCAACTCTGGCAGCTTGATATTAAGTACGGAAGCATCGTGGGAAGCAGAAGATTTTTCTTTGTGGCATGTGCCATTGATGTCTTCGATCGCTCCATCGTTGGATATTACAGAGGACCAAGGTGTACAGCCAAAGATATAACAGGAATGCTTAATGAAGCCATTATTAGACGACAGTTACAGGTCATAGATGATTCTAATGGCCATTGCATTGTGATAAGAACAGATAATGGCCCGCAATTTATCAGTAATCTATTTGGGGAGTTTTGTGAGAAAAACAACGTTTTTCATGAACGAATTCCTCCAAGATCGCCAAACTACAATGCCTATATCGAATCCTTTTTTAGTATCTTGGAACGTGATTTATTTAGGCGATATGAATTTACCTATTTTGAAGAAGCGTATTATGAAATTGATGAGTTTATGGCATTCTATAACCACCGTAGATATCACGGAAGCCTTGGAAGGATGTCACCCGTGAAGTTTCATGAGAAATACAAAGATAGTGGTTTTCCTGAAGAAATGGCTTTAAGCCTTTAAAATAAAGGTTTTTCCTTCTTCATAAAAGCGAAGAAGGAAAAACAAAATGAAAAACTAAGAACAAGTAAGCCCCTTGGAGAAAACGTCAGTAATTAGGGGGTCAAACCGTAATTGCGTCATTTTTTCCTTAATTGCTCCTTTTTACATATATTCCCTCTGATCGTATACACATCTCAAATCAAACCCGTGCATAACCACCCTCCTCCAGGAAAACCTAAAAGCAGGAGGTGTGAAAGCATGAAAAAGATAGCACTAGCTTTATCATTTACCGTTTTCTTTCTTTTGATTACAGCGTGCGGTGTGAATCAGGAGTCAGAATACGGTGTGCATAATGACAGCGGCGGGACCCGTTTCATAGACAACCGCAAGGCAGAGATGGATAAGCGTCAAGATAAAAGCGTGCGGGATGTCACCGATCAAAATCCCAATTTCCCGAACCTGACCAATTCTCAAGGTACGACTTCCACGACTACCGGTGTGTATGAAGACAAAGCCCGTGAAGTCGTAAGGGATTATTCGAAATTCCAGCCGGATGAGGTGTGGATCAATGGGAATCAAATGTGGGTGACCGCTCATACGAAGAAAGAAATGAACATGGCCGAAACCGATAAAGAGGAAGCCATGCTCAAAGACAAACTGCAAAGAGCGATTCCCCGATACGATATCAATGTGAAAATCACCGAAAGATAATGGAAGGGGGAGCTCATCGGCTGCCCCTTTTTCATCTAAATTCCCCTTGTCCCCATTCCCGCTCCTCCTTGTGTTTACATACACCATATAATATAATTGTACTGTTATGGATTAAAATTGAGGTGAATAGCTGTGTTCGATCGTTTACAAGCAGTGGAAGATCGCTATGATAAGTTAAATGAGCTGTTGAGTGATCCAGAAATTGTGAATGACCCAAAGAAGCTAAGAGATTATTCAAAAGAACAATCAGACATCCAAGCAACGGTAGAAGCATATCGAGAATATAAAGAATTGACCGGGCAGTATAAAGACGCGAAGGCGATGCTGGATGATAAGCTTGATGCTGATATGCGTGAAATGGTGAAGGAAGAAGTTTCCGAGCTTGAAGAGCAAATCGAAGCGTTGGAAGCTCGTCTGAAAATATTATTGATCCCGAAAGACCCGAACGATGATAAGAACGTTATCATGGAGGTTCGTGGTGCTGCAGGGGGAGATGAAGCAGCCCTGTTTGCCGGTGATTTATACCGCATGTACAGTCGTTTTGCTGAAACACAAGGCTGGAAGATCGAAGTCATGGAAGCGAACTCTACTGGTGTCGGTGGATACAAAGAAATCATCTTCATGATCAACGGGAATGGTGCATTCTCCAAAATGAAGTACGAAAACGGAGCGCACCGCGTACAGCGTGTACCTGAAACTGAATCCGGCGGACGGATCCATACGTCGACGGCAACGGTTGCCTGCCTTCCTGAAGCGGAAGAAGTCGAAGTCGATATCCACGATAAAGATATCCGTGTCGATACGTTCGCATCAAGCGGCCCGGGAGGACAAAGTGTTAATACGACCATGTCTGCCGTGCGTCTGACGCACATCCCGACAGGTGTCGTCGTGTCATGTCAGGATGAAAAGTCCCAAATCAAGAATAAAGAAAAAGCGATGAAAGTATTGCGTGCCCGCGTGTACGATAAGTTCCAGCGCGAGGTTCAAGCGGAGTACGATGCCAATCGTAAATCGGCCGTTGGTACCGGTGACCGTTCGGAGCGTATCCGTACGTATAATTTCCCACAAAACCGTGTCACGGATCACCGCATCGGCCTGACGATCCAGAAGCTTGACCAAATCCTTGAAGGAAAGATGGATGAAGTCATCGATGCATTGATCATCGAAGATCAGTCCAAACTTCTTGAAAGACTGGAAGAATAGTCATGGTGACGGTATTTGAAGCCCTGAAATGGGCTTCTTCTTTTTTAGTCGAAAATGGCCGCGATGAGAATGTGGGAGAAATCTACTTGCGGCATTTGCTGGGGATGTCACGATCACAACTGCTGGCAGAACAGCGGAGGTCGGTCCCTCAGGAAAAATGGGACGAATTCCAGGAGGGGATCCGGTTACATGCTGACGGGGTGCCGATACAGCATATTATCGGGACTGAGGAGTTTTATGGCCGTGAGTTTGTGGTGAATGAGCATGTGCTGATTCCGAGACCGGAAACGGAAGAACTCATTTATTATGGTCTGGAGAAGATGAAGGATTTGTTCCGTGATGCGGCTGCTCCTCTTAAGGCTGCCGATGTCGGGACAGGCAGCGGGGCGATTGCCGTTACGTTGAAGCTTGAGTCAAACAGGTTGCCTCTTGAGATGATGGCCGTCGATATTTCGAGGGAAGCATTGGAGGTTGCCGGAGAGAATAGCAGGAGACTCGACGCCGATGTGCGCTTTTATGAAGGAGATTTGTTGAAGCCATTGATCGAAGCCGGAGTGAAGCTGGATATTCTTTTATCCAATCCTCCATACATTCCTTTGACGGATCGGGAAACTCTATCAGATGTCGTCATCGGGCATGAGCCGGAACTCGCATTGTTTGGCGGAGAAGATGGCTATGATCTCTATAAACGCTTTATGGAGGAACTACCTCTTGTCATGAAAGAAAAATGCCTGATCGGCTTCGAAGTCGGCGTCGGCCAGGGAGAGACGGTTGCGGATCTGCTGCGTGCGACCTTCCCCGATGCAGAAACAGAAGTCGTCCATGATATCAATGGGAAAGATCGTATGGTGTTTTGTGTGAGGAAATAGGAAATGTGCCCTCGATTGTGATGATTGGGGGTGTTTTTTGTGGGAAAGATTCTATTTTTGTAGGAGTACAGGATATTTTATGTTGGTTTTAATAGGGTTGTTTAATTGTATATATCTTTAAAAATTGTTGCTCATTAAGTTGATTGGAGCGGAAGGTGCTCGACTCCTGCGGGAAACGCTTGAAAGTTG
>NZ_BCVQ01000091.1 GCF_001591825.1 Rossellomorea vietnamensis NBRC 101237
TTCAATCCACTCTGTGTTTCTATATTAAACCTTTTTCAAATTATATATATCTATCAGCCAAACAAATTCCTCTCAAAAGTCTTACTATCGTATATTATTCATTTAGATATTATTATCCATTTAACAGTAACAATTTTTCACGTTGGCCTGTCAATTAGAGGGTTGTGCCAGCAGTTTTATAAAGTGATGGAGTACGCGGGCGGTGAGGCCCCAGATGACTTTGTCTTGGTAGTAGTAGAAATGTTCTTTCATGTTCCTTGCCTGCCAGTCGTAGTTTTCCCCACCTGGTATTTGATTGTATGGGAAGCTCTCCTCCGGTTCCATTTTAAATTTGATATTATACAATTCCGGTTCTTTTTCACGCATGTAAGAAAGCGGGGTTGTGAAAATCTCTTCCACCTCGGCAGTATTCGGCCGCAACTCTTCCAATGGTATATTCAACTTCCCAACAAAGGGATAGATGATCGTCCCAAATGGGGATACGATATAGTCGAGGGGATAAATATCCGAGATGACATGTTCTTGTATGCCCAATTCCTCTGTCGTCTCCCTTATAGCAGCTGCCCTCTCATCAGAGTCACTACGGTCGATTCTACCACCCGGAAAGCAGATTTCCCCCGGTTGTCTCCGCATATTCAATGATCGTACTTCAAAGAGAACATGAACCTCACCTTTCACTTCAATCAAAGGAAGTAGAATAGCATATTCGGAAAATGTTTCACTCCCTAACACTTTAGGCGTTCTATCCTTGAAACGCATCAGCAGATCGTTCACGTCCATTCTATTCCCCCCTTTACGATAATCTATTCTATGATTTTCTTTATTATAGTATGAACGGAATGCTACACCCAAACCATAAGCGCTCAAAATAGACTCTTCCATATATTCCCTTACGTTCTATGAATCTATGATATACTAATGAAGTCTTATCTCATGGTAAGAAAGAAAACAATCAAAATTGAAAGGATTTGAACGCATGTTTGGAAAAGTCGCTTCAGACGTATTAGGTTTAAGTGATATCGGCACAGTCATAAAGCCTCAGGATTACGACAAAGCCGATTCAGATGATTACATTATGCATGAAGATGGAGAGAAGATTTACTTCCTGATCAAATCCAAGTCCGATGAATACTGCTTTACAAACAAAGCTCTCATCCACCTTGATGGAACGAGTGCAGCAAGCAAGAAGCGGGTGCTCCGCCGCTTGGATTATTACAAATATAACCTTTCGAATGTCCTTCTCGAAACAGCGGGAACAGTAGATCTCGATGTCGAAATAAAGTTTAAGATCGGTTCTGAAATCTACTCCATCGATGTTCATAAAAAACATTTAACAGAAGTGAAAGATCTCTATAAGTCCCTTATAAAAATTGGTGAAATCACCAATGACAATAGCATTTATTCCGGCTTTGCCAATGAAAGTCTTCAACTGGCTTCCTCAACTTTGGGACAAGTAAAGACTGATGAAGTAAATGTTGTTGAACAGTTTAAAGAGGTCAATCAATATGCCTTTAATTGGCTTTCGGATAAGAAAAAAGAATTGACCCTTAAAGATTTTGGGTTTGTATTTGAAAAATTCATTCAAAATTAAAATGCATCATCCGGCTGACATCATCAGCCGGATGACCATTACTGCGTTTCGGGCATACCAGTCCCTTTCCACTCCTGAATCCCATTGTCCTCTATGATTCCCAATGTTACATCCGCAATGTCCGGATCTGCTATTAATTGATCCTGTATGGCAAACTTAATATCATCCGCTTCAGACAGGGGTAACCCCTTTTTCAATTCAAGATATGATTCAACATGGTAATAGCGGCCTTCCTGTGTGATCCTCATCTTATAGATATCGATGACCGCTTCATGTTCAAAAATCGCAGCAGCAATCCGGTCTTCCACTTCCTTAGGTGCAGCAACCCCTATCAGACCAACCATATTGTCATAACCGACCCTGAAGGCAACACCCACCATCAGGAATCCGATCATGATGGTCACAATCCCATCCAATAGTTGAAACGGGGAGAAATAAGAAACAAGAACCGCTATCAAAGCAAGAATGGCACCTGATACAGCCACTAAGTCTTCATAAAACACAAGTCTTGTTGGAGGCGCTGCCCGCTTTACATGCTTGAACGCCCCTGTTACAATCCCAGCTCCCCTGCTTTCTACGCGGGCTTCCTGACTGATTTCCTTCATCACTTTAAAGAGAATCGTTCCATCAATGAGGATGTTCAGGAGTAATACGGAAACATTTATCCAAATGCCTTTCACTTCAGCGGGATGTTTGAGTAGATGAAACCCCTCACGCATCGTTTCATAAGCCATGACCGAAACGACGATAACCGCAATCATACAAAATAGATTGATGACACGCCCAAAACCTGTTGGGAACTTTTCTGTCGGCTTCTTCTCTGAAAGAACACTGCCAATATTGATTGACGGCATCGGCTAACGAGTGCATGGCAGAAGCAAACATGGCCCCACTCCCACTGATAAAGAATGCCGCCCCCTTTGCGATTGCAAGGATGCCATTTCCCACCATTGCAAAAAATGAAGATTTATTTCCTTTTTTCATTAGTGTGAAAAATGATTCATTACTCACCAAGCTCACCACCTTACGTTTTATCAAGCTACTGGATAGTATCTCTCAAACCTCCCCTTTCATAAGTCGATTGACGAACCTTTTGTGCTTTTCTATACTGTAACAAGAAATGTGAAATCATAAGAATTCGAATCTAATCAGGTCAGGAGAACAAATCATGGATTTTACCATACAACATCTTTCCTTTTATTTAATCCAGGTAGAAGGAAAAGGCGAAGAAGCAGATAAACGACATAAGCACTTTCAAACATTAACAGGTGATGAGTATGAGGAAAGCCCCCTCAAAAGCTTCCTGGACGGTGAATTGACTAAGATCGTCAAGCGCAAGGTGGACCGGCACTCCAAGTCAGAATCCGCTCCCACCAAAATTGGCCGCTTTGTTGTAGAACCAGGTCATGAGCTTACATCGAATCCAAACTACAATTTATTTCATCGAACCCGTTATGCTGAAAGTAAAGAGGATTTTCGTGAATCATGTGATCAGATTGTCCAAATGTACATAGAAGCCAGCGCTATCCGCGGCGGAGCGTTTTTAGTGGCCACCGCAAAACTCACCAAATTTTTTGATGATCCATTTTTATTCCTCATGAAATGTGATTTCGAACCAAAGGTTGCCACCATTACGGATGAAGCCACACTGATACATAATGTAGAAATGGCGATCACGACGAAAAATATGAAATCCATCCAATATCCGTATATGCCCGAGGAAGGCATGATGGATTCAGCCGAAATCAAGATCCATCAAGCATCACATGCGAGATACTTTGAAGATTTCCTGAAATGGGTGGAATATGAAAAGTCCATGCCTGAAATCGTCAAATCACAGGTATACGGCATGGTAAAGGAACATATTTCTGAAACCTATGCGGAAGAAAGTGACGAACGGGTCGAATTTGAAGAAGCCGTGGAAGAATGGGCTATCAGCCCAAAGCGTGAACTGCAGGAACGATTCACGACGGAACAGGTAGTGGAAGCCACCTCCCAAATCGTCGAGCAATCCCCTGAAGTGGAATTGAAAGTAAAGCTTGACCATGTTTCAGTAAAAGCCCTTCTCTCAGATTTCGGAGACAGCATCCACTTGGCGAAAGTGAACGGTCGATACGTCCTGATGATTGAAAGCGAGTCCGTCATGTTTGAAAAAGGATTCTCCCCATTGGAATTCTTGAAGCCGGATGAACTCCATGAAGTGATTCAACGGATACAGGATAAGGAATAGTATGGAGAGGCTTAAACATAACTAATTCCATTTTCTTTAAAAATGTACAATAAAAAATAGTTAGGTTTGCTTGCTACACCACTATTGATTTCCGTGCAAGACTTCGCTTTCCTCGGGCGGAAGGCGAGCCTCCTCGTCGCTATTCGCTCCTGCGGGGTCTCACCTATTCCGCTTTTCCCGTAGGAGTCTTCGTCTTGCACTCCAATCAATAGCTAGATTCTGATATGTACACTAAATCTGCTTTACCAATAATAAGAAGATAGCCATTCACTTCAACTTAAATGTATAAGGAACGATCATCGGTGACTGCAACTCAAAGAAAAAGAGTTAGTGAGTTAGTGTATCCAATGGGAAGCAATCTCGACATTACAATGTTATAGGAAAAGACTTACCCTTGGAAAGTTGATTGGAGCGGAAGGTGCTCGACTCCTGCGGGAAACGCGGGAAAGTTGAGACCCCGCAGGG
>NZ_BCVQ01000092.1 GCF_001591825.1 Rossellomorea vietnamensis NBRC 101237
TTTTAATTTAAAAATAATCAAAACCGGTGAAATTTTACTTTTTGTAAAATCTCACCGGCTTTTTCATTTCAGAGTAGGGTTTTGTCCCAGCCTCTTTTAATTCATCGATATTTTGGCAGCGTCCTGCTGCTCTTTCATTTTTTTCACCACATGGTAGGAAGAATAGCCACTGGATTCTTCAAATTCATTACAGATCCTTTTCTCTTCTGCCTTACCAGGGACGATTTCCTTAAATCGCTTATATCGATTCATCAGGTCCTCTCTTGAAACACCTTTTTCATATGCCTTTTCAATCGCTTCGAAAAAGGCAATGACGTCGATGACTTCCTCCGTGGACCAGTCTATATCGAAGGGGTATTGATATTCCATTTTGCACTGCAACTCCTTTGATGAATGTATTAACTCCACTGTTCACGAATGTTTTCACCTTGTGAAATCATTCGCCCGATGAGATCTTTAACCGAAGGGATGTCCTGGATCAACCCCATCACCTGTCCTGCCCACGCAAAGCCTTCGTCTACTTCACCATCGTAAATATATCGTTTATTCGCCTCGCCGCTTATGTATGACTTTAATCCTTCATATCCCGGATTCGATGTTTCAGCAGCCAGGATTTGATTTGTCCAGGTATTTGATATCGCTCTGGCCGGGGCACCTAAAGATCGTTTAATGACTACTGTACCACTCTCGTCCCCTTCAATCAAGGCACGTTTATACATGTCTGAGGCGTGGACGCACTCTTTTGTCGCTATAAACCTCGTCCCCATCTCGACTCCTTCTGCGCCGAAGCTGAGGGCTGCCATCAAACCACGGCCGTCCCCAATACCTCCCGAGGCTATGACAGGGATGGATACAGCATCCACCACACGTGGAATCAAGACGAATGTCCCGATGTCATCCTTACCCAGATGTCCTCCCCCTTCTTGTCCAACGACCATGACGGCATCCGCCCCGAGCTCTTCAGCCTTCAGGGCCTGTCTTTTTGATGCGACCAATACAAGCTTCACCATATCTTCCCCTTCGATTTGTTGAAACAGGGGAGTCGGGTTTCCCCCTGTAACGGAGATGACCGGCACTTTTTCTTCTATGGCAATATCAACAAAGCTGCTGAATGGGCGTCCATGCTGACCGATGGCAAAGTTCACTCCGAAGGGTTGATCTGTTAGTGATCTTACCTTTTTGATTTCTTGACGAAGCTGCTCAGGGTCATCGAGTGACATGGCCGTGATTTGGCCAAGGCCGCCTGCATTCGACACCGCCGCAGCCAATTCTGCATATGCCAGGTGGGCAAGCCCCCCTTGTATGATCGGATATTGAATGTTCAATAATTCTGTAACCCTCGTTTTCCACTTCATTTGAATCCCTCCATTCATTCATTTATTCTGGATGGAGGTGGGAAAGTCCTTTTCTTTCGTGTGGTATATATTCATAAGAAATAAGGTGAGTCTTAGATGGGAGGGCTGTATGCATTTTTTTGATAAGTTAGGTGGATTTTTGGCTCATTCGTGTGAAACGTACGTTTCACACGCCTTCCAGCTTTGCTGGAAGGTCGTCCTGTGTGAGAGTGACCGCCAGACCAAGCTCGCTTGGTCTGGCGGTCACTCTCACACAGGACGGAAATGAGCCAAAAATCAGGAGTATGACTTCTTTTGTTTGTGCTATGAAAAAAATACATCTTCATGGGCGTATGTCACTATGCAAAGATTTTCTTAAGTGCTATAATTCTTTTGTTTGTTGAAAATATCTTAAGAATGTATGAAATTATGGTTTGAATCCTATATAATGATATCTTTAGCATGCATGTTGGTTTATTGTGCCATGAAGAATATAAAGAGGTGTTGAATGAATTGTCTCAAAATGAAACGCCGTTGTTTACCGGCTTAATTGAACATAGTAAAAAAAATCCCGTCCAGTTTCATATTCCAGGTCATAAGAAAGGTGCAGGGATGGATCCTGCCTTTAAGGAATTCATAGGAGAAAATGCGCTATCCATTGATTTGATTAATATCGGTCCTTTAGATGATCTGCACCAACCTAAAGGCATGATCAAGGAAGCTCAGGATTTGGCTGCCGAGGCATTCGGTGCCGATCATACTTTCTTCTCTGTTCAGGGGACGAGCGGAGCGATCATGACGATGGTCATGAGTGTGTGCGGACCTGGAGACAAGATCATTGTTCCAAGAAACGTGCATAAATCCGTTATGTCTGCAATTGTTTTCTCAGGGGCCACTCCTATCTTTATCCATCCAGATATTGATGAGGACCTTGGGATCTCACACGGTATCACGACAGACGCCGTTGCAAAAGCTTTGGAACAAAACCCTGATGCCAAAGGTGTATTGGTCATCAATCCTACCTATTTCGGAATTTCCGCAGACCTAAAGAAAATCGTGGAAATTGCCCATTCTTATCATGTTCCGGTACTCGTCGATGAAGCTCATGGGGTTCATATACACTTCCATGATGAACTTCCCCTGTCAGCCATGCAGGCAGGTGCTGACTTAGCAGCTACGAGTGTTCATAAGCTCGGCGGATCCATGACTCAAAGCTCAGTCCTCAATATGAAAGAAGGGCTTGTCTCTGCTAAGCGTGTGCAGACCATCTTAAGCATGCTGACGACGACTTCCACGTCATATTTACTACTTGCATCCCTTGATGTTGCAAGAAAACGACTTGCCACTGAAGGGCGGGAGCTCATCACCAAAACGATCGAACTCTCCCAGAATATGAGAAAGCAAATCAACGAGATTGACGGTTTATACTGTGTAGGGGAAGAAATCCTTGGAACGAAAGCGACCTATGCATATGATCCGACTAAGCTGATTATATCCGTGAAGGACCTGGGAATCAGTGGGTTCGATGCGGAAAAGTGGTTAAGAGAAGCTCATAATATCGAGGTTGAAATGTCCGACCTGTATAATATCCTCTGCATCATCACACCTGGTGATACTGAATATGAAGGAAACCAATTGGTCACTGCTTTAAAAGAACTGGTTACGAGCCTTAAGAAACAAGGCGAGATGACCCCTGTTAAAGTGATGCTGCCTGATATTCCTGTTCTATCCATTACACCGAGGGACGCTTTTTATGCTGATACAGAAGTCATTCCGATTGATGATTCCGTTGGAAGGACCATTGCTGAGTTCATCATGGTCTATCCTCCTGGAATCCCCATATTCATTCCAGGGGAGATCATCACTCAGGAAAACATCCATTATATCAAAACCAATATAGAAGCAGGTCTTCCAGTACAAGGACCTGAAGACTACGATTTACGTCATTTAAGAGTCATCAAAGAGCATCGGGCCATTCGATG
>NZ_BCVQ01000093.1 GCF_001591825.1 Rossellomorea vietnamensis NBRC 101237
TTTGTGGTTAAGTCCTCGATCGATTAGTATCAGTCAACTCCACATGTCGCCATGCTTCCATCTCTGACCTATCTACCTAGTCATCTTCTAGGGATCTTACTCACTTACGTGATGGGAAATCTCATCTCGAGGGGGGCTTCATGCTTAGATGCTTTCAGCACTTATCCCTTCCGCACATAGCTACCCAGCGATGCCTTTGGCAAGACAACTGGTACACCAGCGGTGCGTCCATCCCGGTCCTCTCGTACTAAGGACAGCTCCTCTCAAATTTCCTGCGCCCACGACGGATAGGGACCGAACTGTCTCACGACGTTCTGAACCCAGCTCGCGTACCGCTTTAATGGGCGAACAGCCCAACCCTTGGGACCGACTACAGCCCCAGGATGCGATGAGCCGACATCGAGGTGCCAAACCTCCCCGTCGATGTGGACTCTTGGGGGAGATAAGCCTGTTATCCCCGGGGTAGCTTTTATCCGTTGAGCGATGGCCCTTCCATGCGGAACCACCGGATCACTAAGCCCGACTTTCGTCCCTGCTCGACTTGTAGGTCTCGCAGTCAAGCTCCCTTGTGCCTTTACACTCTGCGAATGATTTCCAACCATTCTGAGGGAACCTTTGGGCGCCTCCGTTACTCTTTAGGAGGCGACCGCCCCAGTCAAACTGCCCACCTGACACTGTCTCCCACCCCGATAAGGGGCGCGGGTTAGAATTTCAATACAGCCAGGGTAGTATCCCACCGATGCCTCCACCGAAGCTGGCGCTCCGGTTTCCAAGGCTCCTACCTATCCTGTACAAGCTGTACCAAAATTCAATATCAGGCTACAGTAAAGCTCCACGGGGTCTTTCCGTCCTGTCGCGGGTAACCTGCATCTTCACAGGTACTATAATTTCACCGAGTCTCTCGTTGAGACAGTGCCCAGATCGTTACGCCTTTCGTGCGGGTCGGAACTTACCCGACAAGGAATTTCGCTACCTTAGGACCGTTATAGTTACGGCCGCCGTTTACTGGGGCTTCGATTCGCACCTTCGCTTGCGCTAAGCACTCCTCTTAACCTTCCAGCACCGGGCAGGCGTCAGCCCCTATACTTCGCCTTACGGCTTCGCAGAGACCTGTGTTTTTGCTAAACAGTCGCCTGGGCCTATTCACTGCGGCTCTCTCGGGCTTGCACCCTACCAGAGCACCCCTTCTCCCGAAGTTACGGGGTCATTTTGCCGAGTTCCTTAACGAGAGTTCTCTCGCTCACCTTAGGATTCTCTCCTCGCCTACCTGTGTCGGTTTGCGGTACGGGCACCTTTTTCCTCGCTAGAGGCTTTTCTTGGCAGTGTGGAATCAGGAACTTCGCTACTATAATTCGCTCGCTATCACAGCTCAGCCTTCACGATGATGGGATTTGCCTCATCATCAGCCTAACTGCTTAGACGCACATATCCAGCAGTGCGCTTACCCTATCCTCCTGCGTCCCCCCATTGCTCAAACGGAAAAGAGGTGGTACAGGAATATCAACCTGTTGTCCATCGTCTACGCCTATCGGCCTCGACTTAGGTCCCGACTAACCCTGAGCGGACGAGCCTTCCTCAGGAAACCTTAGGCATTCGGTGGATGGGATTCTCACCCATCTTTCGCTACTCATACCGGCATTCTCACTTCTAAGCACTCCACCAGTCCTTACGGTCTAGCTTCGCAGTCCTTAGAACGCTCTCCTACCACTGACACCTAGAGGTGTCAATCCACAGCTTCGGTGATACGTTTAGCCCCGGTACATTTTCGGCGCAGAGTCACTCGACCAGTGAGCTATTACGCACTCTTTAAATGGTGGCTGCTTCTAAGCCAACATCCTGGTTGTCTAAGCAACTCCACATCCTTTTCCACTTAACGTATACTTTGGGACCTTAGCTGGTGGTCTGGGCTGTTTCCCTTTCGACTACGGATCTTATCACTCGCAGTCTGACTCCCATGGATAAGTCTTTGGCATTCGGAGTTTGTCTGAATTCGGTAACCCGATGAGGGCCCCTAGTCCAAACAGTGCTCTACCTCCAAGACTCTTACACATGAGGCTAGCCCTAAAGCTATTTCGGAGAGAACCAGCTATCTCCAAGTTCGATTGGAATTTCTCCGCTACCCACACCTCATCCCCGCACTTTTCAACGTGCGTGGGTTCGGACCTCCATTCAGTGTTACCTGAACTTCATCCTGGACATGGGTAGATCACCTGGTTTCGGGTCTACGACCACATACTCAAATCGCCCTATTCAGACTCGCTTTCGCTGCGGCTCCGTCTTATCAACTTAACCTTGCATGGGATCGTAACTCGCCGGTTCATTCTACAAAAGGCACGCCATCACCCGTTAACGGGCTCTGACTACTTGTAGGCACACGGTTTCAGGTTCTATTTCACTCCCCTTCCGGGGTGCTTTTCACCTTTCCCTCACGGTACTGGTTCACTATCGGTCACTAGGGAGTATTTAGCCTTGGGAGATGGTCCTCCCAGCTTCCGACGGGATTTCACGTGTCCCGCCGTACTCAGGATCCACTCAAGAGGGAATGAAGTTTCAACTACAGGGTTGTTACCTTCTTTGACGAGCCTTTCCAGACTTCTTCGTCTACTCCATTCCTTTGTAACTCCGTATAGAGTGTCCTACAACCCCAAGAGGCAAGCCTCTTGGTTTGGGCTATATCCCGTTTCGCTCGCCGCTACTCAGGGAATCGCAATTGCTTTCTCTTCCTCCAGGTACTTAGATGTTTCAGTTCCCTGGGTCTGCCTTCCATACTCTATGTATTCAAGTAAGGATATTGTTCCATTACGAACAATGGGTTCCCCCATTCGGAAATCTCTGGATCAAAGCTCACTTACAGCTCCCCAAAGCATATCGGTGTTAGTCCCGTCCTTCGTCGGCTCCTAGTGCCAAGGCATCCACCGTGCGCCCTTCATAACTTAACCGAATTGGTTGTTACATCAGGTTTAAAACCTAAAATGGCGATACTCGGTAATTTCTTGACTATCAATTTATCTTTATCTAGTTTTCAAAGAA
>NZ_BCVQ01000094.1 GCF_001591825.1 Rossellomorea vietnamensis NBRC 101237
TCGGCAAACGCCTTTTCAGATAAGACCTTCGATCTCAATGATGCTTCAAACCAGCAGAAACATACCATTTTGACTCCTTTTTCCTTCAAAACATAAAAAAACAAAGCCCCAAATCTGAGACTTTGTTCAAAAAAATTTTATACTTCCTTCACCATATCCGGAGTGACGCTCATCCCGGTCGGTACTTCATGATGATGGCGGCACCTTGGCTCGTACGCTTCAGACGCACCGACAAGGATGACGGGGTCATCGTAACATGCCGGTTCACCGTTGATCAGACGCTGAGTCCGGCTTGCCGGAGAGCCGCAGACGGCACAAACGGCTTGAAGCTTCGTCACTTGTTCGGCAATGGACATTAAATCCGGCATCGGCCCGAATGGTTCTCCCCGGAAATCCTGGTCAAGACCTGCAAGGATGACACGGTATCCGCTGTTTGCTAATTTCTGGACGACGTCGACGATGCCTTCGTCAAAAAATTGAACCTCATCAATGGCAACGACGTCCACCTCTGGATTCAGATCATCAAGGATCATGCTTGACTCCTCGACTGCTTTGGCAATGACAGAGGTACCATTATGAGATACAACCGATTCATCGCTATAGCGATTATCTAGTTTTGGCTTATACACAGCAATTTCTTGTTTAGCAAATTGAGTGCGTCGTACCCGGCGGATCAGTTCCTCGGATTTACCTGAGAACATGCTGCCGCAAATGACTTCTACCCAACCCGTTTGTTTCATGACATACACGAAAGCGCCTCTCCTTCCTTACACGTTGTTCTATAGAAAAACAGCCTGGCTGTTAGTAAAAACGGACTACACGTATAGTTAAAGCATTCCTTTATGTACGGGAATCATGCTTAGAATTCAGTAATTTGGCAGAAAAAAAGAGGCACAGCTCAATTGGAACTGCCTCTATTTCTTCAACCATTTGCTTTAAATGTAATAAAAAACAGGCAAGCATGAAGATCCTTGCCTGTTTTTCTAATAGAAGAGAAGGGTACGCATCTACGCACAAAGGCGTTCGATGCGTCCTTCCGGCTCTTCATTATTGTTGTTGATTTTTAAGACCGTATTTTTTGTTGAAACGGTCAACACGTCCACCAGCGTCAGCGAATTTCTGACGTCCTGTGTAGAATGGATGGCATTCAGAACATACCTCAACGCGCATTTCTTCCGCTACAGAACCAGTTTCAAATTCGTTACCGCAAGCACAGCTAACTTTGATCGTGTTGTACTTAGGATGAATTCCTGATTTCATTTCTTTCATCTCCTTCCGCCCTGAATCATCTGAGACAGAGTAATTTATTACGAAGATATATGTGATATGAGCATAAGCATGAGAGTAATAGCCAGCCCCTTACCACATCCAGTTTTTAAAAACACATTGATATCATTATAACAAGGACAAGGTATTTTTGCAACCTGCAAAACTGGAAATTCCAGTCACCCTTTTCCTTGAAAAATCATTCGATTAATAGATTAACGCTTCTTGGACTCTTCTGTCAACACATTGAAAAATTCTTCATTCGTCTTCGATTGCTTCAGCTTGCGCATAAGCTTCTCGGCGAAATCAGGCTGATCGGACATGGCTTTTCTGATCGCCCATAGTTTCTCAAGATGATCCGGTTTGATGAGAAGTTCCTCACGACGCGTTCCGGAACGACGGATGTCGATGGCCGGGAAGATACGTCTCTCTGCAAGAGAACGGTCTAAGTGAAGTTCAAGGTTTCCTGTTCCTTTGAACTCTTCATAAATGACGTCATCCATACGGGAACCTGTGTCAACAAGCGCCGTTGCAAGGACCGTCAAGCTTCCGCCCTCTTCAATGTTACGTGCCGCACCGAAGAATCGTTTCGGACGGTGGAACGCAGCAGGGTCGATACCACCGGAAAGAGTCCGTCCACTTGGCGGGATGACGAGATTGTACGCACGTGCAAGACGAGTGATACTATCCATCAGGATGATGACGTCACGCTTGTGCTCCACTAAACGCATGGCACGCTCAAGTACGAGCTCGGCCACTTTGATATGGTTTTCCGGAACCTCATCAAATGTCGAACTGACGACTTCTGCTTCTACCGAACGTTCGATGTCCGTTACTTCCTCTGGACGCTCATCGATCAGAAGAATGATTAGTTCTGCTTCCGGATGATTCGTTGTGATTGAATTGGCGATTTCTTTGATCAGCATCGTCTTACCGGCTTTAGGCGGAGCCACGACTAATCCACGTTGTCCGAATCCGACTGGTGCAATCAGATCCATGATCCGTGTAGAAATTTTATTCGGTGTTGTTTCAAGCTTCATTTGACGGTCAGGGTATAAAGGCGTCAATCCTGGGAAATGTACACGCTCTTTCGCAGAATCAGGCTCTTCCCCGTTCACCATTTCAACATGAAGCAGTCCGAAATAACGTTCGTTTTCTTTCGGAGGACGTACTTTCCCCGATACTTTATCCCCGTTTCGGAGGTCAAAACGACGGATTTGTGATGCAGAGATATAAATATCCTCAGAACTTGGAGAATAGTTGATCGGTCGTAAGAAACCAAAGCCTTCTGATTGAATGATCTCAAGGACACCTTCCATGAAGAAGAAGCCTTCTTGTTCAGCACGAACCTTAAGGATGGCAAAAATCAGTTCTTTTTTTGTTAATTTACTATAATAAGAAACTTTGTATTGTTTGGCTAGCTCATAAAGCTCTTTCAGCTTCATATTTTCTAAGCTAGAGATTGTTAACTCTTCCATTATGACACCACGCTTTATTAATTTGTCCTACTTGAAAATAAAACTTTGTTGTTATTTTCCATAAGAGAGTAGTGACTGATTTCCGCTGCAGGTG
>NZ_BCVQ01000095.1 GCF_001591825.1 Rossellomorea vietnamensis NBRC 101237
ATGTCTTCTTGATCTTTGTTCCATCTTTTTCGAATATCGAAATGTTCGATAAATTCGAACCAGGGAATTAAGTCCTATGTAACAGAGGTTATACAAACAATGAACAAATGTTTTGCTTTTATCCATTCTACTTTTTTTAAAAAGGATTACATAGTAAAAGAGGCTAGATTCATTCTATATCTATCACTCTACTTTTTAACCTAATTAAAAAGAATAGAAAAAAGTTTCAAAAAAAGTGATCCATGTTTCAACTTCTGTCGTTAGCTTTATGAAAATATAAAAAATCAAAAGGAGAGATACTATTATGAAAATGAAAAAAAGTTATTTAGCCGTCCCTTTAAGTATGACGTTATTGATTCCGACTGCAGGTGCAGTATCAGCACACAACGGTGAAGATCATTCCATGACGAAAGTCGATACTCCGGCAGGGGAATTAAGAACAACATTGGATCGCTTACTTACTGAACATGCATACTTAGCGGTTGAAGCCATGAGACGCGGAGCAGAAGGCGCTGAAGATTTCGATGCGGCTGCCGGTGCTTTAAATGATAACGCAGCCGATTTAAAAGGCGCGATCGCCTCCGTTTATGGTGAAGAAGCAGGAAATCAGTTCAATACAATCTGGACCAATCATATCGGATACTTCGTTGATTATGTCAAAGCAACAGGTGCCAATGATCAGGCTGCAAAAGATGAAGCCCTTAAGAATCTATCAGGATATAAAGAAGAATTCTCTAATTTCCTTGAGACAGCAACGGGTGAACGTTTAAAATCCGATAGTTTGGCAGAAGGTCTTCAAATGCATATCAACCAGCTGATCGGCGCATTTGATAGTTATGTAGCCGGCGACTATGAGAAGGCTTATGAATATGAGCGTGAAGCAATCGGTCATATGGGAATGGTAGCAAAAGGACTATCAAGTGCGATTACGGACCAATACCCGGACAAATTCGAAAATACGATGGCGGTAACACCGGCAACGGATTTACGCTCTACGCTTAACCATCTTTTAACAGAGCATGCTGCCCTTGCCACGATGGCGATGCAAAACGGGATCGACGGTTCTAAAGATTTTGACGCCTCCGTCAATGCACTGAATGCCAACACGGAAGATCTTTCAGCAGCCATCGCATCAGTATACGGTGAAGATGCCGGAAACCAATTCAAGGACATGTGGTCGAAACACATCGGATTCTTCGTGGACTATGTAAAAGCGACCGGGGCTGAAGATGAAGCCGCAAAAGAAGAAGCAATCAAGAATCTCGATGGATACCGTGCTGAATTCTCTAAATTCCTGGAAACAGCCACAGACGGCCGATTAAAGTCAGACGCTCTTGCAGAGGGCCTTCAAATGCACGTTGAACAATTGATTGGTGCTTTCGACAGCTATGTGGCAGGTGACTATGAAAAGGCCTGGGATGGAATCCGCATGTCATATGAGCATATGCTGAATCCTGCAAAAGGTTTATCAGGAGCTTTCGCAGATCAATTCCCTGACAAGTTCAAAACCAATATGCCTTCTGAAATGCCTAATACCGGTATGGGGGGAACGGCCGACAACAATGAATTCCCATTCGAATACCTTCTGGCAGCCCTACTGATCATCGCGGGTGGTACAACCCTTGGAATGAAAAAATACGCTTCACATAAACAATAATCTTTAACATGAGAGGGACGGACCTATAATAGGTCCGTCCCCCAGTGTGAAGATGAAAGGAGTGGCTTCACATAATGTATACTATGAGGGTTGTACTGCTTGTGCTTGTACTATTGCCCATTTCTGCCTGTTCTGCAGGAATTAGTTCAAATTCCACAGAAGAAAAGGCGAAAACTTCCAATGGTCAGGAAGAGCCAGTAACTCAGATGGCCAGCACCACCACTTCCCCTTCTCAATTTGCAGATACGATCATAAAGGATGAAAGAAGTGGAATCGTACCGGCTGCCATCGAAATCCCTGCCATCGATGTTTCCACAAGCATCGAAGCGGTTGGGTTGAAGGAAAATGGCGAAATGGCCGTAACGGAAAGCTTTGAGACGACTGCATGGTACCAGGGTGGTTACAAGCCCGGTGAACCTGGAAATGCCGTGATCGGTGGTCACGTGGACAGCCGGAATGGTCCTGCCGTTTTTTATAAGCTGAATAAGCTTTCAAAGGGCGATGAAATCATCGTCAAAAATAAAGAAGGCGAAAAGAGGACCTTTGTCGTGATAGACAAGAAGGAATACCCATGGGACGACGCTCCCTTGAAATCAATCTTTGGTTACTCTCCTGCAAGCTCCCTAAATCTTATCACCTGCACAGGTGACTTTGACCATTCTGCACGAAATTACAGCAAGCGGCTTGTCGTCTACACCGAATTGAAATCTTGATGAAAACAGCACGGAATCCCTCCGATGCTGTTTTTTTATGGATATTTTTAGAAGGAATAGAAATCCTAACAGTAAGGAAGGTGATACCATGAACGATGAGCAGTTGGAAGATCTGTTCGGCTTCTATGGATATGAGGATTTATACAAGAGATTCAAGACTCCCCTTTATGTGACAGGCATCATGGACGATGCCGACGCCGAATTACTCGAGGATTTCTTTGAGAATTTCAAGTTCGATTGTACTGTTTTGTTCGACGAGTTCAGGTTCTGGTTCCAATATTACGAAGTTTCAAAGCGTCCGCCTTTTACATTATAGTCCTCAAAAAAAGGTTCAACGTCAAATGTTGGGGTGAAGTAAATATTGCTTCACCCTTATCCAATATGTGAACCCAC
>NZ_BCVQ01000096.1 GCF_001591825.1 Rossellomorea vietnamensis NBRC 101237
GCTACCTTAAGTAGCAACAAGCTTTACAAATAGAGCCTAATAAAAAACACGCCACTCATGATGAAGTGACGTGTTTCAGTTTATGAAAATAAATCATTCAAAATCTTGATTTTCTTTTCTGTGTACTCTTTGAATCCAAGGTTATAGGCATTCGGTTCTTTTGGATTGGCGAAGTGCGTGATCTTTCCGGTTTTCGGATCGATGAATTTGCTTGCCGCCCCGCAGCCGATTCCAATGATGGTCTGGACTTCTTCCATGATCATGATGTTATAGATGCTGTCCTGCTCTGGAAGGGCGTATCCCACATTTTCCAGGTTGCCGAGAATATTCTTCTGACGGTATAAGTAGTAAGGCTCATATCCATGCTCCTTCGTCCACTCTTCCGCAAGATTCATCATCTTCTCAATTTCAAGACGGTCCGCCACTTTATACTTGTCCTTATTCTTCGTCATTTCGGACGCCCGCTTAAAGGACAGGGTGTGAACCGTCAATGATTCAGGCATAAGCTTCTCTGTTTCGTCCAAGGAATGCTGCAACTCCGGAAGCTCCTCCCCTGGAAGACCAATGATGAGGTCCATATTGATGTTATTCATTCCCATACCACGGGATAAATGAAATTTGTCAATTGTTTCCTCCACCGTGTGATGTCGCCCGATCGCTTTTAAGGTTTCCTGGGTGTACGATTGAGGGTTGATGGAAATCCGGTCGATGTTCCATTTATTGAGCACTTCGAGTTTATCTTCGGATATCGTATCCGGTCTCCCTGCCTCCACCGTTACCTCCCTTACCTTGTCCACATCCGGGAAGGAGCGGTACATCTCTTCATAAAGAGCATCCATTTCTTCAGCTGTGATGGACGTAGGGGTACCCCCGCCATAATAGATGGTCGTAATCTTGATATTGTTTTCTTTCATCCAACGTCCCATTTCCTGGATTTCGTAATGAAGTCCCGCCAAGAAGGAATCTACCCTCCCCTGTTTACCGAGAATCGCATAGGCTGGGAATGTGCAATAAGCACACTTGGTTGGACAAAACGGAATGCCGATATAAATGCTCACTTCCTGCTGAAGGTCATAGAGATCAGGCACGACGGATAATTGACGATCAACGATGTTTTGCATCAGTTGGATCTTTTCATCCGTGATCAGGTACTCTTTTTTTAATTTCTCATGAATCTCTTCCTTGGGCATCCCAAGCTGCATCTGTTTATGAATCAGCTTCGTGGGACGGATTCCCGTCAAGATGCCCCATTTTTGCCTGATCCCCGTCAAATCTTGAAGAACATTTAAATACACATGGGAAACAGCCGTTTTCAGCTGTTTGAACCGCTCTTTCTCATTTTCATAAGGCACCCAGTCGTGCACATAACGTGCAGTGTATGATTGTCCTTTGAAGTTCGTTAATACAGCTTCCGCCTCTATCTTGTCATCTGAAGAAAGTTCTATATGGACTTGAAGATCGGCCTCATCACAATCACCGAAGTGAATGGCAGACTCTTCAAAGAATAAATTCGCTATCAATCGCAGGGGACGTTCAAAACGCTCATCCTCGATTCCTTTTATCAAAACATTCACGTTCTAATCACCTTTCATATAACTAATAAGCTGTTATAAGTGTACAGAAAGGGGTGGGAATGGTCAATGGTCCGAACCCTCCCAATAGAAGAACACCCCGTATTCCTGTTGGAATGACGGGGTGTTCCTTGAGTCACGATTTTATGATGTTCATTTTTTTCAGGAAAGGGATGGGATGTTGTTTACGGAATAACTCAGTGACAAAGTACGGAATCCCTTTTTCAACCTGACTGCGTGTGATCCAGTCCGCCGCTTCCCGCACTTGACGTGGTGCATCTCCCATGGCAACACCGAGACCCGAACATTCCATGGAATCAATGTCATCGATGCCGGATCCGACCATTACGATTTGATGCTTCTTCACTCCGAGACGCTCAGATAGATACATCAATCCCCTGAGCTTTGAAACACCCCTGGGAACGATATCCAGTTTATAGTCTGACGTCGGAATTGCGTCCACTTCCTCATACATTCCTTTTAACGAAGCGACAACGTCCCATACGTCTTCCCTGTGTTCCATCACAACCGAAATCTTCGGTACTGCCATCGGATTCTCCAACAGGTGATCACTCACCCGGTCCACAAACTGTTTGCTGTAAAGTAATTTCGATTCTCTTTGCCATGAGACCTTTGCCATCTCACGTGCCCCGGTACTGGTTTTGCCTACGATGGATCGCTTTTCATGGGACAAGTGTACCTGGCATGAAAAGCCTTCAAGGAATTGAGAGATTTCATACGTAATGTCTTCCGCAATTTTTTTCACATACATCGGTTTTTCAAGCTCGCCTGCGATATAGGCGCCGCTGTGTGTAACAATCGGGCTTTCAAGCTTCAGGGCTTTGGCTACTTTCTTAGCAGAAGCAAAACTCCGGCTTGTAACCAATGTGACCGGAACCCCTTTATCTTGAACGTACTCAATTGCTTCCTTCGTTTCCTTCGCAATTTTTCCGTTTTCATTTACAATCGTGCCATCAATATTCAAAGCCAGCATTCGATAGATCATCATTGGTGTCCCCCCTATATGTTGTCTACTCCCTTTCTCTACTTTTATGAAGGATGGGAGACAAATATGCCAAGGGGGTGGAATGCCCAACAAAAAA
>NZ_BCVQ01000097.1 GCF_001591825.1 Rossellomorea vietnamensis NBRC 101237
AGGCGAACCAACAACCACAAGGAGTTTTACAACTTCTTCGTTAATAATAGATTTTTCGAAAGGGACTCTAGTTATTCTAGGGTCTCTTTTAACAAAAAGTATATATTATTAAATCGGTGGGATAATCGGCGCCAGATTACCGGTTTAGCATACCAATGTGATAAAGTTTCATCTTAATTAACTAAGTTTCTTATCCTCGTTTGTTTTGAACATTCCCTTTTAATTACAAAAACATTCCCAACCTTATGTAATCAAGTATGTTTTTTGAGGAAATCCCTTTTCTTTACCCATATTTATCCGATAAATTATAGAGAATCTAAAATAATAGGTGTTTAAAATGATCATAAATCATAATATCAGCGCTTTGTATAGTATAAATCGTCTTAAGAATCAGGAGGGAAAGCTTACCCTTAATATGGAAAATCTGTCATCAGGCTTAAGGATAAATACTGCAGCTGATGACTCGGCAGGACTTGCAATTTCTGAAAAAATGCGTGCCCAAATTCGTGGCCTAACACAAGCTCAAAGGAATGTTCAGGATGGGATTGCATTGCTAGATACAGTTGAAGGAGCATTATCACAAATATTAAATCCCCCTCTACAGAGAATAAGAGAATTAGTAATTCAATCAGAAAATGATACTCTCACGAAATTGGATCGGATGGAAATACAAAAGGAAATAGAACAACAAAAAAGAAGTATCAATGACATTTCTCAAAATACTCATTTTAATAATAAAAATTTAATAGATGGAAGCTTCAGTGGAGAGAAATCTGTTATAAGGGAGGCAGTATCAGCTAGGGTGTTTGGTTCTGTTGATCTTACAAATGGGTTTACAATTGTCCAAGGAAATAACGATAGATTAGAGATCCGTCTAGATGGTATTCCAACGTTTGTTCAACTAGACGAGGGCTTTTATACCGTAGATGAGTTACTCAACGAAATAAATCATAAATTTATGGATAAAAGTCTCAATGTCATAGCCTCCTATCAGAATCAACAGTTAAGTCTAAATCATAACATCCGAGGTTCAGACTTTAAGATTACAAATTTATCGGGGAATCTTGTAGAGAGTATATTTTTATCGGTCAAACCCGGTCAGGATTTTCAAGCATTTACAAAAGTATCAGTGACCAGCAAAAGCAATTTTAACAATGCAAATCCTGCTTATAGCACTATTATAAAAGGAATCAATGACACCCTTTCTTATAAAGTGGATAATGAAGAATATGAAATTACACTTACAGCTGGTACATATGGGAATAGGCAACAAATAAAAGATGAAATTAATGCAAGGTTAATAGAAAGTGGGGCACCAGTCCGGTTTTCTAGCTTTGTGATTCCAGGAGGTACCTTGGCTATTAATCAGTTAGAACATATTGCCGGGGGAGATACGCAGATAAGTAATATCGGTGGGGATGCTGCTTCATTTCTATTTAATTATAAATGGAGTGACGAATGGTTACGGGGGAATAGAGATTTAAGTAATGGCATTATCGTGAATGAAGGACAAAATGATATTTTAGAACTTAAGATAGATGGTAGTCAGCATTTATTTCAATTGAAATCAGGAACTTATTCCCCGGAAGAGCTATTAGATGAGCTGAACGGTCATTTTTGGAGAGAAAATATAAAGTTAAGAGCTTCTATTGAGCAAGGGTATTCCGATGAGAGATTAGCTGTTGATGGATATGATATTAAAGTTCTTGAAATTAAAAGAACGTCTACAAATACAGGTAATGTTAACGCCATTCAGTTCACCGGGAGTGCTTTTACTGATTTATTTATGAATGTAAACCTGGGGACTGAAATACCAGAACAATCTTTCAGCGTTCTAGGAAATGCAGATCTATCCCTTGGGTTACTGATCGAGGAAGGTGTCAATGATACCTTGAGTTTTTACGTAGATGATAATGAAAAAACACTTTTAATAGAATCTGGTGATTATACATCGGATGAGCTGTTAGATGAACTTAATGCCAAGCTAGTGGAAATAAACTCCGGGGTAACAGCATTATACGAGAATGATCAGTTAATGTTTATACATAATTATTCAGGTGCTAACCATGAAATCACTCGGCTATCTGGAAATGCATTTACATCGCTTTTTCTTTCACATGAAAAAGGAACGGATGAGACTTTGAGTGAACCCAGAAGTATACAACTACAAATTGGAGCAAATGAAGGACAAAGTTTTTCGTTAGCCTTCATGGACACACAAACGGCTGCACTAGGTCTAATGGATTTGTCAGTACTTGAGGATATTAATAGAAATGATGCTTTAAACAAAGTAGACTATGCCATTGGTGTAATTTCTTCTGAACGTTCTAAGATTGGTGCTTATCATAACCGTCTAAATCACACAGTTAAGAATTTAGAAGCATCTTCTGAAAATTTATCAGATGCTGAATCTCTCGTAAGAGATGCTGATTTAGCGAAGGAAATGATGAGTCAAACTAAAAACTC
>NZ_BCVQ01000098.1 GCF_001591825.1 Rossellomorea vietnamensis NBRC 101237
GCTATAGGGTGTAAGTCCCGAATACATCCGTATTCAGTCGGAAAGTATTAGCTGACAGACAGGGCGATGTCCGTGAGGAATCGTTCGGAGGGGCTGAAGGCAAACCTCTGCCCAGAGCCGTAAAACCCGTGTTGGCACAAGAGTGGGATGATCGTGCAAGAGAACGAAAAGTCCAAATAACTGAAATAACTCGAAGTGTTAAGAGGGCTGGTGTAGAGAGAAAGTGAGCGATGTGACCCACAGAGACCTCTTTTTGTCCGACCAGATAGGTATCGAACCTCAAGGAGGAAATCCAAGAGATTGAGACGCGAGAAGAGGAGTCAGAGATCACCATAGTAGTGAAGAAGCTTATGCCAATGACCTTCTGGCAACAGATGCGAGGGCGGCACATAAGTGAGAGTGTCCCACAGTGATACTTGGATCTCATCCCCAAAAGGGATGAAGTCTGCGAAGGGTGTGACCCATGAAGAATTCAACATGCCACATTAAATGTCTGTGGAAGTGGGCAGAAACTAGTAGTGCGAACACGGAAACTAGGGCCGAACAGAAGGGTACGCCGTCCACCACTCGTTGAACATAGTGAGAACTGCCGTTGTAGCTATTGACACTATGAACAACAACTACGGGAGAAACAGAAACAATAATGGAGAGCATAAGAAACGCAAGAGGAGTAAATAGATGGATAGAAGAATCTGGTATAGCCTATATGACAAAGTATTTAATCTAGGAAACCTACACTCTGCATTCAAGCAAGTGAAAAAGAATAAAGGGGCTCCTGGAGTCGATAAGGTAACCATTCAAAGGTATGAAATGGAGTTGGAGAGCAATCTAGAAGCGCTCCAACTAAAACTAAAGGAAAAACGTTATCGCCCAAAACCTGTGAGACGAAAGTATATCCAAAAAGATGACGGTAAAATGAGACCGCTGGGAATTCCCACAGTGGAAGACCGAGTTGTACAAGCAGCAGTCAGAAACATCATAGAACCAATCTTTGAAGAAGAGTTTCTTCCTAGTAGCTATGGATTTCGCCCAGGCATCAGCGCACATATGGCGCTTGACCAAGTGACGAAATACTTACAAAAAGGATACGCTCATGTCGTTGATGCGGACCTACAATCCTACTTTGACACGATTCCTCATGACAAACTCTTAGCACGCTTACGAATGAGAATAAAAGATGGATCGGTTTTAGGGCTGATTAGCGAATTCTTAACTTCAGGAGTAATGGAAGAGCAAGTCTATGAAGAAACGATTGAAGGCGCTCCGCAAGGGGGAGTTCTGAGTCCGTTACTTTCAAATATATATTTACACCAGCTCGACCTACTTATGGAGGAGCGAGGACAGCGAATCGTAAGATTCGCAGATGATTTCATCATTCTCTGTAAGAGTAAAAAAGGAGCAGAGCGTGTAATGAATGGAGTAACGAAATACTTGGAAAACGAACTCGGTTTAAGAGTACATCCAACAAAATCCAAAGTTGTAGATTCTACAAAAGAACCGTTCACCTTCCTGGGGTATGAATTCTATCGTGACTTCCGCAGAATCGACCCCAAAAAGCTCGTAAAATTCAAGGATAAGGTCAAGAGGAAAACGAGGAAAAATCAGACCGTCAACATAGAAGTCCTTATAAAAGAGGAAATCAACCCTCTCGTCAGAGGCTGGGGGAACTACTTCCGAAAAGGAAATATTAAGACCCTTTTCCGAACCTTAGACTCCTGGATTCGAAGAAGACTAAGGATGGTTCAATTGAGGAGCTGGCGACATGTCAAAAGTCTCCATAGAATATTGAGGAGAAAAGGATGGAAAGAAACAAACTTAAAAGGTATACGGATGTTTTCGTGGAGAAGTTCCAAGAGCCCCATGATTCATGGGGCTCTAGATAATAAGTTCTTTAGCAACCTAGGGTTGGTAAGTCTTGAAACTATTCATACTCCTGTTGTCCCCAAAGGGGATTAGTGGGAGGAGCCGTATGCGAAGATCCGCACGTACGGTTCTGTGAGAGGGGTGGTCAGAAATGGCGACCCCTACTCGATTT
>NZ_BCVQ01000099.1 GCF_001591825.1 Rossellomorea vietnamensis NBRC 101237
CAAATATTATAGAACCAAAAAAACAAGCACGTTCATCACCGTGCTTGCTTTTTTCTTTTGATATATGGTAAATCAGGACGCGCTCATCCATTGAGGTGGGGTGTTTTTGTCCCAAAAAATGCTTCCCAGTTCATGGTGGGCCTGGAAGTTATCGTGCACCGTATGGTAGTGAAAGTTGAAATAATAGCCATCTTTTGGTGGATGGTCTTTTCTTACATGAAAACGAATGATATCTTCACCCGAACGCTCGTCATAAATATGAAAGATCTTTTCTGTTTTAGCATATTGAGGTACTTCTGAAATGGTAAGGGACGTTAAGTCTTCTTCCGGAAACTCTGCTGCTGTATCCGCTATCGCCTTTTCAATCTTTGGAAGGATCAATGATCTGAATTCATCCTCTATGACAGGCTTGATCTTGGTCCCGAATTTTTCATATGCATTTTTTTCTGCTTGTACCAGCATCGATTCGATGAAACCATCATGGGTTAGGGCAGACTCTTCTTCCCTAGTTTCCTCTGGAGTCGATTCCACCGTGGAAGGCTTGCCATTATTTTTGGCAAGGGCATGATTTTCTTCATTCAGGAAGGCCTGTGATGGTGAAACAAGTCCAAATGTCAGGATGGATAGTAAGATAAAAAACGATTTCTTGAGCCAGATCGACATAGATAACGTCCTTTCCTATGTATTACGTCTATTATTATACTACTTCTTACGAGTAAAAAGTGAAAAAGGTTTCATTTTTTTGTAGGATATAAAAATCTTTATGTGGTAGTATATTAATGAGGATACTTTGTAAGGAGGATAACTAGATGGATACTGGAATTATGATCAATATCGGATACATACTTCTGTTAGGTTATTTTATTGTACTGGGATTCACTGATTAATATGTATGGGATTAGACAGGCGATGGATGCCTGTCTATTTTATTAGGTCTTTTATAACCGGATGACGCCAAAGTGGAATTTGGCTGATGGCCTTTTTATTACTTCAAAGCCCATTTCTTCGAATAGGGGTGATTGATAGTGTTCTTTTAGTACGACCCGCTTTTTGGCCACTCGTTTCGCTTCTTTTATTCCTTCTTTTGTAACCCCGGTATAGCTTGCCCACTGTCTGATGGGATTGATTCCATGTGAGTCGGTCAATGCTTCTTCAAACATGGGATCAATGTAAACGACGTCGAATGCATCATCCCTGATTTTTTTTAGTTCTTCGTCAAAATGCCCATTCAGGACGTTTATACGTTTCATGGCCCGATTTAACGCAGGAAGCGGAGAGTTCCATTCCTGCAGTCCTTGATGAACGATATGGGCAATGAATTTATTCGCTTCAATCCCTGTTACCGACCCTTCTTCCCCTACGATATGGCTCGCGATGATGCTGTCTGAAGCAAGTCCAAGGGTGCAGTCCAGAAAGCTCATGCCTTCCTCAAGGTCTGCCGCTTCGATGAGTGGGTCCTTTTCCCCCCTCATAAGCCTCTTGATTCGGAAGGATGCGGAATTTGGATGGAAAAAGAATGGCTCGCCCTTCCCTTCCCGCGTATGAAGCTCAAGCCGTTCTTTCCCGATGACAAGGCAGTCACCATCAGCTTTTTCCATATGGTGACGGATCGATCTTTTTTTCCTCGGGATATACGGTATTGAAAGGAGATCGGCCGCCTCATGCGCTTTATCTATTACGTTCTGATTGGTTCTTCCACAAGTGGTGACAAACACGTTAGTGATTCTCCTTTGGATATTCATTTTTCTATCATCTTTTCATTATCCTACCACAAAAATAGAGCCTCGGATAAAAGAGTTTAGCTAAAAGAAAATCCGAACGATCATCGAAATTCTTTTATGAAAATCGAAGTCGTTCGGATATATCATTTAGCTGTTCACGTAAATGCTCTTTCTTTTGGATGTAGTGAGTAGTGGTTGATTTGCGCT
>NZ_BCVQ01000100.1 GCF_001591825.1 Rossellomorea vietnamensis NBRC 101237
ATTGTGCGCCCGGCATGGGTGTGATCTATAGGGTGAGAGTCCCGAGCCGTGAAGACAGTTGTAGCGGTTAGCTTAACGCAAGGGTGTCTGGGGCGACCCGGAATCTGAAGGAAGCGGGCGGCAAACCTCCGGTCCGAGGAACACGAATCTCATATAAGGCTTGTTGCACTGGATAAGTCTGCAATACAAGATGAAGTCCGAACTGTCGAAGGTGCAGAAAGTAAATGAGGCGGATAGATGGAGGGAAAGATTGCACTCTTACCCGGGGAGATCTGGCGGATACGCCTTGAATAAATGGTAACCGGAGAAGCGATTCTTCGCTGAACCGCCAGAAGTCAGCCGAGGTCATAGTACCGGCTTTTCTCGAGGAAGCCGGGAAGGACTGAACAATCAAGAGAGTGCCACGACCTGGCTCATGGTAACTGAGAGACTCACAGACAATCTGAAAAGAGCTGTCCACTTAGAGGTAACGGTGAATTCCGTGAGGGCTGGTGGAAGTGTGAGGCAGGGCCATCGAAAGAGGAAACGTGACACACGAAGGAAAGGAATATCAGTGATGTTGATTAATATGATTCTGTCTAAACCAAATATGCTTGAAGCACTGAAACGTGTAGAGCGTAATAAGGGAAGCCATGGCGTGGATCTTATGCCCGTACAAAACCTGCGATCGCATATCATGCACGAATGGCAGTCGATTCGAAAGAATCTTCTTGGGGGAACCTACAAGCCGGACCCGGTACGTCGGATCGAAATCCCGAAACCAGACGGCGGCGTCCGGTTGTTAGGTATCCCAACGGTGACAGACCGTATGATTCAACAATCAATTGCCCAGATACTCTCTCAGATATACGATCCAACCTTCTCTGATCATAGTTATGGGTTCCGACCAAATCGGAGTGCCCATGACGCCGTAAGAAAAGCGAAAACGTATATCCAGGAAGGATATCGCTGGGTTGTCGATATTGACTTAGAGAAATTCTTCGACAGAGTGAATCATGACAAGCTCATGGGTCTTCTCGCGAAGAAAGTAAAGGACAGAACACTTCTGAAACTGATTCGTTCTTACCTCAATGCCGGAATTATGATAGAAGGTGTAAAGGTGAAGAGTGAGGAAGGTACTCCACAGGGAGGCCCTCTCAGTCCATTGCTTTCTAACATCATTTTGAATGAACTGGACCAGGAATTAGAGAAACGGGGGCTTTGCTTTATACGGTACGCAGATGATTGTAATATCTATGTCCGTTCGCCTAAAGCCGGTAACCGGGTGATGAATTCAGTGACAACGTTTCTTGAGAAGAAACTTAAACTGAAGGTAAACCGAAAGAAATCTGCGGTGGACCGTCCTTGGAGAAGAACGTTCCTTGGCTTTAGTTTTACATCAAATCGCAAACCAAAAGTCAGAGTTGCCTCCAAAAGTATAAAACGGTTGAAACAGAAAATCCGTTCTCTAACGTCCAGATCTTCAGGGTGGTCGATGGAGGGGCGAATCAGAAAGCTGAACCAATATCTAATGGGATGGATCGGCTATTTTCAACTCGCTGATACACCCAGCTTCCTAAAATACCTGGATGCATGGATCAGAAGAAGATTACGAATGTGTCTGTGGAAGCAGTGGAAACTGCCGAAAACGAAGGTCCGCAACCTCATTGCGCTCGGCGTTCCAAAATGGAAGGCATATGAGTGGGGTAATACCCGAAAGGGTCATTGGAGGATCGCACAAAGTCCAATACTACACAAAACCCTTGGCAATTCCTTCTGGAATCGCCAAGGGCTCCTAAGTCTTATCGTTAGGTATGAAAGTCTTCGTCAATCATCTTGATTGAACCGCCGTATACCGATCGGTACGTACGGTGGTGTGAGAGGTCGGGGATTAATCATCCCCTCCTACTCGA
>NZ_BCVQ01000101.1 GCF_001591825.1 Rossellomorea vietnamensis NBRC 101237
CAAATATTATAGAACCAAAAAAAAAGACACGTGAGACCTTCCTCTTGTGTCTTTTGCTTTTTCAGTATTCTCCGTTTTCTAAGAAGCGTTCGGAAGGTAAAGAAGGACCGCCAACATCATGCCGATCACAGAGAAGATGACAATTGTGACTGCTATCGACTTGTGATACTTTGAAACATGTTTCTTCTTTGACACATTAAAAAACGTAAATGCCATTAACGAAAGAACAAACAAAGCTATAAACAAGAGCTCGCTCATGGACAATCCCTTTCTTTATTAAGGTGTTTATATCTAAACTATATGAGAACACTTTACCATATTTTCTTATTCAACAAAAATTTTTACCTCCGTACATCATGAATCCAGATTGAACTAGAAGTAATAATAAAGCCAGGGGGGTGTCTTTTGTAAGGCTTTTTCCCAGGAGGGCAGCTCATCGAAAGCTTCCATGGTCAGCTTTTCACTATCCTTCATATCATTTTCAATTAGGGATTCCAAATGTTTCGCCACTTTTTCGTCCCGAATGATGCAGTTGCTCTCATCATTTAAGTAAAAGCTGCGCGGATCCCAATTGGCTGTCCCTACATCGGCCCATGCATGATCTACAACCATCACCTTACCGTGAAAAAACCCCTTTTGATACAGATATAATTTCACTCCTTCTTCTAAAAGGCTCTTTTCTATTCTGTAACTAACGGGTTTGGTGAACCAGGCATCCGTATCATCCGGTACAAGGATATTCACCTCGACCCCTCTCTTCACTGCATCTTTCAATGCGGTGATAAGCTTATTGTTGGGGATAAAATATGGGGTTGTGATGGTCACACTCGTTTCTGCTTCATTTATCCAGTCAATGGTTCTTTCAATAAGAGGATCTCCAGTAGAAAAAATGAAATGAACACTGCCTTCAGAGCTTGCTGACGTGTATGGTCGAGGAGCACTCTTTATACTCTCGCCACCGTCCTCTGTCCAATCTTTTTTGAACTGTTTATATACTTTTTTCCCCGCATCGCCGGCCAACCGAATATGGTAGTCCCTCCAGTAGCCAAGCTTTGGATCTTTTCCGAGATATTCATCCCCCATGTTGAATCCTCCAATATAGGCAATGCTTTCATCAATGGAAATAAGCCTGCGATGGTTCCGATGGTGAAGGGAATAGAAAATATTCTTAAATTGAATGGGTCTGCTTTTCGTAACCTTTACTCCGGCCTTTTCCAGCCTCTTGATGGACTTTTTCTGAATATCTGACCCAAGAAAGTCAACAGATAGACGGACATCCACACCCGTTTGAGCTTTTTTTGTCAATACATCAAAAAACTCTTGAGAGACTTCGTCATCCCGAATGATAAAGAAGTGGATCCAAACATATTGTTCAGCGGACTCAATATCCTTAAAAAGGTTTTGATAAAAGCTTTTTCCTGTATTATAAACGTCAATTGAAGCTTTACTTGAAAGGGTTTCTGTCATCGGGTGGGTTCTCGTATAGTTTTTCACACCTTGTTTTACATCCCATTGCATGATAAGAATCAATACCACGGATATCGCAGTCACGGCCATCATGGCTATTATTATTTTCTTCAACACGAGAATCCCCCCTTTCATGGTATAGATAGCTTTTGTTTATAGGGAAGGACTATACATCCGTGGGCAAAGTTTATCGATGAACAGGCTAAATGAGAAGCAATAAAAAGGTGGGCAAATGTATTTAGCAAAAAAGAAAATCTGAATGATGTTCGAAATTCATTTTTTGAAAATCGAATTTGTTCGGATCTGTCAGTAAATATTGTTGCTTTTAATGGAGT
>NZ_BCVQ01000103.1 GCF_001591825.1 Rossellomorea vietnamensis NBRC 101237
TTAAACTGTACCCTGTGTGGTAGACACAATAAAAAAGTCTACTTCACAGGGTATTTTTATGTACAATTGAATAAACCCAGGACAGGAGAGACACATGAGTAAAAAACTCTTTACAGAAAAAGAAATAAAAATATTATCTAAAAATCCATTTGTGAAAAATGTTAGCTCAAAAGGGATTACATATACTGACAAGTTCAAAGAGCATTTCATTACCCAAAATAAACAAGGCAAGTTCCCTAGAGAAATCTTTGAAGAATGTGGATTTGATGAAGAAACTATTGGGGTAAAACGGATTGAATCTTCAGGCAAAAGATGGCGTAAAAGCTATCGTAAGGATGGAGTTCTTGGACTAAGAGATACGAGGTCTGTTTATACTGGAAGACCGAAGGAAAGAGAATTATCCACTGAAGAAAAATTGGCAAGGATGGAAGCGGAAAATAACCTGTTAAAGGCAGAGAACGAACTTTTAAAAAAGATACGATTCGCAGAGAGGGGGCTAAAGAACAAGTCTTAAAGTTATCAGCTGACCAGAAGTTCAATCTTATCCGGTCTACTATAAAGAAATACAACCTAAAACGTATGGTAGCTTATCTATGTAATATAGCTGGTGTCTCCCGTCAGGGATATTATAATTACTTTTCTCCAAAACAAATTGAACGAAGGAAAGAAAAGGAGAAAAAGGATGAAGTCCTCCGGGACTTAGTGCTCCAAGCCTATAAATTTAAGAAACGTAAAAAAGGAGCCCGCCAAATTAAAATGGTTTTAAAGGGTCAATTTAAAATTGTATTTAACCTTAAGAGAATCCGAAGGATAATGAATAAATATGATATTCAATGTCCTTTTCGGAGAGCTAATCCTTATAAGCGTATAATGAAAGCAACCCAGGAACACAAAGTAGTTCCAAACCTACTTAAGAGGGAATTTAAGCAAGACTCACCTTATAAGGTTTTGCTTACAGATATCACCTATCTTTACTTCGGGAAAGGCCAAAGGGCTTATTTATCAACGATAATTGATGCCTCTACCAATGAAGTCTTAGCACACAATGTCTCTGAACGAATTACTCTAGATATCGCTACGGACACTTTGAAGAAGTTAAAGAAAAATAGGAAAGTTAAATTATCTAAAGAAGCTTACATACACTCTGATCAGGGCAGCCACTATACCAGCCCCATATATCAAAAGCTGGTCAAAAAGTTGAGGTTGGGTCAATCCATGTCAAGAAGGGGGAATTGTTGGGATAACGCACCCCAAGAATCATTCTTTGGCCATTTCAAAGATTTAGCGGAAATAGAACAATGTCAGTCTCTTAAAGAACTAAAAAAGGAAGTAAAAGAAGCCATCTATTATTACAATACATACAGGTACCAATGGAATATGAAAAAGATGACCCCTATACAATACAGAGATCATCTTCTTCAAGCAGCCTAGCCTTTATTAAAAATGTCCTTTACAAAGGGTACAGTTTAC
>NZ_BCVQ01000104.1 GCF_001591825.1 Rossellomorea vietnamensis NBRC 101237
ATTTGCCCGAGGAGGCTCAACTCACGCCCCGCGGAAAGCGAGCACCTGCAGCGGAAATCAACCACTACTCGCTAATTCAAATTGTCGAAACCTTATCTAAAATTAGTCTGGAATATGCTTATAATTATTATTTTCCCTGAAAAGGAAAGCAGATGATGGAATAGTGCTTCCAAACGGACAGTAGTCCGTCTACGTATACATATATGTGGGTTGAGGGAAATGGAGTCCATCTCTATAATCCAAATAGAAGGTTGTTTGACAGTATTCTTTGGTCCCCAATATTTTTGATAGGTTGTTTAAATGGAGAAAGACTCGATTTAAACAACCTCTTTTTTTGAACGTATCTATGTAATATTCCTCCTGCTTTATCACTTTAGTAGGAATTGTATTCCCTATATATCACTGTACGGAAGGAGAATATGCTTTATACTCTGTGTTTCATCCAGATTACAATCAATATATTTTAACCTAAATACTTTCTTTTTGCAGGTTTTTCATTTACAATGCCCATTAAGTGATTTTTTTTAGAATCACACCTTAGTTCTGAAAGGAGTCTATTATGAAGAAACTATTAACGACTTTACTAGTAGGATTATTAACAATTGGACTTGCCGCTTGCGGTTCGAATGAGGAGAGCCAAAAAGCTGACGATAAACCAAAAACAGAGGCTTCTGATAAAAAGGCTCAAGAAGAGCAAGCGAAAAAGATGGAAGAAATGCAAAAGAAAATGGATGAACAAAAGGTGGAAAAAGATAAGATCGTCGCCATCGTCAACGACGAAAAAATCAAAGGTGAAGATTTCAACAATGTGTTGACTCAATCACAGATGCAGTATCAACAAATGGGACAGGATCCGACAAGTAAAGATGCTGCCAAAAAAATCAAAGATCAAACCATCGACAGCATAGTCGGTCAAACGCTCCTTATGCAACAGGCCGAGGAAAAAGGCTATAAAGCGACGGATGATGAAATCAATAAGCAGCTCGACGAAGTGAAAAAGCAATATAAAGACGAAAAGCAATTCGAAGATGCCATGAAGAAAGCCGGATTTACCATGGATGAGCTGAAAACCCAGATTGCTGAAAATATTAAGTACACCAACTACGTTGAAAAAGAAATCAAAGTCGACGAAGTGACAGAAGATGAAATGAAGAAGTTTTATGATCAATATGCAAGTCAACAAGGACAGGACCAAGCAAAGGATGCTCCGAAGTTTGAAGATGTAAAACCACAGATCAAGACTCAGCTGGAACAACAGAAGAAGCAAGAAAAGCTTGTTCAACATGTTGAAGATTTAAAGAAAAACGCTAAAATTGATGTGAAAATCTAACACAAGTCAGAAAGCCGCCTTCTTATGGCGGCTTTCTTTTTTTCTGGTTCTATAATATTTG
>NZ_BCVQ01000105.1 GCF_001591825.1 Rossellomorea vietnamensis NBRC 101237
GGCTGTCAAAGGCTCCTCACTTTGACAGCCTGCCCTGGCTATGACACCATTCGAATGGGAAGTTTCATTCAAAAATGCTTAGGGCTTTTAAAAGAATTTTCTTTTTGAATAATTGTTCTCTTGGTAATGAAATAATACTGCTCCAACCAACCGAAAAGCTGACTGCGTATTAGGGAAAATCCGTATGACCTTTTCTCTTCTTCGAACCTCTTGGTTTAAGCGTTCCAAACTGTTTGTACTACGAATGTGTGGTCGAATTTCCTCTGGGTGCTCCATGTACTGTATGGTATCTTCAAAGCCTTCATCTAAGATGGCCAACGCTTTTTCATATTTTTTATTCTCGCTAAACTGACTCATCAGTTCTTCTTTAAAGTTCCTCATATCTTCGATTTTGACGGCTTCAAATACCCGCTTAATCATCGTTCTAATTTCTTTGGAATCTTTCTTAGGGAGTTGGTTAATAATATTTCGTTTGAAATGTACATTACACCTCTGCCAACTGGTTCCAATAAATTCACGGAGAACGGCTTTTTGTAGGCCCTTATGGGCATCTGAAATCACAAGCTTAGGTGACTGTAAACCGCGCGATTTCAGCTGTTGAAAGAACCTACTCCAACTTTCGTAGCTCTCGACATGATCGACCATTAATCCTAAAATCTCACGATTATTTTTCTCAGTAAGAGCTGTCGCAATGTAGACGGCTTTTGAAACGACACGATGGTGTTCGCGAACTTTTATATACATGGCATCTACAAATATAAATGGAAAATAAGTTCCGTTCAGAGGTCTCTTAGCCCAATCATTAATGATAGGATCTAATTTTTGAGTCAGGGAAGAAACGAATGATTTTGAAACTGTTTCACCACAAAGCTGTTCCACAATATGAGTAACCTTACGGGTAGAAACACCATTGATCACCATTTCAAGCATCGAAAGAACAAAAGCTTGATCACAACGTGAGTACTTTTCAAATATGGAAGGAGAAAAATCTCCATTACGGGTACGTGGTACCTTCAATTTGATCTTCCCAACACTCATCGTGAAATCACGCTCATAGTATCCGTTACGATAATCTAAACGATCAGTAGATCGTTCGTAGGAAGCTGCTTGTAGGTACTGGTCTCTCTCCCTTTCCATGTATTCATTTAATACAAGGACGATGGCTGAGCGAACCACCGTTTCGATGTTAGAATTTATTACTGCTTCTTTTAAAGAATCCAAATCTAGGTTAAACTGTAATTGAGTCATCTTTATTCCTCTTCTCATTGTTTATCGTCGTTGAAAACAGTGTTGACAAGAAGGAATAAAATGACTCTTTCTTTTTACACAATTATATGGACTTAATC
>NZ_BCVQ01000106.1 GCF_001591825.1 Rossellomorea vietnamensis NBRC 101237
TTTCACGCGTTTCCCGCAGGAGTCGAGCACCTTCCGCTACAATCAACATGCATGTGTGTCCCCATCCATCACAGCACCATTCTTTTTTATAATTAATAGAATGAATAGGCAGACACGGAGGATGCCTCAATTGAACATCACTATAAAGTTGAGTTATTTAGCAGATTTACTTACTAATGAAGAGCGATAGATGCCTTCGGATATTTCTCCCGGTTTGATTCGAGTCTTATGGTAGAGGGAATCAAAGTCTGTAATCTTGTACTCTTCTGCTAGCTTTAGCATTATTTGAGCGCATGCTTTAGCATCATCGGCAGCATGGTGGTGGTTATCTAATTCGATTCCAAAATAAGTGCAAAGAGAGGAAAGCTGATAGGCAGGAAGACCCTTTACCATTTTTCTGGACATTTGATAGGTGCAGAGAAATTGGTTGTACACAGGCTTCATTTCATAACGAGCTAAATTATCCCTCAAAGCGTAACCATCGAAGGAGAGATTATGGGCAATCATCAACTTATTCTCTATTTTGTCCTTGATAGAATGATAGAAAGCATCGAACGTCATCGCACCTTCAACATCTTGTGGTTGAATTCCATGTATGCTGATATTAAACCTATCAAATCCCTCTTCCGGATCGATTAATTCGTAAATGGAATCCACCATTTCTCCATTTTCTACAAATACCATTCCGACTGAGCATATACTGTGTCTTGCACGATTAGCCGTTTCAAAGTCAAATGCTACAAAATCTTTCATTCTAATCCACCATCCCGGTTTTAGATTGTTCTTCTTTGCTATCTCTAACATTCTGATGCAAGGCGAAACCTTCTTGCAACTTTCCTATGTATCTAATTCAAAACTGATCCGGCACTTCTTCAAAACAGGTATATTATATGATTATACAATATACTACAATACCCTTAATCTCAGGAACGAAAAAAAGTGTTTCCACAAATTAAAAACTTGTGGAAACACCTTCATATCTCTCTTTCAACTACGCCCTCGGAGGGAATCGAACCCCCATTTTAAGAACCGGAATCTTACGTGCTATCCGTTGCACCACGAGGGCAAAAAATGAATAACCGTCACGAATATATATTATAAGCCAGATATTGCTTGTTTGCAATAGATATTATCATTTACGTCTTTTTTAGATTATCCATTAATATCTTTTAAAAGTGTAGTTGGGATGTCTTTATAGAAAGGTAACTCTATCTGTAGCTTTTTAGCTTTAACTATTCCAATACAGAACCACAGAGTGGATTGAA
>NZ_BCVQ01000107.1 GCF_001591825.1 Rossellomorea vietnamensis NBRC 101237
TGTCCAGCATTTCCCGCAGGATTTGAGCACCTTCCGCTCCAATCAATTTTTAAAGTCTAAGCTTCCTAAAATGACCACAAATTTTATTTCTAAAAAACAAAAAACCAGTGCATCGTCTACACTGGTTTCCTTTTTTTCTTCCTTATTATATATTAGCGTGCACCCTGCGATCAAGTGCCGCAATCATTCGGCGGCTTTCTTTGTAATCCTGCTCTCTTTTCTTCTCTACTTGCATTCTGACTTCATGCTTTCGTTTGTACACCTCATAACCTATTCCATGGGCTCCATGCATTGCCTTCTCCATTTCACTTGTGTACGAGATACTCTCAAGAGAGTCGATAATGAATCATTCCTTTCGGGTTTTTAATTACTTTACAACTATACTACCCCCTCGTTCACAAGACAAAACCGGTATTTCATCATTTTTTCTAAAATTTATCCGTCAGCCTGATTCCCGGGGGCTACCCTTAAGTTTTCACAAAATTCCGCCATTATACTGCCAAATAATACTGTGCCGGTGAAATTTTATTAGCCTTGATGTATATTTATTACCGTAAGAGGTATGCATTTAAAAAAAGTACTCATAAAAAAAGAGAAGGATCACTCCCTCTCTATGCACTCATTGCTTTAGTTGATTCAAATCCTGAATCGACTGCTGTACTAATGTGACAGCCTGACTCATGACTGCTCCTCCGCCGAATGCTGCGGTCACTCCGATGGCTTCGAGGATCTCTTCTTCAGAGCATCCTTGATCCAGGCAACCTTTTATGTGGTAGATGATACAATATTCATCCTGGGAATAAAGGCTGATTCCAAGTGCAATCAATTGTTTTTCCTTTTTGGAAAGAACTCCCTCTCTGAAGCAGTGCTCTGTAAACGTGTTATATTGCTCTGCAAGCTCAGGCATTTTCTCAGTGAAGATTCCTAGTCCCATTTTATAATCATGAAGGGCTGCTTCGGTTGTGTTTCTAGGTTCCATCTGCATTTCATCCAACTCCATTTCGAAAATAGATTCATCGAAAATAGTATGAGCCAATTTGGAAATGAATATGTTAAAAAGTTACCGATACCACTTGATGAAAGAATGCGACTGGGACAAGAGTGTTTTGTTAAAAGAAAATCCGAACGATCTTTCGAAATTCTTTTTTAAATCGAAGTCGTTCGGATTTATTATTTAGCTGTATACGTAAATATAAATACTTTTGAATGTAGT
>NZ_BCVQ01000108.1 GCF_001591825.1 Rossellomorea vietnamensis NBRC 101237
AGAAAATGAAGATTGTCTGACTGTTTTATTTTATAATTAAAGTATTAGTGAATAGGTGGTGTTCTCAATGTTATCAAAACAAGAGGAATTAATTTTAAGTCCATATTACGAGTTGTACAACCTGGTAGTTCCAAAAGATAACCTACTGCGCCAAACAAAAGAACTCGTTGACTTCTCCTTTATTTTGGATGAACTTAAAAAAAATTATAGTATTGATAATGGTCGAAACGCCATACCACCCATTCGAATGTTCAAATACCTCTTATTGAAAGTGTTTTATGACTTATCAGATGTCGATGTTGTTGAACGATCTCAATACGATTTGTCATTTAAATACTTCCTAGATATGGCTCCTGAGGAGCCTGTAATTGACCCAAGTTCTCTTACTAAATTTCGAAGACTGCGTATTAAGGATATGAAATTACTTGATTTACTAATCGGAAAGACGGTAGAAATAGCCCTTGAACACAATCTTTTATTAGGAAAATCCATTATCTTAGACGCCACTCATACTAGTTCTCGATATAACTCAAAATCAGCTGCACAATACTTACAAGAATTGTCCAAAAAGCTTCGTAAGACGATTTACCAATATGATGAGAAAATGAAAGAAGCTTTCCCTAGTAAACCAGTTGACGGCGGTTACCAAGAAGAACTTACATACACCGAACAGTTAGTGTCTGTGGTTGAACAATCTCCACAAATCGCAAAAGTTCCTTCCGTGAAGGAAAAGCTAAACATTTTAAAAGAAGCCGTTGAAGATAGTAAGCATAATACCCATTTTTCAACGGATCCTGATGCGAGAGTTGGACACAAATCTGAAGACCATTCTTTCCATGGATATAAGACCCATCTCGCCCTTTCGGATGAAAGAATCATTACAGCGGCTATTATTACTTCTGGCGAAAAATCGGATGGTAACTATCTGCCTGACTTAATTGATAAAACGAAAAAAAATGGGGTGGAAATAGAGGCAGTCATTGGTGACAAAGCTTACTCTCGAAAAGAAAATCTCATATATGCCAATAAAGAAAAACTTAAGCTCATTTCTAAACTACATCCCCTTATAACACATGGCAGAAGAAAAGAA
>NZ_BCVQ01000109.1 GCF_001591825.1 Rossellomorea vietnamensis NBRC 101237
ATCTTTTCTTCTGCCATTTGTTATAAGGGGATGTAGCTTAGAAACGAGCTTAAGTTTTTCTTTATTGGCATAAATGAGATTTTCTTTTCGAGAGTAAGCTTTGTCACCAATGACTGCCTCTATTTCCACCCCATTTTTTTTCGTTCTATCAATTAAATCAGGAAGATAGTTACCATCCGATTTTTCGCCCGAAGTAATAATAGCCGCTGTGATGATTCTTTCATCCGAAAGGGCAAGATGGGTCTTATATCCATGGAAAGAATGGTCTTCAGATTTGTGTCCGACTCTCGCATCAGGATCCGTTGAAAAATGGGTATTATGCTTACTATCTTCAACGGCTTCTTTTAAAATGTTAAGCTTTTCCTTCACGGAGGGGACTTTTGCTATTTGTGGAGATTGTTCAACCACAGAAACTAACTGTTCGGTGTATGTAAGTTCTTCTTGGTAGCTGCCGTCATCTGGTTTACTAGGGAAACTTTCTTTCATTTTTTCGTCATATTGGTAAATCGTCTTACGAAGCTTTTTGGACAATTCTTGTAAGTATTGCGTAGCTGATTTTGAGTTATATCGAGAACTTGTATGAGTAGCGTCTAAGATAATGGATTTTCCTAATAAAAGATTGTGCTCAAGGGCTATTTCTACCGTCTTTGCGATTAGTAAATCAAGTAATTTCATATCCTTAATACGCAATCTTCGAAATTTAGTAAGAGAACTTGGGTCGATTACAGGCTCCTCAGGAGCCATATCTAGAAAGTATTTAAATGACAAATCGTATTGAGAGCGTTCGACAACATCAACATCTGATAAGTCATAAAACACTTTCAATAAGAGGTATTTAAACATTCGAATGGGTGGTATGGCGTTTCGACCATTATCAATACTATAATTTTTTTTAAGCTCATCCAGAATAAAGGAGAAGTCAACGAGTTCTTTCGTTTGGCGCAGTAGGTTATCTTTTGGAACTACCTGGTTGTACAACTCGTAATATGGACTTAAAACTAATTCTTCTTGTTTTGATAACATTGAGTACACCGCCTATTCACTAATACTTTAATTATAAAATAAAACAGTCAGACAATCCTCATTTCA
>NZ_BCVQ01000110.1 GCF_001591825.1 Rossellomorea vietnamensis NBRC 101237
CAGAAGTCAACTTCTTTTTGAATGTTTTTTGAAACCTTTTTTATTGTCTTGTTATTAAACAATAAACCTTGCCTTTGAAAGATAGAGTTATAAATATCTATACCCTGTTTAAAGGCGGAAAAACTATATTATCACAAACCTAAATATAATTACAATATCTATTTCATAATATATTGATTTTGATAGTATAAAGTATCTTGTGGAAGTAACTTCTCAACTTCACTATTTTCTTTTAAAAACTTAAGTACTCTCTTGTTCCGGCTGGAATAAGTACAGCAGATAGATAAGGAGACTATAAACTTCTTGTTCAGGAGTTAGTCAAACGTCATCTTCTCCAAAGGGTGGAGATGTATTAAGGGCAAATACAGCAACTACAGCTGAGGTTTCAATTTATTTTCTATTAGCTCGAATGTATAATTTAAAATTAATTTTAGTAGGTACATAAGTAAAATCCGATGATTCTAGCTCAATTAGATGAAGATCAATGATAACTTGCAGAAATACTTTATATTGCGACTACGATTTTAGGGCAGCAAGGCTTCCGTTAGCAGTAATGGCGTCATTATTTAATTTTTCGCGTCATATTCAACCGTAATTGCGTCATTTTTTCACTTATTGCGTTTTTATCCAAATTACACCTTTTACTAACTGTTCGCCCACCTACTTTTAAACAACCAAACAAACAAAAGAAGTATAACTACAATAAACTACTCTTTTCCTATTTGCCTAGCGACGTCCTACTCTTACAGGGGGAGCCCCCAACG
>NZ_BCVQ01000111.1 GCF_001591825.1 Rossellomorea vietnamensis NBRC 101237
TTGGAGCGGGTGAAGGGAATCGAACCCTCATCATCAGCTTGGAAGGCTGAGGTTTTACCACTAAACTACACCCGCGATGTGGTACCGGTGGCCGGGATCGAACCGGCACTCCAGAGGAACACGATTTTGAGTCGTGCGCGTCTGCCAATTCCGCCACACCGGCATTACATTTGGAGGCGGCAACCGGATTTGAACCGGTGATCAGGGTTTTGCAGACCCATGCCTTACCACTTGGCTATGCCGCCTTAATATTGGAGCGGAAGACGGGATTCGAACCCGCGACCCCCACCTTGGCAAGGTGGTGTTCTACCACTGAACTACTTCCGCACTACTGGGCTAGCTGGATTCGAACCAACGCATGTCGCAGTCAAAGTGCGATGCCTTACCGCTTGGCTATAGCCCACTGATAGTATATGTCACGGAAATTAAAATGTGACTTTTATGGGGCGACTGATGGGAATCGAACCCACGAATGCCTGAACCACAATCAGGTGCGTTAACCACTTCGCCACAATCGCCATGTTAAAATTGGCAGGGGTAGTAGGAATCGAACCCACACCAAAGGTTTTGGAGACCTTCGTTCTACCGTTAAACTATACCCCTAAGATCTAAGATATTTAAAAACAACTCCGCTATTTGCCTGGGTCATGATGCTCCACTTCGTTGCGCGTGGTTTAAGGAAGATTATTTTACTCCACTGTCGCTTCGTAAAAAATC
>NZ_BCVQ01000112.1 GCF_001591825.1 Rossellomorea vietnamensis NBRC 101237
GTCACCCTTGCCCGTCAATTGCCTGACTTTGATTACCTAACATCGATTCCCGGAATTAGTGAAACAACCGTATTGGAGCTACTCTCCGAGACAGGCTCACTCAAACGTTACAAGGATCCACGCCAATTATTTAAACTCGCGGGATTAACACTGGTAACGAATTCTTCTGGTGAATCAAAGGGTAGAAAAAGGATCTCTAAGCGAGGGCGAAGAAGGCTTCGAGCTTTATTGTACAAAGCAGTGTTCCCTTTACTACACTCAAATTCGGCGTTTCGAGCACTTTATGACTACTACAGTAATGATCGCGAGAAACCAGTAACGAAAAAGGAAGCACTTGTGATTTTGTGTCGTAAGTTACTTCAAATTTGTCATGGTCTTAGCCATTATGAAACGACATTTGATTTAGAGCGCATGATGGGAGATATGCCTTTCCTCTCTCATCCCAAAGCAGCCTAACTCTTTGAATTAGAACGTAGTTCTTCTAAAACCCAGACACTGAGAAGCCGGCCCATACACGACTTTCGACGATCTACTGATCAGTCCACGCAGGAGCATACGCCGGCCTCTGCGTTAGGGAGAGACCCAACGAAGGAATGTAGGCACTCGATGCCAGGAGATATGGGAGGGTAAGTCCACCTAATAAGCAGAGATCAAATGTGCCCATCACTG
>NZ_BCVQ01000113.1 GCF_001591825.1 Rossellomorea vietnamensis NBRC 101237
GGTAAGAGTAGTCTTTTTTATACTCTCCCTACAAAATGCCTAATAACGAAAGGAGGAAGCACCCATCCGTTTATTTCCATCCGAAAAGAGGTATAGGTAGTAACAAATAATTGATTAAGGAGATGTAGAGATGATGGAATCGAAACAAACTTATTTTGTTGATATCAGCAGCGGGGATATTCTGCAGGATCCGAATCAAAACGCCAGTCCAAGCTTTCGGATATTCGCAACCCCTACAGAGGTGAACGAACTTAAAATGCTCTTTAACGATAACTATGATGACGATATGTCGACCATGAGACGCGCTCAGGTTCCATTCCGCCAGTATCATAATTCACCAGAAGATGATCATTATGATCAATCAATGAAGGATATTTATGCGAAAATCTACCTGCTGGGGGATGAAGAAGCACGCAGTCATATCACAGCGATCGGTGTACTCGAAAACACGTCCGATCACCATGTAAGAGAAGATATAGAAAATCTTAAGTAATAAGTGCCAGTTCCTTTGTCACAGGGATAAAATAAAAAAATTCGTTACATAAAATGTAACGAATTCTATCTCCAAAGTTTATGCGCGATAGTTATAAAAAAATCAA
>NZ_BCVQ01000114.1 GCF_001591825.1 Rossellomorea vietnamensis NBRC 101237
ATATGTCTTTGAAACCTTTTGGTGCGGCCGAGAGGACTTGAACCTCCACGGGGTCGCCCCCACTAGGCCCTCAACCTAGCGCGTCTGCCATTCCGCCACGACCGCGTTTTAAAGCGACAAACACTATTATAACTGAGGTGTTTCTATTTTGTCAATAACTTTTTAAAAGGTTTTTAAAAGTGCGGGTGAAGGGACTTGAACCCCCACGCCTTGCGGCGCCAGATCCTAAGTCTGGTGCGTCTGCCAATTCCGCCACACCCGCATGTATTCCGTTTTCCACATTGGTGAAAAACAATTGTAAGATATTTTGCTTGGGCAAAAATCTTTGGTGAGCCATGAAGGATTCGAACCTTCGACCCTCTGATTAAAAGTCAGATGCTCTACCAACTGAGCTAATGGCTCGCTATGGCTGGGCTAGCTGGATTCGAACCAACGCATGTCGCAGTCAAAGTGCGATGCCTTACCGCTTGGCTATAGCCCAATACTTTTTCAAAAAGTGACGAGGTTTTAATATTAACATGTCCACCTCGTTAAAGTCAATTACTTTTTTAAAAATAA
>NZ_BCVQ01000115.1 GCF_001591825.1 Rossellomorea vietnamensis NBRC 101237
CCCAGTTGTCGGGGTGAAATAAGTTTTGTTTATATTTCTTCTTTTGTTCCTTTAGATACAAGTTATACGTAATGAGTGCTTCTCGTTTTCTGTTTGAAAGGATATCGCTATAATTTTGTTCACTGCCATAACCCGCGTCTGCGACGATGTGTTTTGGTAACTCGAAATAATCCTGCTCGATTTTATCTAGGAATGGAATTAAGGTACGGGTATCTGTTGGGTTCGAAAATAAACTATAGGCTAACGTGTATTGACCTTCCGTGGCGATTTGTACATTGTAACCAGCTTTTAATTGCCCGTTCTTCATATAATCATCTTTCATTCGCATGAACGTCGCATCAGTATCTGTTTTAGAATAGCTATTACGTGTTCCAAAGGTCTCTAAGTCTTGTTGGTATTTCTGTTTGCGCAAGAGAAAATCAATCAGTTTTTTACGGACTTGTTTTGGATGTTTACGCTCACTTCTTAGAGCTTTTCGTTTTGGGATATCCGAGGTAGCTTCAATCTGTTTATCATATTCGGTTACGACTTCGTCTACTTTTTGAACCAATTGAGCGA
>NZ_BCVQ01000116.1 GCF_001591825.1 Rossellomorea vietnamensis NBRC 101237
CCCAATTATCGGGGTTAAATAAGTTTTGTTTATATTTCTTTTTTTGTTCCTTTAGATACAAGTTATACGTAATGAGTGCCTCTCGTTTTCTGTTTGAGAGGATATCATTATAGTTTTGTTCACTACCATACCCTGCATCTGCGACGATGTGTTTTGGCAAGTCGAAATAATCCTGCTCAATCTTATCTAGAAATGGGATTAAGGTACGGGTATCTGTTGGGTTTGAAAATAAGCTATAGGCTAACGTGTATTGACCTTCCGTGGCGATTTGTACATTGTAACCAGCTTTTAATTGTCCGTTCTTCATATAATCATCTTTCATTCGCATGAACGTCGCATCGGGATCTGTTTTAGAATAGCTATTACGTGTACCAAAGGTCTCTAAGTCTCGTTGGTATTTCTGTTTGCGCAAGAGAAAATCAATCAGTTTTTTCCGGACTTGTTTTGGCTGTTTTCGCTCACTTCTTAGAGCTTTTCGTTCTGGGATGTCCGAGTTAGCTTCAATCTGTTTATCATATTCGGTTACGACATCGTCTACTTTTTGAACCAATTGAGCAA
>NZ_BCVQ01000117.1 GCF_001591825.1 Rossellomorea vietnamensis NBRC 101237
GCGTTTCCCGCAGGAGCTATTCCTGTGAGGTGAGAATTCATCTATTGCATAAAAAAAGACCCTCCGTTATGATGCAGGTGCTAACCAATCGCTCATAACTAAGGAGGATCTTCACATGCATGATAATCGAAATCAACGTATTAATCAAATTTCTGAAACTACACTGGTTGTTGGTATTGACATAGCCAAGCGGAATCATTACGCCTGTGCCGTTGATGAGCGTGGACGTGAACTCAAGAAAAGCTTTGTCATTCGCCAATCCCTTCAAGGATTTGAAAGCTTTTACGCGACTATCCTAAAGCTCATGAGTATTCATAATAAAAAGGAAGTCATCGTTGGTTTTGAGCCTACCGGCCATTACTGGATGAATCTCGCAGCTTTTCTAGCAGATCATGACATTCCATATGTCCTTGTCAATCCTCTTCATGTTAAGCAAACCAAAGAGCTAGACGATAACCTACAAAGTAAAAATGATCTGAAAGATGCCCGGGTCATCGCAAAAATGATGCCACAAGGATATTACAGTATGCCAAGGGAAATGACTCAAATCGATTC
>NZ_BCVQ01000118.1 GCF_001591825.1 Rossellomorea vietnamensis NBRC 101237
TATTAGTTTCTCTTCAACTAATTGGCAACGGAATTGGACGAAACATTCGCGAATGACTTCTTTCACTTCTGGTTGAACACGGAATCGGTTGATGGTGCGATAACTTGGTTCATACCCTTGTGCTAGCCACATCATACGAATACTGTCTTTTAAGAGTGCTTCGATTTTGCGCCCTGAAAAGACCGATTGTGAATAAGCACATAAGATAATCTTAAGCATCATGCGAGGGTGGTAGGCTGGACATCCATCATTTCGAAGAAATGGTTCGAACACTTTGTGAGGGATACTTTCCACTAAATGATGGACATGGAAGGCAATATCATTTTCTTGTAATTTCATTTCTAAATCTAAAGGCAAAACGATTTGATTCATGGTATAATCTTTAAACATAAGGACCCTTCTTTCCGATGAGATTTTGTGTGGTAACTTTATTTTATCAGAAGAGGTCCTTATTTCTATTTAAAAATAATCAAAGCCGGTGAAATTTTACTTGTTGTAAAATCTCACCGGCTTTTTCATTTCAGAGGAGGGTTTTGTCCCAGCCT
>NZ_BCVQ01000119.1 GCF_001591825.1 Rossellomorea vietnamensis NBRC 101237
GGGCAGAATAGTGGAATAAGAAATAGATAGCAGGGGGAGAGGTAAAATTAAAAATAAAAAACGATTAATATCATCAGTGATTTTAACACTTGCAGTTTTTTATGCTGGTCATTATTACTTTATACATTCTTCAACAAAGCGGGTTTTTGATACGCAGAAACAACTTAAACCAATAGATTATATTGATACAGTCTATGATGAAAATGACGCTTATACATTAGCTATTAAGCCGTATCTAGAGGATGATTATATGCTTTACACTGCACCAATGCATAGGTCAATTCTTGGGTGGCGAATTGTTCGTATGAGTGGAAATCAGTTGAAACCAAATGGTTCTGGAGCACTTGTTTTAGGTAAGGAAAAACAAATTAGTTATGGCATTGTTAACTCGAAGGTTAAAGAAGTTAGATACAAAGGAAAAGAGTTGCCATTTATTAAAAGTGGTAATATGAGAATTTGGTATCACATATCAGAACCTACTAATCAGGTTTCAAAAACAAGACCATCGATTATTTTTAAATAATAAAAAATGGGTCTGTTA
>NZ_BCVQ01000120.1 GCF_001591825.1 Rossellomorea vietnamensis NBRC 101237
AAAAATGAATTGGAGCGGGTGAAGGGAATCGAACCCTCATCATCAGCTTGGAAGGCTGAGGTTTTACCACTAAACTACACCCGCATGAATATTTGGAGGCGGCAACCGGATTTGAACCGGTGATAAAGGTTTTGCAGACCTCTGCCTTACCACTTGGCTATGCCGCCGTTGGCTGGGCTAGCTGGATTCGAACCAACGCATGTCGCAGTCAAAGTGCGATGCCTTACCGCTTGGCTATAGCCCAATAAAAAGGGCGACTGATGGGAATCGAACCCACGAATGCCTGAACCACAATCAGGTGCGTTAACCACTTCGCCACAATCGCCATGCTTGAAATTTCTTTGGCAGGGGCAGTAGGAATCGAACCCACACCAAAGGTTTTGGAGACCTTCGTTCTACCGTTAAACTATGCCCCTATGAAATACAATAGTTTTTTAAAAGCCAACATGCTATTTGCTTGGATCATGATGCTCCACTTCGTCGCGCGTGGTTTAAGGAGGATTATTTTTACTCCGCTGTCGCTTCGTAAAAAAATC
>NZ_BCVQ01000121.1 GCF_001591825.1 Rossellomorea vietnamensis NBRC 101237
AAATGATAAAAGTAGCTAAGCTGCCTAAAAGTACTTACTATCACATCACAAAAAAATTAGACCAACCAGATCCAGATCGCAAATGGAAAAGAAGGATCAATTTCATCTACCATAAACACTTAGGACGCCTTGGGTACCGTCGCATTACGGACGTTCTTCAAGCAAAAGGACACGATATAAATAAAAAGAAAGTCCTTCGAATCATGAGAGAATTGGGCCTTAAATGCATTGTACGAATGAAAAAATATAAATCCTACAAAGGGAAAGTTGGAAAAGTAGCTCCCAACATCCTAAATCGTAATTTTAGAGCCGATAAACCTAATCAAAAATGGGTGACAGACGTAACGGAGTTCAAACTGTTCGGTCAAAAGCTCTATCTGTCCCCCATTCTAGACCTATTTAACGGAGAGATCATTACCTATACCCTCCAATCAAGGCCGACATTTGACTTGGTCGAGAAGATGTTAGAACAAGGATTAAAACATGTAAATGAAGGCGATGAGCTCTTAATCCATTCAGATCAAGGG
>NZ_BCVQ01000122.1 GCF_001591825.1 Rossellomorea vietnamensis NBRC 101237
GAATGATAAAAGTAGCTAAGCTTCCTAAAAGTACTTACTATCACATCACAAAAAAATTAGACCAACCAGATCCTGATCGTAAATGGAAAAGAAGAATTAATTTCATCTACCATAGACACTCAGGACGTCTTGGGTACCGTCGCATTACGGACGTTCTTCAAGAAAAAGGTCACGATATTAACAAAAAGAAAGTTCTTCGGATCATGAGAGAATTGGGCCTTAAATGCATTGTGCGAATGAAAAAATATAAATCCTACAAAGGGAAAGTTGGCAAAGTGGCTCCCAACATCCTAAATCGTAATTTTAGAGCCGATAAACCTAATCAAAAATGGGTCACAGACATCACAGAGTTCAAATTGTTCGGTCAAAAACTCTATCTGTCCCCCATTCTAGACTTATTTAACGGAGAGATTATTACTTATACGATCCAATCCAGGCCAACATATGATTTGGTCGAGACGATGTTAGAACAAGGATTAAAACATGTAAATAAAGGTGATGAGCTCTTAATTCATTCAGATCAAGGA
>NZ_BCVQ01000123.1 GCF_001591825.1 Rossellomorea vietnamensis NBRC 101237
CTTAAGATTCATGGCAGCGAATGTAAGCATCGCCTGCATTGAAACTTTTTTAAGACCTCTTAAGGTCGTCCAACGCATGCCATGCTTTTCTTTTGCGTCCGCAAAGACCCGTTCGATCGTTTCTTTGCGTTTCGCATATAGAGTTTTATTTAGTTCTGTATGTCTCAAATGATCTACCTCATCTATGTAATCCTGCCACACATGTCGATGAATCATCTTGGTGTGATTCTTACTTTGCGTACAACGTTCTAACAGAGGACAGTCTGTACATTCCAAAGGATTGGAAGCGTATTGTTTGTACCCGTCTCTTGTGGTAGTACGGTAAGGTAGAATTTGTCCTTCGGGACAAAGATAGGAGTCAAAATATTCATCGTAAACGTATTCGTATTTCTTAAGATATCCGTCTTTCGTTCTCGGCCGTGTATAAGGCATAACGGGTCTGATTTCTTGGTCCATGAGGAATTTAGCGATGTGGGGTGTTTTATATCCTGCATCAACAGCGACAGAACT